>NZ_JBFAPV010000002.1:0-857913 GCF_040676925.1 Nonomuraea sp. NPDC049486
CCGCCGGCAGGGGAGGCGGTCTGGGCTTCGCGGGTGCGGCCGAGCCCGTCGTCGTAGCTGTGCGTGCTGGTGTAGGTGGTGCCGGTCAGCAGCTCCCGGACGGTGGTCTTGACAGGCTCGTCCGGTTGGCCGAGCCAGCCGTCGAACGGGATGTCGTAGGCGACGGTCGCCGACGGGGTGCCGCCGCTGCGCGGCTGGCCCGGCTTCCACAGCGCGGTGGACGTCGTCGATGCTGCGCCACTCCAGTCAATTGATCACTTCAGATATCTACACATCAGTGCTCCCGGAGATAGCGCACGCGGCCGCGGAGGCCAGCGCGGCTCTGGTGCCACGCAGAGCGGTGGCAGAGGGAGTGTCCGCGACTGGCGGTCTCCCCTCGGTCTCCCAACCGCCGCTTCCCCCGCCCGCGGAAGCGGGATAGGGTGCTCCGTACCTGGTGAAGTGGGTAGGGCGGGTGGGACTTGAACCCACGACCCACGGATTATGAGTCCGATGCTCTGACCGGCTGAGCTACCGCCCCTGGATTGAGTTGTGCGCATCGACAAGGTTAAAGCATGGTGAGCGCCCCCAGCCCCGCCTGATGCCTCGCACATCATTCCACGCCGAGCCCTCTCGGGGGAGACTAGGACGATCATTCTTCCGAGAGCGGACGGGGTGGCGCGCTTGCCGGTGAAGCTGATCTACGAGACCCACGCCACCGCGATGGAGCCGGCGAGCTGTCCGCCGCCGGCCGGGAACAGGCGCGTGAGCTGGGGGACGGCGGAAGGACGTGGACGTGGTCCACGCCTCGGACCTGCGCCGCGCCGTACGGACCGCGGAGATCGGCGGGCGGCAACAGGGCAGGGCCGCACCGTTGGCGCGGATGCGGCCGACCGGTGGGCCCTGCGGGTGCTGTTCGGCGGGACGCCGCTGGAGGAGCTGGTTGAGGGCCCGTTCCAGTGGCGTCCCGGGTGGGAGTACGTTACGGGCGGTTGAAGCCGAGGGTGTACGAGCCGGAGCCGCTGTAGGCGTGCACGCGGTAGCGGTAGTAGCCGGCGCTGCCGTTGTAGGTCACCGTCTCGTCGGCGCCGGGCGTGATGCCCTGGGCCACGGTGCTCCAGGAGAAACCGTTCCACCTCTGGAGGTAGAGGTCGAAGTCGGTGCCGTCAGGGGCGTCCAGGCAGGCGGCGTGGGTGCCCGACGTCGTCGTCTGGTAGTAGGAGCCGTTCGGCTGGTAGGCGTTCTGGCCGGACGACAGCGAGCCGGTGTGGGTCGACTGGTAGCCCTGGCAGCCGGTGGGCGGGTCGGGGTCGCCGCCGCCGTCGCTGGTCACCAGGGTCAGGCCGCCGACGGAGATGATCTCGCCGATGGGCTGGAAGTACGTGGTGCCGCCGATGCTGCAGTTGCCGGAGCCGCCGGAGGTCATGCCCTGGGCCTGGTCGCCGGAGATGAACGCGCCGCCGGAGTCGCCGGGCTCGGCGCAGACGGAGGTGCGGGTGAGTCCGGAGACGGTGCCCTGCGGGTAGTTCACGGTGCTGTTGAGCGCCTGTACGGTGCCGCAGTGCCACTGGGTGGTGGAGCCGGAGCGGCACACGGAGCCGCCGGGCTGGGTGACGGACGCGCCGCGCACCGGCAGGATGCCGGCCGAGTAGCCGTTGACCACGCCGGGGGCGGTCCAGTCGGCGTTCGTCGCGACCCAGGCGTAGTCGTTGCCGGGGAACGACGAGATCTGGAAGGTGCCCTGCGCCACGCGGTTGTAGCCGGTCGTGGACTGGCCGTTGGAGCCGCAGTGGCCGGCGGTGGTGAAGCCGACCTGGGTGCCGCGCCGGGCGGCGAACCCGACGGAGCAGCGCGAGGACGAGATGTAGTACGCGTCGCCGCCGCGGATGTCGTACAGGAGTTTCGGCCGGTCCGCCGAGTCGGCGAACTTGACCGCGCCGGTGTCGACGCCGGCGCTCTTCGCCCAGGCCAGGGCCGCGTCCTGGTCGGCGGCCTGCACGACGACCGCGTTGTCGGCGGGTGAGACCGACCAGCTGTGCACGGTGTCGGGCGGCGCGGCCTTGTCCAGGCCGTCCTTGACGGCGGTGAGCTGGGCCAGCGTGCGGGTCACGATGCGGGCCTCGGCGCCGGAGCTCTTGATCGCGGCGGCGTCCGACTGCTTGACGCTGGCCGCGACCAGCTTGCTCTCCGGCCCTTCGAACCAGGCGCCGGCGTAGCGGTCGCCGAGCTGCTTGGCCAGGGCGGGCGCGGCCTGGTTGCCGCGGGCCTCGTTGGCCATCCGGGCGACGGCCTGCCTCTCGCTGATGCCGAGGTCGCGCTCGATGGCGTCGATCACGCCCTTGGGGGGCTCGGCCGTGGCGGTGGTCGTGGCGGTGGTGGTGGTCGTGGTGGTGGGGGTGGCGACGGCGGGGGTGGCCGTCATGACTAAGGCGCCGATCGAGATGGCGATCAGCGCTGGGGTCCGCAGCATGGGGTGTCTCCTCGCTGTGGCTGGGGGGTGCCGTCAACGTACGCGGGCGGCCGGAAACCGAGGAGTACCAGTTCGGCCCTATCACGGTGTTATGGCGCGGTGCCGAACCCGGGGTTGCGGCCCAGCCAGTCGTGGTAGGCGCGGCTGCGCCGTACCGCTTCCCGGTGTGTCTGCTTGGCCTGGAGGAGCACCCACGCGGCGTCCGGCGCGGCCGGGTGGCGGCCGAGGAGCTGACGCCAGCGCAGCGGCGCGTTCTTCAGCGGCACCACCACCAGGCCGGGGGCGGGCTGGTGGGTGGCCTGGCAGAGCACCACCGCGCGGCCCACCTGCGCCAGGTGCACGCAGGTGGCCACGTCGGTCTCGTAGATGGTGCCCGGCGTGAACCCGGCCCGCGCGCACGCCATCGCGAAGCAGTCGTTGAAGCAGCCGTCCCCCGGCGTGACCGCCCACTGCTCGTCCGCCAGGTCGGCGAGCTCCACCTCCTTCTCCACGGCCAGCGGGTGGTCCACGGAGAGCAGGGTGAAGACCGGGTCGAGGCTGATCGTCTCCCAGGCCAGGGTGCCCGCCGGGGTGCCGTTGTCGCCGCACGCCCCGGTCAGCACGTAGTCGAGCCGGCCCAGCTCGACCATGGTGGTCAGCTCGTGCGCCGACCAGCTGGTGTAGGTGGTTACCTGGCGTTCCGCGGCCAGGCGGTGCACCAGGCCGCCGAGTATCGGGCCGTTGGTGGCGCCTATCCGGTAGCCGGAGGTGGGGGCGTGCGCGAACCGTACGGCCTCCTCCTGCAGCTCCTTGGCGGCGGGCAGGAGTACCCGGGCGCGGGCGAGCACCAGCTCGCCCAGCCGGGTGGGGCGGGCGCCGTGACGGTCGCGCTCGAAGAGCGCGCCGCCGAGCATCCGCTCGATGCGCTTGAGCTGGGCGGTGAGGGCGGGCTGGGCCAACCCGAGCATGGAAGCGGCCTTGCTGACACTTCCGGCGTCCGCGACGGCGCGGACGATCTTGAGGTGCCTGAGCTCGAGGTCCATAACGGGAAGGTAAGGCGGTCTAATCTCCCAAACAATGCCTATGTGTCAGGAAATGTGACAGATATTGTCGAGCGCCATCTGGGGTAGAGGGAGCCCATGACGACGATGGGAATCGACCCGGCCCAGCTGAGCGACGAGGACCTGCTGCGCGAGCTGCGGCAACTGCACACCACCCGCACCGACACCTTCCTGCACGGCTCCGACGACGCGCTCGCCCGTCACACCTCACGGACGAACGAGATGGAGTCCGAATATCTGCGCCGCTATCCGGAGCGCGAGATCGACCCGAACCGGCTGCGCGAGGGAGCGAGGGCACGCTGATGGATCCGCGACACGACGTGCAGGCGCTGTCCGACGTCGACATCCACGTCTACGAGGCCGTAGCGGGCCCGGCCGTCGAGCACGGCTGGGTCGGTATGGACGAGCTGGTGCACATCACCGGCCTGCCCGGCGAGGAGGTACGGGAGAGCCTGGAGCGGCTGATCGGCCAGGGGTACGTGCTGCCGACCCCCGACGGGTACGGGCTCGGGCCGCACACCTTCGGCGTCTGGCGCTGATCCGGCGACTCGGGCGTACGCTCGAGGAGTGGACGTCGCTGACCTGACCCCCGCGCAGGCGCGCGAGCGCTTCCGCGGCGGGGAGCGCACGCCGACGGCGGGCTGGTGCAGGGGCTGGACCCAGGCCAATCTGATCGCCGTGCCCCAGGAGCTGGCCTACGACCTGCTGCTGTTCGCGCACCGCAACGCGCGGGCCTGCCCGCTGCTCGACGTGGGCGAGCCCGGCGCGGTGCGCACCCGCCTGTTCCCCGGCGACCTGCGCACCGACCTGCCCGGCTACCGCGTCTACCAGGACGGACGCGCCGTCGCCGACACCGGTGAGGTGGTGGCGGAGTGGCGGGCGGACCTGGTGCCGTTCCTGTTCGGCTGCAGCTTCACCTTCGAGCGGGCGCTGCTGGCCGCGGGCGTGCCGATCCGGCACCTGGAGCAGGGCGTGAACGTGCCGATGTACCGGACGAACGTGCCGTGCGAGCCGTCGGGGCCGCTGGCCGGGCCGCTCGTGGTGTCGATGCGGCCGGTGCCGGAGGCGCTGGTGGCCACCGCGATCGAGGTCAGCGGGCGCTACCCGATGGTGCACGGCGCGCCGGTCCACACCGGCGACCCGGCCGTGATCGGCATCGGCGACCTGGGCAGGCCCGACTTCGGCGACCCGGTGGAGGTGCGGGAGGGGGAGACGCCGCTGTTCTGGGCGTGCGGGGTGACGCCGCAGGCGGCGGTGATGGCCAGCGGCGTGGAGTTCGCGATCGGGCACCTGCCGGGGCACATGGCGATCATCGACGCGCGGGACGAGGACTATCGAGAGACTTAGCCAGATATTTCGCGGTATGGGTGGAGGCTTGGGCCAGCGCCGCCGGGGTGCCCTCGAACACCACCCGCCCGCCGTGCCGTCCCGCCTCCGGCCCCAGGTCGATCACCCAGTCGGCGTGCTTGACCACGTCGAGGTCGTGCTCCACCACGATCACCGCGTTGCCGCCGTCGACGAGCCGGTCGAGCAGCGCCAGCAGCCGGTCGACGTCGGCCGGGTGCAGGCCCCTGGTCGGCTCGTCGAACACGTACACCTGACCAGACTCGTGCAGCCGGTGCGCCAGCTTGAGCCGCTGCCGCTCGCCGCCCGACAGCGTGGCCAGCGAACGCCCCAGGGTCAGATGGCCCAGCCCCAGCTCGCCCAGCCGGTCGAGGCCCGGCAGGTCGTAGTCGCGCACGGCCTCGCCTGCGGTCAGCGCCAGCACGCCGGCGATGTCGCGCCCGGCCAGGCGGTACGACAGGGCCTCGCGGTTGTAGCGGGTGCCGCCGCAGGCGTCGCAGACGCGGGTCACCGGGTCCATGAACGCCAGGTCGGTCCTGATCTCGCCGCGCCCGCCGCACTCCGGGCAGGCGCCCGCCGAGTTGGCGCTGAACAGCTTGGCCGGCACCCCGTGCGCGGCCGCGAACAGCTTGCGCAGCCGGTCCATCGCCCCCAGGTAGGTGGCGAGCGTCGAACGGGGCGAGGCGTGCACGGCCGACTGGTCGACCAGCACCGTGCCGGGGTGGCGGGCCGGCAGCTCGCGGGTCATCAGCGTGCTCTTGCCCGACCCGGCCACGCCGGTCACCGCCGTCAGCACGCCCAGCGGCACCCGGACCGTCACGTCGGCCAGGTTGTGGGTCCGGGCGCCGCCGATCGTCAGCCACCCGGACGGTTCGCGTACCCGCTCCTTGAGCCCGCGCGCCCGCCGCAGCGCGCGGCCGGTCGGCGTGTCGCCGAGCCCGGCCACCGGACCCTGGTAGACCACCCGCCCGCCGTCGGCGCCCGCGCCCGGCCCCAGGTCGACCACCTGGTCGGCGAGCGCGATCACGTCGCGGTCGTGCTCGACCACGAGCACCGTGTTGCCCTTGTCGCGCAACTGCAGCAGCAGCCCGCCGAGCAGGTGCACGTCGCGCGGATGCAGGCCGGCGCTGGGCTCGTCGAAGACGTACGTGAGACCGGTGAGGCCGCTGCCCAGGTGGCGCACGGTCTTGAGGCGCTGGGCCTCGCCGCCCGACAGGGTCGGCGTCTCCCGGTCGAGGCTGAGGTAGCCGAGCCCGATGGCCTCGACGCGGCGCAACGCCTCCACCGCCGCGCGGGCGACCGGGTCGGCCGTCTCCGCCAGCACGCCGATCAGGTCGGTGATCTCCATCGCGCAGTGGTCGGCCAGGTTGCGGCCGTCGATGCGGGAGGCCAGCGCCGCCGGGTTGAGCCGCCGGCCGCCGCACGCGGGGCAGGCGCGCTCGCGCACCACCTCCCGCGCCGCCTGGTCGAGCGACTCCACGTCGCGGTGGAGGTGGACGCGGTCGAACCGGGTGATCACGCCCTCGTAGTCGTGGGCGCGGCCGTCGCGCTCCACCTTGAACCCGCTCCCGTGCAGCAGCAGGCCGAGCTCCCGCTCGGTGTAGTCGCGCAGCGGCTTGGCCGGGTCGAACAGCCCCGACTTCGCGTAGAGGCTCCACACGTAGCCGCCGACCGCGTACGGCCGCAGCGCTCCCTGGGCCAGCGACAGGTCGAAGTCGACCAGCCGGCCGACGTCGACCTCCGTCTTCCGCCCCAAGCCGGCGCACTCCGGGCACATGCCCGCCGGGTCGTTGAACGAGTAGGCCGTCGCCGGGCCCGCCGAGGGCTCGCCGCGCCGCGAGAACAGCACCCGCAGCATGGGGTGGATCTCGGTCATCGTGCCGACCGTGGAGCGGGCGTTGCCGCCCACCGGCCGCTGGTCGACGACCACCGCGGCGGTCAGCCCCTCCAGCCGTCCGGCGCGCGGGCGCTCGTGCTTGGGCAGCCGGTTCCTGACGAACGCGCTGTAGGTCTCGTTGAGCTGGCGCTGCGACTCGGCCGCGATGGTCTCGAACACCACCGACGACTTGCCGGAGCCGGACACGCCGGTGAACACGATGAGCCGCTCCTTGGGCAGCCGCAGGGAGACGTCGCGCAGGTTGTTCTGCCGGAGACCGGTGAGTACGATCTCGCGGGACATGGCTCTCCTCCATAGCTTTAGCTATTACCTATAGCCTAAGCTACATGCCATGGCTGACATTCCCGATCGGAGGGCCCGCCGGCGGGCGGAGACGCTGGAGGAGATCCTGGCCATCGCCCTGGAGGTGATGGCCGAGGACGGCGTGGCCGGGCTGAGCCTGTCGGCCGTGGCCAGGCGGCTCGGCATCCGGCCGCCGTCGCTGTACAAGTACTTCCCGTCCCGGCACGCCGTCTACGACGCGCTCTTCGAACGCGGCCAGCGGGCCTACCTGGAGGCGGTGCTGCGGGGCGCCGCGGGCGCGGAGCCGGGCCTGGCCGCGATGGCCGCCTCGCTGGAGGCCGGCGCGCGGTGGGTGATGGCCAACCAGGCGCTGGCCCAGCTGCTGTTCTGGCGGCCGGTGCCCGGCTTCGAGCCCTCGGAGCGGGCGTACGCCCCGGCCCTGGCCGTCCACGACCACTTCACCGCGCTGACGTCGGCCGCCATCGAGCGCGGCGAACTGCATCCGGACGCCGCGGGCGAGGAGGGGCAGGCCCTGGGCTCCAGCCTGATCGCCGGCCTGCTGTCGCAGCAGCTCGCCAACGAGCCGGGCGCCGCGTTCGAGGAGGGGCGGTTCACCCGGTGGGTGGCCCGCCTGCCCGGGGTGCTCGCGGCGATATACCCGCCGCGGTGAGCTGCGCCCCCAGCGGGGGCGCGCCGCGCCGGTTGTCGATCTCCAGGTGCGGCACCGCGGGCGGCTCGTCCACCCTGATCCGCGTCAGGTACGCGTCGAACGCCGCCAGCTTGCCCGCGTCCCTGGGCAGGCCCCTGGCCTCCAGGCGCTCGCGCAGCGTCGAGGCGTCGGAGCGCACCCACACCAGCCGCACCGGCGGGCCGCCCAGCTCCGCCACCCAGCGTCGCCAGCGCGCCGCGTCGTGCACCTGGCCGGTGAAAGGACCGTCGAGCATGACCGGGCAGCCGTGCTCGCGGATCCGCCGGGCGGTCGCGGTCATGCCGGCGTACTCGTGCCTTTTGACGTGCTCGTCGTACCAGGAACCCTCGCGTTCCCCATGAGGCCTGCCGTAGCCGGCCAGCACCTCGGCGACGAGGCCCCCGTACATCGTGTCCTTGTCGAGCAGGGCGGGCACCGGCGACAGGCGGGCGAGCAGCGCGGCGGCCACCGTGGACTTGCCCGCCCCCGGCGGGCCGCTGACGACCCAGATCACGGTCTCAGTCTGGCAGGCCCCAGGAGATGACCTTCGCCGGCTTGACGCGGATGACCGCGTCGGACATGCCGGGCCTGGGCGGGCGCACGCCGGTGAGCGCCTCGGCGGTGCCGCGGATCTCCACCCCGCGCACGATCCACGGGCTGACCGAGGCCAGCTCGTCCACCACCAGCGAGACCGTGCTGCCGGCCCGTACGTTGCGGAACTTCTTGGTGGCGGCCAGGTCGAGGCCGCCGATGTCGATCGTGCCGGCCTCGGCGTCGACGAAGAAGCCGACGGGGTTGTTCTGCACCTGGCCGCCGGGCGCGACCGTGGCCAGGCGGCCCAGCCGCTGGGTGGACAGGAAAGCCAGCTCGGATTCGGTGAGTCTCATGACGTCAGCATGAGACCTCGACTCAGCTTGAGGTCAACCCGTCCGTCAGCCAGCGCAGCGGGTTGTCGTGGGTGATCGCGCTCAGCGTCTCCGCCTCGACGCCGGCCTCGCGCAGCCTGGGCAGCACCGCGGCGGACAGGTGCCCGTAGCCGGGGCCGCCGTACTTGCCGAGCTGCGCGACCCGGCTCACGCCGCTGCTGAGCAGCAGCCGGCCGGCGTGGCCCTCGCGGATGAGGTCCAGGGCGACGGCCGCGGCCCGCTCGGCGCCCACGCCGATCGAGCCCAGGCTCACGTACGCGCCGGACTCGGCGATCTTGCGGGCCGCGGCCGGGTCGGCGCCCGAGCAGCCCACGGACACCCGGGAGGCGGGCAGGCCCTCGATCATCAGCAGTTCCAGCATGGCCAGGCCGTCCTGGCCGTAGGTGGCCACCGACAGCCTGGAGGAGAGCGCGGCGCGGGCGGCGGCCCGCAGGGCGCGCTCCTCGGCCGGGGTGGGGTGCGCGCCCCAGCAGCCGACCTCGCCGATCACGCCGGGGAACACGCCGCTGTCGTCCATCCCGTCGAGGATGTCGGCCATCAGCAGGCCGGTGAGCGTGTCGGCGTCGGCGTCGGCGGCGCCGGAGAACGGCCCGGTGGAAAGGCCCGTGGCGGCGACCACCGGCACGCGGCTGCCGGCGGCGATCCTGGCCAGGGCGGCCGCGTCGCGGCCCATGCCGATGGAGGTGAGCTCCACGACCAGGCCGAGCGGGTCGTCGCCGGTGCGCAGCGCGCGGAGCTCGGCGATGACGGCCTGCTCCTCGTCCAGCCAGCGGTACGGATCGGAGTCGATGCCCACTGCCCAGCGCATGTCGGCGCGGAGGTGTTCGTGGGGGAGTACGGCACCGGTCACCGCGGCCGCGCGGACGGGGCCGGTAACAGTGCGAAGCATAACCTCGGGCATGCTCTACAGTAGCTGAGAAAAGCCCGATATATCCTGGTTTAGCGCCAGATTTTACCGTTCAGCGGGTTTGACGGACGTTCCGGGTGTAGTCCACATTTGGCCACTCGTGCCTGTGGGCCTACCCGTATCCTGGTGACCACACCGACTGTCCGGGGGGACCGTGCCGACGCAGAAATCCGAGACGGGGGACGCCGACCTCATGAAGGACGAGGCCGCGCGTCACTCCAGCATTCCTCGCCGTCGCGGGCCCAAGGGCTGGCTCGACGGCGTCAGGGCCACGCGCACCGGCGCGCTCACCCTCAAGGTCGTGATCGGCGTGATCGGCACCGTCATGGTGGTCGGCGGCCTGATCATGGTGCCGTTCCCCGGGCCCGGCTGGCTGGTCGTGTTCGGCGGCCTGGCGGTGCTGGCGACCGAGTTTCACTGGGCGCACCGGCTGCTGGAGTTCGGCAAGCGGATGCTGCACGCCTGGACCGAGTGGTACAAGCGGCGGGGCTGGACCGTGCGGATCATCGTGGCGTTCGTGACGCTCTGCGCCATGGGCCTGATCATCTACCTCAGCCTGCTCACGTTCGGCGTGGACGTCATCCAGGTGGCCAGGCAGTTCGTCCTCTCCTGAGGCGGGGGCCTCAGAGATAGAGACCCGTGCCGTGGTCGGTCTCCTGCGTGGCCACCGCGTGCAGGTCGCGCTCGCGCATCACGAGATAGGTCTGCGCGTGCAGCTCCACCTCGAACTGGTCTTCAGGATTGAGCAGCACCTTGTCGCCGACCCGGACCGAGCGCACGTTGGCGCCCACGCCGCAGACCTCGCCCCAGGCGAGCCGGTTGGCCATCTTCACCGTCGCCGGGATGACGATGCCCGATCCGCTGCGTCGCTCCTCGGTGTCGCGCTCCAGCCGGATCATCACCCGATCGTGCAGCATCTGAATCTCGAACTTCGGCTCTTCCACGTGCCAAGTTTACGTTCCGCCGGGTAAGGATCACTCCACGCCCGTACGGCGGACTTCAGGGAAGGGTGAGAACGGCGGAGACCGGGTGGTGGTCGGTGCCCTTGAGCGTGTGCACGCCGAAGGAGCGGACGCCGATGCGGGAGTCCGCCAGGACGTGGTCGATGGCGACTCCCGGGAGCGGGCCCCAGCCGCCCTGCGGCCAGGTGGTGCGCAGGCCGTGGCCGGTGACGTCGGCGGCGTCCCGGTAGCCGCTCGCGAGGAGCTCGCGCATGGGCAGGTGGTCGAGCGTGGCGTTGAAGTCGCCGGCCAGGACCCGCAGCGGGCCGCCGGCGCGGGGGAGCGCCTCCAGCCCGGCCCGCCAGCAGGGCTGGCGACCGTACCTCTTGGGCGCGCACGGGTGCACGGAGACCAGCTCCACCCGCGCCCCGCCCGGGTGCGCGAGCACCGCGCGGACCTGGCCGAAGCGGCCGTGCTCGATCGCCTCGCCGGGGGTCAGCGGATGCCGCGCGTACAGGGCCGAGCCGCCGGCTCCCTGCCTGGGCCGGGTCACGGCGTACGGGAACGTCTCGGGCAACCCGGCTTCCTCCAGCCGCTCCATGGCGTCAGGCGTCAGCTCCTGCAACGCCAGCACGTCGGGCCGGAGCCGGGCCACCAGCGCCATCAGCTCGCCGGTGTCGGCCACGCCGACCATGAGGTTGGCCGCCAGCACCCGCAGCGGCGCCCCGGCCGGCTCCGTGCCGCCGTCGGCCAGGCTCCTCGGTACCACGGCGAAGCCCAGGGCCACCGTGGCGGCCAGGGCCAGCGCGGCCGCCGCCCGTTTCCTGAGCGCCGCCGCCAGCACCAGCCCGGCCCCCGCGGCCGCCGCGACGTGCGGGGTGACCGCCACCGCGGGCACCCACGGCCAGTCCGGCTCGAAGCCCGACAGCCGCAGCGCCGCCCACACCGCCGCCGCGCCCGTCACACCCCACGCCACCAGACTCGCCACGATCTTCACGCCTGAGTATCGCCACAACTGCCGGTACGAGTTCACGGGATTTCCTGGCATTCCCGTCATGAGCCGTCATGAGAAGGTGTGCGCATGCGCGACGTGGAACTCAGGGTGCTGGACGCCATCGACGACTCCGAGGCCGTGAACCTGCTGGCCGAGACCGTCGGCGTTCCCAGCGTCACCGGCACCGACGCCGAGTCGGAGCTGCAGCATCACTTCGCCGGCCTGCTGACCGAGGCCGGCATGGACGTGGACGTGTGGAAGCTCGACCTCGACGACCTGCGCGAGCGCGACGGGTTCCCCGGCACCGAGGCGCCGAGGAGCGAGGGGTACGGGGTCGTCGGGGTGGTGGGCGGCGACGGCGTCCCCGCGCTGGCGCTGCAGGGGCATGTGGACGTGGTGCCCGTCGGAGACCTGGCCAGATGGGAGGGGAACGACCCGTTCGCCGCCCGGATCAGCGGCGACGTCCTGCACGGCAGGGGCGCCTGCGACATGAAGGCGGGCCTGGTCGCCAACCTGGCCGTGGTGCGGGCCGTCCAGCGGGCCGGGATCAGGCTCACCCGCCCGCTGGCCGTGCACTGCGTCGTCAGCGAGGAGGACGGCGGGCTGGGCGCGTTCGGCACCCTGGCCAGGGGGCACACCGCCGAGGCGGCCGTGATCACCGAGCCGACCAGCGGCCAGGTGATCACCGCCAACGCGGGCGCGCTCACGTTCCGGCTGGAGATCGCCGGCCGGGCCGCGCACGGCGCCGCCCGGCTGGAGGGGGTCAACGCCATCGAGGTGTTCTGGCCGGTGTTCGAGACGATCAGGCGCCTGGAGGCCGAGCGGAACAGGGACGTCCCCGCCGTGTTCGGCGGCAACCCGCTGCCGTACCCGATCGAGATCGGCACCGTCCACGCCGGCGACTGGGCGAGCACGGTGCCGGACCTGCTGGTCGCCGAGGGCCGGCTGGGCGTGCGGCTGGACGAGGACCCGGCGGCGGCGCGGGCCGCGTTCGAGGAGGCGGTGCGGTCGGCCGCGCACCCGTGGCTGCGGGAGAACCCGCCGGCGGTGACCTGGCCCGGCGGCCAGTTCGCCAGCGGCCGGCTGCCCGCCGGTCACCCGCTGCTCAGCGAGGTCAGGCAGGCGGTCGCCGACACCGGCGGGGCCACCCTCCCCGAAGCCGCCGCCCCGTACGGGAGCGACCTGCGGCTGTACGCGGGCAGCGGGATCCCGACGCTGCACTACGGCCCCGGCGACGTGCGCTTCGCGCACGCGCCCCGCGAGCAGGTGGCGGTGCCGGAGTTCCTGGAGGTGATCCGCGCCCTGGCCGTCCTGGCGGTCCGCCGCTGCGCGCCCTAGCAGGGCTGAGGCGCGGGCCTCAGGCCGGGGACGTGACCCTGCGGCGGGACTCGGGGACGATCAGCGGGGTGCCCGACTGGGGGTCCTGGATGATCTCGCAACGCAGCTCGAACACCTGCTCGACCAGCTCTGGGGTGACGATCTCGGCGGGGTCGCCCTCGGCCAGCACGCTGCCCTCGCGCATGACGATGAGGTGGGTGGCGTAGCGGCAGGCCTGGTTCAGGTCGTGCAGCACGGCCACCATCGTCCGGCCCGCCTCGTGCAGGTCGGCGCAGAGGTCGAGCACCTCGATCTGGTGCGAGATGTCGAGGAACGTGGTCGGCTCGTCCAGCAGCAGGATCGGCGTCTCCTGGGCCAGCGCCATGGCCAGCCACACCCGCTGCCGCTGCCCGCCCGACAGCTCGTCGACGATCCGGTCGGCCAGCCCGGTCACGTCCGTGGCCCGCATCGCCTCGGTCACGGCCGCCTCGTCGGCCTTCGACCACTGCCGCATCAGCCGCTGGTGCGGGTAGCGGCCGCGCGCCACCAGGTCGGCCACGGTGATCCCGTCAGGGACGATCGAGCTCTGCGGCAGCAGCCCGAGCCGCCGCGCGACCTCCTTCGACGGCAGCGTGGTGATGACGCTGCCGTCGAGGTGCACGGCGCCCTGCTTCGGCTTGAGCATCCGGGCCAGGGCGCGCAGCAGGGTGGACTTGCCGCACGCGTTCGGGCCGATGATCACGGTGAAGGACCGGTCGGGGATGGCCACGGACAGCTGACTGGCCACGACCCGCTGGTCGTAGGCGAGGGTGAGGTCGGTTCCCGAGAGGCGGGTGGTCATCAGTAGCGGTCCTTTCGCAGCAGGAAGGCCAGGTACGCGCCGCCGATGGCGGCCGTCACCACGCCGACGGGCAGCTGGACGGGGGCCAGCAGGCGCTGGGCGATCAGGTCGGAGGCGGTCAGCAGCACGGCGCCCATGAGCGCCGAGGAGGCGAGCGTGACGCCGGGTGAGCGGGTCAGCCGGCGGGCGAGCTGCGGCGAGGCCAGCGCGACGAACATCACCGGCCCGGCGGCGGCCGTCGCCACCCCGCAGAGCAGCACGCCCGCCACGATCGCGACCGCGCGCACCGGCTCGACCCTGATGCCCATGGCGCGGGCGGCGTCGTCGCCCATCTCGATCATGCGCAGCGGCCTGGCCACGTACGCGCAGAGCGGCAGCAGCAGCGCCAGCGCGACGGCGACCGGGATCGCGTGGTCCCAGCCGCGCCCGCTCAGGCTGCCGGTCAGCCAGGCGGCGGCGGTGGCGGCGTCGTAGATGTTGGACCGCGTCAGCAGGTAGGAGTTGGCCGCCAGGAGCAGCGCGTTCGCCCCGATGCCGACCAGGACGAGCCGGTAGCCCTGCACGCCGCGCCGGTACGACAGCGCGTAGACCAGCACGGCGGTGATCACGCATCCGGTCAGCGCGCCGCCGGCGATGACCGCGGCCGAGCCGCCCGCGACCACGGCCAGGATGCCGCCGGTCGAGGCGCCGGCGGTGAAGCCGATGAAGTCGGGGCTGCCGAGCGCGTTCCTGGTGAGGCTCTGGAAGATGGCGCCGCTGAGCCCGAACGCGGCCCCCACCAGCAGCCCGGTGGCCACCCGGGGAGCGCGCAGCTTGTTCACGATCAGCTCGGCGACCGGCGTGCCCTCACCCGCGAGCGCCGCCAGGATGTCCGGCACCGGCACGGTGAACTCGCCCGTCGAGATCGCCGCCACCGCCACCGCGCACGCGATGAGCAGCAGCAGCGCGGTGACGGCCAGGGAACGCGGGGCCAGCCGCATCGACCAGGGGCCCAGGCGGACGTTCATAGTGCGGCGAGCCTCCTGCGCCGGGCCAACAGGATGAAGATCGGCGCGCCGATCGCCGCGCACATGATGCCGACCTGCACCTCGCCCGGCCGGGCGATCAGCCGCCCCACGATGTCGGCGCCGAGCAGCAGCACCGGCGCCACCACCGCCGAGTACGGCAGCACCCACCGCTGGTCCTGGCCCACGACGGCGCGCACCGCGTGCGGCACCGCCAGCCCGATGAACCACAGCGGCCCGGCCGCCGCCGTCGCCGCCCCGCACAGCAGCGTCACCGCCACCGCCGTCAGCGCCCGGGTGCGGCCGACCGCCACGCCCAGGGCGCGGCCCGCGTCGTCGCCCAGCGACAGCATGTTGAGCGGCCTGCCCAGGCACAGCCCCAGCGCCAGCCCGGCCACCAGGAAAGGCGCCAGCCGCAGCGCCGTGTCGGCCGTCTGCCCCGCCAGCGAGCCGGTCAGCCAGAACCGCATCCGGTCATAGGTCTGGGAGTCGATGCGCAGGATGGCCGACGACATGGCGGTGAAGACCATGCCCACCGCGATGCCCGCCAGCGCGAGCCGTACCGGACCTCCTCCGGTGCGGCCCGCCGCGCCGAGCGAGTAGACCACCAGCGAGGCCCCGGCGGCGCCCGCGAACGCGAACCACACGTAGACGGTCGGGTCCGTGAGCCCGAACAGCCCGAGCGCGAGCGTGACCCCCAGCGCGGCGCCCTCGTTGATGCCGAGGATGCCCGGGTCGGCCAGCGGGTTGCGGGTCAGGCTCTGCATGAGCGCCCCGGCCAGCCCGAGCGCCGCGCCGACGCCGATGCCGAGCAGCGTGCGCGGCACCCGGAGCTCCCTGATGACCGTGTGGTCGCTGGAGCCGTCGGGGGCGAGGAACGCGTCGAAGGCGGCCGTCAGCGGCATCGCCCGCGCGCCCAGCGCCACGCCGGCGAGGCCCACGAGGACTAACAGCCCGAGCGCCACCAGCAGCCCCGCGGCGAGCGTGACCTGCCGGCCGCGCCGCGGCGGCGGGTCCCCGCCCGCCTCGGTGGCAGGTTCGGTGTGCTCGGCCGGGCGCACCCGCCCCCCTCTCCTTACGGTCTGGCTTAGGCGAGGCTAATCTAAAGCCTCAGTACGAAGGCAAGCCTAACCTTAGGGAGTACTCATGTCGGGACCGGTCATGGCTCGGCGAGGTTTCCTCGCCGCGGCGGCGGGTCTGGCCGCCGCCGTCACGCTCGCCGCGTGCGGCGGCGCGGGCGGTACCGCGGCCGCACCGGAGGCGTCCTCCGCCCCGGCCGCCCAGCCGTGGACGTTCACCGACGACCGCGGCAAGAAGGTCGACCTCGACAAGACCCCCTCCAAGGTGGTCGCCCAGGTCGGCGCCGCCGCCGCGCTGTGGGACTTCGGCGTGCGCCCGGTCGGCGTCTTCGGCCCGCACAAGCTCCAGGACGGCAGCAAGGACCCGCAGGTCGGCAACGTCGACATCACCAAGGTCACCGGCCTGGGCAACGTGTGGGACGAGTTCAACGTCGAGCAGTACATCGCCCTGCAGCCCGACCTGCTGGTCAGCAGCATGTACGAGAACGGCACGCTCTGGTACGTGCCCGAGAAGTCCAAGGACACCATCGAGCAGGTCGCCCCCACGGTCGGCGTCATGCTCACCGGCAAGACCGCCACCGAGGTGATCGGCACGTACGAGAAGCTGGCCGCGTCGCTCGGCGCCGACATGGCGGGCGTGCCCGAGGCCAAGGCCCGCATGGAGGCCGCCACCAAGGAGCTGGCGGCGCTCAAGGACCTCAAGATCCTCATGATGTCGGGCGGCGCCGACCAGATGTGGGTGGTCAACCCGCCCGAGTACGCCGACATCCGCCACCTCATGGACAACGGCCTCGACATCGTGGTGCCGGGCAAGGTGGACGAGGGCGGCTTCTTCCAGACCCTCAGCTGGGAGAACGCCGACACCTACGACGCGGACGTGATCCTCTACGACACCCGCACGCAGGCGCTGAAGCCCGAGGAGATGATGAAGAAGCCGACCTTCGCCGAGCTCCCCGCGGTCAAGGCCGGCCAGCTCTACCCGTGGCGTGCCGAGGCCCCCTTCAGCTACCAGGGCTACGCCGACTTCCTGGAGGAGCTCGTGGCCAACCTGAAGAAGGCTAATAAGCTCCCTTGACCTCGACGATCTCGGCGAGGGGGAACTCCAGGTAGTCGCCCGCCTCCTCGCACCAGGCGTCGAGCGCCCCGTTGCGCAGCTCGCCGTGGCTGATGGTGGCGGTCAGGCCGTCGGTCAGCGTGATGCCCGCCCGCACGCCCCGGTCGACCACGAAGCCGAGCAGCGACTGCTGCGCCGTCGGCAGCCTGGTCGCCATCCGGCCGATCACCGCCCAGGTGCGGCCGTTGCGCTCGCCCGCCTCACGGCTCTCGGCGATGAGGCGGCGGGCGTGCTCGTGCGGGTCGGGCACCGGCTCGGCGATCATCGGCTCATCGGACGGCTGGGCGTCGGACAGCTCGGCCACCTGCCCGCCCGGCAGCAGGATCAGCCTGCCGTTGCGGGGCTCCTCGGCGCGGGTGCGGCGGATGGCGATCTCGCCGGTGTCGGCGACGGGCACCGGCGCGTACCCCGCCTCGCGCAGCACCCCGAGCGTGCGCTCGGCGTCGGCGGAGGCGACCAGCACGGTCGGCGCGAGCAGCCGCAGCCCCAGCCGCGACAGCCGCCGGTGTGCGGCGATCTCGGCCAGCAGCGCGGGATCGGAGGCCTGCACCACGCAGCCGACCGTGGTCACCGTCACCTCGCCGTGGCGGCGGGCCACGTCGTGCACGAGGTACTCCAGCGGCTGCGGGACGGCGCCCACTCCCGACAGCTCGTCCAGCAGCTCGTCGGCGTCGTAGCCGCGGTCGAGGGCGCGGCGCACGCTCTCGGTGGTGAACCGCCACACCGAGGCCGCGCCCCGGGACTCGCGTTCGGCCACCCGGTCGAGCAGCTCGGCCAGCTCCGCCGACGGCGGCCCGGTCACCACCGCGGTCAGGTCGGGCCCGAACAGGGCGCTCCTGCGCACGCTGGCCAGCGCCCGGGTGGACGCCTCCACCAGCGCGGGGTCGTGCTCGACCAGCGGGGCCGCGTCGTCGCTCTCGCCGCCCGCCTTGGCCGCCAGCCCGGCCAGCGCCCGGCCGAGGTCGGTGAGCGCGTGGTTGGCCACCAGGCCGAGCAGCCGCGACTCGTCGATCACCGCGGAGGCGCACCGGTCGAGCAGCTCGCGGTCGACCAGCGGCGCGTGCCAGCGCACGTTGGCCACCAGGCTGTCGCGGTCGGCGAAGGCCGTGGCGGACGGCAGCCGCAGGAGCGCCGACAGCACGGCGTGACGGATGCGGGCCATCGCGGCGCCGCTCTGGTCGTCGCCCAGGACCGTGCCGTACCGTCCGTCGATCTTGCGGAGGGACGAGCGCTCCATGCGCCACCAGGCCGACAGCAGCACCCGCAGCCGGGCGGCGCCCTCGTCGAGCCGCCAGCGGTCGAACCGCTCGGTCGGCACCAGGCCGCCGGACTTCTCGTCCCACGCGAGCAGCCGCGCCACCGCGCAGATCTCCAGCAGCAGCCGGGTCTCGTCCTCGTCGCAGCCGGTCTCCTTGGCGACCCTGCGGACCTCGCGCACGCCCACGCCGCCGGTCTTGAGCAGCGGCAACGGCGCCTTGGACGTGTTGTCGAGCAGGGCCGCGCAGCGCTCCACGACGTGCGGCGCGGCCAGCGTCATCAGGTGGTCGACCTCCTCGGGGTCGACCGGGATCGTGGCCACCTCGGGCGCCCGCGGCGTGAACGGCGGATGGTAGCCGGGGCCGCGCCGGCCGAGCGCCACCTCGCGGGGCATCTCGGCGACGTTCCAGCTCGGCCGGTAGAGCAGGCCGTGGTCGGCCGCCCACTTCTCGGGCGTGCCGGGGGTGACGAACCTGCCGCCGTCGACCTCGCGTACGGGGCCGTGCCAGGCGAACTCGTCGAGCAGCGCGGCGGCTCCGGCGGGGGCGTGGCGCAGCAGCGCGGCCATGTGGCCGTCGTCGGCCAGCGCCTCGCCCACCCGCGCGACCGTGCGGCGCTTGCCGCCGTGGGAGGGCAGGCCCAGGTTGCCGGCCAGGGTGCGCAGCGTGTCGCCGCTGATCGTCCACGAGTTCAGGTAGTGGTCGAGCGGCTCGCCGAGGCCGAGCGGCGCGCTCCAGTAGCGGGTCACGGCCTCGGCCAGGTGGATCTCGCCGTCGGCAGAGGGACAGGCCAGCGCGTGGTCGTAGAGGTGGTCGAGCCACCGGTCCACCTCGGCGCGCGGCGCCCCGAGGAACCCGGCGAGCCGCTCGGCGGTCGGCCGGGTCAGGACCAGGCAGGCCTCGGCGAGCTGCAGGCAGGGGAGCGGCAGAACGCGCAGCGCCTCCATGACGGCGAAGCCGTTGCTCAGCCGCTGGGCCAGCGTGTCGAGCCGCCGCGGCCACGGCGCGGCGAGGGCGTCAGGCCGGTGCGTCAGGACGCGGGCGAGCCTGTCTTCGTCGAGGGTTCGTAGCCAGCCGAGCAGGTGATCGTCCATCGGTCAGCACTCTCATGGGGTCGCGCGTGGAACTCACCGTGAGCCATGACCATCCACGGTAGTGCAGATCACTCTCGGTCAGGAGAGGACCGCCCACACGATCTTCCCGTGGGGCGAGAGCGCGGACCAGCCCCAGCGAAGGCTCAGTGAGTCGACGATGTGGAGACCCAGGCCGCCGGTATCCAGGAGCCCAGAGTATCTCAGCGCGGGCACCGAGGACCCGGGATCGGCGAAGGCGCTGGCCACCAGGCGGCCGCGGCGCACCAGCGACATGTGCACGGGACCGAGCCCGCAGGGGTCGTCCGCGCGCAGGCCGTGCCGCAGCGCGTTCGTGGCCAGCTCGGAGACCACCAGCTCCATGTTCTCGGCCGGCTCGCTCAGGCCCCACGCGGCCAGCACCCCGGCGGCGTAGCTGCGCGCGCAGTGCACGGACGAGGCGGTGGGAGGGAGCACGAAGGTGGCGCTCGCGGACGGACCAGGCTCGAGGAGATCGCGCGCCGCCTCCGGCCACCAGCCGACAGGGGGCCACCAGTCGAACGTGGTCCACTGGCCGGCTGCCGTGGTGGATTGCACGTTGATCATTGTGCGGCAAACTCTCGTGCACTTGCAAGAGCGAATGCACGTGCAGACACGGTGTGCAAGCGCTACGGTTTCCCTTCAAAGGGTCAATCAGTGGGAAAGGGGATCTTGTCCGCGGCCCATGATCTTTCGGCCGTGAAGTGACAGACTGTGTGACAAGGAAACGACCAAGGAGCACCACGTGTCCATCGATCCGCCCGGTTCAGCTTCGACCGTTCGGCGCATCATGCTCGGTGCGAGCCTGCGGCGCCTGCGCGAGAAGCGCGGGCTCACGCGCGATCAGGCCGGATTCCACATCCGTGCCTCCGAGTCCAAGATCAGCCGTATGGAGCTCGGGCGCGTCGGTTTCAAGACACGTGATGTGGAGGACCTGCTCACGCTGTACGGCGTCATCGACAACGCCGAACGCCGTGCCCTTCTGGAGATGGTCCGAGAGGCCAACACCCCCGGCTGGTGGCAGAACTACTCGCAGGAGCTGCCGAACTGGTTCACCACCTACGTGGGGCTGGAAGAGGCCGCGAGCATGATCCGTACGTACGAGGTGCAGTTCGTGCCCGGCCTGTTGCAGACGGCCGCGTACGCACGATCAGTGATCCAGCTCGGCAATCCCGACATGTCAGCCGATCGGATAGAACGCCGTGTGCATCTGCGCATGCAACGGCAGGAGCGCTTCACCAAGAACGACGGGCCGCGCCTGTGGGCGGTCATCGACGAGGCGACGCTCAAGCGGATCATCGGCGGCCGGAAGGTCATGGCCGAGCAACTCCGGCATCTGCTGGAGGTGGCGGCCCTGCCCAACATCACCCTTCAGGTGATGCCTTTCCGATACGGCATGCACGCCGCCGAGGGGGGCGCGTTCAGCATCTTGCGGTTTCCCGAGTCCGACCTGTCGGACGTCGTCTACGTCGAACAGCTCTGGGGTGCCCTGTACCTGGACAAGCGCGAGGACATCGATCCGTACCTCACGGCCATGGAGCAGCTGTGCGTGGAGAGCACCACGCCGGGGGGCACCGTCGAGCTCATCGGCGGCCTTCTCAGAAAGATGTAGATGAATCAGACCTATAACGGCATGCCCGCCGGCGATCTGTCCGGCGTGGCGTGGCGCAAGAGCCGCTACAGCAACTCGCAGGGCAACTGCGTGGAGCTCGCGAAGCTCCCCGACGGTGGGATAGCGGTGCGCAACTCCCGCTTCCCCGACGGCCCCGCGCTGATCTACACCCGCGACGAGATCCGGGCTCTGGTGCTCGGAGTGAAGGACGGAGAATTCGACGGCCTGCTGGTGTAACGCGCTGTTAACCTCCGGCGGGCCCGCTTAACCGGGCCGCGCCGGAGGCGTAACGGCCCCACCGACTCCTCCGGGCAGGATCGGGTCATGCTCGACCAGACGACGCTCTACCCGATCGCCGACGACGTGCTGTTCGCGCCCGGCGGCAAGGTCGTGATCCGCACCTACGGCGTGGCGCCCGCGGCCTCCGGCGGCTCGGTCTCGTACCGGACCTGGGTGACCGGCATCAGGGACCATCCGCGCTACTGGCGCTGGGGCCACTTCGAGGACGCCACCCGCGGGCACCGCAGTGTCCTGGAGTGGCTGACCGGGCGCGGCCCGCAGCCTGGCCAGGCGCAAGCCTGAGCCGGTGCTGGTCAGACCCCGCCGACCGGCGCGTTCCAGGTTCTGATCACCGGTTCGCCGTGCTCGAAGGCCAGCCGCGAGTACGTGCCGGTGTCCAGCTTGAATAGCCGGCCGTCCGCCGGGGGCAGGCGCAGCCAGCGCGCGGTGAGCACGCGCAGCAGATGACCGTGCGCGACCACCGCCACCCGCCCGTGGACCCGCCGGCACCGCTCGATCACCCGGTCGGCGCGGGCGCCCACCTCGGCGGCGCTCTCGCCCGGGGTGCCGCCCGGTGGGACGCCGTCGCGCCACAGGTACCAGCCGGGCCGGTCCTTCCTGATGTCGGGGGTGGTGATGCCCTCGTAGCCGCCGTAGTCCCACTCCCACAGGTCCGGATCGACCTCGTACGAGCTGAGGCCGGCCAGGTCGGCGGTGCGGGTGGCGCGCCGCGCGGGCGAGACCACGACCAGCTCGGACGGGCTCTCCCCGAGCACCGGGATGAGCGCCTTGGCCTGCTCCTCGCCGCGCGGGGTCAGCGGCACGTCGGTCCGGCCGGTGTGCCTGCCCGTCCTGCTCCACTCCGTCTCGCCGTGGCGGAGCAACACCATCTCGTCCATGGGTCCATCATCCGCCACCCCGGTTTCAGGTGGCCGGGGCGCCCTGATCGGCGTCGGCGGGAGGCTCGGACCGGCTCGCCCTGAGGAGCGGGACCGCCGCCGCCAGCACCCCCGCGGTGGCCGGCACGGCGAGCCACGACCGGCCGGCGCCGGCCAGGGCGAGCAGGGTCTCGAGGACGGACCCGACGGTCGCCGCCAGGGCGACGAGCATGACCAGCGTGCCGCCCGAGCGGCCGAGCAGCCGGGGCGGCGTGATCGCCTGCCGGTGGCTGAGCAGCGCGATCGCCGCCGTCGCCGCGCCGGCCAGCGGCAGCGCCTGGCCGAGCACGTATCCGGCGGCCCCGGACGGGAACGCGAGCAGGAGCGCGAAGGGCTGGGTCGCGAGGACGGCGAACCACGCCAGCCGGAGCGCGCCCACGCGGCGGTGCAGCATGACCGCGGCCAGCGCGCCCACCAGGGGCGGCGCGAGCATGGTGACGAGGTCCCATCCGTCCGCCAGCCCGTCCGGCCGCGGGGCGTCGATCAGCTGCCCCAGGGCCGCCAGCGCGACGAGATAGCCGGCGATCGCGGCGAGCACCGGATGCCGGAGCGTGAACCGCACCCCGGCCACCGCCTCCGGCCATACCCCCTCCCTCGGCGGCGCCGGATCCTCGGGCACGTCCACGTACCGGAACAGCAGCGCCGAGACCGCGAACCCCACCGCCGGCACCACGAGCACGACCACGACGGCCGCCGTGGACGGCAGCCCCGTGGTGACGGCGAAGCCGAACGTCCCCACCGACGCGATCCCGTACAGCCACGCGTTGACCGGGACGAACCGGTGCCGCCCGGTCACCGCCGGCAGATAGGCCTCCAGCGCCAGCGCGCCCGTGACGGCCACCAGGGTGACGGCCCCGATCGCCAGCGTGACGTGAGCCGTCGTGACGGCGCCGGCCAGTGCGGCGACCGCGAGCGAGCCGAGCGCGACCGCCCCCGCCACCCCCGACCAGACCAGCGCCGACCGGCGTGCCGCCCGGTCCACGAGCACCCCCATCGGCACCGGCAGCAGGAACGCCAGCAGCCCGGCCGGCAGGATCACCAGCCCCAGGGATTGGAAGCCTCCCTCGCCCAGGAACATGAGGGTGACACCGACCAGGCTCGCGTCGGCCCACAAGGCCATCTGGAGGACCGTGCCGCCCGCGACATAGCGGGCGAGCGGCCGGCTGGAAGTGATCATCAAGGCATCCTTCCACCGCGGCCCTTCGAGTAGGGTCACGAATCGACTCATGATCGTGCGAAAGGGGATCGCGATGGAGCCGGTGGCGGTCGGTCTGGTCGGGGCGGGCCCGTGGGCGGAGATGGCGCACGCGCCGATGCTGGCCGCCGGCCCGCACACCAGGCTCGCCGGGGTCTGGGCGCGCAGGCCCGAGGCGGCCGCGCGGCTCGGCGCGCCCGTGTTCGAGCGGGTGGAGGAACTGTTCGACGCGTGCGAGGCGGTCGCGTTCTGCGTGCCGCCCGCGGTCCAGGCCGAGCTGGCGGTACGGGCCGCGCGGGCGGGCAAGGCGCTGCTGCTGGAGAAGCCGCTCGGCGACTCCCTGGAGAGCGCGCGGCGGGTCGCCGACGCGGTCGCCGAGTCGGGCGTGCCGAGCCAGATGGTGCTCACCCTGCGGTACGCGGCCGGCACCCGGGCCTTCCTGGACCGGTGCCGGGAGATCGAGCCGTTCGGCGGGCACGCCGCCAACATCTCCGGCTCCCTCGTCGGCGACCACCCGTTCGCCACCCCGTGGCGGCTGGAACGCGGGGCGCTGCTCGACGCGGGGCCGCACATGGTGGACCTGATGGACGCCGCGCTCGGCCGGATCACCGGGGTGCGCGCGCACGGCGACCCGCTGCGCTGGGCGGGGCTGCTGCTGGAGCACGAGGGCGGCGCGGTCAGCGAGGTGTCGCTGAGCCAGGCCGCCGTCGGAGACCTGCCGCCCGCGAGCGTGGCCGTGTACGGCGGGAAGGGCGTCGCGGTGCTGGCGTCCGGCGGCGGCGACGCGTTGCCCCGGGTGGCCGAGGAGTTCGCCAGGACGGTGCGGCAGGGCGGCGGCCACCCGCTCGACGCCGCCCGCGGCCTCCGCGTCCAGGAGGTGCTCGAAGAAGCGGAATCACAGCTCCGTACCCCTTGACGCGGGCGCCTCCAGGAGGATTGATAGCGTTTGTCCGACGCGCAGTGCTGCAGCGAAGTCCGGTGCGAGTCCGGCGCTGTCCCGCAACTGTCATAGCCAGGTCGCCTGCCTCTGCGTGACGTCATCAACCCTCGTGGAAAAGGGTGATCCGTCGCTCATCGCGGGTCTCTCGGTTCCGACAGTGTGAAAGGACTACTCGTGAGGCCCGTACGCAAGGCGCTCGCGGGCGCGCTGCTGGGAACGCTCGTCCTGGCCGCATGCGGCCAGACCGGCACGACAGCCACCTCCGCCCCCGCCACCAGCCAGCCCTCCTCCAGCCAGGCCGGCGCCGGCTTCCCCGTGACGGTGGAGGCCGCCAACGGCGAGATCACCATCGAGAAGAAGCCGGAGCGGATCGTCTCCCTGTCGGCCGCCCACACCGAGACGCTGTTCGCCATCGGCGCCGGCCCCCAGGTGATCGCCGTCGACGACCAGTCGAACTACCCGCCCGAGGCCCCCAGGACCGACCTGTCGGGCTTCAAGCCGAACGTCGAGGCCATCGTCGCCCAGAAGCCCGACCTGGTCGTGGTCTCCGACGACATGGACCAGGTGATCGCCGGGCTGGCCAAGCTGAACGTCCCCGTGCTGTGGGAGCCGTCCGCCAAGACCCTCGACGAGGCGTACGACGAGATCACCGACCTCGGCGCGGCCACAGGCAACCTGGAGAAGGCCGAGGAGGTGGTCACCACCATGCGGACCACCCTGGACCAGCTCGCCGCCGACGCCCCCAAGGGCAAGGGCCTGACCTACTACCACGAGCTCGACCAGACCCCGTACGCGGCCACGTCCACGAACTTCATCGGCCAGATCTACGCCATCTTCGGCCTCACCAACATCGCCGACAAGGCCCCGGACGCGGCGGGCGGCTACCCCAAGCTGTCCACCGAGTTCATCGCCCAGGCCGACCCCGACCTGATCTTCCTGGCGGACGTGAAGTGCTGCCAGCAGAACAAGGAGGCGCTCGCCAAGCGGCCCGGCTGGAAGAACCTGTCCGCCGTCAAGAACGACCTGGTGATCGAGCTCGACGACGACATCGCCTCCCGCTGGGGGCCGCGCGTCGCCGACCTGGCGCGGACCGTCGGTGACGCGGTCGCGAAGGCGGCCTCCGAATAGTGCTCGCCGAGCAGGCCACCGGGAGGACCGAAGGGCGGGACCCGGTGGCGCACGTCAAGCCCGCCAGAGCCCGGCCGGTGTGGCTGGCCGGGGCGCTGGCGCTGCTGGCCGTCGTCATGATCGCCGGCCTGCTGGGCGGCGCCGCCGACATCGCGCCCTGGCAGGTCGTCCTCCAGGTGGCCGACTGGCTGCCGTTCGTGTCGGCCGACGCCGGGCTGACGCCCGTCGAGCAGGGGCTGCTGTACGAGCTGCGGCTGCCCAGGGTGCTGCTGGCGGCCGTGGTCGGCGGGCTGCTGGCCATGGCCGGGGCCGGCTACCAGGGCGTCTTCCGCAACCCGCTGGCCGACCCGTACCTGCTGGGCGCCGCGGCGGGGGCCGGGCTGACCACGACCGTGGCCGTCGTGCTGCTGCCGGGGTCCGCGCTCACCACCCCCGTCGCGGCGTTCGCGGGCGCGGTCGGCGGCGTGTTCCTCGCCTACGGGCTGGGCAGCGCCGCCGGACGGACCGGTGGCACGGCCACGCTGGTGCTGGCCGGGGTGGCCGTCACCTCGTTCCTCACCGCGATCCAGACGTTCGTGCAGCAGCTCGGGGTGGAGGAGCTGCGGCGCGTCTACTCCTGGATCCTGGGCGACGTCGGCGGCGGCTGGGAGCAGGTCCGGCTCGTGCTGCCGTACGCGGTCGTCGCCGCGGCGGTGCTGCTGGCGCACGGGCGGATGCTCGACGTGCTGGCCGTCGGCGACGAGGAGGCCGGGGCGCTCGGCGTGCGGGCCACCCGGGTCCGGTTCGTGGTGCTGCTGGCCGCCTCCCTGGCCACGGCCGCGGCGGTGGCGGTGAGCGGGCTGATCGGATTCGTCGGCATCGTCGTGCCGCACGCGGTGCGCCGGCTGGCCGGCGGCTCCTACCGCAGCGTGCTGCCGCTGTCGCTGATCGGCGGCGCCGCGTTCCTGGTCCTCGCTGACCTGCTCGCGCGCACCGTCATCGCCCCCGCCGAGCTGCCGATCGGAGTCGTCACCATGTTCGTGGGCGCGCCGTTCTTCGTGGCCGTGCTGCGCATGACGCGGGGGACCGCCACATGATCCGGGTCAAGGAGCTGTCGGTACGGCTCGGCGGGCGCGAGGTGCTCGACGGGGTGGACGTCGACGTGTCGCGGGGCGAGTGGCTCGCGGTCGTCGGGCCCAACGGGGCCGGCAAGTCCACCCTGCTGAAGGCCGTCATGGGCGTGCTCGCCCACCGGGGCGAGGTGGTCCTCGACGACCGGAAGGGGAGCGGGCTCAAGCCGCGCGAGCGGGCCAGGCTGGTCGCCTACGCGCCGCAGACCCCCGCGCTGCCGCCCGACATGACGGTCTTCGACTACGCGCTGCTCGGCCGTACCCCGTACATCCCGTACTTCGGGCGGGAGAGCCGCAGGGACCGGGAGATCATCGCGGGCGTGCTGGCGCGGCTGGGACTGACCGGGTTCGCCGCCCGCAGGGTCGGCGAGCTGTCCGGCGGCGAGCGGCAGCGGGTGGTGCTCGCCCGCGCGCTCGCCCAGCAGGCGCCGGTGCTGCTGCTCGACGAGCCCACCACCGCGCTCGACCTCGGGCACCAGCAGCAGGTGCTGGAGCTGGTGGACCGGCTGAGGACCGCCGACGGCCTCACCGTGATCACCACGCTGCACGACCTGACCCTGGCCGGCCAGTACGCCGACACGCTCCTGCTGCTGGCAGGCGGCCGGTCCGTGGCGCGGGGCAGGCCGGCCGAGGTGCTCACCGGCGCCCTGGTCGGCGAGCACTTCGACGCCCGTGTCATGATCGAGCCGGGCCCCGGCGGGCGGCCCGTCGTACACCTGGTCAGGGGAGAGACGTGAAGCTCGGCTACCGCGTCGAGGACGGCGACCGGCTCGGTTCGCTGCTGTGGGAGTTCGGGCCGGGCTGGCGGATGATCTCCTCGGCGATGCTCGGCGGCGGCATCGGGCCGCGCACATGGGTGCTGAACGCCCAGGTCGTGGCCGGCTACGCGCGCATGGACCCGGTCGACCACCTGGCCGGGCTGGGGCCGGGCGGCGACGGCGTCGGCATGATGACGGCGGCCTCCGTCGACCGCTACACCAGCGCCGCCGACGGCGGGGCCGAGGCGGTGGCCACGGTCGGGTTACGCGTCCCGACCTGGGCGGCGGCCCCCGAAGGCGCGGCCGACCCGGAGCTGGCCCCGATGGTCGGCACCGTCAACATCGTCGCCACGCTGCCGGTGGCGATGACGGACGCCGCTCTGGTCAACGCCGTCATGACGATGACCGAGGCCAAGACGCAGGCCCTGCTGGAGGCGGGCTACCCGTGCACCGGCACCGCCTCGGACGCGGTCTGCCTCGCCGTGCCGGACTCCGGCCCGCAGGAGTTGTTCTGCGGGCCCCGCTCCGAGTGGGGCGCCCGGCTGGCCCGCGCCGTCCACGCCGCCGTCAGGCAGGGCGCGGTGTCGTGGCGTCCCGGCTACCGGAAGCCGGGGACCGAACTGAGTTGATCTTGAACAAGGTGTAACGCCGCCCGGCTTTCGCGCGATAGGGCCTCGTGAGGGGTTCATGCGTCGGGGGAAGTACTGCAACCGCTTCGTCACACGCGGATCTATTGACTTACGACAGGTGATTGGGACCCTTGTTCTGACCCTTCGTGCGGGAGCGGTGATGGCGCGTCTCACAGTGCTGGCGGGCGGTGTCGTGGTGACGGTCGCCCTGCTCGCCATACCCGCGACGGCCCACGAGCATCCCAGCGGCATCACCGATCTGGTGACCCCCGCCGTGGTGCGCGTCGAGGCGGTCTCCCACGTCGAGATCACGCTCCTCGACCACGTCAGCCAGCTGCGTCACGTGGAGCGTTCCTACGATTTCCCCATCGGCCAGGGCACCGGCATCGTCGTCAACCCCGACGGCGCGATCGTCACGCTCACCAGCGTGGTCAAGACCGACGACGAGGACGTCGCCGTGCGGGCGGCCAACAAGGTGTTCGCCGAGCACCACGACGTGAAGGTCCCGCAGGACGACAAGCGCCACTCGGTGGACGACGACCCGATACTCGACCGCCACCTCAAGGACTGCTACCCGCCGAAGAGGTCCACCGCGACCTGCATCATCGACGTCACCACCGACATCACGATCTTCCCGAACGTCTCGCCCGCCGACACCGACGGCTTCAAGGCCGAGCTGGTGCGGGCCGGTTCCGGCCCCGACGCCCCGGCCGTGCTGATGCCCGTCGCCCGCGCCGTCGGCAGCGTCGGCATGCCCACCGCCCCGCTCGCCGAGCAGGTGCCCGACCAGCAGGGCGCGCCCACCAGCGTGGCCGGCTTCCTCGGCCGACCCGGCCCCGACGTGCAGACCACCGTCGAGATCGCCCACCTGGGCAAGGGCGGCGGCGCCGGCGAGAAGGGCCGGCCGTTCGGCGACCCGGACAAGAAGGTCGACGAGCCCGCCAAGCTGGGCGGCCTGGCCGACCGCGGCCTGGCCGGCGCCCCCGTCATCGGCGACAAGGACGGCCACGTCGTCGGGCTGCTCATCGGCGGCGGCAAAGAAGCCAAGATGATCGGCGTACGGGAGATCACCTCGACCCTGTCGAAGGCCGGCATCGCGGCGCGCAGGGGAGCGATCGACGCCGCCTTCGAGGCGGCGCTGACCCGCTACCACACCAAGTACTACACCGAGGCCGCGCCGGGCTTCCAGCGCGTCCTGGAGCTCTACCCGGGCAACGTGGTGGCCGCCGACCTGCTCAAGGTCGCGCTCGCCAAGCGGGGCGGCCCGGAGGACGAGGGCACCAAGCGGACGGTCGCGCCGGCCTCCTCCGGCCTGCCGCTGTGGCCGTTCATCGTCGCGGCGAGCGTGCTGTTCCTCGCCGCGGCCGTGGGCGCGTTCCTGCTGTGGCGGCGCCACCGGGCCGGAGACCGGGCCGACGACCACGGGCAGGCCCCGCCGCTCGTCCCCCCGCAGCAGGCGTACGACGAGGGCGCCGACCAGACGGTCATGGTGCGCAGATCGCCGCAGTTCACGGCGGTCCCGCAGCAGCAGCAGGTGCTGACCGCGCAGGAGTCCTCGGTCAAGTTCTGCACGGCCTGCGGCATGCGGCTCGGCCAGGCGCACCGGTTCTGCGGCTACTGTGGCCAGCCCATCGAGACGTCGTGATGCACGTGAACGACAGGGCGCTCATCGGTCAGGAGGTGGCCGGCTACTACGTCGAGGACATCATCGGCAAGGGCGGCATGGCCGTCGTCTACCTGGCGCTGGACCCGAGGCTGAGCCGCCGCGTCGCCCTGAAGATCCTCAACCCGGTGCTGAGCGTCGACGACCGGTTCCGCCAGCGGTTCATCCTGGAGTCCCGCACGGTCGCCAGCATCGAGCACCCCAACATCATCCCCATCTACGAGGCCAACGCCGACGCCGACGGCGTCCTCTACATCGCGATGCGCTACGTCGACGGGCTCGACCTGCGCCGGCTCATCTACGACCGGGGTCCGCTGCCGCTCGACCAGGGCACCAGGATCTTCGCCCAGGTGGCCGCCGCCCTCGACACCGCGCACGCGCACGACCTGATCCACCGCGACGTGAAACCGGCCAACATCCTGCTGGCCGCCGACCATGTCTACCTCACCGACTTCGGCATCACCAAGCACCGCACGTCGATCTCCGGGCTGACGCAGACCGACCAGTTCATCGGCACGCCCCGCTACATGTCGCCCGAGCAGATCAACAAGGAGCACATCGACGGCCGGGCCGACCAGTACGCCCTGGCGTGCGTGGTGTACGAAGGGTTGTCGGGGCGGCTGCCGTTCCAGCGCGACAACGACATCGCGCTGCTGTGGGCGCACCTGGCCGAGCAGCCGGTGCCGCTGACGCAGCTGCGGCCTGAGCTGCCGCTGGAGGTCGACGGGGTGATGATGCGGGCCCTGGCCAAGGCGCCCGAGCAGCGCTTCCCGTCCTGCGCGGCGTTCATCGTGGCGCTGCGCGAGGCGATCACCGGCTCGCCCGCCGACTCGGGCGCCTTCACCGGCCCCCGCACCGGCCCGGGAACCGGCTACGGCTCCGGTCCCCACTCGGGTCCCCACTCCGGCCCGCACTCGGGTCCCCATTCGGGTCCCCATTCGGGTCCCCACTCCGGCCCGCACTCCGGCCCGCATTCGGGCGCGCGGCCTGTCGGCGTCGGCCCCGGTCCGGGCGCGCACTACGGTCCCGGTCCTGGTTCCGGCCCGCACTCCGGTCCCCATCCCGGCTCTCCGTACGGTTACGGGGAGGGGCCGCACACCGGACCCGGCAGCAGCGGGCCGGCGACGGGCCCGGGGACCGGCGTGTCCGCGCGCCCCGCACGCCGCCCCGGCAGGCTGCCCATCGTCGCGGCCACCCTCACCGCGGCGGTCGCCGCGCTGGCGCTGGTCGTGATGATCGTCTTCATGCAGCGCGGCGAGTCGTGGACGCGTTTCCAGGACACCGCCGCCGCCCCGGTCACCTTCGAGTACCCGGCCGGCTGGACCGCCCGCACGCACGCCGACCTGTTCGCGATCGCCTCGCCGCGGGCCGCCGAGTTCGAGTCGATGTTCGTCTCCGGCGCCAGCGCCGACTGGTCGCAGGTGAACAAGGTCATCACCGGCGACCCGGAGAACGCTGTGGGCGTGTACGTCCAGGTGTCCGACACGCTCGACCCGGGCGCCTCCCGTGAAGAGATGAAGGCCATGATGGAGGGCCTGCTGCCGGGCGAGGTCCAGGTGACGGCGCCGGTGCCCGACCGGGCGGGCAACAGCGACGCGACCCGCTACGACGGCACCCTGCGCGACCGCAACAGCGGCAACCAGCTGGGCTTCGTCAGCTACGTCATCGCCCACCGCCCCAAGCCGGTCCTGGTCCTGTACTTCTGCGCGCAGCACCGCTGCGACGACGAGACCCAGGTGCGGGTGCGTCAGAGCGTGCAGGTTTCCTGACCATCCGCTTGCACCTGACTTGCGTACGGCTTGACCTGCCTGTTCGGCGGCTGTTCACGAGCTCCCGCGACCTTTACCCTTCGGAAGCTGTGGGCATCAAAATCGTGATCGTGGACGACCAGGCGATGGTCAGGGCAGGGCTGCGCATGGTCGTGGAGAGCGACCCGGGCATGGAGGTCGTCGGCGAGGCCGCCGACGGCCGTGAGGCCATCGCCGTGGCCCGGCGCGTCAGGCCGGACATCGTGCTGATGGACATCTCCATGCCGCGCCTCGACGGGCTGAGCGCGACCAGGGAACTGCTCGAAACCCCGTCGCCGCCGAAGGTCATCACGCTGACGACGTTCGACACCGACGAGAACCTGTGGGCGGCGCTGCGCGCCGGCACCAGCGGGTTCCTGCTGAAGGTGTCGCCGCCGGAGCAGCTCATCGAGGCCATCCGCATCGTGCACGCCGGTGACGCGCTGCTCGACCCGGCCGTCACCAGCCGGGTGATCGCCTCGTTCGCGGGCCGGTCGGAGCCGACGCCGTCGCCCAGGCTGTCGGAGCTGACGCCGCGCGAGCTGGAGGTGCTGCGCCTGCTCGCCCGCGGGCTCACCAACGCCGAGATCGCCGGGCAGCTGTACGTGGGCGAGGCCACGGTCAAGACGCACGTGGCGCGGGTGCTCATGAAGCTGGCCCTGCGCGACCGGGCGCAGGCGGTCGTGTTCGCGTACGAGTCGGGCGTGGTACGGCCCGGCACCGCGGCCTGATCTCAGCATGCGAGAGGGTTTGGCGGGGGATTCGGGTCGTATGTGTATATTTTTCGTCATAAGGCGGTAGCGACAGGAGATATTTCATGCATGCGTTCCCCAGGGTGCTGTTCGACGAGGCCCACAGCGAGTCGTGGACCATCCGGCGCGAGGTCGCCGAGGCCGTGAACCCCGCACACCCCGACGACTCCAGCTACGCCCGCGCCGCCGAGCTGCTGCGCCACCTCGGCCACACGGTGACCGCCCACGCCGAGGGCCCGCTCGACCCTGGAACGCTCCGCGACCACGACGTGCTGGTCATCGCCCATCCGGCGGGCGAGCGCTGGGAGCGCACCACCGGCGGGGGCGGCCCGCTGCTCTCCCCGCGGGAGCTGGACGCCGTGCGTGACTTCGTCGCCGAGGGCGGCGGGCTCGTCGTGCTGGCCGAGGAGGAGCAGGACAAGTACGGCAACAACCTGGCCGAGCTGCTCGCCCGCTTCGGCGTGACCGTCCAGCACACCACCGTGCGCGACCCGCGCCACGCCCACCGCGGCGTCGCCTCCTGGGTCGTCGCCCCGCCCGCCACCGGCGACGGGCTGCTCGCCGGGGTCAAGGCCGCCTGCTTCTACCGCTCCGGCGTGCTCACCACCCAGGACGCCACCGCCCAGGACGCCACCGTCCTGTTCGCCACCTCCCCTGACGCGGACCCGGCGGGCGCGCCGCTGGCCGTGGCGCTCCCGTACGGGCAGGGCAGGGTCGTGGTGTTCGCCGACTCCGACCTGTTCGGCGACGACTCCATCGACGACTACGACCACCGCACGCTGTGGGGCAACGTCATCACCTGGGCCGCCCGCGTGCCGGCCGACGCGCCGGCCGACGCGGCGGGGTCCGGTCCCAAGGCCGCGCTGTTCGGCGAGCTCAAGGCCCTGGTCGAGGAGCTGCGGCCGCTCCAGGTCAAGGACGGATCGGTGCCGGAGGAGAAGGGCCGGGCCAAGGAGCTGGTCGCCGCCGTCGCCGCCAAGGTGGGCGAGCTGGCGCCGCACTTCCCGCACGACGCCGCGTACCTCGAAGCCGTCCAGGACGACCTCGCCCGGTGGGCCGGGCAGGACCTCGGCGTGCCCGACTTCCTCGCCTCGCTCGACCGCTTCCACCCCGACACCCAGCGCGTCGACGGCCTCGAACACCTCGTCGTGTTCCCCATGTACACCCAGAACGGCAACCCCGACCGCAACCTGGAGGCCGTCTGGATCCGAACGATCTGGCCGGACTGGCTGGCCGAGCTGGAGGCCGGCGGCTACGACAACCCCATGTTCGTGCCGATCGCGTTCGAGGACTTCACCTCCGGCTACGACACCCACTCGGCCGTGCTCTTCCCCGAGACGGTCGCGGTCCGGCAGGCGCCCGCCCGCTTCACCTGGGGCGGCATCTTCGCCGACCGCGAGTCCGCCCGGTTCCGCCGGGTGTCCAGGGCCGCCGTCGACACGCTCAAGCTCGACCTGCCGCCGGACGCCGCCCGCCTGCTCGCCTCGCAGCGGCTCGCCCAGGACACGTTCGTGCTGTGGGACCTCGTGCACGACCGCACCCACAGCCACGGCGACCTGCCGTTCGACCCGTTCATGATCAAGCAGCGGATGCCGTACTGGCTGTACGCGCTGGAGGAGCTGCGCTGCGACCTGACCGCGTTCGGGGAGGCCGTCAAGCTGGAGCGGCGGGGCGTGCCGCACGCCCGGTACGTCCAGCACGCGATCCTGTTCGACCGGCTGTTCCGGTTCCCGATCACCGGCCCCCGGGTGCGCAACTACGACGGGCTCGGCGGCCAGCTGCTCTTCGCCTACCTGCACCGCAACGACATCGTGCGGTGGACCGACAACCGCCTGTCCGTCGACTGGGACCGGGTCGCCGGCGGCGTCGCCGACCTGCGCGGCGAGGTGGAGAAGCTCTACCGCGACAGCATCGACCGCTCCAAGGTCGCCCACTGGCTGGCCGCGCACGAGCTGGTGAGCGCCTACGTCGCGCCCGACCCGTCCTCGCTCTGGGCCAGGGGAGTCGACGCGCTGCCCGCCGAGCAGAAGGCGAAGGTGGACGCGGTGCTCCCCGACGAGTTCCCCCTGAGCATGTTCTACGAGGCGCTGCGCCGTAAGCTGGCCGATGTGGTCGAGTCGACGAGGGGGATCAGGGCATGATCATTCTGGTCACGGGGGCCGCCGGCCCCACCGGCGTCGCGGTCCGCGAACACTTCGCCAAGCAGGGCCACACCGTGATCGGCGTCGACAAGCACGACGTCGACCTGCTCGACCGCGCCGCCGTCGAGGCCCTCGCCGCCCGGATCGAGGCCGAGCACGGCCACGTCGACGGCGTCGTCCACCTCGTCGGCGGCTGGCGCGGCGCGTCCACCTTCGGCGAGATCGACCTCGCCGACTGGGACACGCTGCACGACCTGCTCGTCCGCACTCTCCAGCATGTCTCGCTGGCCTTCGAACCGCTCCTGCGCAAGAGCGCGAACGGCCGGTTCGTGATCGTCTCCGCGAAGGCCGCCCAGCGACCCACCGCCGGGGGCGCCCCCTACGCCGCGGCCAAGGCCGCCGCCGAGGCGTGGACCCTCTCGCTGGCCGACGCGCTGCGCGACACCTCGTCCGCGGCCGTCATCCTCGTCGTCAAGGCCCTGGTCAACGACGCCATGCGGGCGGCCAAGCCGAAGGCGGCGTTCGCCGGGTTCACCGACGTGCGCGACCTCGCCGAGGCGATCGGCCGCCTCTACGACCAGCCCGCCACCCAGCTCAACGGCACCAGATTGGACCTCACCACGTGACCGTCCGGCACGACCCCCGGCTCAAGGGCTTCGCCAGCGACAACTACGCCGGAGTGCACCCGGAGATCCTCCAGGCCATCGCCGACGCCAACGGAGGCCACCAGACCTCCTACGGCGACGACGTCTACACCGAGGCGCTGCAGGAGGTCTTCCGGCGACACTTCGGCGACACGGCGCGGGCCTGGCCGGTCTTCAACGGCACCGCCGCCAACGTCGTCTCGCTGCGCGCGATGACCGCCCACTGGGAGGCGGTCGTCTGCGCCGAGACCGCCCACATCAACACCGACGAGGGCGGCGCCCCCGAGGTCGCCGGCGGCATCAAGCTGCTGACCGTCCCCACGCCCGACGGCAAGCTCACCCCCGAGCTGATCGACCGGCAGGCGTGGGGGTTCGGCGACGTGCACCGCGCCCAGCCCAAGGTGGTGTCCATCTCCAACACCACCGAGCTCGGCACCGTCTACACCCCCGGCGAGATCGCCGCGATCTGCGCGCACGCGCACGACCTCGGCCTGCTCGTCCACCTCGACGGCTCCCGCCTCACCAACGCCGCCGCCGCGCTCGACGTGCCGCTGCGGGCGCTCACCACCGACGCCGGGGTCGACGTGCTCTCCTTCGGCGGCACGAAGATCGGGCTGCTGTACGGGGAAGCGGTCGTGGTGCTCAACCCCGGGGCGGCGACCGGCGTCGACTACATCCGCAAGACGTTCATGCAGCTGTCGTCCAAGATGCGGTTCGTCTCGGCGCAGTTCGAGGCGCTGCTCACGGACGACCTGTGGCTGCGCAACGCGCGCCGGGCCAACGCCATGGGACGGCGGCTCGCCGAGGCCGTCAGGGACCTGCCCGGCGTCGAGGTGCCGCGCCCGGTCGAGGCCAACGCGGTCTTCGCGATCCTGCCGAAGGACGTCATCGCCCGGCTGCAGAAGCGCTTCCGCTTCTACACCTGGGACGAGTCCACCGGCGAGGTGCGCTGGATGTGCGCCTGGGACACCACCGAGGACGACGTCGACGCCTTCGCCGCCGCACTCGCGGAGGAACTCGGCGCCTGAGCCCGGCCACGGCACGTCAGCGGAGCGCGAGGCGGGCGGCCTGCCAGCCGCCCACCCCGTGCACGCCGGGCCCCGGCGGGGTCGAGGCCGAGCAGAGGAACACCCCTCGCAGCGGGGTGCGCCAGGGCGCGGGCGACCACACCGGCCGCTTCAGGAACTGGCCCAGGCTCGCCAGCCCGCCGCCGATGTCGCCGCCGACCAGGTTGGGGTTGGCCGCCTCCAGCTCGGCCGGCCCCATCGCGTGACGGGCCAGCACCCGCTCGCGGAAGCCCGGCGCGTACCGCTCGATCTGCGCCTCGATCGGGGCTGTCATGTCCACGGTCGAGCCGTTGGGGACATGACAGTAGGCCCACAGCGTGTGCCCGCCCCGCGTCGGATCCGCCGCGTACGGCTGCACCAGCAGCACGTACGGCCTGGGGGAGTGGCGGCCGGCGGCCGTCTCCGCCTCGCTCAGCGCGATCTCCTCCATCGTGCCGCCCAGATGGACGGTGCCCGCCCCCGCCACCGCCGGGTCGCGCCACGGCACCGGCCCGTCCAGCGCCCAGTCCAGCTTGAACACCCCCGGCCCGTGGCGGAACCGGGCCAGCCGGTCGCGGTAAGCAGGCGGCAGGTCGGCCATCCCGAGGAACTGGCGCGGCGACACGTCGAGCACCACCGTCTCCGCGTCGAGCTCGGCCAGCCGCCGCACCCGGTGGCCGGTCACCGCCTCGCCGCCCAGCTCGCGCAGCCGCGCCACCAGGGCGTCGGCCAGCCGCTGCGAGCCGCCCTTCACCACCGGCCAGCCGACCAGGTGGGCCGTGGCCGCGAGCATGAGCCCGTAGCCGCTCGTGATCGGCGCCCGCAGGTCGAGCAGGGAGTGCGCGGCCATGCCCGCCAGCACCGCGCGCCCCTCCACGGTGCGGAACGCCAGCCGCCCCAGCGTCGTCGCGGGCAGCGCAGCCGCCGCGCCGAACCGGGCCGCCGCGACCAGGGCGGACGGCCGCGCCAGCCCCGCCGGCCACGGCCCGAGCGGTCGCAGCAGCAGGTCCACCAGCGGGAACCCGGCTCTCGCCGCCGCTCCCGCCGTCGCCCGCCAGGCCGCCGCGTCGCGTCCCAGCCCCGCCGCGGTACGGCCGGCGTCACGGTGCACGAGCACGGCGGGACGGTCGTCCAGCGGGTGGGCGGCGGGCAGCGGCGGGTGGGCGTACTCGACGCCCTTCAGCTTCAGGTCGCGCAGGGCGGGGGAGGCCAGCGCCATCGCCATCACGGTCGCGCCCACGTCGTGGACCAGGCCCGGCAGGGTCAGCTCCGCCGACCGCAGCCCGCCGCCGAACGCGTCGGCCGCCTCCAGCAGCAGCACCCGCCGCCCGGCCTCGGCCAGCTTGACCGCCGCGACCAGCCCGTTCGGCCCCGACCCCACCACGACCGCGTCAACGCTCACCCGCCCGCCCCCCGCTCATCGGACCCGAGTCCCCTGCCGTGTTCAGGTACCCCGAAGCGGGGCCCGCGAGAGGTCAGTCGAGGATCGAGGGGAACGGCTGCGCGTCGCGGTGGCGGAGCATGTCGGTCATCAGCTTGATCTCGCCCTGCTGCCCGGTGACGATCTTGCGGGCCATGCCGGTCACCTCGTCCCGGCCGGACAGCCGGAGCACGCCTTCGGCCATCTCCACCCCGCCCTCGTGATGGCGGATCATCAGCTGCAGGAACAGCACCTCGGCCTCGGTGCCCTCCAGCTCGCGGAGCTTGGCCAGCTCCTCGGCGGACGCCATGCCGGGCATCGGATCTCCGGGCCGCGCCGAGGAGGCGTGGGCGTGGCCGCTCATCCACGCCATCGACCGCATGTCGGTCGCCTGCGTCAGGCCCCACTGCTGCAGCCAGCCCAGGAACATGCCGCGCTGGTTGGCCTGGGTGTTGATGATGTCGAACGCCAGGGACCTGATCTCCCGGGACTGGCTCTTGTCCCTGATGGTGAACGACATGTCGACGGCCTGGGCGTGATGGGTCGCCATGTCGCGGGCGAAACCGGCCTCGGCGGAGTTGTCGCCGGGGGTGCCCCGGCCGCCGAAGAGGAGCAGCGCCGCCGCCGCGACGAGCACCAGCACGGCGACGACGGCGAACATTGAGTTACGAGCGGGCTTTTCCATGGCGTTGTCCAGCGTACCCATCGCCACGCGCGGGTCGTGATCGGACGCTTACAACGCTCTTATTCTCCGCATACGCCCGGAGGGCATAAAGTGACCCCTGTTGGTTCGCCGATGGAGGAACGATGACAAAGGAGAAGGCGCAGGCGCGGCGGGAGCATCTGCAGAGGATGCGCGCCGAGCAGCAGCGCAAAGAACGCCGCACCGCATTCCTGATGTGGGGGACAGGCGGTCTGGTCATCGTCCTGCTCGTCGGTGTGGTGGGCTTCTACCTGGTGAAGCAGGCGCGCGAGACGTCGCTCGACGCCGTGGTGAGCGTCAAGTACGACGGTGGCCAGCATGTCTGGAACAAGGTCGCGTACAAGGAGACCCCGCCCGTGGGCGGTGAGCACAACAACTACTGGCAGCAGTGCGACATCTACGACAAGCCCATCCACAGCGAGCACGCCGTCCACTCGCTGGAGCACGGCGCGGTCTGGATCACCTACCGTCCCGACCTGCCCGCCGACCAGATCGCGAAGCTGAAGGACGTGGCCACCAGCACCGGTCAGCAGGACTACATGCTGATGAGCCCGTTCGAGGGGCTCCCGGCGCCGATCGTGGCCAGCACCTGGAACCACCAGCACAAGTTCGACAGCCCTGACGACCCGAAGCTGGGCGCGTTCATCAAGCGCTACCAGAACGGCGCGGACACGCCCGAGCCGGGCGCGACCTGCGGCGGCCCCGACGCCATCGTCACCACCGCCGACCAGGCCCCCCTCCCGCCGGAGCCCACGGGCCAGAGCCAGACCCCGATGGACACGGCCTCTCCGCAGCCGTCGCAGTCCCAGCAGTAACCCGATCCTCCCGAAAGGCCCGGCCTCGACCGCCGGGCCTTTCGCGTTGCAGGATGGGCGGGTGATCCGGTTCGACGTGGTGACGCTGATCCGGGCGGCTCCCCGCCGGGTGTTCGAGGAGTCGCTGTCCGTGGAGGCCCACATGGCGTCCATGGCGGGCTCGGGGGAGCGGGCCGTGGGCGGGGTGACGTCGGGGCGGATGGGCCCCGGCGACCAGGTCACGTGGCGGGCCAGGCACTTCGGGGTCGCGTGGCGGATGACCTCGGTGATCAGCGCCTACGACGCTCCCGTGTTCTTCGTGGACGAGCAGGTCGCCGGGCCGTTCCGGAGGTGGCGGCACGAGCACCGCTTCGCCGATGACGGAGGCGGGGGCACGGTCATGCGTGACGTGGTGGAGTTCGCGGCGCCGCTGGGCGTCCTCGGGCGGGTGGCCGAGGCGGTGGTGCTGGGGCGCTACATGGAGGCGCTGATCGTGCGGCGCAACGCGCATCTGAAGGCGCTGCTGGAGGCTAGCTGAGCACCTCCTGCGGGGGCGTCCACTCCAGGCGGTGCGCCTGCGCGACCGGGCGGCTGGTCAGGTGGCCCTCGTGGGTGCTCAGGCCGAGCGCCAGCGCCGGGTCCCCGCGCAGCGCCGCGGCCCAGCCGAGGTCCGCGATCGCGAGCGCGTACGGGAGCGTCACGTTCGTCAGCGCGAACGTCGAGGTGTGCGGCACCGCGCCCGGCATGTTGGCCACGCAGTAGAAGACGGAGTCGTGCACCCGGTAGGTAGGGTCGGCGTGCGTGGTGGGACGCGAGCCCTCGAAGCAGCCGCCCTGGTCGATGGAGATGTCGACCAGCACCGAGCCCGGTTTCATCCGCGCGACCAGCTCGTCCGGCACCAGCTTCGGCGCCCTGGCCCCGGGCACCAGCACGGCGCCGATGACGAGGTCCGCCTCCAGCACCGCCCGCTCGATCTCCAGCGTGTTCGAGGCCACCGTCTGGCAGTGGCCCTGGTAGATCAGGTCGGCCTGGCGGAGCTTGTCGACGTTCTTGTCCAGCAGCAGCACCTCGGCCTGCATGCCGAGGGCGATCGCGGCCGCGTTCATGCCCGACACGCCCGCGCCGATGACCACCACGTGCGCGGCCCGCACGCCGGACACGCCGCCCATGAGCACGCCCCTGCCGCCCCGCGAGCGCATCAGATGGTACGCGCCCACCTGCGGGGCGAGCCTGCCCGCCACCTCCGACATCGGGGCGAGCAGCGGCAGCCCGCCGCCGGGCGTCTGCACCGTCTCGTACGCGATGCCGGTGACGCCGGCGTCGAGCATCGCCTTCGTGCACGCCGGCGAGGCCGCGAGGTGCAGGTACGTGAACAGCACCTGGCCCTTGCGCATCCGGTGGTACTCCTCGCGGACCGGCTCCTTGACCTTGAGTATCAGCTCGCACCCGGCCCACAGCTCGTCGGCGTCCGGCAGGATGGCCGCGCCCACCGCCTCGAAGTCCTCGTCGGGGAGCGACGAGCCGGCGCCCGCGCCCCGCTCGACGAACACCTGGTGGCCGTGGCGTACGAGCTCGTGGGCGCCCGCGGGGGTGAGCGCCACGCGGTACTCGCCGTCCTTGACCTCGCGGGGAACACCGACCTTCATGGGGACACTCCCTTTCCCGGGCAGGCGCGCGGTTGCCGTAATTCTTTCTCCATCCCCGGCTTCTGAACACGAACTCGAGAAATGTTCGGCTGATTACCCGGCACCGACCGGTCCTCGATAAGCTCACCGCAGCCCGTAGTCAGGATGGGGACGTCGACGATGGACAAGGCGGAAGAGCCGCCCAAGGCAGCGGATCCGGGGCCGCCGAGGGCCAGCAAGGTCACCACCGTCATATTGATCGTCTCGCTCGTCCTGATCGTGCTCATCGCCGGCGTGCTCGGCACCGTCGCCGTCCTGATGACCCGGACGCCCGACGCCCCGCTCCTCGGCGGCGCCCCGCCGCAGCGGCTGTCCACGCCGATCCACTTCGCCCCCGTGCGCGAGACCAAGGCCGCGCCGTGCCCCGGCGAGGAGGCGGCGCTCGACGACACGCAGACCACCTGCTACCTGCTGGAGGACGGCGTCACGGTCAACGCCGTGCAGGCCGTCGAGGCGGTCCGCGGTCGTGACGGCACCTACTCGGTGCGCATCGCGGTCGCTCCCGCGTACAAGCAGAAGCTCGTCGACCTCATCGACGAGCAGGTGTCCGACCAGCGGCAGATCGCCGTCGTGCTGGTGCCGCGCACGGTCCTGGCCGCGCCCATCGTGACCCAGGGCATGGACGGCGACAGCCTGAGCATCGCGGGGATGACCCAGCAGGAGGCCGAGGCGCTGGCCACCCGCGTGCTCGGCGACGCCGCCCCGCCCTCCTCGCCGCCCGCCTCCACCGATCCGGCCGGTACGGGTGACCCCGCCGGCACGGGTGACCCCGCCGGGACCGGTGACCCCGCCGGCACCGGTGACCCCACGGGCACGGGCGATCCGACCGGCACCGGCGACCCGGCCGGGACCGGCCAGACGACGGGCACCGGGACCCGGACCCCCGACCAGCGGTTCGCGAGCTGCCAGGAGGCCACGGCCGCCGGCTTCGGCCCCTACACCAAGGGCACGCACGAGGAGTACGCGTGGTACGCCGACGTCGACGGCAACGGCGTCGCCTGCAACTCCGGCGACCTGCGCTAACTGAAGAACCCGCCCACCCAGTCGATCGCGAAGTAGGCCGCGAACACCAGCGACACCACCCACAGCAGCCACGGGATCTCGCCGAACTTCCCCCGCGCCGCCTTGATCAGCGTGTAGACGATCACCCCGGCGCCCACCCCGTTGGTGATCGAGTACGTGAACGGCATCAGCGCGATCGTCAGGAAGGCCGGCAGCGCCAGATCCGGATCGTCCCACGGCACGTTCTTGCTCTGCATCATCATCAGCGCCCCGACCAACACCAGCGCGGGCGCGGCCGCAGCCGCGGGCACCACCGCGGCCAGCGGGGTGAACAACAGCGCCAGCGCCATCAGCGCCCCGGTGACCAGGCTCGCCAGGCCGGTCCGCGCGCCCTCGCCGACGCCCGCGGCCGACTCCACGAACACCGTGTTCGCCGAGGAGCTCGACACCCCGCCCATCATGGCGGCCACGCCGTCCACGGTGAGGATCCGGCCCAGCCGCGGCACCCGCCCCCGCTCGTCCACGAGCCCGGCCTCGTCGCTGACGCCGATGATCGTGCCCATCGCGTCGAAGAACCCCGACAGCACCAGCGTGAACAGCACCACGGTCGCGGTCAGCGCGCCCGCCGTGACGAACCCGCCGAACACGTCGACCTGCCCGACCAGCCCGAAGTCCGGCGCCGACACCACCGACTCGGGCACCCGCGGCGCCACCACCCCCCAGTCGGCCTGGTCGACCGTGGCCACCGAGTTCACCACGATCGCCACGATCGCCGTCACCACGATGCTGATCAGGATCGCCGCCGGCGTGCGCCGCGCGTACAGGGCGATCATCAGCAGCAGCCCGAAGCAGAACACCGCCACCGGCCATCCGGTCAGGTGGCCGGTCGTGCCGAGCTGCACCGGCGTGCCCGAGCCGCGTGTCACGAAACCGGAGTCCACCAGCCCGATCAGCGCGATGAACAGCCCGATCCCGACGCTGATGGCGTGCTTGAGCGCCAGCGGGATCGAGTTCATGATCAGCGCGCGCAGGCCGCTCACGGCCAGCACGATGATGACCGCGCCTTCCAGCACGACCAGGCCCATCGCCTGAGGCCAGGTCATGTGCGGGGCGGCCTGGTAGGCGACCACCGCGTTCAGCCCCAGGCCCGCGGCCAGCGCCAGCGGCGCGTTGCCGACCAGGCCCATGAGCAGAGTCGAGATCGCCGCGGTCAGCGCGGTCGACGTGGTGAGCTGCGCGATGGTCAGCTTGGCGCCGGTGACGTCGTGGGCGCCCGCGAGGATGATCGGGTTGAGCAGGATGATGTACGCCATGGCCATGAACGTGGTGACACCACCGCGCACCTCACGGCCGACGGTGCTCCCCCGCCGGGACAGCTCGAAGAACCTGTCGAGCACCGGCATCCCCCTTCAGCGACGCGGGGGATCGCCCGGTGCCCTACCCGGCGGGGGAACCGATCATGCCTTCTCGTGCCTGCCGCCGCCGACCAGAGCGGCGAACTCGTCCAGCCCGATCCGGCCGTCGCCGTCGCGGTCGGCGGCCTCGATGAACGCCTCGATCTCCGCCTCCGAGGCGCCCAGGCCGCCCATGGCCTCGTTGGCCTTCCTGATCTCGGCGGTCGTCAGCAGACCGTCGCCGTCGGCGTCGAACCGCTCGAACTCCGCCTTGGCCGCCTCGCGTGCGTCAGCCATAAGGGTCCTCCCCGTGGTCGTTCAGCCCCCGATGTGGGCCAAGGCGATATCTTCGGGTCTTATCGGAACGCGCGTCAACCGCAGGCCGGTCGCCGCGCGCACCGCGGCCGCGATCGCGGGGGTGGAGGAGAGTGTCGGGGGCTCACCGGCGCCACGCAATCCGTACGGGGCAGCAGGGTCTGGATTTTCCAGGATTTTCATCGTCATGGGCGGCATGTCGAGAATGGTGGGGATCAGGTAGTCGGTGAAGGACGGGTTCAGCACCCTGCCGTCCCTGACCTGGATCTCCTCCATCAGGGCCAGCCCGAGGCCCTGCGCCGACCCGCCGTGGATCTGGCCCTCCAGCGCCTGCGGGTTCAGGATCCGACCGACGTCCTGCACGGCCGCCAGCTCGACCACCTTGACCAGGCCCAGCTCCAGGTCCACGTCCACCACCGCCCGGTGCACGCAGAGCGCGAGCTGGGTGTGCGAGTCGCCCTGCCCGGTGAGCGGGTCCAGCGGGAACGTCGGCCGGTGCCGGAACTCCCGCGTCTCCTCGACGGGACCGAACTTCTCCAGCGCCTCCCGCACGGGCAGCCCGCCGAACCGCTCACGTACCGCCTCGCAGGCCGCCTTCACCGCGCCGCCCGTCACGTACGACTGGCGCGAGGCCGACGACGACCCGGCCGACCCGACCGAGGTGTCGGCGGTCGCCACCGTCACGTGCTCCACGCCCAGCTCGGTGCGGGCGATCTGGGCCTGGATCGTCACCAGCCCCTGGCCCACCTCGGCCGCCGCGGTGTGCACGGTGACGTGCGGCTCGCCGTTGACCAGCTCGGCCCGCACCCGGGCCGTGGAGTAGTCGTCGAACCCCTCCGAGAAGCAGATGTTCTTGATCCCGACCCCGTACCCGACGCCGCGCCGCACCGACTCGCCGTGCGTGGTCTGCGACACGCCGCCCGGCAGCCCGCGCAGGTCGTCGCCGGCGGGCGGCGGCAGCGGGAACGACTCCAGCTCGCGCAGCATGTCGGCGAGCGGCGCCGGCGAGTCGATCACTTGCCCGGTGATCAGCGCCGAGCCCTGCGACACCGCGTTGCGCCGCCGGATCTCCACCGGCGACAGCCCGCACGCCTCGGCCAGGCGGTCCATCTGCGACTCGTACGCGTAACACGCCTGCACCGCGCCGAACCCGCGCATCGCGCCGCACGGCGGGTTGTTGGTGTAGACGCCGGTGGCCTCCACCAGCACGTTCGGCACCTCGTACGGGCCCACGCCGAGCGAGGCGGCGTTGCCCACCACGGCGGGGGAGGAGGAGCAGTAGGCGCCGCCGTCCAGCAGGATGGCGGCCTTGACGTAGACGAGCCGGCCGTCGCGGGTGGCGCCGTGCTCGTACCGCATCCGCGCAGGATGGCGGTGCACGTGGCCGAAGAACGACTCCTCGCGCCCGTACACGATCTTGACGGGACGGTTCAGCCGGAGCGCCAGCATGCACGCGTGCACCTGCATCGACAGGTCCTCGCGGGCGCCGAACGCGCCCCCGACCCCGGCCAGCGTCAGCCGCACCTTCTCCGGCGGCAGCCCCAGGCAGGGGGCGAGCTGGTCGCGGTCCACGTGCAGCCACTGGGTGGCGATGTAGAGGTCGACGCCCCCGTCCTCGGCAGGCACCGCCAGCCCCGACTCCGGGCCGAGGAACGCCTGGTCCTGCATGCCGACCTCGTACTCGCCGCTGACCACGACCTCGGCCTCGAACACCTCGCCCGTGCGCACCGGCTGGTGGCGCACCAGCTCCGTCGCCAGGCGCGGGTCCGTCACGGCCTCGCGCACCTCGTAGTCCACCACGATCGCGTCCGCCGCCCGCCGCGCGGTCTCCGGATGGTCGGCGGCCACCAGCGCCACCGGCTCGCCCTGGTAGCGGACCTGGTCGACGGCGAGCACCGGCTGGTCCTTGCGCTCCAGCCCGTAGAACTTCTCGCCCGGCACGTCCTCGTGCGTCATGACCGCGCGCACGCCAGGGACGGCCAGCGCCGGTCCCACGTCGATGGACCTGATCCACGCCGACGGGTGCGGGCTGCGCAGCGTCGCCCCCCACACCATGCCTTCGAGCCACAGGTCAGAGGCGTAGGCGAACTCGCCCGTCACCTTGAGCACCGCGTCCGGCCGCCGCGCGCTCTCGCCGACGCCCAGCCGCAGCGAACTCGCCGTCTCCGTCATCCTTCGAGTAGAGCACCGGCCCGGTGCGGGCGGTATGCGCGCCAGGTGAAATCGGGGTAAGCGCGGCCACCGGCGGGCTTGTATATTCCTCCAAATGCGGATACGTGACCTGCTGGCCGTCGGCGAGCCGCGTCTCCGGCTGCTCACCGGAGACCCGGACCGCGCGTTCACCTCGGTCCACATCACCGACCTGCCGGAGCCGGGGCGCTACCTGTCGGGCGGCGAGCTCGTGCTCACCGGCCTGATGTGGCGCCAGGGGCCGGAGGACTCGGCCCGGTTCGTGGCCGCGCTGGTCGAGGCGGGGGTGGCCGGGCTCGGCGCCGGGCAGGCGTGGCTCGGCCACATCCCCGCCGACCTCGTGACGGCGTGCGAGCGGGCCGGGCTGCCGCTGCTGGAGGTGCCCACCGAGGTGTCCTTCCGCACCCTGGCCGAGCAGGCCGGGCACCGCCTGACGGGCGACGCGCGCGAGGCGCTCGGCCGCCACCGCAGGCTCGTCGCCGCCGTGGCCGAGGGCGCCGACCTGCCCGAGCTGTTCGCGCTGACCGCCGCCGAGCTGGGCGTCACCGGGGCGGTCGTGTCCGCCGCCGGCGAGGTCATCGTCGGCGCGCCGGACGACCCCGCCGGCCTGGCGCGCGCCTACCTGACCGCGACCCGGCTGCCGTGCCTGGCCGGCGGCCACACGCTGTTCGGCGTCGGGCGCGGCCACCGGGCGGGCGGCTGGATGCTCGCCTGCGACGGCGACCTGCTCGATCGGGCCGACCTGGGCTACGAGCTGGCGGCCTGCGTGGCGCTGGAACGCAGCCGCATGGAGGAGGGGCGGCGGGTGGAACGGCGGCTCGCCGGCGAACTCCTGGCCGCCGCCCTCGCCGGCGCCGACGCCGCGGAGCTGAACGCCCGCTTCCGCACCTCCGGCCTGGACACCGCCGAACCGTACGCGATCGTCAACGCCACCGTCACCCACCCCGGCCCTGCGCCCGGCTTCGCCCGGCCGGACGCGGTGTCCGGCTTCGCCCGGCCGGACGTGGCGCCCGGCTTCGCCCGGCCGGACGCGGTGTCCGGTCACGGCGAGCCCGGCGTGGCCGGGGGCGCCCGCTCCGCTGGGCACGGTGCGCCCCGCGAGCACGGCCCGGGGGTGCTCGGGGGGCAGGTGCTGGAGGAGTTGCTGGGCCGGGAGATCGTCGCACCGCCGGGCGCCGACGGGGCGGTGGCGGTGGTGCCGCTGCGCGGCGGGGACGTCGCCGATCTGGCCGCCCGCCTGCGCGCCGGGGCCGCGATCCTGTCGGCGCTGCCGGACGCCCGCGTCTGTCTCGGCCTGAGCGGCGCACTCACCGGCGCGGCCGCACTCCGAGGCGGCGTCGAGGAGGCCGGTCACGCCAGACGACTGGCCGAGGCCCGCGACGGCGGGGTGGTGACGTCCGACGAGATCTACACGCACGCGCTGCTGCTGGCCACCGTCCCCGGCGACGTGCGCAGGTCGTTCGCCGGGCGGCTGCTCGCCCCGCTGCTCGACTACGACACCGGCCACCAGTCGGAGCTGGTGCGCACGCTCGCCACCTTCCTCGACTGCGCCGGGTCCTGGAACGCGTGCGCCGAGCGGATGCACGTGCACGTCAACACCGTGCGCTACCGGATCAAGCGGGTGGAGGAGCTGACCGGCAGGGACCTGTCGACGATGGCCGACCGGGTCGACCTCTTCCTCGCGCTCAGGGCGAGATGACCGGCCGTCACACGCGCACGGTGGGGACGCCGACCAGCTCGTGCACGATCCGCTGCTCGTTCTCCGTCTCGATCCGCCACTTGGCGTTCTCCAGCTCCGCCGCCAGCGGCATCGCCTCGGCGATGTGCGGCAGGGCCGCGTGTGCGTCGCCCAGCTCCCGGCGCGCCCGGGACAGCAGGACGAGGCACTCCAGCTCGCCGAGCCGGTTGCGATGGGCCCGGCTCGCCGCCAGCGCCCGCTCCAGGTGGTCCGCGGCCTCGCCCGGCTTGCCCTCGTCGAGGCAGAGCTCACCGAGTATCCGGCGCATGTTCATCTCGTGACCGGTGTCGCCGATGCTCTCGGCGGCGGCGAGCGCCTCTTCCAGAGGCCCCCGCGCCTCCGCCGGGCGGCCGAGCTTCTGGCAGGCCAGCCCTCTCATCATCAGCGCGTAACGCACGCCCACGTCCGCGCCGATCCGCCGCGCCAGCGCGAGCTGCCGGCCGGCGTAGCCGAGCGCCTGCTCGTGCAGCCCCCGCTCGACCGACAGGTTGGCCAGGTTGCCCAGCGTGCGCTGCTCGCTGAACCGGTCGCCCAGCTCCCTGGCCAGGATGAGCTGCGCCTCCAGATGGCCCATGGCCTCCGCCTTGCCCTGCAGGGCCAGGCCGCAGGCGACGTGCCCGTGCGCGTGATAGGCGCCGAGCCGGTCGCCCAGCCGCTCGCAGACGTCCAGCGCCCGCCGGTTCAGCGCGATCAGAGGCACGGGCTCGTGCGCGTACTGCTGATACCAGAACAGCGAGAAGCACAGCGCCACCCCCAGCGCGGCCAGCCCGGAGTCAGGGCCGGCCATGGCCTGCCCGGCCGCCGCCACCAGGTTGGTCTCCTCGCCGGCCAGCCAGGCGATCGCCTCGTCCGGTCCGCCGACGGCGTGCGGCACGGCGTCGACCTCGGGACCCTCGGCCTGCACCCGGTGCGGGTCCATGGTGGTGACGGCCAGCCGCGCGGAGGCGATGTAGAAGCTCAGCGCCCGGGCGAGCGGCCCGGCGGCGTCGCCCGGCGCCATCTCGGCCGCGAACAGCCGGACCAGGTCGTGGAGCTGGTAGCGGCCCGGGCCCGCGAGGTGTTCCAGCAGGTGGGCGTCCACCAGCCGTTCCAGCGCCCGCTCGGCCTCGTCGGCGCCGGTGCCGAGCAGCGCCGCCGCCACCTCCGCCGTCACGTCGTGCAGGTGCAGCAGGCCGAGCAGACCCAGAGCGCGGGCGGCGACCCGGTCGATCGGCCTGGCGCTGCCGGCCAGGGCGCTCCAGCTCGACGCCAGGCTCGCCCGTACCGCCAGCTCGCCCGCCTCCAGCTCGTGCAGCCTGCGGCGCTCGTCGCGCAGCCGGCCGGTCAGCGCCGACACGCTCCAGGCGGGGCGGTCGGCCAGGCGCGCGCCCGCGATGCGCAGCGCGAGCGGCAGGCCGTCGCAGAGCCGCACCAGACCGGCCGTCTCCTCGGGGTCCGCCGCCATCCGCTCGGCCCCGGCCAGCTTGGCCAGCACCGTGACGGACTCCGGGAGGGACAGGCGAGGCAGGTGGAGCTGGACGCAGTCGTCGCCGGCGGCGAGCGTCTCGCGGCTGGTCACCACGATCGCGGTGCCGCGCGGAGCCGGTAACAGCGGCAGGATCTGCCCGAGCCCGGCGGCGTCGTCCAGGAGGATCAGCGTCCGCCTGCCGGACAGCGTGCTGCGCCACAGCGCCGCGGCCTCGTCCACGTCGCCGGGGATGGCGTCGCCGTCGATGCCGAACGCGCGCAGGAACCTGCCCAGCACGTCCAGCGGGTCGAGGCCCGGCAGCCCGACCGTGGCTCCGCGCAGGTTCACGTAGAGCTGGCCGTCGGGGTAGCGGTCCTTGACGAGGTTGCCGATCCGCACCGCCAGCGCCGACTTGCCCACGCCCGGCGGCCCGGAGATGACCACGAGAGGGTTCGGCTCGGTGTCGTCCCACGGCGCCAGCAGCCCTTTGAGCCGGATGACCTCCTGGGTCCTGCCCACGAACCCGGCCAGGTCGCGGGGCAACTGGCGGGGCAGCGGGGGCGGCCCGTCACCGGGCCGCTCGCGGGGCCCGGCCGCCAGCGCCAGCCGGTGTGAACGGCGCAGCGCCTCTCCCGGGTCCACGCCCAGCTCCTCGCGGAGCAGCCGCCGGCTCTCCTCGTAGACCACCAGGGCCTCGGCGCGCCTGCCGCACCGCACCAGGGCGAGCATCAGCAGCTCGCGCGGCCGTTCGCGGAGGGGATGGCGGTAGGTCATGGCCCGCAGCGGGGCCAGCGCGTCCTGCGGCCTGTCGAGCCCGAGCAACGCCTCGGCGCGGTATTCCTGCGCGGCGAGCCGCGCCTCGGTCAGCCGGGCGCGCTCGCTCTCGGCGAAGGGCCCGGGAACCCCGGGCAGCGCTTCGCCGTGCCACAGGGCGAGGGCCTCTTCGAGGTCGGGCAGGGCGCCCGCGTGGTCGCCCCGCAGGACGGCGCGGCGCGCGTGGTCGAGCCGCTCGGTGAAGGCGATGGCGTCCACCCGGGAGCCGTCGAGGCGGAGCCGGTAGCCCCCGGCGGCGCCGACGACCAGCTTCGAGGGCTCGCGCCGCCCCCGGGACGGCTCCAGCGCGTTCCTGAGCCCGGCCACGTAGGTGTAGACGCTCTGCTCGGCCGTCTTGGGCGGGTCGTCGCCCCAGATGCCGTCGATGATGCGCGGAATCGGCACCACGCGCCCCGGCCACGCGGCGAGGATCGCCGTCAGCGCCTGCCGGCGGGGTGGACCGAGATCGATCTCCTTGCCGTCGCGCGCGGCGGTGACCGGCCCCAGGAGCCGGACGATGACGCCCTCGGCCAACGGACTCTCCCACCCGTGGAGCTGACCACGGCGGCGTAGACCGGATCACGGTGAGGGAGCAGGGCCGATCGGGCCGACGTGGCGACGTCTAGAGGAAATGTAGATGCCCCGCCTAGGCTGCTCGCCTACGGGGAATGCGCGGAGACTTCTACGGGTGATGCGCGGAGAAGCGGAGAGAACGAGGGCAGCGGCGACGGGGGTGTGACACGCAGGAGATGGCTCTCACCTGACATGGCGGCCCCGCCGCCGGTCTCACCCGCGTGCTCAGCAACAATAGGCGTCGCCGAGGACGGCGAGAGAGACGGCGGAGACTGCTGCGGGGGCAGACGTTTCCGCATTCGCGACCGTACTATTGCCTGCAACGGCCACCACGGCCCCGAGCAAGGCAACAAGTGCGGACATCGTGAGGCGCGTGCGCATGAGGATCTCCCTCGCGGATCTACGGGACTTGCTTGGAACTTATCATTTCAGGGAGCGACGACCGTGACCACATCTGACCTAGTCGGACTCCGTATCAAGACGGTGCGGCGGCAGCGCGGCCTCTCGCAGGCACAGCTCGCGCACCCCGAGTTGTCTGACAGTTACGTCTCCTTGATCGAGAGTGGCAAGCGTACTCCCACGCCGGCGGTCCTGGAGCTGCTGGCCCAGAAACTGGACTGCTCGCTCTCCTATCTGATCAACGGTGTGACGGCCGAGCAGATGGAGGACATCGAACTCTCGCTCGGCTACGCCCGGATCGCGCTGGAGAACGGCGAGGTCGCCGAGGCCCGCAACCGCTTCACCGAGCTGCTCGCGGACAACAACCTGACAGGTCTGACCGAGCTTCGTCAAGACACCGAATTCGGGCTGGCCCTCGCCACGGAGGCGTGCGGCGACAGCGACGAGGCGATCGCCATCCTGCAGCGGCTGCAGGGCGAGGACGTCCCCGCCGAGCGCCGGATCGAGATCGCCATCGCCCTGTGCCGCGTCTACCGGCAGAGCAACCGGCTCGTGGAGGCCGTCGAGATCGGCGAGCGCATCCTGGGCGGCGCCAACCGGCCCGCGTGGTCCGACCTGCTGGTGGAGCTGGGCGCCACCCTGCTGGCGGCCTACTTCGTGCGCGGCGACCACCTGCGCGCCCGGCAGTTCGCCGCCGAGCTGCTCAACGCCGCCGACGCGCTCGGCTCCCCGCGCGCCATGGCCGCGGCCAACTGGAACGCCGCCTTCGCGGCCGACTACACCGGCCACCGGGAGGAGGCGCTCGTCTTCGCCGAGCGGGCCCTGGCGCTGGTGGCCGAGTCCGGTCACCCGCGCCTGCTCGCCATGATGCGGGTCGCGTACGTCCAGCTGCGGCGGCGCGTGCAGCCCGAGGAGGCGGCCTCGCTCCTGGAGCACGTCAACCGCGCCATCAGGGACCAGGAGCAGAGCTCCACCAGCGTGACCGACCGGGCGCGGGCGCTGACCGAGCTGGCCCACGTCGAGTTCATGACCGGCGACCTCGACCGGGCCCTGGAGCACGCCCACACCGCCGGCGGCCTCCTGTCCGGCGCCGCCGTCGCCCAGGTGCCGCAGACGCACCTGCTGCTGGGGCGGGCGCACAGCGTGCGCGGCGAGGCCGCCGAGGCCGACCGGCACCTGCGGACGATCCGCGACGCCCTCGACTCGGTCCCGCCGTCCTTCCTCTCGGCCGGCGCGTGGTACGCCACGGCGGAGACGCTCTACGAGATCGGCGACGCCGAGGCCAGCGTCGAGGCCTACCAGCGGGCGCTCGCCTGCGCGGGTCTCTGATCGGGGTACGAACCGGGCGGGGTGCTCGGTAGCCTTGAAGGCGCCATGAAGAGTTCCCCGCTCGCGGCCCTCACCGCGATCCTCGCCACGCTGCTCGTCCTCGTCACCGCCGGGCCGGCTCTGGCTCACGACGCGCTCAAGAGCAGCGACCCCGCCAAGGACGCCACGGTCGAGTCCGTGGACGAGATCACGCTGGAGTTCACCGGCAAGATCCGCATGCCCTTCGTGAGCGTCCGCGGGCCGGGTGACACCCAGCACCAGGCCGGCGACCCGGAGCTCGACGGGGTGAAGGTGAAGCAGGCGCTGAAGGGCGAGCTGCCCGACGGCGACTACACCATCGCCTACCGGGTCGTCTCGTCCGACGGCCACCCGATCGAGGGCGAGATCCCGTTCACCGTCAAGGGCGCGAGCCCGTCCCCGGCGGAGACTCCTGAGGGGAGCACGGCGCCGACGGCCGAGGCGACCACCGCCGAGCCGGCCCCCACCGCCACCGAGCCGGCCGAGGCCCAGCCCGCCGAGGAGGTGTCCGCCGAGAGCGACGCCGCCACCTTCCCGGTCTGGCTCCTCATCGTGGTCGGCGCGCTCGTCGGCATCGGCATCGGGTTCCTCATGAGCGCCAGGAAGAAGAAGCAGCCGTGACCAGAGCCGCGCGTCTCGCGCTGGCGGCGGCCGGGGCGGCGATCGCCGCCCTCGTGATCGCCATGATCGCCGGAGGCGCGGCGTTCCCCAGGATCATCCTCGGCGTGCCCTCGTCAGGCGTCGTGACGCGCTGGGGGCTGCCGGTCTCCAAGCTGGCCATGGACGTCGCGGGCGTCGCCACGGTCGGCCTGCTGCTGGCCGCCGCCCTGCTGCTGCCCAACGACAAGGGCGTGCTCGGCAAGACCGCGCAGGGCTACCTGCGGGCCGCCTCCTGGACGGGGCTCGCCTGGGCGGGCGCGGCCTTCCTCACCATGGTCTTCAGCGTCTCCGACGTGTGGGCGCGCTCGGTCCCCGAGATCCTCAACCGCAACTTCCTGGTCGGCTTCGCCACCCAGGAGAGCCCCGGCATCGCGCTCACCCTCGTGGTGCTGTTCGGGCTGTCGATCGCGCTGTTCTCCCGCGGCGTCATCACCGCCGGGGCGGCGGCCGGGCTGCTGGTGCTCGCGCTGGTCACGCTGATGCCGCCGGCGCTCACCGGCCACTCCGCCTCCTCGCCCAACCACGGCCTGGCCATCACCTCGGTCACCCTCCACCTGCTGACGCTGGCTCTGTGGGTGGGCGGGCTGGCCGTGCTGGCCCTGCACGCCGCGCTGAAGCGGCCGCAGCTCGACGTGGCGGCCTCCCGCTTCTCGCGGATGGCGCTGTGGGTCTACATCGGCGTGGGGATGTCGGGCGTGTTCAGCACGCTCGCGCGGCTCACGTCGCTGTCCGACCTGTGGACGTCCAGCTACGGCGTGCTCATCGTGGCCAAGACCGTGGCGTTCGTGCTGCTCGGCTACGTCGGCTGGTGGCACCGCCAGCGCACGCTCGCCGACCTCGGCGCGGGCCGCCCGCGCGCGTTCGCCCGGCTCGCGGCCGGCGAGCTCATGCTCATGCTGGCGACGATCGGGCTGGCGGTGGCGCTGTCGCGCACCCCGCCCCCGCCGGTCAGCCTGCCCGCCGACCGCGCCTTCGACCTCCTCGGCCACCCGGTCCCGCCGCCGATCTCGGCCGCGAACATCCTCTCGCTGTGGTGGTTCGACCTGTTCTTCGCGCTGCTCGCCGCGATCCTGGCCGGGCTGTACGGCGCGGGCGTCGTACGGATGCGGCGGCGCGGCGACGCCTGGCCGTGGGGCCGCACCGCGTCGTGGTTCGCCGGCGTGGCCATCCTGGTCTTCACCACCCAGAGCGGCGTGGCGCGGTACGCCAAGGTCATGTTCGACGTGCACATGATCGAGCACATGACGCTGGCCATGATCGTCCCGATCTTCCTGGTGCTCGGCGCCCCCGTCACGCTCGCGCTGCGCGCGCTCAAGCCCGCCGCCCGGCGCGGAGACCGGGGGCCGCGCGAGTGGCTGATGGCGATCCTGCACAGTGGTTACGCGCGCGTCGTCACCCATCCGGGCATCGCCACCGCGATCTTCATCGCGTCCACCTACGCGCTCTACTTCACGCCGCTGTTCGAGGCCGCCATGGAGGAGCACCTCGGCCACATCCTCATGATCCTCCACTTCCTGGTCAGCGGGTGCCTGTTCTTCTGGGTGGTCATCGGGGTCGACCCCGGCCCTCACCAGCTCCCGTACGTGGGCAGGCTGCTGCTGCTGTTCGTCACCATGCCGTTCCACGCGTTCTTCGGCATCGCGCTGATGATGACCGGCACGCTCATCGCGCCCGGCTGGTACGAGCAGCTCGACCGGTCCTGGGGCGGGCCGCTGCTGCAGGAGCAGCAGAACGGCGGCGCGATCGCGTGGGGGTTCGGGGAGATCCCGACCCTCATGGTGCTGCTGGCCATCGCGGTGCAGTGGTACCGCAGCGAGGACCGCAAGGCCCGGCGCGACGACCGGTCCGCCGCGCGTTCCGGCGATCCGGAGCTCACCTCGTACAACGACTATCTGGCCAGGCTCAACGAGCTCGACAAACGCGAGTAGCCGTTCAGGCAGGGCCTGCTATCTTCACCCGGTGTGACGGCGGCACGGCGGGTAGCCTTTCCCGATAGGGGGTGGCGCGAGCCTGCCGTGGGGGGTGGCGCTCCGCGCTTTCGGCGCCGGCGGTGGAGCCGGCGCGCTCGGGCCTCAGGAAGGCGTGGAGCGGTGATGGAAGTGACGCGCATGCGCGGGGGTGAAAGCCTGGCCGAAGCCCTTGAGGGCAACCTGGCCGAATGGTCGCGGCGTACGGGGATCGCGGTGGAGGTGTGGGCGCTGCCCGCGGCCGACGTGCGGCCGCGGGTCGCCAAGGGGGTTCTGGAGGCGCTGGCCGAGGCGCTCGACAACGTGCACAAGCACAGCGAGGCCACGACGGTGTCGATCGCCGTCACGGTGGGCCGCGGCGGTCTGCGTATGACGGTCAGCGACCACGGCAGGGGCTTCGATCTCTCGCGGGCGGGCCGCGGGATCGCCCGCATGCGGGCGGCGCTGGGCGAGGCCGGCGGGTCGCTGTCGGTCAACAGCGTGCCCGGCGAGGGCACCACCGTGACGGGGGTCGTGCCTAAGGCGCGGTGAGGATCTCGCTGCCGGTGGCGGTGACCACGATCGTGTGCTCGAACTGTGCCGTGCGCTTGCGGTCCTTGGTCACCGCGGTCCACTTGTCGGGCCAGATGTCGTAGTCGATCGTGCCCAGCGTCAGCATCGGCTCGATGGTGAACGTCATGCCCTGCACCAGCTCCACCCGGAGCGACGGGTCGTCGTAGTGGGGCACCATCAGGCCGGAGTGGAAGCTGGTGCCGATGCCGTGGCCGGTGAAGTCACGCACCACGCCGTAGCCGAACCGCTTGGCGTACGCCTCGATCACCCGGCCGACCACGTTGAGCTGGCGGCCCGGCGCGACGGCCTTGATAGCGCGCATCATCGCCTCGCGGGTGCGCTCGACCAGCAGCCGCGACTCCTCGTCGACCTCGCCGACCAGGAAGGTGGCGTCGGTGTCGCCGTGGACGCCGCCGATGTAGGCGGTGATGTCGACGTTGACGATGTCGCCGTCGCGCAGCACGGTGTCGTCGGGGATGCCGTGGCAGATCACCTCGTTGATCGAGGTGCACAGCGACTTGGGGTAGCCCTTGTAGCCGAGCGTGCTGGGGTAGGCGCCGTGGTCGACGAGGAACTCGTGGCCGATGCGGTCGAGCTCGTCGGTGGTGACGCCCGGCCGCACGTTCCGGCCGACCTCTTCGAGCGCCTGGGCGGCGATGCGGCCCGCGACCCGCATGCGCTCGATGATCTCGGGGGTCTTCACGTCGGACTCGCCGGTCTTGGGGCGCTTCTTGCCGACGTACTCCGGCCGCTCGATGTGGGCGGGAACCTTTCGCATGGGCGAAATTCGGCCGGGCTGGAGCAGTGTCGTCATGAAACCTGAGTCTACGGGGCAGAATCGACCTCATGACCGATGGCCAGTGGTGGTTCTGCCTCAAGCACATGCGGGTCGAGCCCGACGTGGGCTGCCCCAACAAGGACCGGATGGGCCCGTACGCGACCGAGCAGGAGGCTGCCGGGGCGCTGCAGCGCGCGGCCGACCGCAACAAGGCGTGGGACGAGGCCGACCAGGACGACGACTGACGGGAGTGCCACGGGTTCCGGCCCGTGGCCTCCGGCTCTCAAGCTGCGATAACGTTCCCTCATGGCCTCATCCGCTCAGCCTCCGACGATCCACGACGTGGCAAGGCTGGCCAAGGTGTCCACCTCCACCGCGAGCCGCGTGCTGGGCAACTACGGCCGGTTCAGCGAGGCGACGCGGAAGCGCGTCCTCGACGCGATAGAGACCCTGGGCTACCGGCCCAACAGCGTGGCCAGGAGCATGGTGACCCGGCGCACCGACACCCTGGGCGTGGTGTGCGCCGACATCAGCAGCCCGTTCTTCTCCGGCGTGGTGCGCGGCATCACCGACGAGGCCAGGAAGTCGGGCTACAGCATCCTGCTGACCAACACCGACGAGGACGTCCGCAGCGAGCGGGAGGCCGTCAACCTGCTGATCGACAAGCAGGTCGACGGCCTGATCGTCGCCACCGCCGACGTCGGCGACGTCGAGCACCTGCGGGCGGTCCGGTCGCACGGCAAGCACGTGGTGCTCTTCGACCGGCCGAGCAGCGCCGTCGGGGCCGACGCGGTCACCGTCGACGACGTCGCGGCCATGCGGGAGGCCGTGACCTACCTCCTGAGCCACGGCCACCGCCGCATCGGCATCCTGACGGAGCTGCGCATCGAGCGCGAGGCCGACTGGGCCACGCTGCTCCGTCCAGGGCTCGACCGCCTGCGCGGGGAGATCAACGCCAGCGCCGCCCGGCTGCTCGGCTACCTGCGCGCCCACCGCGACGCCGGGGTGGAGGTGGACCCGTCGCTGGTCGGCCGGACGGGCGGCTACGACGTCGAAGGCGCGGCCGAGGCCACCCGGCGCCTGCTGGCCTCGCCGGCCCGGCCGACGGCCCTGGTCACCACCGACAACATGATGACGCTCGGCGCCTACCAGGCCGTGCGCGAGCTCGACATCGAGATGCCGCGTGACCTGTCGTTCGTGGGCTTCGACAACCTCGACTGGACCACGCTGGTCCGGCCCGCCCTCACCGTCATCGAGCAGCCGGTGCACGAGATCGGGGCCAGGGCGGCCCGCAAGCTCATCGACCGGCTCAACGGCGACGAGGGCCCGCCCGAGCTCATCGAGCTGCCCACGTCGTTCCTGGTCCGCGAGTCGGTGGCGGCCGTCTGAGAACGTGCGGGGGCCCGGCGGACATCTCCGCCGGGCCCCGTGCGCGGTCAGGCGTGCTCGCCGCCCGCCGCCCAGCTGTCGAAGCCGGGCTTGTTGGCCAGCAGTCCGAGCTCGATCCGCAGGCCGAGGTCGTTGAGCAGGTAGCGGAACCGGACGCTGTCGTCAGGCTCCAGCCCGTCGGCCTCGACGCGGTACCTGCCGGTCGCCAGGAGCCCGGCCGTGGCCTCCTCGATGTCCGCCACCCAGTAGGTGAGGTGGTGCAGCTGCTGCACCCCGCCGGTGGGGGCCCAGACGCTGCCCTCGGCCGACTCGATCATCTTGACGTGGGCGGGCCCGCTCGCGGCGGTGACGAACCGTACCGGACGCTCCTCGCGCGAGCCGTCGGGGAAGCGGACCACGGTGTCCCACTCCAGGATGTCGCTCCACCCGCCGGCCACGGGCGTGGTGGCCGCGACGGCCTCCTCCAGGTCGTCGACCACGATCCCGACGTGCGCCACGCCCAGGAACCCGGCGGCCATGTCAGCGCGTCCTCTCGTAGGCGGCCGCGCCCGCCGCGGTGATCCGGCCGTCCCTGAGGTCGGCCTCGACCAGCTCGGCCGGGCGCTCGGCCGGGTCGCCGTAACCGCCGCCGCCGCCCGCGCGCAGGCTGACGATCTCACCCGGCAGGGCCGAGCCCTGGCCCTTGGAGGGGAGCGCGGTCTCGGTGCCGTCCTCGTGGATCAGCGCCAGCGACGCGGGCATCCCCGGCCGGCCGCCGGTCAGCCCCTGCGGCGCGAACTCCGGCCGGGTCTGCTCGGCCTCCGACAGGAAGCCCAGCGGCTTGCTGGAGATGTTGCGGTAGTCGGCCCGGATGCCGAGCCCGCCCCGGTGACGGCCGGCGCCCCCCGAGTCGGGGATGAGCGCGTACCGCTCCACCCGCAGCTCGTAGGAGGACTCGATCACCTCGGCCGGGATCAGCTGGCAGTTGGCCATGTGCACGTCGAGGGCGTCGGCGCCGTCGTGGTCCACGCAGGCGCCCGCGCCGCCGGCGACGTTGGCCAGCAGGACCACGCCGTCTCCCGACTTGGGGGAGCGGGACTCGCAGATGAGCACCGGCCAGCCCACGAACCACTCCGCGGACGCGCGGTGCGGCGCCGCCGCGGCCAGCGCCCGGGTGACGATGGACGCCAGGCGCTGCGAGGCGAGGTGCCGGTCCCCGACCGCGGCGGGGAACTCGGGGTTGACCGCCGTGCCGCGGGGCGCGTGGAAGGAGACCGGATCCAGCGAGCCCTCGTTGAACGGCACGTCGGAGGGCATCAGGCACTTCACCGCATAGTGCACCACGGAGCGCAGGGTCGAGTCGGGGATGTTCATCCCGCCGCGCATCTGCGGGTCGGAGCCGGTGAAGTCGAAGTGGATCTCCTCGCCCGAGATCACCGCCTTGACCACCATCCTCACCGGCGCGTCGAGGTCGAGCCCGTCGTTGTCCAGGCAGCCCTCCGCCGTGTAGTCGCCGTCCGGAAGCTTGGCGATCTCCGCGCGGGTCCGCCGCACGGTGTAGGCGAACAGCTCCTCGAACGTGTCGAGCAGCAGGCCGGTGCCGAACTTCCCGGCCAGGCCCGCGAACCGGCCGGCGCCGGAGCGGGCCGCCGCGATCTGCGCCCGCAGGTCGCCGTGGTTCTGGGCCGGGTGACGGGTGTTGGCGGTGATGATGTCCAGCAGGCCCCGCTCGGGAACCCCCTTGACCTCCACCTTCAGCGCCGGGAGGAGCACGCCCTCCTCGTACGCCGACTCCGACCGGGCCGCGGCCGTGCCGGGGGTGCGCCCGCCCCAGTCGGCGTGGTGGGCGATGACGCCGGTGAACCCGACGAGCGTCGCGGCGGCGTCGAAGACCGGGACGAAGATGTTGATGTCGTTGGTCTGGCAGGCGCCCAGGTAGGGATGGTTGTTGATGAAGACGTCCCCGGGATGGATGTCCTCACCCCACTTGTCCAGGCAGGCGCGCAGCGCCGGTGCCATGGACGCGAGCAGGCTCGGGATGTCGAGCGCGGCGGCGAGCATCCGCCCCCGGGCGTCGAACAGCGCGCAGGAGTAGTCGCGCATGTCCTTGACCACCACGCTGAGCGCGGTGCGGCGCAGCGCGGTGCCCATCTCCTCGGCGATGGTCTCCAGCGCATGCCGGACGACCTCGGTGGTGATCGGGTCGGCGCCGTTCTCGCGCGGCGTCATCATGCCTCCTCGCCGGGCTTGTCATAGGTGATGACCAGGTTGAGGTCGTCGTCGACCCGGAGCGTGGTGCCGGGGACGACCACCGTGGTGGCCTCCCGCTCCTCGACGATCGCGGGGCCGCGCAGCACGGTGCCCGGCGCCAGCGCGCCGCGCTCGTACACCGGGGTCCGCACCCGGCCGGGGCCCTTGAAGTAGACCTCGCGGTGGCGGGCGGGCTCGCCGCCCGCCTCGTCCGTACGGGCCGGGACGCCGGGGCCGTGGTCCAGGATCCCGTACGCCTCCAGGCCGACGGCCACCAGCTCCACCCGCTCCTCGGGGTTGCTGTGACCGAACTCGAACCGGTGCTGCTCGTGGAAGCGCTTGACCGCGTCCGCCAGCGCGCCGGCGTCGAGTTCCGGGGCGTCGATGAGCACCTCGACGTCGTTGTCCTGCCAGGCGTAGCGGAACCGGGCCAGCCGCACGTGGTCCACGCGCTTGACGCCGGTGCCGGCGAACCGCTCGGCGGCCGTCTCGGCCATGCCCTGGTACAGGGCCTCGACGTCCTCCGCCGGCACGTCGCCGACGCCGGCGTCGACCACCCGGGCGAAGGTGTACTTGATGTCGGAGCCGGCCAGCCCGACCGCCGAGAACGTGCCGGGGCTCGGCGGGATCAGCACGCCGCCGACGTCCACCAGGGCGCCGACGCTGAGCGCGTGCATCGGCCCGGCGCCGCCGAACGGCAGCAGGTAGAAGTCGCGCGGGTCGTGGCCGCGGTTGACGCTGACCACGCGGACGCCGCGGGCCATGATCGCGTCGGCCACGTCGAGGATGCCGATGGCCGCGGTGTCGACGTCGACGCCGAGCGGGTCGGCCACGTGCGTCTTCACCGCCCGCCTGGCCGCCTCCACGTCCAGGGGCATCTCGCCGCCGAGGAACGCCGCCGGGTCGATCCGGCCCAGCACCAGGTGCGCGTCCGTGGTGGTGGGACGCGTCCCGCCCCGGCCGTAGCAGGCGGGGCCGGGCATCGCGCCGGCGCTCTCGGGCCCGACGCGCAGCCCGCCGGCCTCGTCGACGCTCGCCAGGGAGCCGCCGCCCGAGCCGATGGTGTGGATGTCGAACTGGGGCACCAGCATGGGCCGCCCCTCGAACACGCTCTCCCGCTCGACCCTGGCCCGGCCCTCGTGGATCAGGCAGATGTCGGTGGAGGTGCCGCCCATGTCGAACGTGATCTGGTTCGGGTACGCCGACTGCCTGGCCACCTGGGTGGCGGCCAGGACCCCGGCGGCGGGCCCGGAGAGCACCATGCGGTGCGCGTTCGCGGCGGCCTCCTCCGCCTTCATCACGCCGCCGTTGGACTGCATGATGAAAGTGGGACAGGTGACCCCGGCCGGCTCCAGACCGCTCAGGATGCCGGACATGTAACGGGCGACCAGGGGCCGCAGCGCGGCGCTCACCACGGTCGTGCAGGCGCGCGGATACTCCTTGATCTCCGGCGCGACCTCGCAGCCGACCGCCACGGAGAGCTCCGGCATGGCCTCCCTGAGCGCCGCGGCGAGCCGCCGCTCGTGCTCCTCGTTGCGGAACCCGAACAGGAAGGTGATGGCGCACGCCTCGACGTCCGCGGCCCGTACCTCCTCGACCAGGCGCGCGATCTCGGCGTCGGTCAGCGGGGTCACCACCTCGCCCAGCCGGTCCACGCGCTCGGTGGCCTCGAAGACGAGGGACCGGGGCACGTACGGGCGGGGCTTGGCGACCCGCAGGTCGAACAGGTCGCCGCGGAGCTGGGTGCCGATCTCCAGCACGTCGCGGAAGCCGCGGGTGACCACCAGCGCGGTGCGGGGCAGCTTGGACTCCAGCAGGGCGTTGGTCGCCACCGTGGAGCCGTGGCTGAAGGTGTCCAGCGCCGCGACGTCCACGCCGCGGGTGCGCCGGATCTGGGCGATGCCGTCGAGGATGCCGATCGAGGCGTCATGCGGCGTGCTCGGCACCTTCTCGACGACCCGGCGGCCGTCCTCGTGCAGGACGACGACGTCGGTAAAGGTGCCGCCGACGTCGATTCCCAGCCTGGCCATCGCTCACTTCCCTTCCGGCTTGACGTACAGGTACTGGCTGATCTCGGGGGTGTCGAGGTTGTCCTTGGTCGCCACGACGAAGTCGTAGAGCTTCTCGCCCTGCGGGCGGGTGCCGTCCTTGGTGTACGCGGTCAGCGCCTCGACCGCGTCCTTGCCCATGTCGTACGGCTTCTGCACGACCAGCGCGTCGACCAGGCCCTGGCGCAGCAGGTCGACCTGGTCGGGGGAGGCGTCCACGCCGACGACCTTGATGTCGCCGGTCTTGCCGGCCTGCTGCACCGCCTTGGCCGCGCCGATGGCGGCGTTGGTCCAGGAGGCGAAGACGGCCTTCAGGTCGGGCACCCTGGAGATCAGGGCCGAGGTCTTGGCGACGTTCTCGGAGATGTCGGCGCCGGCGTACTCCTCGCCGCTGTTCTCCAGGCCGGCGTGCTTCTTCAGCTGCTCCTGCCAGCCCTTGAGCCGGATGTCCACGCTCTGGATGCCCGGGATGTAGCCGACGTAGCCCACCTTCCCGGTGCCCGCGAGCAGCTCGTTCACGGTGTCGGCGGCCATCTCGCCGCTGACGACGCCGTCGGACTTGAAGGTCGCCAGCCGGGCGTCCTGGTCCTCCACGTCGGCGTCGACGGTGACGATCGGGATGCCCTGCTCGTTCACCTGCCGCATCGGGGCCGACATCGCCTTGGCGTCGAGGGCCGACATGATGATGCCGTCCGGCTTGGTGGCCGCGATCGACTGCAGCAACTGGGTCTGGGCGGCCACGTCGAGCGTGGTCGGAGCCTGCCAGGAGAATTCGACGCCGAGCTCCGCCGCCTTCTCCTCGGCGCCCTTGGCCAGCGTCAGGTAGTAGGGGTCGAACTGGTCGTTGAGCAGCATGACGACCCGCGGCTTGGCGCCCGCGCCGTCCGCGCCGTCCGTGCCGCCCGCCTTCGCGGCGGTGTCCGGCGCCTCGGTGGCGCACGCGGCCAGGGTCAGCCCGGCCAGTGCCAGTACGGCGACCTTCTTGATATTCCGCAACATGATGGAGTTCCTCTCATTCGCCGGCTCTGGGCCAGGCAGGGGGGTTGAGCCGGGTGTTCAGGTGACGTTCATCGCCCGTCTGCGGTACTGGTCGACGAAGACGGCGAAGATGAGGACGCAGCCGACCGCGACGTTCTGCCAGAACGGCTGCAGGTTCATGATCACGAACCCGCTGGTGAGGGTCGCGGGGATGAAGGCGCCGACGACCGTGCCGGACATCTTGCCGCGGCCGCCCCACAGCGAGGTGCCGCCGATGATGACCGCGGTGATGCTCTGCAGCGCGATGTTCGCGTACCCGGAGACCGACGCGGTGGAGAAGCGCGAGATGTCGATCATCCCGACCAGCCCGGCCAGCAGGCCGACCATGCAGTAGATCGCCAGCAGGTGCCGGTCGACGTTGATGCCGGCCCTGCGGGCCGCCTCGGGGTTGGCGCCGATCGCGTACGTGCGCAGGCCGAACCGGGTACGGGCGAGCACGACCCACAGCAGGCCGGTGACCGCGGCGGCGGTCACGACCGGCCACGGGACGCCGAGCAGGGTGCCCATGCCGAAGGCGTCGGTGAGCGCCTGCGGCACCCCGCTGACGTTCATGCCGCCGGTCCAGACCTGGGCCAGGCCGAGGATGATCGTGCTGGTCGCCAGCGTCACGATGAAGGACGGGATCTTCGACTTCACCACCAGCATGCCGTTGACCAGGCCCCAGGCCGCGCCGGTGACGACACCCGCCCCGACGCCGGCCAGGATCGGCAGCCACAGCTCCGCGCCGCCCTGGGCGGTGCCGGCCAGGCCGGAAGTCAGGCCCAGCATCAGCTTGGCGGCCAGGACCGAGGAGAAGACCACCACCGCACCGACCGACAGGTCGAGCCCGGCCGCGATGAGCAGGAAGGTGACGCCGGCCGAGAGGATCAGCAGCTGGGACCCGGCCAGCGCGATGCTGGTCAGGTTGTAGTTCGAGAAGAACGTCCCGGACGGGGTGACCACCGTGAAGAACACGATGATCGCGACCAGCAGTCCGAAGATCGTCAGATTGGAGAAGCGCTGGCTGGCCAGCAGCCGCGCGGTGAGCGAAGGCCCCGCTTTGACGCCGGGGCTCGTGATCGTGCTCATGTCGTCGGTCCACCCGCTGGAATTCCCGCGCCGGTCATGGCGGCGATGAGGTCGTTGGTCGACAGGGCCGAGATCTCCTCGGTCAGCACGGTCTGGCCCAGGCGCAGCACCGTGACCCGGTCGGCGACCCTGAAGACGTCCGGCATGCTGTGCGAGATGAGCAGCACCGACAGGCCCCGCTCGTCGCGCAGCTGCTCGACCAGCTTGAGCACGAACTCGGTCTGGGAGACGCCGAGCGCCGCGGTGGGCTCGTCGAGCATGATGAGGGCGCTGCCCCACAGCGAGGCGCGGGCCACCGCGACCGCCTGCTTCTGGCCGCCGGACAGCGAGCCGACCTCCGAGGCCAGCGACTGCAGCTTGGCGCCCAGCGTCGACAGCTGCCGTTCGGCCGACCGGTTCATGGCGGCGCGGTCGACGAACCCCAGCCGGCCCAGCAGCCCCGGCTTGAGCACCTCGCGGCCCAGGTACAGGTTCTCGCCGGCGGTCAGCGTGGGCGCGAGCGCCAGGTCCTGGTAGACGGTCTCGATCCCGGCCGCCTGCGCGTCGGCGGGCCTGGCGAAGGTCACCGGGCGGCCGTCGACCGCGATGGTGCCGGAGTCGGGCGACACCGCGCCGGCGATGATCTTCATGAGGGTGGACTTGCCGGCGCCGTTGTCGCCCACCAGGGCGTGCACTTCGCGGGGCCGAACCTGGAGATCGACGCCGCGCAGCGCCTGCACGTGGCCGTAGCTCTTGGTGACGCCGGCCACGTCCAGGACAGGTGGGGGTGCGGTCATCTGGCCGCCTCCTTCCGGGAGTCGCTGATGGCGGTGGGATGGCCGAAAGCACCGAAGTGCTCGCAGACCGCGGCGGCGTACGCGGCCGCCCGCGCGGTCGCGTCCGGCAGGGCGAGCCCGTCGGACAGGCCGCACATGAGCGCGGCGAAGTAGGCGTCGCCCGCGCCCAGCGTGTCGACCGCACGGGCCGGCACGGCGGGCTGGACGACCAGCTCGCCCCGCCGCCAGACGATCGACCCGCGGGTGCCGCGGGTCACCACGACCGTGTCCGGCCCCAGGCCGCGGACCTCCTCGACGAGGCCGAGACACTCGGCCTCGGTGTCGTCGGCCCGGGAGAACATCGCCGCCGTCACGAACGGCAGGACCGGGGCCGCGACGTCGAGGCCCTGGTACGAGAAGTCGTAGGCGACGGCGGTGACCGCGTGCATCTTCGGCACCTCGGAGACCGTGAAGCTGCTGTGCCCGGTGTGGACCCAGTCGCAGCCGGAGAGATAGGCGAGATCCCGGTCCTCGAGCTCGATGCGGGTCACCGGCGGTTGGAACGTTCCGAAGAAGCGGTTGCCCTCGTCGTCGAGCGTGACGTCGGCGAAGGAGTTGGGCTCCGCCCGGTGCCGCACCCGCGTGACGTCGACGTCCTCGGCCAGCAGCGCCTTGAGCACGTGCGCCGCCGCCTCGTCGTCACCGAGGACGCCGAGGTAGCCGGCGGTCGCGCCCAGGCGCCGGGAGTGCACCGCCACGTTGGCCGCGCTGCCTCCCGGATACATCAGACCGGCGTGGAGGTAACGGTCGACGACGTTGTCCCCCACGCCGCACATGCGTGTCGTCATGGGGCTCAGTACTCGACCTTGTGCATGTATCGGCGGATGTCGAGATCGTGACCGGTCAGCGGCTCGAAGTGGTACGCGATGCGGGAGGCCACCGACGCCATGGCGATGTGGGCCACCTTGCCGCGGACCGCCGGGTCGATCCCGGGGAGGGTCAGCTTCGCCGGGTCCACGACGTAGTGTTCGCGGCCGTACCGGGAGAGGAAGGCGTTGACCCGCTCCGAGATCGGCCGCGTCTCGTCCTCGCTCATGAGGTGGATGACCCGCGTGCTGCGCGGGTCCACGATCTCGAACGGGCCGTGGAAGAAGTCGGCGCTGTTGAGGTGGGTGGACTTCTGCCGCTGCATCTCGACCAGGTAGCAGACCGACAGCATGTACGCCAGGCCCAGCAGCCGGCCGGTGCCCAGCACGAAGATGTTGTCGGCGTCGTAGAGCCGCGCCACGGCTTCGGCGGTGGCCCGCTCGGTCTCGTCCACGGCCGCGGCGGTGGCGTCGGGGATGAGGTCGAGGGCCGCCCGCAGCTCGTCCACCCCGTCCTTGAGACCGTGGGCCTCCAGCAGGGAGCAGGACATCTCTTCCAGGAGCTCGTACTTGCCGCCGGTGGCGGTGCTCTCGCTGCCGTAGACGAGGCTGAACTCGGCGGCCCGCGCCAGCTCGTTGTCGGCGTCCCTGGCCACGCTCACGACCAGCGCGCCGGCCTTGGCGGCGGCCTGCGCCGCGGCGACGGTCTCGGGCGTGCCGCCCGAGTGCGAGGAGGCGATCACCAGCGTGCGCCGCCCGGTGCGGCCGAGGTGGGTGAGCGGGAACTCGCCGGCGTTGACGTTCTGCACGCCGAACCCGGTGGCCTTGGCGCCGAGCGACATGGTGGCGGCGACCGACGACGCCCATGACCCGCCGACTCCGGCGAAGAGCACGGTGTCGACGTCACGGCGCACCGCCTCGGCGGCGATCTCCTGAGTGAGCGCGCGCTGGCCCACGGTGGTGCGCAGAGTCGACGCGATGTCCGACGCGATGGGGCGCAGGGGCAGGGCAGGGGAAGGCATACCTATCCTTGAGCTGGTTGTTTTGTCCTAGTTCGACCTTGCGAGAACGTTCCCGCGTTGACGTCAACGCTGCCACCCCCAGGTCAGCGTCGGCCAGAGAAATTCAATAACGTTTGGGTAACCGTCTTGACGTGAGCGGTGTCACTCGTTCAAGGCGGGAGCGGAATCGCCCGTACCGTCAGCGCGTGCCGACCGGGCCAGCCTCATCAGCTTGACCAGTGCGACCACGCCGATGGAGGCCCACACCAGATTCAGCCCCGCCGAGGGCCAGGCGTCGTTGTAGGCGCTGTTGACCATGAGGCCGACCGCGCCGCCCAGGTTGATGAGCTGATAGAGGAGCCCGTCGCCGTGCACCCGGGCGGACGAGACCAGGGCGTAACCGGTCAGGAGCAGGGCGGCGCCGAGCCAGCCGATGGCCTCAAGGAGAAGATCCATCAGGACATTCTGCGGATCCGCCGAGCTGAAGGGCAATCAACGGAAATTGAAGACACGCGTAAGGTCGGCTTCATGGACATCGACCCCCGGCGGTTACGCGTGCTGCGCGAGGTCCACCTGCGCGGCGGCGTCATGCGGGCCGCGGAGGCGCTGCATCTGACCCCCTCGGCGGTCTCCCAGCAGCTCGTGCAGCTGGAGCGGGAGGTCGGGCTGGCGCTCGTCGACCGCTCGCAGCGCCGCGTCTCGCTCACCCCCGCCGGGCGGGTCCTCGCCGGATACGCGGAGCGGGTCGAGGAGGAGCTGGCCGAGGCCAGGCGGGAGCTGACCCGCTTCACCGAGCGGCTGGCCGGGCCGGTGCGCATCGCCGCGTTCCCCACGGTGATCCAGCACATCCTGGTGCCGGCCCTGCGCGACCTCGCCGCCCGCCACCCGAGGATCGAGCCCGCCATCCACGAGGTCTTCGGGCCGCCAGCGCTGCAGGAGCTGCGGCTGGGGGAGGCGGACGTGCTCATCACCGAGCAGGACATGAGCCGGCCCGTGCTCGCGCAGCCCTCGCTGGCCACGCGCGCCCTGTTCGTCGACGAATATCGCGTCGTGGTGCCGCCTGACTGGCCGGAGCCGCCCCGGCACGTCTCCGAGCTGGCGGACGTGCCGTGGGTGGCGAGCGAGCCGCACCTCGCCTGTGGGCAGGCGCTCGACCGGCTGGCCGGGCTGCACGGGTTCGAGCCGCGCAAGCTGCACGTCATCACCGATTTCGCGCCGACCCTGGCGCTGGTGGCCGCCGGGCGCGGGGTGGCGATCGTGCCCACGCTGGCGCTGCTGGACGTACGGGAGGGCGAGGTGCTGGTCAGCGACATCCGCGACGTGGGCGCCCGCCGGATCGACGCCGTCACGCGGGTGAGCCGGACCCGTTCGGGCGAACCCGACCCGGTGCAGGCGGTGGTCATCGCCGCCATCGAGCGCGCCACCGCCGAGCTGGAATCCTCGCTCAGCGCCCGCCTCGGCCAGCCCCGCGACGAGGTCCCCGGCTGACCACCGCGGAGCGTGCCCGGCTGGACAGCGGGGCGGCCGGCGCGGCAGGCGAGGGTGTCGCCGGGCAGCAGGCCGGCGTCGTGCGCGCCTTGCCGCGGAACGACTACGGAGTCCGCGCCGAGCGGCGAGATGCCGCCCGCTGTCAGTCGGAGACGCGGGGGCCGCTCATCTTGTCGAGCAGGCGGGCCAGCCGCTCGCGTAGCCCGGGTCGTTGCGGGATCTCGCCCGCGGCGATGCTCACCAGGTGCTGGGCGCCGTCGAAGCTGACCGGCGCGTGCTCGGGGACGGCGATCGCGTCGTGCGCCAGCCCGGCCAGCTCCGCGTCGCCGCTCTCCAGGGCCAGGATGGTGGCGCCGACGCGGCGGGCGTCGTCGACCCGCTCCAGGAGCGGGGCCGGCGCCTGCTGCCCGGCCACCACGAACAGCGTCTCGCCGCGCGTCGTACGCTCGATCCGCTCCAGCCCCACCCGGAGGTGGGCGGGGGCGCCGGCGGGCGGTGACCAGCGGACCAGGGTGGGCGCGAGCTGCGGCAGGCCGGACAGGCGGGCCTCGTCGGTGAGGTGTGCGGTCAGGTGCCAGGGCTCGTCGCCGGGCGTGCCCACCAGCAGCAGCCCGCCGGGGGAGCGGGTGGTGCGCAGCGCCCGGCCCAGCTCGCGGGTGCGCTCAACCCAGCCCGTCTCCGCGAGGACTTCCCGCAGGTGTGCGACCGCCCCTGAATCCATGGCTCCATCGTGCCTGACAGGTGCGTCCGGGGTGAGAGGTTTCGCGGTGACCTTCGTGCACCCCCGACGTGTCAGTCCTTGACAGCTGGTGGCGTCCGCCGCGCCGGGGGCGTGTGTGGGCGCTGATGGCGTGCTGGCATGATGCGTCGTATGACTGACGTGAGCGGGCTGAGCATCGGCATTCTGGGCGGCACCGGTGACCAGGGGAAGGGGCTGGCGCGGCGGTTCGCGCTGGCCGGGCTCAAGGTGGTGATCGGGTCGCGGCGCGCCGAGCGGGCGCGGGAGGCGGCCGAGTCCATCGGGGCCGGGGCCACCGGGGCGGAGAACGCCGTCGTGGCCGCCGAGTGCGACCTCGTGATCGTGGCGGTGCCGTACGACGGGCACAAGGCGCTGCTGGAGTCGCTGGCCACGCAGCTCGCCGGGAAGATCGTGGTCGACTGCGTGAACCCGCTGGGCTTCGACAAGCAGGGCGCCTACGCGCTGCCCGTCGAGGAGGGCAGCGCGGCCCAGCAGGCGGCGGCGGTGCTTCCCAAGAGCCGGGTGGTGGCGGCGTTCCACCACGTCTCGGCCGTCGTGCTCATGGACCCGGCGGTGGAGAAGGTGGACCTCGACGTGCTGGTGCTGGGCGACGACCGGGAGGCGACCGACACCGTGCAGGCGCTGGCCGACCTGATCCCCGGCGTGCGCGGCGTCTACGGCGGGCGGCTGCGCAACGCCTTCCAGGTGGAGGCGCTGACCGCGAACATCATCTCGGTCAACCGCCGCTACAAGGCCCACGCAGGCATCCGCGTCACCGACATCTGACGGCCTCCTCCGTACGACCGCGCCTCGGCTCGCGACCGTGAGCCGAGGCAACCGGTATCCGCCCTGAGGGGACGCGCACGTCGTCGCGGACGTGGACAGATCCGGCAGCGCCGGACCAAGCGGCCGTCCAGGAGCTCACGAAGCGGAGGCACAGGTGACGCGCGCCGACCGGCCTCGGGACAGGAGCCTCCTGAAGGTGCAGGTGACGCGCGCTGACCGGCTTCGGCCCAGTGACCTTGCCCGGGAGCACGGGCTGTCCGCGCAGGCCGTGCGCAACTACGAGGATGACGGGATCCTGCCCCCGGCCCCGCGCGGTGACCAGGGGTACCGCCGCTACACGCCGGTCCACGCCCAGGCTCTGCGGGCCTTTCTGGCGCTCCGGCCGGGGTTCGGGCACCAGGGCGCGGCCGCGATCCTGCGGGCCGCCAACGCGGGCGACGAGGAGGCCGTCTTCCGCCTCCTCGACCAGGGCCATGCCGAGATCCTGCGCGACCGGGCCACGCTGGACGAGGTGACCGCCGCCCTCACCGAGCTCGCTCCGGCGGGCGACGAGCCGGTACGCGGGGCGCCGTCCGTCGGCGCCCTCGCCCGCCGGCTCGGCATCCACCCGGCCACGCTCCGCAAGTGGGAGAAGGCCGGGATCCTCCACGCCGAACGCGACCCGGTGACCGGCTACCGCCGCTACCCGCCCGCCGCGGTACGCGACGCGCACATGGCCCGCCAGCTCCGGCGCGGCGGCTACCCGCTGCGTCAGATCGCCGGGGCGATCGCGAACGTCCGGGAAGCCGGCGGGATCGGCCCGCTGGAGGAAGCGCTGAGCACCTGGCGCTCCCGCCTCCGGCGGCGCGGCCGGGCGATGCTCGACGGCACGGCCGAACTCGCCGCCTACCTCCGCCTGCGCGGCCTCTGACCCGGCTGGACGGGTCCTTTCGAAGCCGGTTCCGCATGAGACGCGGCCAATTTCCTGAATCCTCGGCCTATTTCATTCGGCCGGCGTTCACAGAAATGCGACACGGCGCCGGCAACGTTGTGCGCGCTTTGCGGCGGACTATATGCTCGGCGATCGTGAAACGACCTGCAACTGGTATTCGGAGGCTGTAGTGGGATCTCTGCAGAGAAATCTGATTCGGCTCGCCATGGTCGTGACAATGACCGCTTCCGGCATGATGACGGCCGGAGCCGGTATGTCGGCGGCCGACCCGGAACCCCAGGCGCCTTCTGAGCTGTCGCGCCTGCTGGGCGCCGACCTGGGCACGGTGTTGCACATGGTCCCCGGCGCCTTCTGCGGCAACCGGCTGGTCAACTACAACTCGCCTTCCTCTAATTCTCCCACGAAATGCGTCAACGGCGCAGAAAACAGCGGTAACTCCACCAACAGTGGGAATTATTACAGCGAGGGGGACCCCATCAACAGCGGCAACTTCTCGAACGTGAACGGCTCCACAGCGAGCAACAACGCGACCAACAGCGGGAACACGGCCAACGGATCCCAGTCTCTCGTGCGGTGACCCGGCGGCGGTAAGAGCGGGAAACATTGGAGTGTGAATGCATATGACTGGTCTTGCCATCGCCGGTATCGGGCTGGCGTTGCTCGCGGCGGGGACGCCCGCCTCTCCCGCCGAGTCGGCGATCCGGCAGAATCCCGCGACGTCCAGCGTGGCGGAGGCGGCCCATCCGGTGGACAGGGGCAATTCCCGAAACAGGGGGAACTACTGGAACAGGGGAAAGTCCGTCAACAGCGGAAACTTCACCAACGTGATCCGTTCCTACAAGTCCAACAACACCCATGCCGGCAGCGGCAACAACGTCAACGGTTCGCAGCACCTCATCGTGAGATCCAGCAAGTGGTAGAGGACCGCGATCAGAGCCAGCCGGCGTCTTCCGCGATGCGAATGGCGTCGATCTTGTTGCGGGCGCCCGTCTTGGTGATCGCGCCCGTCAGGTAGTTGCGCACCGTGCCGGGCGACAGGTGCAGGCGGGAGGCGATCTCCTCCGCCGAGGCGCCCCGGGCGGCCTCCCTGAGCACGGTCGACTCGCGCGGCGTCAGCGGGCTCTCGCCGTACTCCATCGCCGCCGACACCAGCTCGGGATCGAGCACCCGTAGCCCCGCCGCGGTGCGCCGGATGGCGTCGGCGAGCCGGTGGCCGGGCGCGTCCTTGACCAGGAACGCCCCGATCCCGGCCGCCAGCGCGCGGCGCACCTGGCCTGGCTGCCCGAGCGCGGTCAGCACGAGGATCCGGCACTCGGGGAGCCGCGCGCGCAGCTCGGCGGCGGCGGTGATGCCGTCGACGACCGGCAGGTCGATGTCCACGATCGCCACGTCGGGGCGGTGTTCCAGGGCGGCGGGCACGATCTCGTCGCCGCGCGTCACCTCGGCGACCACGTCGATGTCGGACTCCAGGCGCAGCAGCGCGGTGAGCGCGGCCCGGATCATGTGCATGTCCTCGGCCAGCATCACCCTGATGGCCGTCATGCCGGGACCTCCATCGCCAGCAGGAAGCCGCCCGTCTCGCCGCGCGCCGCGGTGAGGGTGCCGCCCGCCTGGGCGGCCCGCTCGGCCAGCCCGGTCAGCCCGCCCCCGAGGACGACCGGAGCGTCCGGGACGCCGTCGTCTGCCACCTCCAGGCGCACCCTCCCGTCACGGGCCGACGTGGTGATCGTGCAGGTGGTGGCGTGGCTGTGGCGCAGGATGTTGGTGACCGCCTCCCGCACGGCCCAGGCCAGCGCCTCGTCCGACCGCTTCGGCGGCGTCACGTCCGCCAGGTGGGCCTGGCAGCGCACGCCTGAGGACTCCAGCAGCGCCACCGCCCGGTCCGTCTCGCCCGCCAGCGACAGCTCGCGGTAGCCGCGCGCCACCTGCCGCACGTCCTGCGCCGCCTCCCTGGCCACCTGGACCAGCTCCGTCACCTCGCCCCGCGCCGACGCGGGGTCACGGTCGAGCAGCCGGGACGCCAGGTCGCCCTTGAGCGCGATGGCGGTGAGGCTGCGGCCCAGCCCGTCGTGCAGGTCGCGGGAGATGCGCAGCCGCTCCTTCAGAACCGCCGCCTCGGCCAGCTCCGCCCTGGCCTCCTCCAGGTCGGCGGCGAGCCTGGCCAGCCGCACCAGCGTGTAGATCATGGCCCCGGTGATGGGCACGGCGAGGGTGAAGAAGAAGGACACGATGGCGAAGGGCAGGCCGCCCCAGGTCGCGTTCGCCCCGTACAGCGTCATCACCGCGACGAGCGGCCCGCCCCAGCGCAGCGGCAGGAGCACCAGCACGCTTCCCGCCAGCATCGGCGCCGCCACCGACGAGTAGCCGGACGGCAGCAGGAAGTCGGGCACGTAGGTGACCAGCGTCTGCAGCACCAGCGTGAGCGGGAACAGGGCAGGCCGCCCGCCGCGCAGCCCCGCCCGCATGTTCACGTAGTGCAGGGCCACGACCGTCAGCATCATCGCCGTCGCCATGAGCCCCAGCAGCGCGCCGAACTGGTAGTAGAGCAGCCCGAGCAGCGTGTAGGCGATGGCGACGCCGGTCAGCAGGCCGCTCGCCATGCGCCGGGCGGAGGTGGAGGTCACGACGTCAGATTATGAGCGCCTCGGCTCCCACCGGAACCAGAGCCTCAGGCTCACGACCCCGATCACGGTCCACGCGGCCAGGTTCAGCGCGGGCGCCAGCACCTCGCCGTGGCGCACCGCGGCGACCACGGCGGCGGTCGGCAGCAGGTCGAGCGCCGTCTGGACGAGGGACGGCAGCGGGATCGGCCCCATCGCCCCCGCGCCCACCCCGGCCAGCAGGAACACCGGCATGGCGAACGCGGCCGACAGCTCGGCCCGCGGGATCGCGGCCGTGTACGCGGCGGCCAGCAGCGCCATCACCGCCGAACCCGCCACGACGGCCGCGGCGAACAGCAGCGGGTCGCCCGGCAGCGGCACGCCCGCCAGGACCCGCACAGCCACCGCCGACAGCGCGACGATGACCACGGTCTGGGTCACGACGCTGGCGATCTGCCCGCCCAGGATCTGCCCGTCGGTCAGCTCGGTCGTACGCAGCCGCTTGAGCACGAGCTGGTCGCGGCGCATGGTCAGGGCGACGACCATGGTCATGAACGTGGTGGTCGCCAGGACGATCGCGATCATGCCGTGGAAGAGATGGGCGACGTCGGCCACGCCCGCGCTGGTGACGTTCCGCATCAGGACCGGCAGCCCGATGGCCAGGCCCACGGGCGTGACGACCGAGCCGAAGAGCATGCCCCGGTCCTTCCAGAACAGGCGGGTGCCGAGCCGGTAGGTCGCGGCGAGACTCATCGTGCGCTCCTGGGCAGGTCGAGGAAGAGGTCTTCGAGGGTGGCGGTGCGGACCTCCAGGCCCGCCAGCCGCAGCCCGCGCCCGGCGGCCCAGGTCAGCAGCGTCTGGGCGGCCAGGTCGGGGTCGTCGGCGCGGCACACGGCCAGCTCGCCGTCGAGCGAGACCGGCAGCGGCAGGTCATCGGGCCGCACGCCGGCGGGCAGCCGGAACGCCACCCGGCCGCGCAGCCCGGCCAGCGTCTCGGCCATGCCGCCCGCGGCCACGACCGCGCCCTCGTCCATGATCGCCATGGCGGCGGCCAGCCGCTGCGCCTCCTCCAGGTAGTGGGTGGTCAGCAGGACCGTGGTGCCCTGCCGGGCCAGCTCGCGCACCACCTCCCAGGTGTCCACGCGCGCCCGCGGGTCCATGCCGGCGGTCGGCTCGTCGAGGAACAGCACGTCGGGCCGGCCCAGCAGGGCCAGCGCCAGGTCGAGGCGCCGCTTCTCCCCGCCGGACAGCTGGCGCACCCTGGTCGCCGCCTTCTCCTTCAGCCCGGCCAGCTCCAGCGCCTCCTCGCGGGGGCGGGGCGCGGAGGTGAAGTCGCGCCAGGTGTCGACGGTCTGCGCCACGGTCAGGTCGGGGAAGAACCCCGCCTCCTGCACCATGACGCCGGTACGCTGCCGTACCGCCGCCCGGTCGGCCACCGGGTCGAGGCCGAGCACCCGCACCGAGCCGCCGTCAGGCCGCTGGAACCCGGCCAGCACCTCCACGGTCGTGGTCTTGCCCGCGCCGTTCCTGCCGAGCAGGGCGAAGATCTGCCCGGCGGGCACCTCGAACGAGACGCCCTTCACCGCCTCGAAGGCGCCGTAGCGCTTGACGAGCTCGTTCACCAGGATCGCTGTCATGCCTGCGACTCTTCCCGGCCGGGGCGCGCGGCGGCAGTGAGGAATTCACGACCTGCGGGAGAGCTTGAGCAGCGCGCCGGTCACCGCCTCCGGGTCGACGACCGGGTGGAGGTGGTGGCCGGGGACGCGGAGCACGGGCCAGCCGCGCCGCCGCGCCTGCTCCGCCACCGTGTCGTACGGCGGCCCGAACCACAAGAAGGAGCAGCGCACGGCGTCCCACCCGGCGGGCACCGGCACCGGGTCGGTGTAGAAGCCGAGCGGCAGCCGCGGCTGCTCGGCGACCACCCGGTCGCGCACGGCCGGGTCCGCAGGGAACATGGGCGCCACGTCCTCCTCGCTCCACCAGTCGGTCCAGCGCGGCAGCACGCCGTCATCCCCGGCCAGCTCGCGCAGGAACGGCAGGAAGTCGTCCTGCCCCGGCCTGACCAGCCCGCGCTCGGGCGGCAGGTGGGCGTCGGCGAACACGCACGCCACCACCCGGTCGCCCAGCCCTTCCTTGATCACCGGCACGAACAGCCCGGCGTTGCTGTGGGCCGCCAGCACGATCGGGCCCCCGGCGGGCGTCGCGGCGCGCACCGCCTCCACGATCCGCGGCCAGTGCGGCGGGCCGCCCCCGGTGACTCCGGTCAGATCGGGCACCACCGCCTGGTGGCCCCGGCGCTCCAGCGCCTGGGCCACCGGCGCCCACGTGGACGGGCCCACGCTGGGGCTGTGTACGAGCACGAAGGTCATGCTGCACACCTTGCCGTACGCGCGCGCCCGCCCGCCGCGGTGTCAGCTCCTGGCGGATCCGCTCTCGGCCGGTGTCAGACGACGAGGGTCGGCCGTGACGGCAGGCGCTCGGTGGGGTCGTAGGCGTGCCAGGCCGCGGCGAGCACCCGCACCGCCGCCGACAGCTCCGCCTCGGGGAACAGGAAGTGCAGCCGCATCCGGTCCGCGAGGCCGCCGAGCGGGTCGAAGGAGCGGCCGGGCGGCACCGCCACCCCGTGCCTGAGCGCGACCTGGGCGAAGGAGTCGGCGTCGCCGCGCGGCAGCCGGACCCAGATCGTCTGGCCGCCCCGTGCCGGTTCGAACGACCAGGACGGCAGGTGCGCGCGCAGCTCGGCGCACAGGTGGTCGTGGCGGGCGCGCAGGACCCGTACGCGGTCGCGCCTGATGTCGTCGAGGCGGTGCAGCAGCGCGGCGGCGGCGAGCTGGCCGACCACGTCGCCGCCGAGGTCGTGCACGGCGCGGAGCCGGGCGAGCCGGGCGGCCAGCGGCGCCGGCGCCCTGATCCAGCCGACCCGCAGGCCGCCCCAGACGACCTTGCTCAGCGACGCGATCGTGACCACCTGCTCGCCGGTGGTGTAGGCGGTGAGCGGGGCCGGCGTGTCGCCGTCGAAGCAGAGCTCCGCGGAGACCTCGTCGTCGATCACCGGCAGGTCGTGCTCGGCGGCCAGCGCGGCCAGCCGGCGGCGTGCCGGCCCGTCCATGACCGACCCCGTGGGATTGCTCGCTGTCGGCACCGTGTAGAGCAGCGCGGGCCGCTCCCGCACGGCCCGGACGAGGTCGACCGGAGCGGAACGGCGGGCGGGTGGTTCTCCGGGGGAGAGGGTTTCCCGGGGGTCGAGGGTGACCGGGCGGATCGCGGCCGCGGCGTGGCGGAAGACCTCCAGGGCGCCGGGGTACGTCGGGGACTCGGTCAGGACCCGGTCGCCGGGGGACACCAGCAGGCCGGTCAGCAGGGTGAGCGCCTGCTGGGCGCCGTTGGTCACGATGATCTCCGCCGCGCTCGTGGGCACGCCGCGCCGCCGGTAGTAGGCGGCCACCGCCTCCCTCAGATCCGGCTGGCCGGCGGGCTGGTAACCCAGGTCGCGCATGCCCGCGAGCCGCCCGGCCGCTTCCTCGTACGCCTCCGCGAGCTCCGGCGGCGGCTCGTCCGGGGCGGCGCAGGTCAGCAGCGTCACCCCGTCGGGCGGGTGCAGGATGTGCAGCAGCAGCGGGTTCGCCGTCACCCCGTCGCCGGTGCGGGTGGCCGGCAGGTCGAGTTCGGCGACGCGGGTGCCGCTGCCCTGCCGCCGCATCACCCGCCCTTCCCGCTGGAGCAGCTCGTACGCGGCCACCACGGTGCCGCGGCCGACCGCCAGCCGTCTGGCCAGCACCCGGTCCGGCGGCAGCAGCTCTCCGGGGGGCAGCACGCCGTCGTCGACGAGTGCCCTCAGCCGGGCCGCGAGCAGCAGGTAGAGCGGCCCGCGCCCGGACGCCCAGCGGCCCAGCAGATCGACGAGATGGTCGACATTGGCCCCATTCATAGACCAATCTTGTGGGATTGGCTCTGATCTCGTGCGACTTTTCCGGACATCCTTACGTACATGACCGAATACCGTCCTGAAACCCGCGCGGTCCACGTGCCCCACCCCGTGGTCGAGGGCAGCCGCCCGATCACCGTGCCCATCTACCAGACCTCCGGGTTCACCTTCGACGACCCGGCGGTCATGGCCGACGGCATGGGCAGGCCCGACGGCCCGTACGTCTACGGCCGCTACAGCAACCCCACCGTCCGCGCCCTGGAGGAGGCCGTCTCCGGTCTGGAGGGCGGCGTCGCCGCCATCGCCACCGGCTCCGGCATGGCCGCCATCAACACCGTGCTGCTCGGCCTGCTCAAGCCGGGCGACCACCTGATCGCCCAGCGGGCCCTGTACGGCGGCACCGCGGGCATGATCAACGAGCTGGTGTCGCGGTTCGGCGTCGAGGTCAGCTACGTGCCCGAGCACGACCCCGCCGCGCTCCGCGCCGCCGTCGGGCCGCGGACGAAGCTGGTCTACCTGGAGACCATCGCCAACCCGATGTGCCAGGTCGCCGACCTGCCCGCGATGTGCGCGGCGGCCCGCGAGCTGGGCCTGGTCAGCGTGGTCGACAACACCTTCGCCACCCCTCTGCTGTGCCGCCCGATCGAGCACGGCGCCGACGTCGTCGTCCACTCCACCACCAAGTACCTGTCCGGGCACACGGACGTGGTCGGCGGCATGGCGGTGTTCGCCGACGACGCGCTCTACCGCGACGTCTGGCACTTCGCGATCGAGCTGGGGCCGTCGCCGGACCCGTTCGCCGCCTGGCTGAGCCTGCGCGGGATGCAGACGCTGGGGCTGCGCATGGAGCGCCACTGCGCCAACACCCGCCTGCTCGCGACCCGCCTGGCCGAGCACCCGTCGGTGGCGGCCGTGCACTGGCCGGGCCTGCCCTCGCACCCGTCGCACGAGGTGGCGGCCAAGCTGCTGCCCGACTTCGGCGGCCTCTTCTCGTTCGACCTGACGGGCGGGCGCGCGGCGGGGGAGAGGTTCATGCGGTCGGTACGGCTGGCGCTGGTCGCGCCGTCGCTGGGCGGCGTCGAGACGCTCATCCTGCACCCGGCCACCACCTCGCACCGCTCGCTCACCGCCGCCGAGCTGGCCAGGCACGGCATCGGTGAGGGCACGGTACGGGTCGCCGTCGGCATCGAGCACCCCGAGGATCTCTGGGCGGACTTCGAGCAGGCGTTGACTTAGTCCTTAGGCATTGAGGAAAATGCCTAAGTGCTGTCCGAGCTCCGCGCCGTGGCCAGCGAGCCGCGCCTGCTGATCCTCCACTGGCTCAAGGACCCGGTCGCGCACTTCCCGCCCCAGGTCGACGGCGATCTGGTGGCCGACGGGGTGTGCGGCCGGTCCATCGCCGGCAAGCTCGGCATGACCCAGCCCAGCGCCACCGGCCACCTCAAGATCCTGGAGCGCGCCGGCCTCATCCGCGGCAAGCGGATCAGGCAGTGGGTGTTCTACCGGCGCGACGAGGAGCGGATAGCACAGCTCAAACGGATGATCGAGGGGGAGCTGTGACGGTGACGTACGAGGACGTGGTGGCGGCGGCCGGGCGGATCGGGGCGCACGTGCTGCGCACGCCGGTCCTGGAGGTCGCGCCGGGGCTCGTGCTCAAGCTGGAGCTGCTGCAGCACTCCGGGTCGTTCAAGGTGCGCGGGGCGTTCAACCGGATGCTGGCGGCGGGCGAGCTGCCGCCGGGCGGGGTGATCGCGGCCAGTGGCGGCAACCACGGGCTGGCGGTCGCGTACGCGGCGCGGGCGCTGGGGGCGCGGGCCGAGATCTTCGTGCCGGAGGTGACCAGCCCGGTCAAGATGGCCGGGCTGCGGGCGCTCGGCGCCCGGATCAACCAGGTCGGGGCGATCTACTCCGAGGCGGCCGAGGCGGCCGCCAAGCGCGCCGCCGAGACGGGCGCGCTGAAGGTGCACGCCTACGACCAGGCCGAGGTGGTCGCCGGGCAGGGCACCACCGGGCTGGAGCTGATGGAGCAGACGGGCGGCGTCGACACCATCCTGGTCGCCGTCGGCGGCGGCGGCTTCGCCGCGGGCATCGCCCTCGGCTCCGCTGTCCCGCCTTCCTCCCAGGAGCCGCCGCTGTCCGGCTCGGAGGCCTCGCCCACGTTCGCTTCGGGTCAGGGCTTCCGGCAGGGGCGGCCCAGGATCGTGGCGGTGGAGCCGGAGCGGATCCCCACCTTCCACGAGGCGCTCAAGGCGGGCCGGCCGGTGCCCGTGGAGGTGGGCGGGGTGGCGGCCGACTCGCTGGGCGCCACCGCGCTGGGCGACATCGCGTACGAGATCCTCGCCTCGTCCGGCGCGCGCAGCGTGCTGGTCGCCGAGGACGCCATCGTGGCCGCCCGCCGCGCCCTCTGGGAGAGGCACCGCCTGGTCACCGAGCACGGCGGCGCGACCGCGTACGCCGCGCTGTTGTCGGGCGCCTACACCCCCGCGCCCGGCGAGCGGGTGGCGGTGGTGGTCTGCGGCTCCAACACCGACCCCGCCACACTCGCCGCCGAGTGACCGTCCACGGGGCCGGGCGTCGGGTGGAACGGTCGCGCGGTGATTTCAGGACGAAACAGGATGCGATGCCGGGATCGCCGGGATAGCGTCGCCCCTCATGAGCATGTCCCGGGAACGTCCCCCTTTCGTCGCCGATGAACGCACCCAGCTTGTGGGCTGGCTCGACATGCAACGCGCGATCGTCCAGTGGAAGTGCGCGGGGCTGTCGGAGGAGGACGCCGACATGCGGATCGACGGCGTCCCCCTGGCGAAGCTCCTCGACGAGTACGAGTGTCAGTGCCGGATCTCGAACGAGATCGTCGCCGCCCACTCGCTGGACGACGTGGGCAAACACCCCGACTACCGCTCGGGCGCGGCGAGCCTGCGCTGGATGCTGATCCACATGGTCGAGGAGACCGCCAGGCACGCCGGCCACCTGGACACCATCAGGGAACTGGTCGACGGCGAGAAGGGCTACTACTGACCCCCACCCGGGCTCAGCTGTACGTGTGCTCGGGGCCGGGGAAGGAGCCGCCGACGACCTCGTCGGCGAACGCCCGCGCGGCCCTGTCGAGCTCGGCGCCCAGGTCGGCGTAGCGCTTGACGAATCGGGCCGGGCTGGGGGTCAGCCCCATCATGTCCTGCCAGACGAGCACCTGGGCGTCGGTGGCGGCGCCCGCGCCGATGCCGATCGTGGGGATCGACAGCGAGGCCGTCACCCGTTCGGCCAGGTCGGCGGGCACGCATTCGAGCACGACCGAGAACGCGCCGGCCCGCTCCAGGTCCTTGGCGTCGGCCATCAGCTCGTCGCCCGCCTCCCCACGCCCCTGGACGCGGTAGCCGCCGAGCGCGTTGACCGACTGGGGGGTCAGGCCGAGGTGGGCCATGACCGGCACGCCCGCCGAGACGAGCGCCTCCACCTGGGGCACCACCCGCCGGCCGCCCTCCAGCTTGACCGCGTGCGCGCCGGCCTCCTTCATGAACCGGGCCGCCGACTCCAGCGCCTGCCCCGGTGACGTCTGGTAGGAGCCGAACGGCAGGTCGGCGACCACGAGCGCGCGAGAGGAGCCGCGCACCACGGCCGCGGTCAGCGACAGCAGGTCGTCGACGGTGACCGGCAGGGTGGAGTCGTAGCCGTACACCACCATGGCGGCCGAGTCACCTACGAGCAGGACGGGAATGCCCGCCGCGTCGAACACCCGGGCCGTCATCGCGTCGTAGGCGGTGATCATCGGCCACCGCTCCCCGCGCTCCTTGGCCGCGGCGAGGTCGCGCACGGTGACCCGGCGGCCGGAAACGCCGCCGTACAGGGTGGTTGAGGACATCAGGTCAACCTCCGAAAGCGTCTCGAGGCGCCCTGGTGGCGTCCCCGGACTCCCTCCGATGATGCCAGGCGCGGCCCCGGCAGGAAAACCCGTGGCGGAAGTGTCGGTGGGGGCTGGAACAATGGGCCTGGAGGTAAGCAATCTAGATGGCAATCGAACCTTACCGGCGTCTTTTCCGGCTGCCGGGTGTGGGCGTGCTGCTGCTGGTGGGACTGGCCGCCCGGGTCCCCACCACGGCCATGAGCATGGCGCTGACGCTGCATGTGGTGGAGACGCTCAAGCTGGACTACGTCATGGCCGGGACCGTCACGGCGGCGATCACGCTCGGCATGGCCGTGGGCTCCCCGCTGGCCGGGAGGTTGGTCGACCGTTACGGGCTGCGCCCGGTGCTGATCGTCACCACGGCCGCGCAGGCGCTGTTCTGGTCGTCGGCCTGGAAGCTGCCGTTCCCGGTGCTGACGGGCGCCGCGCTGGTGGCCGGGCTGCTCGCGCTGCCGGTGTTCTCGGTGGTCCGCCAGTGCCTGGCCGCCATGGTGCCGCTGGAGCAGCGCCGCACGGCGTTCTCGTTCGACTCGATGTTCGTCGAGGTGTCCTACATGACCGGGCCCGCGCTGGCGGTGGCGGGCATCACCGTGCTCGGCAGCGGGCCGACGATGACCGCCATCGCGGTCGGCACCGCCGGCGCCGGGATCGGGCTCCTGCTGCTCAACCCGCCGACCAGGTCGGCGGCCGAGCTGGCGGAGCCGGAGGTCAGGATCCCCAGGCGGGCGTGGCTCACCCCGCGCATGGTCGCGCTGCTGGGCACCGCCGCCGCCGCGACGTTCGTGCTCACCGCGACCGAGCTGGCCGTGGTCGGCACCATGAAGGACTCAGGCCACACCCAGTGGATCGGCCTGGCCGTCGGCATCTGGTGCTTCTATTCGCTGCTGGGCGGGTTCCTCTACGGGATGCTGTCGCGCGGGTTCTCGCCGCTCGTGCTCATCGGCCTGATAGGGCTGCTCACGATGCCGGTGGCGCTGGTCTCCGGCGGCTGGTGGTGGCTGGTGCTGGCGCTGCTGCCGTCGGGCCTGCTCTGCGCGCCCTCGCTGTCGTCCACTGTCGAGACGCTCAGCCGCTGGGTGCCGGCGGGCGCCAGAGGAGAGGCCATGGGCCTCAACGGCACCGCGCTGCTGATCGGCGGCGCGGCCTCCGCGCCGATCGCGGGCAAGGTCATCGACCTGTACGGCGCGTCCTGGGCGTTCGTGGTCGCCGGTGCGGCAGGCGGGGTGATGGTGCTGGTGGCGCTGCCGTTCTGGCGGCGCGGCAGGGAGATCGCCCCGGTCGCCGCCGATCCCGCGAAGGTGCCGGAGGAGCTCCCCGCCTGACCTGATACGAAACGATACGGTTGCGTATCGGAACGCCCTGCGATACGGTCACGTTGCGAAACTTGACCGTATCGGAATTTGGGTGTGCTCATGGACGAGAACGCGGGACATCCGCGCCGGTGGGCGATCCTCGGCGTGCTGGTGTTCAGCCTGCTGGCGGTCGTGCTCGACAACACGATTTTGAACGTGGCGATGAAGACCATCGCCGACCCGGTGGCCGGGCTGGGCGCGACCCAGAGCGAGCTGGAGTGGGCGATCAACTCCTACACGCTCGTCTTCGCCGGCCTGCTCTTCACCTTCGGCGTGATCGGCGACCGCACCGGCCGCAAGCGCATGCTGTTCGTCGGCATGGTGCTGTTCGGCCTGTCGTCGCTGGCCAGCGCCTACGCCCAGGACCCCACCCAGCTGATCCTGGCGCGGGCGGCGATGGGCATCGGCGGCGCGGCGATCATGCCGGCCACGCTGGCCATCATCTCCAACGTCTTCCCGGCACGGGAGCGCGGGAAGGCGATCGGCGTGTGGGCGGCCGGCGTCGGGCTGGCCGTCGCCATCGGCCCGATCACCGGAGGGCTGCTCCTTGAGCGCTTCTGGTGGGGCTCGGTCTTCCTGATCAACGTGCCGATCGTGCTCATCAGCATGGCGCTGATCGGCCCGGTCGTGCCCGAGTCGCGCGACCCCAGGCCGTCGCGGCTCGACCCGGTGGGCGTGCTGCTGTCGATCATCGGCCTGGTCGCCGTCGTCTACGGCATCATCCGGGGCGGCGAGCTGGCCACCGTCACCTCGCCCGAGGTGTTCGTGCCGGTGCTGGCCGGCGTCGCGGTGCTGGCCGCGTTCGTCTGGTGGGAGCGGCGCATCGACAACCCGGCCTTCGACGTGCGCTACTTCGGCGACGTCCGGTTCACCTCGGCCATCGCCACGATCGGCATCGTCTTCTTCGCGATGATGGGCGGGATGTTCTTCCTCACCTTCTACCTGCAGGTGGCGCTGGGGTTCAGCCCCGTGCAGGCGGGGGCGCTCATGCTGCCGTTCGCGGTCGCGCAGCTCATCTTCGCGCCGCTCAGCCAGCGGGTGAACGAGAAGTTCGGGGCCAAGCTGTCGGCCACCGTCAGCCTCCTGGTGCTGACCGCGATCCTGCTCGGCTACACCTTCTTCGACCTGCACACGCCGGTCCCCGTGCTGCTCGCCGTGTTCTTCGTGCAGGGCGTCGCGATGGCCAACATCATGCCGCCCGCCACGACCGCCATCATGGAGGCGCTGCCCCGGGAGAAGGCCGGGGTCGGCTCGGCCATGAGCAACACCGTCCGCCAGGTCGCCGGCGCGCTCGGCGTGGCCGTGCTGGGCTCCGTGCTCTCCTCCTCCTACCGCGGCGAGATCGCGCCCGCCCTGGCGGGCCTGCCCGCGGACGTCCAGCACGCGGGCGGCGAGTCCGTCATGGCGACGGCCGCGCTGGCGCACTCACTCGGCGAGCGCGGCGAGTCGCTGCTGGGCCTGGCCAACGAGGCGTTCGTGCACAGCATGCACGTCACCTCCCTGGCCTCGGCGGGGATCGCCCTGGCCGGCGCCGCGGTGGTGGCCCGGTGGATGCCCGGCAAGCCACGCCCGGTCTCCCAGCCGGAGCAGCAGGAACCAGCGGTAGTCTGAGATCGACATGACCACCCAGCACCAGGCCCGGGCGGGCCGCCCGCGCAGCGAGAAGGCCGAGAAGGCGATCATCGAGGCCACCCTCGACCTGATCGCCGAGGGCATGGGCGTCGCCGAGCTGTCGATCGAGGCGATCGCGTCCCGCGCGGGCGTGGGCAAGACCACGATCTACCGGCGCTGGGCCAACAAGGAGGATCTGGTCGTCGACGCGCTGGCGACGCTCCGCGAGCCGCTCCCGCCGCTGGCGGGCGAGTCGGTGCGCGACGACCTCATCGCCCTGCTCGACGTCGTCCGCCGCGAGGCCGGTCAGCGGCGGGCCCGCTGTGTGATGAACGTCGCGATGGGCGAGACCGACCGGTCCAAGCGGGTCAGCGAGCGGTTCTTCAAGCTGGCGCTGGAGCCGAGGCGGGTGGCCATGAGGCGGGTGCTCGGCCGCGGCGTCGCCAACGGTGAGCTCCGCCCCGACCTGGACGTGGAGCTGGGCATGGCGCTGCTGTCGGGCGCCATGATCTGGTTCAGCAAGTGGGGCCCCGAGGGCGACCTGCCCGAAGACCTGGCCGAGCGCGTCGTCGACCACGCCCTGGAAGGGCTCGTCTCACGCCGCTAGGGGTAGGCACAAGGTGAGCCTTGCTCTACTCTCGCGATCATGCGTCCCTTACGCAGGATCACGGTGCTCGCCGCGCTCGCCCTGGCCCTGCTGGCGCCCGCCGGCGCGGCGCTGGCGCACGAGGAACGGCCGGTCACGTTCCCCGACGGGTCCGGCAGCGTCCCCGTGCTGCGCACCGAGGATCCCGACCTGCTGGTCTGCAAGACCGACCGGGCCGACTTCGAGCGGCGCGTCGCGGGCTTCCCCGCGGACCTGAGGGAACGCAACCTCCGCCTGTTCGCAGACTGCCAGGAGAACGGGGTCAGGCACCTCCAGGAGGCGGTCGACCGGGTCGACGAGCCGGGCATGACGATCGCGATCCTGCCCGGCCTCTACCGCGAGGAGCCGAGCCAGGCCCCGCCCACCGGCGAGTGCGCCCGGCTCCCCGCCCGCTGGTCGGACTGGGGCTACCAGATCCTCTCCTACGAGCAGCAGGTCCTGTGCCCGCACAACCAGAACCTCGTCGCCATCCTCGGCAAGGAGAACCTGCAGATCGAGGGCACCGGCGCCGGCCCCCTCGACGTGATTGTCGACGCCGAGTACCGCAAGCTGAACGCCATCAGGGCCGACCGCACGAACGGGATCTACTTCCGCAACCTCACCGCCCAGCGCACCACCTTCAACTCCCTGTACGTGCTCGAAACCGACGGATTCGCCATCGACCGCGTCCTCACCCGCTGGAACGACGAGTACGGCTTCCTCACCTTCGCCAGCGACCACGGCCTCTACACCGACTGCGAGTCGTACGGCAACGGCGACGGCGGCCTCTACCCCGGCAGCGCCTCGAACATCAACGACGGCCGCGGCCACGACGTCCCCCGCTACGCCATCGAGATCCGCCGCTGCAAGAGCCACGACAACGCCCTCGGCTACTCCGGCACCGCGGGCGACTCCGTATGGGCGCACGACAACGAGTTCTACGACAACATGGTCGGCGCCACGATGGACAGCCTCTGGCCCGACCACCCCGGCCTGCCGCAGAACCACGCGCTGTTCGAGAACAACAAGATCTACGACAACAACCGCGACTACTACCGCTTCACCCGCGACGGCACCTGCTCCCGCCCGCCCGCCGAACGCGGCTACGAGCAGGGCGTCGTCTGCCCCCAGGTGGGCGTCCCGCCCGGCACCGGCGTCATCGTCGCGGGCGGCAACCACAACGTGTTCAGGAACAACCACCTGTGGAACAACCGCGGCGCCGCCTTCCAGCTCTTCGGCGTCCCCGCGTTCATCCGCGGCGAGGGTGACCTGGCCAAACAGGCCGACACCTCCAACCACAACCGGTTCGAGGCCAACGTGCTCGGCGTCGCGCCCACCGGCGAGCGGCGGCCCAACGGCAGGGACGTGTGGTGGGACGGTCAGGGCACCGGCAACTGCTGGCAGCCAGGCGTCGCGCTGACCACGCCCGCCGCGCTGCCCCGCTGCGGCGCGCGGGCGCCCGAGCTGTCGGGCGGCTCCGACCGGCTGCTCGCCGAACCCGTCAAGATCGCCAAACTGTTCCTCTGCTCCGACTTCAACGCCGCCCAGGCCCGCCTGCCGGCCGGCTGCGACTGGTTCGGCGCCTCCGGACCCGGCCGGGTGGAGACCCAGCTCGCCCTGGGCGGCTCGCTCGTCCTCGGGCTGGTCGCGGTCCTGTTCTGGGTACGGGCGCACCGCGCGGCCAGACGGCGCCGCGGCACCCCAGGGGGGAACGGGGTGCCGCCGGGCGTGGGCGAGGCGGGGGAGCGGCGGCTGCGCCTCATCTCGGCCGGGTCGGTCGTGGGGCTGACCGGGCTGGCGCTGGACGTGGTCGCGGCCGCCATGGACGACCCGTACCTGACGGGGGTGGCGCTGCTGCTCGTGGCCGGGTGGTCGATCTGCCTGGGCGCGGCGCTGCGGCCGGGGGCGTTCGCCTGGTTCACGATCGTGCTCGGCCTGCTGACCGTGGCGGACGCCTACGACCGGATGGTCGGCCTCATCCCCCTCATCCCGCTCGGACCGGGCTGGATCCGCGGCTTGCTGACGGGCGTCTGGGTCCTCTGGGCCGTGGTCCACCTCGCCCCGCGCCGCACCCGTACGGAGGAGAAGACCCCCGGCGACAGGGAGGCCGTCGCGTGAGGGGTCGCGGCGTCTGCGCGGTCCTGATCGCCGTGGTCGCGACGGCGGGATGCGGGCCGCTCTCGGACACCCATCACAGGCCAGGGAACAGTCACGAGGTCGCCACCGCCGCGCCCGTGCCGGGGGAGGCGCACGCCGAGATCACCGTCGAGGCGGGCCGCGTCCGGCCCCCGTCCGGCTGGCTGGAGGCGGCCCGCGGCCAGACCGTCAGCATCACCGTCACCAGCGACGTCCCCGACGAGCTGCACGTGCACGGCTACGACGTCGAAGCGGCCCTGCGACCCGGCGAACCGGCCACGGTGCGGTTCGTGGCGGACATGACCGGGGTGTTCGAGGTGGAGACCCACAACAGCCATCTGGTCCTCGTCCAGGTGGCGGTCCGATGACGGCGCTCCCGCACGGGGCGGCGCCCTGGGCGGCGGGGTATCCGGACGTCGCCCGGCGAGGGGAGGCGCTGCTCGCGCACGGCATCGGCGACCGCGCCGACCTGCCGATCCCGCTCTTCTACGCCTACGCCGGGGCGCTCGCCGCCCTCGTCGTGTCCTTCCTGGCGCTCGGCCTGCTCTGGGCCGACTCCCGCTTCCGCGGCGACCGCGCCGGCGTGACCCTGAACCTCCGCCTCCCCGCCCGCCCGCTCCGCGTCCTCACCCTGGTCGCCGCCGCCTACACCGTCGGCTGGCTGCTGCTCGGCCCCGAAGCAGGGAACGCCGGCGCGTACCTCGTCTATGTGCTCTTCTGGGTCGGCCTGATCCCCGCGTCGCTGCTGTTCGGCCCGGTGTGGCGGCTGCTCAACCCGTTCCGCCTGCTGCCCGACCGCCCCCGCCGCCCGCTCCCGCCGCGCCTCGGCTACTGGCCCGCCGCCCTCGGCCTGCTCGCCTTCACCTGGATGGAGCTCGTCGCCCCCGAACCCGCCGCCCCGCCCACCCTCCTCGCCTTCCTCACCCTGTACGCGGCCGCGCAGACGACCGGAACCCTCGTGTACGGGCACGGATGGCTGGAACGCGGCGACCCGTTCGAGGTGTACTCCACCCTGGCCGGCCAGCTCGCCCCCATCGGCCGCCGCGCCGACGGCACCCTCGTGCTGCGCGGCCCCTTCGACGGCCTCGACGCCATCCGGCCCGCCCCCGGCCTGGTCGCCACCGTGTGCGTGCTCCTCGGCAGCACCGGCTACGACGGCTTCTCCACCACCCCTGCCTGGGTGGACGCCCTCCAGTCAGGCCCGCTCGGCCGCGCCGGCCTCGGCACCGCCGGCCTGCTCGCCGCCATCGCCGCCGTCGCCCTCCTGTACGGAGCCTGCCTGTGGCTGGCCGGCCGGATCGGCGGCGCCCGCGACCTGGCCCCGCGCTTCGCCCACTCCCTGGTCCCGATCGCCATCGGCTACCTGATCGCGCACTACTTCTCGCTCCTGGTCATCGAGGGCCAGCGCGCGGTCATCCTGTCACTGGGGCTGGACGCGGAGGTGAACCCGGACCTGGTGTCGCCCCCGGTGATCGCCACCGTGCAGGTGCTGGCCATCATCGCCGGTCACGTGGCGGGCGTGGTCGCGGCCCACGACCGCTCGGTCCGGCTGCTTCCCCCGGCCAAGGCGGTGGCGGGCCAGATCCCGCTGTTCGTCCTCATGCTCTGCTACACCCTCGGCGGCCTCACCCTCCTCCTGGCCTGACGGCCGGGGAGGAAATGTGCGAACAGTCACATCGGGGGCGACACGCGGGCGGCAACCATGAGTCAGTGCCATCCTGACAACTTCCCGACGGAAGATCGAAAGGATATTCGTGCGCACACGTAAGCTGGCGACCCTCCTGGCCGGCACGGCCCTGGCCGCGACGACCACGCTGGTGGCGGGCGCGGCCCCGGCCGGCGCCGCCGGACCCTGCGGCAGCAGCTACTCCCGGGTCGGCGTCTACGCGGTCTCCAAGAACGGCACCCGCACGGGCACGCTGGAGGTGTACTACAGCTCCAGCACCGGAAAGAACTGCGCCCTGACCTACGGCTACGGTCAGTACGACGGCACCACCAGCTGGAAGCACGTCACGATCTCGAGGGGTGACGGCAGCGGGGCGGACACCGACGCGGGTAACTACAAGTACTACGCCGGCCCGGTGTACGTCTCGGCGCCCGGCCAGTGCATCGACGTCAGCGCGACCGTCCCCGCCTGGACGATCCTCGAGCTCAACAACGTGCACTGCGGCTGATCCCCTGACCAGGAGAAGGGCCCGCCGCGCGGCGGGCCTTTCCGTAGGGGAGAAGGCCTACGTGGTCTCGCGCCAGCGGTTGGTGATGGGGAGACGCCGGTCGCGGCCGAAGTTCTTCGGGGTGATCTTGGGACCCGGCGGATACTGGCGGCGCTTGTACTCGGCCAGGTCCACCAGCCGGATGACGCGGGCGACCAGCGCCGGATCGTGCCCGGCGGCGATGAGCTCCCGGGAGCCCATGTCCTTCTCGACGTAGTCGTCCAGCAGCTTGTCCAGGACCTCGTACGGCGGAAGGGAGTCGGTGTCGCGCTGGTCGGGGCGGAGTTCGGCGCTGGGCTCCTTGGTGATGGAGTTCGGCGGGATCGGCTCGTCCACCTGGAGCCGGAACGACGGGTCGCCACCGCCGTTGCGCCACCTCGACAGCTCCCACACCATGAGCTTCGGCACGTCCTTGATCGGCGCGAACCCGCCCGCCGAGTCGCCGTAGAGCGTGGAGTAGCCGGTGGCCAGCTCGCTCTTGTTCCCGGTGGTGAGCACCAGGTGGCCGTGCTGGTTCGACAGGCCCATGAGGATCATGCCGCGCACCCGGGCCTGGAGGTTCTCGGAGGCCAGGCCGGACAGCTCGATCTCCTTCTCGAACGAGGTCACGATCTCCGCGATGGGCACCACCTGCGCCCGCAGGCCCTGCCGCCGTACCAGGTCCTGGGCGTCCGACAGCGAGTGCTCGGAGGAGTAGCGGGAGGGCATGAGCACCACGTGCACCCGCGACGGGCCGATGGCGTCGGCGGCGATGGTGGCCGTCAGGGCGGAGTCGATGCCGCCCGACAGCCCGAGGATGACCGACTCGAACCCGTTCTTGGCCACGTAGTCGCGCACCGACAGCACCAGCGCCTCGTAGACCTCGGCGACCGTGTCCAGCGGCTCGGCCACGCTCGGGGGCTCCGGCTCGTACGCGGGAAGCGGGTCGTCCGACAGCACCAGCCGGTCCACGGTGATGGTGGTGCCGTCGCCGGCGTCGTACGGGAAGGAACCGGTCCCGGCGGACGAGACCGGCAGGTCGAGGTCGCAGACCAGCAGTTCCTCACGGAACTGGGCGGCCCGCGCGACCAGCTCGCCGCGGGCGTCCACCACCAGCGAGTCGCCGTCGAAGACCAGCTCGTCCTGCCCGCCGACCTGGTTGACGTAGACGAGCGCGCTGCCGGCCTCGCGTGCCCTGCGCGCGCACAGCTCCAGGCGGATGTCGTCCTTCTCCTTCTCGTACGGGGAGGCGTTCGGCACCACGAGCAGGCCCGCTCCCGCCTGGCCGACCACGGCGACCGGGCCGCCGTCCTGCCAGAGGTCCTCGCAGACCGCCACGGCGACGTCGACCCCGTGCAGCCGGAAGATCGGCAGCCGGTCGCCGCGGACGAAGTAGCGGTACTCGTCGAACACCCCGTAGTTCGGCAGGTGGTGCTTGGCGGTGCGGGCCACCACCCGGCCGCGGTGGAGCAGGGCGGCGGCGTCGAGCGGGGCGCCCTTGGGCTGGCCGACCCGGGGGGCCAGGCCGGCCCGGTCGACGTAGCCGACCACCACCGGCAGGTCGCCGAGGCCCTCGCGGTCGAGCCGGAGCGCCACCTCCTCGATCGCGGCGATGCTGGCGTCCACGAAGGAGGTGCGCAGCACGAGGTCCTCGACGGGGTAGCCGGTGAGGAACATCTCGGTGAACACGGCCAGGTGCGCGCCGCGGTCGGCGGCCCGGCGGGTCCACGCCACGAGCTTGTCGGCGTTGCCGGCCAGGTCGCCTACGGTCGGGTTCGTCTGGGCCAGGGCGATACGCAGTTGTGCCACGGCCCCAGCCTAGTACGGGGTTATTTTTAGCCTCAAAATGACGATAAATCGGCCTACTTCGCTGCGATGCTTCCCGGGGTCACCAGGCCGGACTCGTAGGCCGCGACCACGAGCTGCGCCCGCTCGAACAACCCCAGGTTGTCGAGCAGCGTCCGCACCGTCCCCTGCACCTCCGGCTCCGGCATGGCCAGCGTCTGGCCGATCTGCCGGTTCGTGAGCCCGCGCGCCACCAGCTTGAGCACGTCGAGCTGGGCGTCGGTGAGCCCGGCCAGCGCGGGCGGCGAGGCCGGGTCGGTGCGCCCGGCGAAGGCGGAGATGAGCCGGGTGGTGACCGCCGGGTCGATGAGGGCGTCGCCCGCGGCGGCGGCCCGGATGGCGGCGACGAGCTGCTCGGGCGGCGAGGTCTTGAGCATGAACCCGCTGACGCCCGCGCGCAGCGCCGCGTAGAGGTTCTCGTCGCTGCCGAAGGTGGTCATCATGATCACTTTGGGCGGATCGGCGGCGGTGAGGATGCGGCGGGCGGCGGCCAGGCCGTCCAGGTTCGGCATCTGGATGTCGAGCAGCACGACGTCGGGGCGCAGGGCGCGGGCGGCGGCGATGGCCTCCTCGCCGTCCCCGGCCTCCCCGGCCGCCTCCAGCCCCGCCTCCGCGGCCAGCACGACCTTGAGCCCGGCGCGTACCAGCGCCTGGTCGTCGGCGACGAGCACCCGCAGGGGCGGGCCGCCGGGGGAGGCCGCGGGCTCCGCGTCGGCGGCGGGCCGGTCCGCCACGGGGGTCTGCGGGATGTCCGGCAGGGTCTGGGAGAGCATGTCGTGCTCCAGCCGCTGCAACCCCGCCGTGAGGTCCAGGCCCAGTTCGTCCCGCCAGACCGCGCGGGCGCGGCGCAGCGCGGCGAGCGCGTCGCCCTGCCGGCCGGTGCGGTAGAGGGCCAGCGCCAGCAGGCGCCAGGCCTCCTCGCGCAGCGGATGCGCGGCGGCGTGCGCCTCCAGGTCCGCGACCAGCGCCGTCGGGCTCCCGAGCGCCAGCCCGGCCGCGCCCCGCCGCTCGATCGCGACGAGCCGCAACTCCTCCAGCCTGGCCGCCTCGGTCGCCGCCCACGTCAGGTCGGCGAACTCGGCCAGCGCGGGCCCGCGCCACAGCGCCAGCGCGCCGTCCATGGCCGCCCACACCTCGCCGGGCGGCCCGTCGGACTTGGCCAGGCGCTCGAACCGCCAGGTGTCCACCTGCTCTGGACGGGCCCGCAGCGCGTAGCCCGGCGGGGCCGACACCAGGACGGACGCCTCCTCGCGGGGCGCCCGGCCCGGTTCGAGCACGCGGCGCAGCCGGGAGACGTACCCCTGGATGGTCGAGAGCGCCTGCGCGGGCGGATCGCCGGGCCAGAGCTCGTCGATGAGCGTGTTCACGGGAACGGCCCGGCCCCCGGCCACGATCAGCCGGGCGAGCACCGCCCGCTGTCGCTGACCGCCGAGGTCGAGGGGGACGCCGTCCGCCCAGGCCTGGAACGGTCCGAGCGCAGTGAAAGTCAACATTGTGGGCATAAGCCTACGGCCATCCAGATGTGCCGGTAAATGGGAACTCATGGCGTGGGCAGATCCGCGCTCACCACGGTTCCGCCGTCTTCGGCGGCCCGTACCACGCAGGTGCCGCCCAGCTCGGCGGCGCGCTCGCGCATGGACCCCAGCCCGACGCCCGCGCGGGCGTCGGGCGGCAGGCCGATCCCGTCGTCGGCCACCGTGACGCGCAGCACCCGGTTGTCGCGCTCCAGCCGGACCGTCACGCGGGAGGCGGCGGCGTGCTTGCGCGCGTTCGTGAGCGCCTCCTGGACGATCCGGTACGCCGCCACCTCCACCGCCGCGGGCAGGCCGTCCAGGTCGCCGTCGGTCTCCACCGAGGTCGCCGGCTCCTCGGGCGTGCGGGCCAGCTCCCCGATCGCGCCGGCCAGGCCGAGCTCGTCGATCGCCGGGGGGCGCAGCCCGTACACGAGCTGCCTGATGTCGCCGCTGATCGCGTCCATGCCCGCGCGCAGGTCGGCCAGCAGCCGTTCGGCCTGCTCGGGGGAGCGGCGCAGGGAGACACGGGCCGCGTTGATCACCATCGCCATCCCGGTGAGCGACTGGCCCAGCCCGTCGTGCAGGTCGCGGCGCAGGCGCCGCCGCTCCTCCTCGCGCGCGGTCAGGATCCGCTCGCGCGACCGCCGCACGGCCGCGGTCATGCGCACCGCGTGCGCGGCGTCGGCGAGGTACGGGAGGAGCGTGGCGATCACCCGCTCGTCGTGCGCGGCGGGGAAGCGGCGCCGGGCCGCCGGGCCGATGAGCAGCAGCCCGACCGGCTCGCCGTGCCAGACCAGCGGGACGGTACGGGCGACGGGCTCGGGCGAGCCGGTCACCGTGGTCGCGCCGTCCACCTCGACCGCCGCCCCGGTCACCGACAGCCCCTCGCGCAGCACCTCCAGCGCGGCCAGCAGCCCGTGGCCCGGGTCGACGCGCTGCAGCCGGTGCTTGAGCCGCTCGGCCAGCTCGGCGGGCACGCCGATGCCGCCGTAGAGCAGACGGTCCACGCCGCGCTGCAGCGCGTGCCGCATCGGCTGGAAGAACACCCCGGCGAACAGCGCGGCCGCCAGCCCGGCGACCGGGTCCACCTCGGCCAGGAACAGGCTGGAGGCGGCGCCCACCGCCAGGTAGACGGCGGTGATGACCAGGGCGAGCCCGGTGCCGACCATGGCCCGGCTGATCAGCGTGTCGATGCCGAACAGCCGGTAGCACAGCACCGCCACCGCGATCGCCGCCGGGATGAGCGGGATGCCGAGCGTGGCCAGCCACCAGAACGGCCCGCCGAGCATCCACGGGATCAGCAGTCCCGGCAGGGTGACGAGCACCCACAGGATCTGCCGCCGCTCGACCGGGTCGCCCCGGGTGAACCGCACGGCCAGCGAGGCGAAGGCCAGCGCCATGCCCGCGGCGACGAGCACGTGGGCGGCGTCCCTCAGCTCCCTTTCCATGATCGCGATCGCGGTCCAGTCGAGCAGGTGACCCGCCACCGCCGGCAGGAGCGCCCACCGCCAGCGCGGCGACGGCATCCGGCCCGCCGGGTAGAGCAGGGGCAGCAGCACGCCGAGCGAGAGCTGGCAGGCCTGCCAGGTTGCCTGCACCACGATCCAGCCCCACCCCGGCTCCCCGTACAGGGCGATGAGGTTGGCGGACAGGATGTTGGCGGCGGCGCTCACGCCGCCCGCGCACAGCAGCCACCCGATGGCCAGCTGCGGCCTGCGCACCACCAGGATGGCGCCGAACACCGGGAACGCGGTGCCGGCCACGTCCTCCGGCGCGAACGGGAGCGGCGTGTAGGAGGCGGGCGGCAACTGGGCGGTCACCCAGGCGTTGGCGAGCTCCAAGGCGATCGCGAGCGTGGCGAGCCCGATCGCCACACCGCGCGCCGCCCCTGCGTGGCGCATGAAATCCGTCCTCCCAGCCCTCTGGCAGGGAGGAAATTATCGGGCCTGGGCCAACAATGAATCAAAATCCGTTCAACGGCGCCTGATCGCTGGGCCGATCGCGAGCATCCCCGCCGCGGAGACGAGGCCGATCCCGCCCGTCGTGAACCAGAGCGCCGGCTGCCCGCCGACCTCCAGCAGGGCGCTGCCCATCAGCGGCGTCAGCATCCCGGCCGCCGACCAGGCGAACCCGAACAGTCCCGCGTACCGGCCGCGCAGGTGGGCCGGGGCGAGCCTGGCCAGGATGGTCCCGGCGATGCCCGCGGTGACGATCTCGCCGGCGGTCCACACGGCGATGGTGACCGCCAGCATGGCCGTGCTGGTGACGAAGGCCGTCAGCGTGAACCCCACCCCCATCACCGCCAGCCCCGCCGCCAGCGTCCTGGGCGCGTCCCTGCGGCCCAGCCAGCCGGACACGAGCGGCTGCACGATCACGATGAGCACCCCGTTCAGCGCCATCGCCGCGCCGAACTGGGCGGTCGTCAGCCCGGCCAGCTTCGTCATCGCCACCGGCAGCATCGTGTACGTCTGCGCGTACATCAGCGCGTTCCCGAGCGTCACCAACGTGAACGCGACCATCAGCCGGTCGCGCAGCACCATCCCGAACCCGCCGGGCCCGGACTCGCCCGTGGGCCGGGTCTCCGGCACCGCCCGCCACACCAGCGCCGCGAAGACCAGGCAGCTCGCCGCGTTCAGCCAGAACAGCAGGAGGAAGCCCTGCTGCGCCAGCCACCCGCCCGCCGTCATGCCGACCGAGTAGCCCAGGTTGATCGCCCAGAACAGCAGCCCGAACGCCCGCGGCCGGTGCTCCGGGGAGACCAGGTCGGCGACCAGCGCGTTCGAGGCCGGCCGGTAGGCGTCCACGACCAGGCCGAGCGCCAGCATCGAGGCCAGGATCGCGGGCAGCGTCGTGCTGTAGCCGAGCGCCATCAGCGCCGCCGCGGTGGCCACCATGCCGCCGGCCAGCGTGGCCCGGCGCCCGATCCGGTCGGCCAGCGTCCCGGCCAGCAGCTGCGACAGCAGCGACCCCGCCCCGAAGACGGCCATGACCAGACCGGCGGCGGCCACGGACAGGCCGCGTGCCTGGGTGAGGAACACGCCGGTGAACGGCAGCACCATGGCGCCCAGGCGGTTCACCAGGGTGCCGCCCCACAGGGCCCAGAAGGGGCGGGGCAGCCCGCCGAACGCGGCGCGCAGGAAGGGCGGTTTTTCGGGAGCGGTGGTCGTCACCCCGCCAGGTTCCGGCCCTCGGATCGCCGGGTCGAACGATTTAGGGCACACTAAAAGCATGCCGGTGACGTGGGAGCTGAAGCCTGAGGACGTGGCCCGGATCCGGTTCGCCTTCTCCCCGCTGTGGGAGCTGGTCGCGAGCCTGCGCACCCTCCAGGACCCGGCCAGGCAGGCCCTGCATCTGCCGTGGCTCACCTGCGTGCGGCCCCGCCTGGCCGGGCTCGACCTGGCCGAGCTGCTCGCGCTCGTGCCCCCGAGCGGCTATCTCGCCGACTTCCTCACGCCGCCGCCCGACACGCCCATGCCCGACTTCGCCGCCGAGCTGGAGCGCGTCCGGCGCACCTCGCCGGAGCGGGCGCTGCACGAGGCGCGGGAGGTGCGCTCCGCCGATCCGGCCGCGCTCGGCCGGTTCGTCGCCGACCCGGCGGGCGGGATCCAGCGGGTCGCCGACGCCCTTGAGGCGTACTGGCGGACGTGTCTCGCCGAGTTCTGGCCGCGCGTCCACGCGCTGCTCGAACGCGACGTGCTGCGCCGCTCGCGGCAGCTCGCCAGGGGCGGCGCCCGCGAGCTGTTCGACGGGCTCGACCCGGCCGTCACCTGGACCGGTGGCCGGCTCCTCGTCGACCGGCCCTGGTGCAACGACGACCCGGCGCTGCACGGCGACGGCCTGGTGCTGGTGCCGAGCGCGTTCTACTGGCCGTCGGTCGCCGTCATGTCCGCCCCGTACCAGTCGATGCTCGTCTATCCGGTGCTCGGCGTCGGCACGCTGTGGGAGCAGGGCCCGCCGCCCGCGCCCGGCGCGCTCGCCGCGCTCATCGGCCGCAGCCGCGCCCGCATCCTGCTCGCGCTGGCCGAGCCGGCCACCACCACGGCGCTGGCCGGCCGCATGGCGCTGACGCCCGGCGCGGTCAGCCAGCACCTGACCGTGCTCAGCGGCAGCGGCCTGACCGTCGGCATGCGGGTCGGCAAGCAGGTCGTCTACCGCCGCACCGCCACCGGCGACGCGCTCGCCGCCGCCCCTCACGCGTAGCGGGACGACTCCAGCAGCCAGTCGAGGTGGGCCCGCGGCGCCGCGAGGTAGGCGCACGCCACCTTGCTCACGTCCCTGGCGGTGCCCGGCGCGAGATCGTCCAGCGGCAGCCGACGCGCGGCCCCGCTCATGTCGCGGCACCGCTCGGCGATCCGGTCGAGCACCCAGCCGACCGCCTCCCGCTCGCCCAGGCCCAGCTCGCGCATCGCGATCACGACGAGGTTGTGGCCGTCGCCGCGCTCCTTGGGCCGCGAGGCCACGTCGTTGCACCAGGCGGTGATGTCGCTGCAGGAGTTCACCAGCTCCTGCCACGGCTCCGACCGGTGCACCCAGGCCGGCACCTCCACCCGCAGGCACGGCTCCACCAGGTCGTACAGGTAGGGGCCGACCGTGCCCCTGCGCAGCATCGGGTAGTCGGCCAGCGTCGGCGCCTGGCCCGCCGCCCTGTTGTCGGCCTCGGTGCGGCAGGCGTAGTGCTGGCGCTGCAGGTTGACCGCGAACCGGCGGCGCCACTGGTCGCTCATCCGCGCGCTCGTCACCCGCCACAGGTCGGCGAAGGCCGCCTCCAGCGGATGGCCGCCGGCGCCCTCCAGCATCCCCTGGAACACCTCCAGCGGGCACGGCCCCTCGTCCAGCTCGTCGTCCAGGTGGAACAGCCACGTCAGCCACTGCGCGAACAGCGCCGCCGCGGCCGCGTCGAACTCGGCGAACGCCCGCCCCGCCATCCGGTGGAAGCCGACCCCCGGGTCGGCGCGCAGGCCCGTACGGCGCGCCCAGTCGATGACGGCCGCCTCGATCGCGTACACGGCGGGATGCATCCGGCACGGCGCCGCCATCCCGGGCACCCGCTCGACCAGCGGCAGCAGCGCGGCCGCGGCCCTGCTGCCCCGGCGGGGCAGCGGCAGCAGGGGCTTCCAGTGCAGGACGGATCGGAGCGCGGACCGTACGGAAGCCATCACGGTCGTGCTCACCGCGGTGTTCACAGGGGCCCGAAGAGCCAGTTGCCGGGCGCCTCGGGGTCCTCGCCCGTGTAGAAGTCGCGGGCGGCGCGCACCAGCTCGTCCACCGTCAGCACGCCCCGGCCCGTGGTGTCGAGCCGGTCGAACGCCGCGTCGGCGTCGTCGTGGCCGGTGCCGAAGGCGGCCAGCAGCGTGCGGAACTCCTCCGGCCCCGCGTAGCCGTCGCCGCCGCGGTCGCACAGCCCGGCCACCGCCGCGGCCGCCGGGCCGAAGACCGGAGCGTACCTGTCGCCCTTGACGAACGCGGCGGTCATGGCGAGCGCGAAGTCCTCGCGGGACATGTCGACGTCCTCGTCGCGGCCGAGCGCGGCCGACAGCTCCGCCCAGACGCGGTCGAAGCCGTCGACGAGGGCGCTGCCGGTCACGGACGTGGGGGACTCCCCGAAACCGACCAGGATGCGGGCCCCCAGGCCCAGCAGGTCCTCGCGGTCCACGACGCCCCTGCCGGCCGCGTCGATGTGGTCGAAGGCCCGATCGAGCTTGTGATTGAGCAGGTCGATAGCCACCAATGCCTCCCCCGAGACTGACTGCGTGATCACATTAAGACCGGGCACGCCCTTTGTCAGTGAGGCTCGCACCGGCACCCCTCGTAACCTGTGCGAAACACGGACACGGCATGCTGATAAGTGACCTGTACCATCTGCACGAGGGGATGCCGTGGACCGCCAGCAGGAGTTCGTGCTCCGCACGCTCGAGGAACGCGACATCCGGTTCATCCGGCTCTGGTTCACCGACGTGCTGGGCTTCCTCAAGTCCGTCGCGATAGCGCCGGCCGAGCTGGAAGGCGCGTTCGCCGAAGGCATCGGCTTCGACGGCTCCGCCATCGAGGGGTTCGCCCGGGTCTACGAGTCCGACATGCTCGCCAAGCCCGACCCGTCGACGTTCCAGATCCTGCCGTGGCGCAGCGAGACGCCCGGTGCCGGGCGCATCTTCTGCGACATCCTCATGCCCGACGGCTCCCCGTCCCACGCCGACCCGCGCTGGGTGCTCAAGCGCACGCTCGCCAAGTGCGCCGACATGGGGTTCACCTTCTACACCCACCCGGAGATCGAGTTCTTCCTGCTGAAGAACCGGCCGGGCGACAGCCTGCGGCCCGAGCCGATCGACTCCGGCAGCTACTTCGACCACACCCCCCACAGCTCCGGCCATGACTTCCGCCGTCAGGCGATCATGATGCTGGAGTCGATGGGCATCTCGGTGGAATACAGCCACCACGAGGGCGCCCCCGGCCAGCAGGAGATCGACCTGCGCTACGCCGACGCGCTCACCACGGCCGACAACATCATGACCTTCCGCCTGGTCATGAAGGAGGTCGCGCTGGAGCAGGGCGTCTGGGCCTCGTTCATGCCCAAGCCGTTCACCGAGCACCCCGGGTCCGGCATGCACACCCACATGTCGCTGTTCGAGGGCGACCGCAACGCCTTCCACGAGCCCGGCGCCGACTACCAGCTGTCCAAGGTGGGCCGCTCGTTCATCGCCGGCCTGCTCAGGCACGCCGCCGAGATCACCGCCATCACCAACCAGTGGGTCAACTCCTACAAGCGGCTGTGGGGCGGCGCCGAGGCCATCGCCGGGCAGGGCGGCGAGGCCCCCTCCTACATCTGCTGGGGCCACAACAACCGCTCGGCCCTGGTGCGGGTGCCCATGTACAAGCCGCACAAGGGCGGCTCGACCCGCATCGAGTTCCGGTCGCTCGACTCGGCCTGCAATCCGTACCTCGCCTTCGCGCTCGTCCTGGCCGCGGGGCTCAAGGGCATCGAGGAGAGCTACGAGCTGCCGCCGGCGGCCGAGGACAACGTGTGGACCCTCACCAGCGCCGAACGGCGCGCCCTGGGCATCCAGCCGCTGCCGCAGTCGCTCGACGAGGCCATAAGCGTCATGGAGCGCAGCGAGCTGGTGGCCGAGACGCTCGGCGAGCACGTGTTCGACTTCTTCCTGCGCAACAAGCGGGCGGAGTGGCGCGACTACCGGCGCACGGTCACCGAGTTCGAGCTCGGCCGTTACCTGCCCGTCCTCTGACGCCTATACGCCCATTTGGGTCCTAGTTTGGGCGCTTTGTCGCGTTCTCGGGTAGGCCGTGCACTGGAAGGGCCACTTCCTCGGCGCATCAGCCGTTCCCGACGGGCGGGGAGGAGCGCGGACATGACCGATGACGTGCCGGAGGCCGCCGGCGAGCATCCGGACCTGCTCTACTCCGAACCGGAGCGGAGGCCTTCCGGCTCCGCCGACCCGGATGTCCTGCTGGACGTGCCGACGGTCAAGGTCGACAAGATCAGCCTCGATGTGGAGGACCTGCGGGCGCGGGTCTCCCTCCAGGCCGACGTGCTCGACCTGCTCAACCTGCACGTCGGCGTGGACGTCGTGCTCGGCAAGGTGAACCTGGAGATCGACGGCGTGGACGCGCAGGCGATGCTCAAGGTACGGCTCGACAACGTCGCGTTGATCGTCGGTGACGTCCTGCGGACGATCGACCGCAACCCCGAGATCGTCACCGGCGCCGTCGACAGCGTCGCGACCGCCGTCCGGGACGTGGGCGACGCGCTGCCGGAGGTCGAGCGGCCGATCGCGGACCTGGGCCGCGACGCCGAACTCCTCGGCGAACACGAGGAGCCGTACGCACCCGGCGACGCGACACTCGAAGAGCCCGAACCCGAACCCGAACCGGAACCGGAACCGGAACTCCAACCCGAGTCCGAACCCGAACCTGAGTCCCAGCCGGAACCCGAACCCGAGGACAAGTCCGAACCTGAACCTGAGCCCAAACCGACGCCCGAGTCCGCCTCAGCCCGGCCCGAGTCCGGGACCGGGGAGGAAGGGCCGCATCTGGGGGACTCTCTGCGGGATCTCGGCAGGGCCGTGGGGCGGGTGGGCGCGCGGCAACTTCTGGAACTGTCCAAACGGGTCCGCCGCTAGACCCTGGAGCCGTCATGAACGACGACCGTCCCAGCAGCCGGCTCATCGAGGACGCCGACATCGTGTTCACCGCCACGGTGCGCGCGGACCGCATGCGGTTCGCGGAGGTGCCCGAGACGTCGGTGCGGTTCGCCGGCGAACCGGGGGAGGAGTCCGGCTCCGGCAGCCGCCGGGACCGGTTGCCGGAGCGGGTCCGCGAGGGCGAGGAGTACCGGAACGTCCGGATCGAGTACGTGATCGCGTCCAGGATCGCCTTCCCCGGCGCCGAGGACGGCCAGGAGGAGCCGGACCGGCGAACGTGAGCAACATCACTTCCACCCGGAAGTCACCTGCTCGCAACGTCGGCACCGTATCTTTTACTGATTCCGGAGGTTCCCTCCTGGAGATCTCGGGCAGCGGCAGGGCTCCGCGATGCGCGGGACATCACCTGGTGTGGGCCCGAGTATGGGCTGATCAGCAGGTCCAGTAGTATCGGCCCATCTCAAACGACGTTTCAGGACTTCGCCGATTTATGGCGATATTGGAGGGTGTTGCATGACGACGGCTGCCCTGCAGACCGTACTGACCGTTCCCGACCGCTTCCGGGGGCCCGCGCGATCCGCCAACGGCGGCTGGCTGGCCGGCACCCTCGCGGGCGTGCTGAACGGCGGGCGATCGGCGGTCGAGGTCACGCTGCGCGCCCCGACACCGCTCGGCACCGAGTTGAAGCTGGAGCATCTGGCCAACTCCGTCTCCCTCTACGACGGCGGGAAACCGCTGGTCGAGGCCATCCCGGTGGCCGAGGACGTGCAGGCGCCGCCGTTCGTGTCCTTCACCGAGGCCGCGCGGGCCGAGGCCGGGTTCGCCGGTCGCCGCGCGCACGCCTTCCCCGAGTGCTTCGCGTGCGGGTTCCGCGAGCCGGGTGACGGCCTGCGCATCTTCCCCGGCCCGGTCGAGGGCAGCGACGACCTGGTCGCGGCCGGGTGGCGGGTGCCGTTCACGGTGGCCGACGAGGACGGCGTGCCGCCCGCGGTCGTGGGCGCCGCGCTCGACTGCGTCACCGGCTGGGCCCACTTCAGGCCGGGCGAGTCGGCGCTGCTCGGACGGCTCGCGGTGCAGTTCCACCGCAAGGTGACCGCCGGCGGGGTCTACTCCGTGGTGGCCCGCGAGACCGGCCGCGAGGGCCGCAAGATGTTCGGCCAGAGCGCGATCTACGAGGTGGACGGCACGCTGGTGGCCGCCGCGAAGGCCACGTGGATCGCTCCTCGCTGACCCACGGCGCCGGACGGCCCCCTGTGCGGGGCCGTCCGCCATGTCAGGAGGTGAGCCGCTCGACGATGGTCGCCACGCACCGATCGTCGAACAGGATCGTGTAGTGGTTGCAGTCCGGCACCACCTCGTCCCTCAGCTCCGGCAGCCGGACCAGCCAGGGAGCGGTCAGGTCGTCCGGGAACATGCCGACGTCCTGGTTCAGCAGCCCGCGCGGAGCGCGCAGCAGGTGCAGCGGCGCCTCGATGTTCTGGAGCGCGTCGCCGATCCTCGCCCCTTCGCGCAGCAGCCAGTGCCCGTCCTCGGCCACGGCCTCCGGCACCGCCCGCGAGCGCAGCGCGCCCTCCGGCCCGGTCAGGTCGTAGCGCACGTACTCCTCCACCTCGGCGCTCCAGAACCCGTCGAAGGCGGGATGCGCCCGGAAGAACTCCAGGTACGCCTCCGCCGAGGGGAACGTCTGGCGCAGCCGGGCCAGCGCCGGGCCGAGCGTGGCGACCATGGCCTCGTCCGCGTCCATGCCCGGCGGCAGCGGCAGCGGCAGGCCGCCGTCGATCAGCACCACCCGCGCGAACTCCCGCCGCGCCGCCGCCAGCGCCGCCACGTACCCGCCCATCGAGTGGCCGGTCAGCACCGCATCCGGCCCGGCGCCCACGTGGTCCGCCACCCGCAGCACGTCCTCGGCGTGCCGGTCCAGCCCGTACGGACCGGGCAGGCCGGCGCTGTGGCCGCGGCCGCGCAGGTCCATGGCGACCATCGACCATCCGTCCGGGAGCCGCCGCCCGACCGCCTCCCAGGCCTTCGACGAGGCGGTGATCCCGTGCACCGCCACGATCACCCGCGGCCCGGCGCCGTAGGTGGCGATCCGCAGGCCGTCGACATCCTCGATCCTCATGCTGGGAGTTTAGGGACAAAGCGGGCTTTACATTAGGTGCTATGCGCATCACGGTGATCGAGAACGAGGCCGACGCTCCGCTCGGCTACCTGGCCGGCTGGCTGGGGCTGCCCTGCGACGTCGTCAGGCCGTACCTGGGGGAGGAGATCCCCGAGCGGGCGGCGGACGGGCTGATCGTGCTCGGTGGCGAGGCCGCCGCGTGGGAGGACGAGCGCTGCCCCTGGCAGCCGGCCACCCGCGCGCTGCTGCGCCGGGCCGTCGAGGACGGCACGCCCACGCTGGCCGTCTGCCTCGGGGCCCAGCTGCTGACCATGGCCTGCGGCGGCACCGTGGAGCGGGGCGGCGACGGGCTGGAGGCCGGCGCGTGCGAGGTCGTCGCGCTGCCCGCCGCGGCCGCCGACCCGCTGCTGGCGGGCGTCGGGCGCGCGGTCGCCGTCCAGTATCACCGGGACGCCATGACGCGGCTGCCCGACGGCGCGGTGCCGCTGATGACCGGCGACCGCTACCCGAACCAGGCCTACCGGCTGGGCGAGGCCTGGGCGGTCCAGTTCCACCCCGAGGCCACGCCGGACATCTTCGCCTCGTGGACCGCGGGAACCGGCCTGGAACACCTCGACGACCAGGTGCGGGCCGCGGCGCCCGCCCTGGAGTCTACCTGGCGCCCGATGGCGCGGGCCTTCGCGGCCCGCGTCCGCGCCCACGCGGACGCGGCCCCCCTCACGCCCGCCCAGGGCGCCTGATCCGGGTCCGCCCGCGGCCGGTGAGGGCGTGGGCGAGACCGTGGACGGCGGCGGCCAGCACAGGGAAGGCGGCGAGCGACGCCGGGGGTCCGGCGTCCACCGGCACGCCCGCGGCCTTGAGCCGCCGCCACGCCCACACCGAGAACGGGATCACCACCAGCGGCGAGGTCACCACCCCCGGCGTGTAACCGCGGGTGAGCGCCGCCTGCGCCAGGTGAACGACGCCGTGCGCGCCGAAACCCGCCAGCGCCGCCTGGAACAGCGGGCTGCGCCCGCCGGTGCGGGCGCCCTCGGCCGACGCCGCCGCCATCACCGCGCCCATCAGCCCGATCGCCACGGTGACGTGCGCCTGCGAGACCTCCAGCCGCTCCCACGGCACCGGCGGGAACAGCCGCTCCAGCCGCGGCCGGGCCGAGCGTGACCATCGGGCCATGGTCGCCAGCTCCTCCGCGTCGTGCACCACCCACGCCGCGAATAGCCCCCACGTCACCGTCGCCGGCACCCTCTCCACCACGAAACCTCCCCAAACGCAACGCACCGTTGCGTTTTATCCTAGGCCGCCGCCCGGCGGGCCTGTCAAACTGGAGGGGTGCCCAGGATCGAGTCCACCGCCGCCCGCCTCGCCAGACTCGGATTCGCCGACGCCGCCACCGCCGCCCGCCTGGTGGAGCAGGCAGGAGTGGAGCTGGGCGACCTGCTCGACGCCCTCGCCGGCGTCGCCGACCCCGACCTCGCGCTGGCCTCGCTGACCAGGCTCGCCGAGCGCGAGCCCGCCGTCCTCGACCGGCTGCGCGCCGACGGCGCGCTCAGGGAACGGGTGCTCGCCGTGCTCGGCGTCAGCGCCGCCCTGGGAGAGCACCTGGTACGCCACCCCGCCCAGCTCGACACGCTGGCCCTGCCCGGACTCGGAGAGGCGAGGGCGGAGCTGCTGCGCGCCGTCGGCGCCGACCCCGGCGACCCCGAGCCGCGCGCCACCGGCTCCGGCGCGCTCGCCGGCCTCCGGATCGCCTATCGTGGCCGGCTCGCCCACCTGGCCGCCCGCGACCTCACCGGCCAGGCCGGTTTCCAGGAGGTCACCGCCGAGCTCTCGGACCTCGCGGGCGCCGCCCTGGAAGCCGCGCTGGCGATCGCCCGTACCGAGGTCGACACCGACGACGCGCGGCTCGCCGTGATCGGCATGGGCAAGTGCGGCGCCAGAGAGCTCAACTACATCAGCGACGTGGACGTCGTCTTCGTCGCCGAGCCGCGCGAGGGCGCCGACGAGACCAAGGCGCTGCGCACCGCCACCCGGCTCGCCCAGGCCATGATGCGCGCCTGCTCGGCCGCCACCGCCGAGGGGTCGCTGTGGGAGGTGGACGCCGGGCTGCGCCCCGAGGGCCGTTCGGGCCCGCTGGTGCGCACCCTCGCCAGCCACCTCGCCTACTACCGGCGCTGGGCCAAGACGTGGGAGTTCCAGGCGCTGCTCAAGGCCCGGCCCGTGGCCGGCGACCTGGAGCTGGGGCAGGAGTACGTCGGCGCGGTCAACGAGCTCGTCTGGTCGGCCGCCACCCGCGACAACTTCGTCGAGGACGTCCAGGCCATGCGCCGCCGCGTGGAGGCGCACGTGCTGGCCGAGGGGGAGCGGCAGATCAAGCTGGGCCCCGGCGGGCTGCGCGACATCGAGTTCGCGGTGCAGCTGCTGCAGCTCGTGCACGGCCGGCTCGACCCGCTGCTGCGCCGCCGCGCCACGCTGCCCGCGCTGGCCGCCCTGTCGCGGGGCGGGTACGTCGGGCGCGACGACTCGCGCGGCCTGGCCGAGGCGTACACGTTCCTGCGCCAGGTGGAGCACCTGCTCCAGCTCCACCGGCTGCGCCGCACCCACGTGCTGCCCGAGGACCCCGCCGACCTGCGCAGGCTCGGCCGGGCGCTGGGCATGCAGGCCGACCCGGTCGGCGAGTTCACCACCCGATGGAGGCGGCACGCCAGCCAGGCCCGCCGCCTGCACGAGAAGCTGTTCTACCGGCCGCTGCTGCAGGCCGTGGCCCGCCTGCCGGAGACCGAGGCGCGGCTGTCGACCTCCGCCGCCGAGGCCCGCCTCGGCGCGCTCGGCTACGTCGACCCGGAGGGCGCGCTGCGCCACATCGCCGCCCTCGCCGGCGGCGTGTCCCGGCGGGCGGCGATCCAGCGGACGCTGCTGCCGGTCATGCTCGGCTGGTTCGCCGACACGCCCGACCCCGACGCCGCGCTGCTCGGCTTCCGCCAGGTGAGCGACAAGCTCGGCGCCACGCCGTGGTACCTGCGGCTGCTGCGCGACGAGACCGCCGTCGCCCAGCGCCTGGCGCGCGTCCTCGGCACCAGCCGGTACGCCACCCAGCTGCTCACGCACGCCCCCGAGGCGGTCGCGCTGCTCGGCCGCGACGAGGACCTGGCCGTCCGCCCGCCCGAGGCGCTGCTCGGCGAGGCGTCCGCCGCCGTGTCCCGCTACACCGACGAGGCGGAGACCGCGGTGGCCGCCGTCCGGGCGCTGCGCCGCCGCGAGCTGTTCCGCACCGCCGTGGCCGACGTCGCCGGGCTGATCGACATCGAGCGGGTCGGCGTGGCGCTGTCCGCGCTGAACGACGTCACCCTCCAGTCCGCGCTCGACGCGGCCATCGGCAAGGTGTCGGCCGAGCGGCGCGGCGAGCTGCCCACCCGGTTCGCGATCATCGCCATGGGCCGGCTCGGCGGCATGGAGTCCTCCTACGCCAGCGACGCCGACGTGATGTTCGTCCACCGGCCGCTGGAGGGCGCCGCCGAGCGCGACGCCACCGACGCCGCCTTCGCCGTGGCCAACGAGGTGCGCCGGCTGCTCGCCCTGCCCGCGCCCGACCCGCCGCTGCTCATCGACCCCGACCTGCGCCCCGAGGGCAGGCAGGGGCCGCTGGTCCGCACCCTCGCCTCCTACCGCGCCTACTACGCCCGCTGGTCGTCGCCGTGGGAGTCGCAGGCGCTGCTGCGCGCCAGGTTCTCCGCCGGTGACGCCGGGCTCGGCTCCGCGTTCATCGCCATGGTGGACGAGCTGCGCTACCCGGCCGGCGGCATCACCGACGACGCCGTACGGCAGATCAGAAGGCTCAAGGCGCGGATGGAGGCGGAGCGGCTGCCGCGCGGCGCCGACCCCGCCCTGCACACCAAGCTGGGCCCCGGCGGCCTGTCCGACGTGGAGTGGGTGGCCCAGCTCCAGCAGCTCCGCCACGCCGGCGCGCTGCCCTCCCTGCGCACCACCCGCACGCTTAAGGCGCTGCGCGCCGCCGTGGCCGAAGGGCTGCTCGACGCGGCCGACGAGACGGTCCTGGCCGAGGCGTGGCGGTGCGCCTCCGGCGTCAGGGACGCGATCATGCTGGTGAAGGGGCGGCCCGGCGACAGCGTCCCGGCGAGCGCCCGCGAGCGCCGCCACCTCGCCCGCGCCCTCGGCTACCCGGCCGACGGGTCGGAGGACTTCCTCGACGACTACCGCCGCGTCACCCGCCGCGCCCGCCAGGTCGTCGAGCGCGTCTTCTACGGAGACTGAGCCTTTTCGCTGCCTTTCCGCTGCCTTTCCGCTGCCTTGCCGCTGCCTTTCCGTTGCGGCCGCGCGGCGCAGGGTGTATCAAGGCGCGGGGTGATCGGCTTGTTATCCGCTTACATCGATCTGGCGCTCGGCCTCGTGCTGGCCTTCCTCCTGCTGTCGCTGCTCGTCAGCGGGCTGAACGAGGCCATCGTGCGGCTGCTGGCGATCCGCAGCAAGTTCCTCTGGGCCTACCTGCGCGACACGCTCGACGACGACGCGCCGAAGGGCCGCTCGTGGCTGCCGTCGGGCCTGCGCGAGGTGTTCGCGGCGCTGCCGTTCGCCCGCGACCCGCGGCCCGAGCACGAAAGCCGGCCCGCCCCGGCGGTTCCCGCCGCCGTGCCGGCCGGCGCGCCCGCCGGCGCGGACGGGTTCACTGGTCTGCTGTACGAGCGCGTACGGGAGATCGACCACCCCACCCGGGGCCGCACCAGCATCGCCGACCTGCCGCCGGGGCGCTTCTCGATGGCCATGATGGAGCTGGCCGCGAGCGAGCCGGGCGGCGTCGAAGGGCTCCTGGAGAAGCTCAGGGCCACGGGCAGCCCGCTCTACGGCCATCTCCAGGGTGTGTGGGAGTCCGCCCAGCGCGACCTCGACCGGTTCCGTCAGGGCGTCGAACGCTGGTTCGACAGTGAGATGCAGCGGCTGTCGATGCTCTACAAGCGGTACGTCAAGTGGGTGCTCGCCCTGCTCGCGCTGGTGGTGACGCTGCTGTTCACCGTGGACGGGCTGGAGTACGGCAAGACGCTGCTGCGCGACAACGCCTATCGCGCCACCGTCACGGCCGTCACCGAAGCGGGTCCTGACGCGTACAGCGAGTTGAAGGCGCAGTGCGAGCAGTCGGACCCGGTGCCGTGCGTCACCGAGACGCTCAGCCAGCCCGCGCTGGTCAAGGTGCTCGACAACGCGATCGTCAGCATGGCGGTCCCCGCCGAGGGCGAGCCGTCCTTCCACTGGAACGGCGGCGCCTGGTGGGACCGCCTCACCACCCCCAGCCACTGGCCGGGCTTCCTGCTGACGTACGTGGCGCTGTTGTTCGGCGCCCCCTTCTGGTGGGACGTCCTGCGCCGCATCACCGGCATCCGCTCCCGTCGCTAGGGTGTCGGGGATGGAGACCGAGCGGCTGATCATGCGCAGGTGGCGGGAGAGCGACCGGGAGCCGTTCGCGGCGCTCAACGCCGACCCGCGGGTGATGGAACACTTCCCCGCCCCGATGACCCGGGCCGAGAGCGACGCCCTCGTGGACCGGATCGAGCAGCGGTTCGACGAGCACGGGTACGGGTTGTGGGCGCTGGAGGTGCGGGAGACGGGGGAGTTCATCGGGTTCGCCGGGCTGGCCCTGCAGACGTTCGAGGCGCCGTTCACGCCCGCCGTCGAGGTGGGCTGGCGGCTGGCCCGTTCGGCGTGGGGACACGGCTACGCCACCGAGGCCGGCCGGCGGGCGCTCGCTCACGGGTTCGGCGAGGCGGGCCTGGAGGAGATCGTGTCGATCACGGCTGTCCTGAACGTGCGCTCCCAGGCGGTGATGCGGCGGCTCGGCATGACCCGCGACCCGGCCGACGACTTCGACCACAGCATGATCCCGGAAGGCCACCCGCTCCGCCCGCACGTCCTCTACCGGATCAGCGCGGCTGGGGTCGTTCGTCCCACGACTTGACCATAAGCATGATTCTGTGTCAGAAGTTGTACGACGGGCATGTGGGAGCTTTCCGCCACTGTCCGGCAGTCGATTGCGGGCACCCGGCCGACCCTCTTCCATAGGGCCATGACCGTGACCCGCAGGGAGATCGTCGCCGTGCTGACGCGCTATCTCGGCGCTCACCCCGGCCGCGCCGCCGACGCCGTCATGCTGGCGCAGGCGCTCGACCGCGAGCAGGACCTCGCCTCGCGCGAGACCCTGCCCCTGCACGTCACCACCAGCGCCGTCGCGATCGACGGCTCCGGCCGGGTGCTGATGATCCGCCACAGCGCGCAGGACCGCTGGCTCCTGCCCGGCGGCCACGTGGAGCCCTCGGACGACAGCCTGTGCGACGCCGCCCTGCGCGAGCTGGAAGCGGGGACGGGTGTTCCCCGGCGGGAGGTCGTCGTCCCGGCCGAGGCCGTCCCTGTGGACATCGAGGTCCACGAGATCCCCGCCGACCCGGCCAGGGGTGTGCCCTCGCACCAGCACGCCGACTTCCGCTTCGCCTTCCGGACGCTGCATGCCCGGATCACGCCGCAGGCCGGGTCCCTCGCCTGGCGCGATCCCGCCGGACTGCTCACCGACCGCCTCGTACGCGGCATCGCGGCGATCCTGTCTTCGACACCTCCGCGAGTCGCACAGGGCGAAAGCATGAATGAGCCCTGAGCCGAGACGGGACAAGGCGGGCATCCCCCACGGGCGGCCGGCGGCTACGACGTGCCGGATCGGCACCCGCGCGCCCATCGGGCAACGCGCCGACCACCCACCGCGTCGGCCTCGCGCCGCAGGCGGCAGCGGCCGGCGCGGCGCCCCAGATCGGCCAGGAGCACTCCGGCACCCAGGCACCCCATTCGGCGAAGGCGAACCGGCCTGCGATCGTCCACCGGATGTCACCCTCGCCTCGCCGCTGGAAGGGCTGGCCGCGTGCGTGTTCTGAGGGCCGGGCGCGCTCCTCGCCGCCGCTGTCGGGGGCTACCTGCGTTCTCGATGTACGGCAGACCCGCGCCGTGACCGCCCCGCGTTATCGTTTCCGGCGTGACGGACGGGACGCTCACGTACAGGGATCAGATCTTCATCAACTTCAGCGCGTTCGACTTCGAGGACCACGCGTTCCGCTGGATCGACGTCAAGCGGTTCGGCCTGTCCCGCCGGGACGTCGCCGGCGGCCAACTCCTGGCTGACCTGGTCGGGCATGAGCAGTACCGGGACGACTACGCCGGGGGAGGAGCCGAGGCCGCGGGGCTCCGGCACGGCCCCTACTGGCTGCGGAACCTGAGCCCGGCCGCGTACGAGCAGGTCGACGGGGCGGCCGCGCACGCCGTTCTGCGCGGCTGGGCGGACCAGTTCGGGCCGCTTCCGGCGGCTCTGTCCGCCCGGCTGGAGGACGAGGTCCACCCGCTGCTCGCGGACGCCACCGAGCGGTACCGGCTGAAGGACCTCGGCCGTGGGGCGTTCCACGACTGGGGCGGGGTCCAGATCGACTTCCACGAGCTGGTCCTCGTCGATCGGACCGCCGGGACCTTGTCACTCCTGGTCGCCGCCGACGACTGACATCCGGGCGTCATGACGGCACGCCGTCGGCGAGTTCCAGACGGGAGCCGGTGAACCCGGCCCGCAGGCGCCGATCGTGCGTGACGACCACCAGCGCGCCGGGGAACGATTCCAGCGCCTCCTCCATCTGCTCCACCAGCATCGGCGACAGGTGGTTGGTCGGCTCGTCGAGCAGCAGCAGGTCCACGGGCTCGCTCACCAGCCGCGCCAGCTCGACCCTGCGCCGCTGCCCATACGACAGCTCTCCCAGACGCAGCCCCAGGTCGGCCGGCCCGAACAGCCCCAGAGCCAGCAGCGCGTCCGCGTGCTCATCCAGACTCCCGGCCCGCCCGTGCGCATAGGCCCGCAACACGGTCCATTCGGCCCTCACCAGCACATCCCTGGTCCGCCGCGTGTCACCGTCGTCCGGAATGTGCTCGCGGAAGGACCCGAACCGTTCTGTCCGCCGTGCGTCTGTGTCCGGGTCGTCCTGGCGGAAGAGTCCGGTGCGGCCGCTCCGCCGTACCGCGCCCGCGTCGGGCAGCAGTTCGCCGGCGAGCACGCGCATCAGCGTGGTCTTGCCGGCCCCGTTCGGGCCGGTGACGAGCAGGCGCTCGCCGGCCCTGATGGTCAGGGAGTCGAGCTGGAGCCGTCCCGCCACCACCACGCCGTCGAGCGCGGCCACCTCCGCACCCTCGCGGGCACCCGCGGCGGCGAGGGTGGGGGTGAAGCGCAGCGGTTCGGGCGGCGGCGGCGCCGGGTGGTCGGTGAGCCGGCGCAGCCGCTGCTGGGACTGGCGGATGCGCCGGGAGGCCCCGTGGGTACGCGAGCGCGCACGCCACGTCCCGGTGCCCATGCCCGCCTTGGGCGTCTTGCGCGGGATCACGGCCAACCGGCCCGCGTTGGCCGCCACCAGACCGGCATGCCGGTCCAGCTCCGTCTTCCACTCCTCGTGGGCCCGCGCCTGCGCGGCGCGTTCGGCGGCCTTGGCCGCGAGGTATCCGGCGTACCCGTCGCCGTAGCGGCGCACCTGCCCGCCGGAGACCTCCAGGATGGCGGTGGTCACCCGCTCCAGGAACACCCGGTCGTGCGTGATCGCCACGACCGTGCCCCGATGGGCGCGCAGGCGCTGTTCGAGCCAGGACACGGCCCGGTCGTCCAGGTCGTTGGTCGGCTCGTCGAGCAGCAGCAGCTCGGGGTCGGACGCCAGCGTGGCGGCCAGAGCCAGCCTGGCGCGTTCGCCGCCGGACAGCGTGCCCAGCGGGCGGCTCCGGTCCAGCCCGGGCAGCCCGAGTTCGTGCAGCGCGACATCCACCCGGACGTCGGCTTCGTAGCCGCCCCTGGCCTCGAACTCCGCCACCAGCTCCGCGTACACGTCCAGATCCGGAGAGGACTCCTCCCCGAGCGACCGCTCGGCCGCCCGCATGCGGGCTTCGAGCTCCCGAAGGTCGGCCAGCGCCAGGTCGACGGCTTCCGCGACGGTCACGTGCGGCGGCAGCGCGAGCGTCTGCGGCAGGTATCCGACGCCACCGGGCGCGACGACCACCAGCTCACCGTTGGTCGGCTGTTCCTCGTCCGCCATGAGCCTGAGCAGCGTGGACTTGCCCGACCCGTTGTCGCCGATCACCCCGATCCGCTCGCCGGGCTTGACGGCGAACGACACGCGGTCCAGGACGACGCGGGTGTCGTAACGCTTCGTGATCTCGGCCAGTGACAGTTGGGCAGCGGTACGTATGAGGCCCACCTCCTCGCTTCCAGTGAGACGAGACGATCCGTCTCATGAGAGAGTAGCGTCACGTCCTCCAAGACGCAACGTCTCGTCTCAGGTCTATCCGAGGAGAAGGCGGCGGCGTAAGATCAACGCCGATTCCCCACCCTCCAGGGAGCGGCCATGCGGAAGGCAGTCGTCACCGGCAGCACCAAAGGGCTCGGGTTCGCTCTCGCCCGCGAACTGCTCCGGCGCGGGCACTCCGTGGTCGTGTCGGGCCGTACCAGGGCGGCGGTGGACGAGGCCGTGGCGCGACTGCGCCCGGAGGCGGCGGAAAGCGCGGCCGTGCACGGGTGCGCCGTCGACATGACCGACCCCGAGCAGGTCGAGAAGCTGTGGGCCACCGCGGTGGACGCCCTCGGCGGCGTGGACCTGTGGATCAACAACGCCGGGGTCGCCAACACCACCCGCCCCATCGTCGAGACCGCGCCCGGCGACGTCCGCGCGATGGTCACCACGAACATGCTCGGCACCGTCTACGGCTCCCAGGTCGCGGTACGCGGCATGCTCGCTCAGGGCGGCGGCCAGGTGTTCAACATCCTCGGCGGCGGCAGCGACGGCCGGATCCGTCCCGGCATGGGCGTCTACTCGGCCACCAAGCGCGGCCTCGACTCCTTCACCCGGGCGCTGGCCAAGGAGGTCGCGGGCACCGGCGTACGGGTCGGGCAGGTCAGCCCCGGCATGCTCATCACGGAGGGCTGGCTGCGCGAGGCCGCCGCCGCCCCCGAGCAGGTGGCCAAGCAGCGCAAGCTCCTCAACATCCTCTGCGACCACGTCGACGAGGTCGCGCCGTACCTGGTCGGCAGGATGCTGGCCGGCACGGGGAACGGCGATGTCATCGCCTGGCTCACCACCGGCCGGATGGCCCGCAAGTTCCTCACCGGCCGCAAGCGGGACGTGCTCGGCCGTTACGGCCTCTGAGCGGGGGGATTCCGGTTCCGAAGCCCGCCGGAGACACCGGTCCGAACGTCGCCAGCCCGCGTCGGGGCCCGCGCCTAGCGTGTTCCGCGATGGAAACCCTCCGCTCGTCCGGAGGGCCCCTACGGCGAAGGAGCACCTATGGATCTGCAGTTTTCCGGCCGCGTCGCGATCGTCACCGGCGCGTCCAAGGGCATCGGCCTGGCCGTGACCCGCACCCTGCTCGGCGAGGGGGCCAGTGTCGTGGCAGTCTCCCGCAAGACCAGCCCCGAGCTGGCGGAACTGGGCGGCGACCTGCTCCACGTGCCGGTCGACCTGATGGACCCCGAAGCGCCCGGCCAGGCCGTGGCGCGGGCCGTGGAGGAGTTCGGCGGGCTCGACATCCTGGTCAACAACGCCGGTGGCCCGCCGCCCGGGGTTGCCCTGCCGCGCTTCTCCTTCATGGCCCCCGCCGACGAGGACTGGCGGGCCATGTTCGAGTTCAACCTGTTCGCGGTGGTGCGCTTCGTCCGGGCCGCCATCCCGCCGATGCTGGCGCGCGGCGGCGGCTCGATCGTCAACGTCTCGTCGGGCTCCGCACGGCTCCCCGCCCCGATGAACGTCGACTACAGCGCGGCCAAGGCGGCACTGAACAACGTGACCAAGGCGCTGTCGGAGGAGTACGCCCCCCAGGGCATCCGCGTCAACACCGTCTCTCCTGGACCGGTGCGCACGGCGTGGTGGACCGAGGAGGGCGGCGCGGCCGACATCATCGCCGGACAGGCGGGCGCCGACCGTGACTCCGTGCTGGACCGGCTGGCGCCGGAGATGATGAACCTGTCGATCCCGAGGCTGGTCGACCCCCAGGAGGTCGCCGATGCGATCGCCCTGCTGGCCTCGCCCCGCTCGGCCGCCACGACCGGCGCGGACCTCGCGGTGGACGCGGGCTTCCTCAAGCAGGTCTGACAGGGTCCGGCAGCACGACGCGGCCGGACGACGCGGAAGGCCATCGATCGCGCCCTCGATGGCCTTCCGAATGCCGTGGACCTGGCCGTCAGGGTCCGTTACGCGGGCAGGACCGAGCCGGTCCACACAGCGCCGGCGGCGGAGTAGACGCTGGCCAGTTCGCCGTCGAAGTAGGGAGAGAAGCTCGTGTCGTAACGCAGGCTGCCATCGGTGTCGGCGACGCTGATGGTGATGCCGTTGAGGTACCCCATGCGGCTGGCCTTGTCATAACGCAACAGCCAGGAGGAGCCGAGGGCCCCTTCACCGGTGAACCGGGAATCCACGGCCATGAGTTCCTCCGCCTTCAAGCTGGGAACCCTTACGGCGCTTGTGTCACCCCTCGACGATTCGATGGTCTCACCCGTGTACGGCCGGGTGCCGTCGGGATGGGGGCCGGCGGGATAGCCGAAGACGTCGACCGAGGAGCCCAGCGGCTGGCTCCAGGCCAGCCCCTGGCCGCCGACGTTGTCGACCAGCCTTCCGAAGTTGGTCAACCCGCCTGAGGCAGAGGAGACGACGCCGCCGTAGACGTTGACGAAAGCGTAGTCGCGGTCGTAGTCGTCGTAGGTGGTGAAGTCGTAATGGCCGGAAACCTGCTTTCCGACGTAGAGACCCCACGGAGTCGTGCCACCGGAGTAGCCGGGAACGAAGACCCACTTGTCGAGGGTGGCGTAGGAACGCTGGGTGTCGTACACGCAGTGCGCTGCGGTGGCCACGAGGTTGCGGTACTGCGACTGCACGGCGGTGCCGGTGCACCAGTGCGGCTGACCGTCGGCGCCGACGAAGAACACCTTGCCCGAGGTGCCGGGCGCCTTGGCCTTCGCCGGATCGGAGGTGGACGGGGGCGTCGGCGGGATAGTGCCGGGCTTGGTGTCCGCGGGGATGCCGCTGATGGGAAGGACCTTGTCGACGGCGGTCCGGACGTTGTACGGAGTGGCGCTCATCAGATGGGCGCCGCCGTCGCCGAGCCAGAACGTCGCGATCTCAGCAGCGGTCGCTTGGGAAGAGGCCAGAGGATCGGTCACCACGCTGGAGGCCCCGGCCGGTGCGGTCACCAGACCGGAGACCAGCAGGCCGACAGTTAATAGACTAAGTGTTCGCTTCATCTCACATCTCCAGATCTGCGGGCCGGACAGATGGCGAAAATTCGAACAAGTGATCGCCACTGATCGCAGACGCTACCTGTCGGCCTCGTAAGGATCAACGATTTTCGCGCGGCGCCATCAACCACTGTCAGACGAGGAGTCACCGACCTGCGGGCTCCGCCGAAATCCGTCCGTGACAGCGTTGAGATCTTCGATCGCGACGATCTCCCACAGCCTCCGTTCCGGACGGCACGGAATCGAGCGGGGAGTGCATGAGCATGGGTCGCCGGACGATCGGGCTGGTTCTCGTGCTGACAGCATCGATCACGGTCATCGGCCCGCACGCCGGAGCCGTCACCCGTCCAGATCCGGTCGCGGCGCTGAAGCGGCAGCTCGACGGTCATGGCGGGGTGCGGGCGAGTTCGGTCTACCGAATTGTCTGGGGTCCGAAGAAGGACCACGTCACCCGCCGATCGCGGGCCGTCTACAGGTTCGGTGGCGGTGGAATCGTGGCCCTCGATCTCCGCCATTCGAAGCCCTCAGCCGACGGTGCCTCCCGGGCCGTCGTCTTCCCGGGTCGTTCCTACGGCTGGTATCCCGACCGCCCTGCCCACCTGCCGGAGGGCAAGTCCTGGATTCTGGACACCGAGAAGAACGAGCTGTACCTGGAATGCGGGAAGATCAGGCTGAGCGATCCCGCCACTCTCCGGCACGTGCTGTCCACCACGACGGCCAAGCGGCCCGCCGGCGTCTACGACGGCACCCGCACCACCCTCTACGAGGGCAGCACCACCATCGGCAAGCTGTACAAGCTGAATCCGCGTCTATGGGTGGGCGACTTCGAGAAGCCCACAGGACGCTACGCGAGCTACACCAAGTTGCCCGTGAAGTGGCGGCTGTGGCTTGGTCCGGATCAGCTCGTACGCAGGTGCCAGACGCGGTATGACGAGCCCGAATACCCCTGGAACGTCAAAGACCGCAGCCTCACGACCGCCGATGTGCGGTTCTCCGGCTGGGGCGACGCGATCCACATCGAGCCGCCCCCCGCCGAAGAGGTGGCTACGCGCGATGAGCTGGTCTTTCCCGACCACGACTGAACGCGGCGATGGCGGGAACCAAACGGAAACCGCGCGGTGAGCGTGCAGCTCACCGCGCGGTAACCGATCACACGTCGTAGTAGAGCTCGAACTCGTGCGGGTGCGGGCGCAGCCGGATCGGGTCGACCTCGTTCTCGCGCTTGTAGGAGATCCACGTCTCGATCAGGTCGGGCGTGAAGACGCCGCCTTCGAGCAGGTAGTCGTGGTCCTCCTCCAGAGCGTTGAGCACGTCGGTGAGGGAGCCGGGCACCTGCGGGACCGAGCGGGCCTCCTCCGGCGGGAGCTCGTACAGGTCCTTGTCGACGGGCTCCGGCGGCTCGATCTTGTTGCGGATGCCGTCGAGCCCCGCCATCAGCATGGCGGCGAAGGCGAAGTACGGGTTGCAGGACGGGTCGGGCACGCGGAACTCGATGCGCTTGGCCTTCGGGTTGGAGCCCGTGATCGGGATCCGGACGCAGGCCGAGCGGTTGCGCTGCGAGTAGACCAGGTTGACCGGCGCCTCGTAGCCCGGCACCAGCCGGTGGTAGGAGTTGACCGTCGGGTTGGTGAAGGCCAGCAGCGACGGGGCGTGCTTGAGCAGGCCGCCGATGTAGTAGCGGGCGGTGTCGGACAGGCCCGCGTAGCCGACCTCGTCGTAGAAGAGCGGCGAGCCGTCCTTCCACAGCGACTGGTGGCAGTGCATGCCGGAGCCGTTGTCACCGAAGATCGGCTTGGGCATGAACGTGACGGTGTGACCGTACTCCATGGCCGTGCTCTTGATGATGTACTTGTAGAGCATCAGGTTGTCGGCCGTCTTGAGCAGCGTGCCGAACTTGAAGTCGATCTCCGCCTGACCGGCCGTGCCGACCTCGTGGTGCTGCATCTCGACGTCGATGCCGCACTCGATGAGGTTGCGGACCATCTCCGAGCGCAGGTCGGTGAAGTGGTCCATCGGCGGCACCGGGAAGTAGCCGCCCTTGTAGCGCGGCTTGTAGCCCAGGTTGCCGCCCTCGGTGGCCTTGCCGGTGTTCCAGGCGCCCTCGATGGAGTCGATGTAGTAGTAGCCCGCGTTGGACTTCGTCTCGAAGCGGACGTCGTCGAAGATGTAGAACTCGGCCTCGGGCCCGAAGAAGACGGTGTCGGCGATGCCGGTGCCCTTGAGGTACTCCTCGGCCTTGCGGGCGACGTTGCGCGGGTCGCGGCTGTAGGCCTCGCCGGTCAGCGGGTCGTGCACGAAGAAGTTGATGTTGAGCGTCTTGTGCTGGCGGAACGGGTCGACCACGGCGGACGACGGGTCCGGCAGGAGCAGCATGTCGGACTCGTGGATCGCCTGGAAGCCGCGGATCGACGAGCCGTCGAACATGAGGCCGTCAGAGAAGACGTTCGCGCCGAAGTTCTCGACCGGGAAGGTGAAGTGGTGAGTCGTCCCCGGCAGGTCGGTGAACCTGACATCGACGAACTGCACCCCTTCGTCCCTGATGAACTTCAGGACGTCGTCGGCGGAGTTGAACACTCTCGAACCTCCCTGGGGACGGGCTATCACCCGTGAAGGTACGGCGCGGCCGTTTCCGCATGGTGTCTCGATTGTTTCGCATGTGTTACGCGGCGTTCACGTCCCCCGAAGGGCCCGGAACGTGGGCGCGCAGGACCGGTGACGGCGACTCCGCGGCCGGCTCGGGGGCGGGGGAGAGCAGGTCGGGGCGGACGGCGACGATCAGCAGGGCCGCCACGACCACCGCCAGCACGGCCGCGAACGCGTACCAGACCCGTCCCACGCGCCGGCGCCGGCGCGGGCGGGCGCCCTTGCTCGCCGCGGCGCTCAGCCTGCGCCGCTCCTCCTCGCTGAACTGCGCGACCAGTTCGTGGAAGCGCGCGTCCAAGTCGTCCCCGTACGGCATGGCCTCCATCATGCGCCGGACCACCCGCGTCACGGAAGCGCGGACGGGTCACGATCCCGACCGCCCCCACCGGCGGATACCTTTGACACATGAGCAGCAACGAGCCGCGGTGGACGCAGACCTGGCTGGGCGGGCTCCGGTCCGCCGGGGTCGATCTCGGTTATCCGGGGCAGCGCCTCGGGCTGCCGGAGGAGGGCAGCGGGTCCGTCTCCGGCTGGGGGCGCAGGATCGCCGCCCTGGTCATCGACTGGATGATCTGCACGTGGGCGATCACGCAGTTGCTGCTCGGGATCAGCACGGCAGAGCAGCCGTGGGTGCCCGCGATCGTGTTCGCCGTGCAGTACGTCGTGCTGGTCGGGTTCCTCGGGCAGACGTTCGGCCACCGGCTGGCCGGCATCCGGGTGGCGGCGATGGACGGCGGCGACCCCCGCCTGTTCCCGGTGCTGGTGCGCACGGTGCTGCTCGTGCTGGCCCTGCCGGCGCTGATCTTCGACCGCGACCACCGCGGCCTGCACGACCGCGTGTCGAACACCGTGGTCGTCCGCATGTGAAAACCGTACCGGGTTTACTTTTGTACTGAGTACGGTTTACGCTGCCGTCATGATGATGGCGGGTTTGCGCGAGCGCAAGAAGGAAGAGACCCGGCGGCGCATCGCGGGCGTCGCGCTGGAGCTGTTCGCGGAGCGCGGGTACGACGCGGTGACGGTCAGCGAGATCGCCGAGGCGGCCGGGGTCGCCAAGGTCACCCTGTTCAACTACTTCCCCAGCAAGGACTGCCTGGCTCTCGACGGCATCCACGACGACCTCGCCTCGATCGTGGCCCGGCGGCCGCCCGGCCAGACGGCCCTGGACGCGCTGCGCGCCCACTACGCCGCGCTGGCCGCCGACGGTCCCCGCGACGTCGGCCGGATGCTCGCCCAGGTCAGGGTCATCGCGTCCACGCCGGTGCTCATGGCGGGCGTCTACCAGGCGCACATGGGGCAGCGTCACGAGCTGGCCGCCGTGCTGCGGGACACGGCCGGCTCCGAGACGGCCGCGCAGCTCATGGCCGCCCAGATCACCGCCGTCATCACCACGGTCGAGGAGGCGTTCTTCCAGCGGCTGGCGTCCGGGACGCCGCTGGAGGAGGCGGGCCGGATGCTCGCCTCCGACGTGGAGCTCGCCTTCGACCAACTCCAAGACGGTATTGGTAAGGACAAATCATGAAAAAGGGCATCAACTATGACACCGGCTTCCTGCCCGAGCCCGACCGCAGCCGCAAGGCCTTCGACCGGGACACCGTCCGGCGCGACCTCCAGGTGATCGCCCGCGAGCTGAGCTGCCAGGCCGTCCGCGTCTCCGGCGGCGACCCCGCCCGCCTCGCCGTCGCCGCCGAGGAGGCCGCCGCCGCCGGACTGGAGGTCTGGTACGCGCCGTTCCCGGTCGACCTCACCCCCGAGGAGACCCTGCCGATGCTGGCGGAGTGCGCCACGAAGGCGGAGGAACTGCGCGCGGGCGGCGCCGAGGTGGTGCTGGTGGCGGGCTGCGAGGCCAGCGCGTTCCTGTCCGGTTTCATGCCGGGGGAGACGTACGGCGAGCGCCTGGGATCACTCACCGAGGCGTCCCCCGAATGGTGGAGCAGGGAGATCCCGGCGATCACCGAACGCCTGGACTCCTACCTGGCCGAGGTCGCCGCCACGGTCCGGCCGCTGTTCGGCGGCAGGATCACCTACGCCTCCGCGCCCTGGGAGTTCGTCGACTGGACCCCGTTCGACGTCGTCGGCCTCGACGCCTACCGCGCCGCCTACAACGCCGAGACCTTCCGCGACGAGCTGCGCGCCCGCTCCGGGCAGGGCAAGCCGGTGGCCGTGACCGAGTTCGGCACCTGCGCCTACCGCGGCGCCGGCGAGCGGGGCGGCTCGGCCTACCTGGTGCCCGAAGGCGCGGTGCCCGACGAGGACGAGCAGGTCCGCTATCTCGACGAGCTGCTCGACGTCTTCGAGCAGGAGGGCGTCGAGACGGCCCTGTGGTTCACCTTCGCCGGTTTCACCAGGATCGGCCGGGACAATCAGGCCGACCTCGGCTCGTACGGCGTCGTCAGGATGCTCGACGAGACGCGCTGGGAGCCGAAGGCGGCCTTCCACGCCATGGCCGCTAGATACGCGCGCAGCTGAAGATGGCGGTGCCGGGCAGGTGGCGGCCGCGCAACGGGCTCCAGCCGCCCCACACCCGGTCGTGCCCCTCGGGCCACTCGGGCTCCAGCAGCCCGGTGATGGCGAGCCCGGAGGCGGCCAGCAGGCCCACCCAGTCGCCCATGGTGCGGTGGTGCTCGGCGTAGGTGAGGGCGCCGTGCTCGTCGCGTTCCTCGTACGGGCTGCGGTCGAAGTAGGAGCGGTCGGAGGTCAGCCCGCGCGGGCCCGGGTCGTCGGGGAACGCCCACCGGATCGGGTGGCTGACCGAGAACACGAACCGGCCGCCCGGCCGCAGCACCCGGCGCACCTCGCGCAGGACCGCCGCCGGGTCGGCCACGAACGGCAGCGCGCCGTACGCCGAGCAGGCCACGTCGAAGCTCTCCGCGGCGAACGGCAGCGACTCGGCGTCGGCCTGGACCGCCGGCACCCGCACGCCGGTCTCCTCGTCGATGCGGCGCGAGTGGAGCAACTGGCCGCGCGACAGGTCGAAGGCGGCCACCCGCGCACCCCGCGTCACCAGCCAGCGGGCGCACTGCGCGGCGCCGCAGCCGATCTCCAGCACGTCGCGCCCGGACACCTCGCCGAGCAGCCGGGCGTCGGCCTCGTCGACGCCCTCAGGGCACCACACGAAGCCGGCGTCGCGCAGGAACGCGCCGTGCTCCGCCTGGTAGTCGTCGGCGTTGCCGTCCCACCAGCCGCGGTTGGCCCGCGACGACAGGGACGGCACTAGCGCATCTTGGGGCCGCGCGGCATGCGGGCGCCCTTGGGCATCGGACCCTTGGGCATCGGCATGTTCTTCGGCAGGGACCGCAGACGGTCCTTCACCTCGTTGACCGAGGGCTTCTTCAGGTTGCGCGGCAGCTTCATGATGTGGCGCTGCAGTTTGGCCAGCGGGACCTGGCCCTCGCCGTCACCGCACTGGATGTCGTAGATCTCCACGCCCAGCACCGCGCGGGCGATGCGCTTCTTCTCCGCCGCGAGCATGCGGGCCGTGCGGTTGCCCGGCCCCTCGGACACCAGGATGACGCCCGGATAGCCCACCACCATGTGGACCAGGTCCTGGTCGCGGTTGACCGCGATGGCCGGGGTGACCTGCCAGTTGCCGCGCATGCCCTGCAGCACGGCGGCGGCGGCGCCGGTCTGGCCGTGCAGCAGCGAATACTGCGCCCGCTGCGCGAGCTGCCCGAACACCACCAGGCCGACGGTGAACGCCAGCAGGATGCCCAGGAAGATCGAATACCACAGATAGTCCGTGACCAGACCGATCACGACCACCACAGCCAGCGTGCCGACCGCCGAGAGGAAGACGATCGGCATCCCCTTGGGATTGGACTGCTTGATGATCTGCGCGATCATGCGGAGCTGCTTGATGCGCCCCGGCTTCTCTGGGTCCTTGGACTTCGCCATGGAAGGAAGGATACAAACGAACCGGACAGGACGGAGAACGCGGCCGCCAGGCAGCCTCGCCGCGACCGCGATCTTTTTGCCGAATCCTGACTCTCAGACCTTGACCGTCGCCGAAAGCCTCCGGTCGGCGTAGTGGCGGGCGGCCTCCAGCAGGTACTCCCCGGACGCGACGCGCCACCCCCGCCCGTCCCAGACCTCGAACGTACGGTCCGGCACGTCCACGACGGTGCTCACGCTCTGCCCCGGCTCGGCCTCCACCACCGCGAACCCGGCCAGCCACCGGGCCGGGCGCTCCGGATCGGGCGTGACCGGCGCGGCATAGACCTGCACGACCTCCCGGCCGCGCCGACGGCCGGTGTTGGTCACGCGCACGGTCACCGACCCGCTCCCGCCGGAGATCGAGTCGTACGACCAGGTGGTGTAACCGAGCCCGTGCCCGAACCAGAACGCCGGCGCGCGCCCGCTCCGCTCCCACGCCCGATACCCGATGAACAGCCCCTCTTCGTAGACCATGACACCGCGGTCCGGAGTCACGTTCACCACCGGCGCGTCGGCCAGCCGGGCGGGCCAGGTCGTCGGCAGCCGCCCGCCCGGCTCGGCGTCGCCGAACAGCACGTCCGCCAGCGCCGCCCCCGCCTCCTGCCCCGGGAACCAGGTGAGCAGCACCGCCGCCACCGAGTCCAGCCACGGCATCTCCACCGGCGAGCCCGCGTTCACCACCACGACGGTGCGCGGGTTGGCGGCGGCGACCGCGGCGATCAGCTCGTCCTGCCGGCCCGGCAGCACCAGGTCCCCGCGGTCGAAGCCCTCGCTCTCCACCTCCGGCGTGGTGGCGGCGACCACCACGGCCACGTCACTGCCGGCCGCCACCCGCACCGCCTCGGCGAACAGCTCGTCCTCGCCGGGCGACGGCTCGGCGTGGCCGAGCACGCACACGATGAACACCATCCCCCGGAACCCGGCCGTCCGGTGCAGGACCTCCAGCTCGTACGTGACGCCCGCGTCCAGGTCGGCGGTCACCCGCCGCTCCGGCGGGGACAGCAGCGCGGCCGGGTCGTCACCACCGGGGGTCAGCGTCTCGTCGAGCAGCACCCGGCCGTCCACCGACAGCGTGTACGCGCCCGCGCCGGCCACCGACAGCTCGTGCCGCCCTCCGGTCTCCGGCGTGTACGCGGCGCGCAGCCGGACCGCCGCGAGCCGGTCGGCGTCCACTCCGGGCGGGGTCTCGCCGATCCAGCGCCCCTCGGCCGCCGGCAGAGGATGCTCGGCCAGGACCCGGCCGCCGGCGTCCAGGAAGGCCGCGGTGGCCGGGACCGCCAGCGGGGACAGGCGGACGCGCGGATCGGTGCCCCGCGCGTACCGGACCTCGACGCCGTCACGCCCGCGCAGGCCGTCCAGCGGGGAGACGACGCGGGCGGGGAACACCTGGGCGCTGCCGCCGCCCATCACCCTGGCCTCCCTGGCCGCCGACCCGATCAGCGCCACGGACCGCACGCCGGACAGCGGAAGCAGCGGCCCGTCGTTCTTCAGGAGGGTGAAGCTCCGCGCGGCCACCTCACGCGCCAGCGCCACCCCGTCGATGACCTCGCCGGCCGCGGCGGGCGGCGGCCCGCCCAGCGCGCCCGTGCGCTCGGCCAGGCGGAGCACACGGCGCACCCGGTCGTCGATCAGCGACTCCGGCACCCGCCCCGCGCGCACCGCCTCCTCCAGCTTGTCACCCCACGGCCCGTGCGGGCCCGGCATGGCCACGTCGGTGCCGCCCAGCGCGGCGGCCTCGGTGGTGCGCACCGCCGTCCAGTCGGACACCACGAGACCGTCGAAGCCCCACTCGCCCTTCAGCACCCCGTGCACCAGATCGGCGTGCTCGCTCATCGTGACGCCGCCGACCGCGTTGTAGGCCGTCATGACACCCCACGCGCCGGCCTGGACGACCCGCTCGAACGGCCGCAGGTACAGCTCGCGCAGCGCCCGCGCGGACACCTCGACGCTGACCGTGAACCGCTCGGTCTCGGAGTCGTTGGCCACGAAGTGCTTGGGGGTGGTCGCCACCCCGCCCTCCTGCACGCCTTCCACGTACGCGGCCGCCACCTCGCCCGTCAGGTGCGGATCCTCGGAGAAGCACTCGAAGTGCCGCCCGCCCAGCGGCGACCTGTGCAGGTTGACGGTCGGCGCGAGCAGCACGTGCACGCCCTTGCGCCGGGCCTCCTGGGCGAGCAGCCGCCCCACCCGCCGGATCAGCTCCACGTCCCAGGTGGCGGCCATGGCGGTGGGGCTCGGCAGCGCGATCGACGGGCTGGCCGCGCTCCACCGCTCGCCGCGCACGCCGATCGGCCCGTCGCTCATCACCAGGCGGTCCAGGCCGATCTCCGGCACCGGGTGCAGCGCCCACATGGAGGCGCCGGTCAACATCCTGACCTTGGTACGCAGGTCCAGCCCGCTGATCACGTCATCGAAGTCCACGATCACAGTGTCGGCGACCCGGCGGCCGGGGTCACGCCACCACGAAGAACTCCAGCAGTTCGGGCAGCAGGGCCTCCGGGGCCACGGCGTGCGCCTGCCCCTCCAGCACCCGGTGGACGGCGCCGGGGACGCGCCCCGCAACGGCCCGCGCGGCCGCCGCCATCCACGCCGGGCCGGCGTCGCCGTTCATGACCAGCGCCGGCTGCGTGACCTCGGCCAGCCGGGCGGCCGGCAGCGCGTTGCCCGGCCCCATGACGGCCGCCTCGTACGCCAGCGTGTGCGCGACGGCCTCCACCTCCGGCCAGGACGGGTCGGCCCGCATCAGCGCCACGGCCTCCCGCGGCACCTCGGCCGCCGCCACCATGAACAGCTCGACCGCGTCCCCCCGCCGCCCCTCCCGGACCAGGGCATCGAGCTGGGCGGCGAAGTCGTGCGGCAGTGCGGGGGCGTCGGCGGTCACGTGGTAGGGCGGCTCCCACACCGCCAGCTTGGTGACCTCCGGCAGCCGGGCCGCCGCCTCCAGCGCCAGCGCGCCGCCCGACGACCCGCCGAACACCATCGCCCGCCCGCCCGCCGCCCCGACGACCGCGGCCAGATCCTCGATCTCGCGCTCCACCGCGTACGGGGAGGTGTCGCCGCTGCCTCCCCGCCCGCGCCGGTCGTAGTCGTACACGGTGAACCACGGCGCCAGCCCCGCCGCCACGCCCGCCAGCGTGGGGTGGCCCCTGCCGGTGAACGCGCCGTGCACCAGGACCACGGCCGGTCCCGAGCCGTGGCGGTCGTAGGCGATGGCGGTCCCGTCGGCCGAGACCGCCGTGCCCGTCAGCGTCACGGTGCTCATCCGGCCGGCTGCGCCAGGCAGAGCGCCTCCCAGTGGTGGCCGTCGAGGTCGGCGAAGGCCCGCTGGTAGCGGAAGTCGTCCTGCCGGGGCGGGCCCAGCGGGGTGGCGCCGGCGGCGACGGCCTTCTCGGTCAGCTCGTCCACCTGGGCCGGGTTCTCCAGGCCGATGACCAGGATCGCCTCGGTCGTCTTGGCCGGGTCGGCGAGCTCCCTGGCCGCGTAGCCGGCGAACACCGGCTCGGTCAGCAGCATGACCTGCGCGCCGTCGTTGATCATCACGGACGCCATGTCGTCGGCCATGCCGAAGAAGGCGAAACCGAGCGCGGTGAAGAACTCCTTCGAGCGGTCGAGATCCTTGACCGCCAGGTTCACGAAGAGCTGCATGACCGGACTCCATCCTCGTCAGGGGGTTCCCGCGTTCTCGCGGGCATGGGACCAGTCTGCGGATCGCGGCGGCCCCGGTCTTGGATCTGCGCGCCACCCCCTTGACGATGCGCGCCTACAGCAGGCTCGCCCGCCGGTACTCGGCCGGCGGCACCCCGTACGCGCGCTTGAACAGACGGCTGAAGTGGGCCGGGTCGGGCAGCCCGCAGCGGGCCGCCACCGCGCTGACCGGCACGCCCGCCAGCGCCGGATCGGCCAGGTCGCGGCGGCAGCGCTCCAGCCGCCGATGGCGGATCCAGCCCGCCACCGTCGTGTCGCGGGCCTCGAACACCCGGTGCAGCGAGCGCGGCGACACGTGACAGGCGGCGGCCACGGCGGCCGGGTCCAGGCCGGGATCACCCAGATGGCGTTCGATGAAGGCGTGCACCCGCGCCGTCAGCGCCTCCTGCCGGGCCCGCTCGGGCACCTCGTCCAGCCGGTCCACGCGCTCGGCCACGGCGGTGGCCACCAGATCCATCACCACCGTGGACAGCCGCGCGGCGCTGGCCGGCCGGTAGGTCTCCAGGTCCAGCGCCACCCGGCGCAGCAGCGGCGCGGCCAGCGCGGCGGTGCCCTCGCCGGCCGGGATCGGCACGGCGGTGATCGAGGTGGCCGCGCCGGCGGGCAGCGACAGCAGCTCGCGCGGGAAGCTGAACACCGCCAGCCGCACCGCCGCGTCGTAGGCCAGCTCGTAGGGCCGGGTGAAGTCGTAGAGGGCGAACCCGCCCGGCGCCAGCCGGACCGAGCGGCCGTCCTGCGACAGGATCGGGCTGCCCGACACGGCCAGCACCAGCCGGTAGAGCTCGGGGCTGTCACGCCGGATCAGGCCCGCCGTGCGGTGCACGCTGTGGGGCGTGGAGGTCTCCACCTTGCCGACGCCGATCGGGCCGAGCTGCCCGGCCTCGATCTGCCCCCGCAGCGGGGTGCCACGGGCGATGTGGAAGTCGAGCGGGCCGAGCGTGTCGCAGACCACGCTGCGCCAGGCGTCGAGCCGCTGCCCCGGCGGCACGTCCCCGGTCCGGATCAGAATGGCCACGTCTCGCCCCCTTCCGACGCTCACGGTAGCGCGGCGGCCGGATAGGGGAAACGCGAAAGCCCCGGGACCCCGCCCGGGGCTTCCGACACCACGTGGCCACCGCGAACGACGCCGCGATCACGCCGCGATCACGCCGCGATCACGCCGCGATCACGCCGCGATCACGGCGCGATCACGCCGCGAACACGCCACGAACACGCCACGAACACGCCACGAACACGCCACGAAGACGGCGCGGTGACGCCGCGAACACGCCGCGCTGGCGGCGCGGTCAGGCCGTCTGGCGGGCGGTGATCGCCTGCTGGTAGAGCTTGCCCGCGCGGTACGACGAGCGGACCAACGGGCCGGACAGCACGCCGGCGAAGCCGATCTCCTCGGCCTCCCGCTGCAGCTCCACGAACTCCTCCGGCTTGACCCAGCGCTCCACCGGGTGGTGGCGCGGGGTCGGCCGGAGATACTGCGTGATGGTGAGCAGGTCGGTGCCGGCGGAGTGGAGGTCGCGCATCGCCTCCAGCACCTCCTCGCGGGTCTCGCCCAGGCCGAGGATGAGGTTGGACTTGGTCACCAGCCCGGCCTCGCGGGCCGTCGTGATCACCTTCAGCGAGCGGTCGTAGCGGAACGCGGGCCGGATCCGCTTGAAGATGCGCGGCACGGTCTCGACGTTGTGCGCGAACACCTCCGGCTTGCTGGAGAAGACCTCCTCCAGCTGGCCGCGGTCGCCGTTGAAGTCGGGCACGAGCAGCTCGACGCCGCAGCCGGGCAGCAGCGCGTGGATCTCCCGCGCGGTCTCGGCGTAGAGCCAGGCCCCGCCGTCGGGCAGGTCGTCGCGGGCCACGCCGGTCACGGTCGCGTAGCGCAGGCCCATCTGCTGGACGGACTCGGCCACCCGGCGCGGCTCGTCGCGGTCGTACTCCTTGGGCTTGCCGGTGTCGATCTGGCAGAAATCGCAGCGGCGGGTGCACTGGTCGCCGCCGATGAGGAACGTCGCCTCGCGGTCTTCCCAGCACTCGTAGATGTTGGGGCAGCCCGCCTCTTCACAGACCGTGTGCAGGCCCTCGCGGCGCACGAGCGATTTCAGCTCGGTGTATTCGGGGCCCGTCTTCAGCTTGGTCTTGATCCACGGGGGCTTGCGCTCGATAGGGGTCTCGGCGTTGCGCACCTCCAGGCGGAGGAGCTTTCGGCCTTCAGGAGCAACGGTCACCCTGCCAGCTTACGTCTCCCGCCCGCATGGCCCTCGCCAGGGGCGTGGATCAGGCGATGAGCCCGAAACCGCGCACCGCGCGGGTGTAGCGGGCGAGTAACTCCTCGTCGATGCGCCCGGACTCCATCTCGCCCAGCAACGGGGAACGCGCGGGCCCCGGCCGGTCGGCGCGGGCCAGCGCGTCGCGCCTGATCGCGGGCACGGTCTCGCCGCGCAGCGCGGCCGCCTGCATCGGCGCGAGGTAGCCGCCGGCGGCGATCAGCTCCTCCAGCTCCGCCACCTCCTCGGGCGTGACCGCCTTCGCGGCCAGCGCCAGCCTGCGCTCGCGCGCCCGCCCGTCGCCCGAACGGGCCAGCCGGGTGAGCGCGTACTCCACCAGCAGCACCGGGGCGCCCAGCACCCGGCCGATCACCCGGCCGATCCACCCGGCCACCTCGTAGCTCGTGTCCGGCGTGTGGAGCGCGCCGAGCGTACCGGTGAACTTGTCGCGGGCCTCCTCGCGCGCCGTCAGCGGCGCGGAGCCCAGCAGCGCCTGCCGCCACTCGCCCAGCGTGGACAGCGCGCCGCCCACCACCAGGTCGTCGCCGGTCGCCTCGCCCGCGTAAGCCGTCGCCAGCAGGGTCACGCGCTGCCGCGGGCTCAGCGCCAGCCACACCGGCAGCCCCACCAGGAGCACCGGCGTGCGCCTGAGCCCCACTCTCCGGTAAGACGTCCCGATCTCGAGATCCCTGACCGCCACCAGGTCCGGCGGCCTGACCCCCATCCGGGACGCGACCCGCCCGGCCGTCGCGTACAGCTCGGCGGCGTCCTCCCGGCCGAGCACCTCGGCGTCGGCGGGCACGCGCGCCAGGCGCGGACGCAGCAGCCACCCGATGCCGATCAGCATCCCGCCGATCAGCCAGCCGAAGACGAACTCGGCGTTGACCACGATCGTGCGCGCGCCCAGCACGATGAAGGCGAGCGTCAGCGCGTGCACCAGAAGGGCGATGAGAAAGGCCGCGGCGCGTTTCACGCCCTGATCATAGGCACCGCCGCCCCGGCCGGGTAAGGGCCCGAGGGTTGATCCGCGGGGTCAGACCAGGGGAGGTCAGCGGCGCAGGAGATCCTCCTCGTGGAGGTCGTACGGCTCGCGGCCGAGGGCCTCCGCCAGGCGCTTCTCCGCGATCGGCATGACCTCCTCGGCCACGATGCGCCGGCCCGTCTCCGCCGACAGCGTCGAGACGCCCACGTCGGGCAGGCCGCACGGCACGATCCGGTTGAACCACCGCGGGTCGTTCGCGCAGTTGAGCGCGAACCCGTGCATCGACACCCCGCGCGAGACCCGGATGCCCACCGCGCCGAGCTGCCGGTCGGGCAGGCCCAGGCTGGCGTCCCCGGCGGCCCACACCCCGGGACGCCCCTTGACCCGCCTGGCGGTGACGCCGAAGTCGGCGCACACCTGGATCATCGTCTCCTCCAGCCGGCACACGTAGTCGACGACGTCCGAGACCGCGACGATCGGATAGGCGACGAGCTGGCCGGGGCCGTGCCAGGTCACCCGGCCGCCCCGGTCGACGTCGATGACCGGCGTGCCGTCGGCCGGACGCTCGTGCGCGGCGGCCCGCTTGCCGGCGGTGTAGACCGGCGCGTGCTCAAGGATCAGCAGCGTGTCGCCGAGCTCTCCGGCGGCCCGCTTGCCGTGCACCCAGCGCTGCAGCGACCAGGCCTGCTCGTAGGGGACGTCGACGCCTAGACGGACGATGGCGAGGCTGTGGGGATCGACCCCGTTGATGGGGCGCATGGGTCCATTGTGCCGTTCCCTCACCCTTGTAGGGTAATTCAGGATGTCAGCAGCCGAGGTTCGATCCTGAACTCCTTCACCCCGCCGGCGCCGTCATGCTCGACGCGGTACGCGTGACCCTCGGGCCGGCAGCTGACCGCCTGGATGAACTCGGTGCCGGCGTAGTGGAGCGCCACGCCCTCGTCGGCGGCGTAGCCGTCGGGCAGCTCGCCGCTCGCCACCGACTCGTGCAGCAGCGGCCGCCGCTGCGGCTCGGAGTCGTAGTGGACGCCGCACGAGTAGGGCAGCAGGGCCAGCCCGTCGGACCACGCCCGCAGCTCGGGGCCGAAGGAGTCGGTGTTGCCGCCGACGTGCCAGCACAGCGCGCCCGCGCTCTGCCCCGACAGCACCACCCCGGCCCGCCACGCCTCCGCGAACGCCTCGTCGAGCCCGTGCAGCCGCCACAGCGCCATCAGGTTGGCCACGCTGCCGCCGCTGACGTAGATCATGTCCTGTTCGAGCATCCAGGCGGCCGGGTCCTCGACGTTCGGCATCGGGAACACGGTCAGGTGGCTGACCTCGACGTCCCATCCGGTGAACGCGCCGTACATCTTCAGCAGCCAGGCGGCGTCGTCGCCGGTCGCGGTGGCGAGCAGGCCCAGCTTGGGACGGTCCTGACCGGTCAGGTCGAGGCCGTAGCGCAGCAGCGGGCTCGCCTCCATGAAACCGTAGCGGCCGGTCGGGCGGAACGAGCCGCCCCCGATCGCGAGGATGTGCGACTGGCCTGACCTGGTCATACGGAGTCTCCCGGAGCGAAGGTGGAACAGCTCACTACAGTACGGCGCGGAGCGCGTCGGCGAGGTCGCTATGGGTGAACTCGTACCCGCTGTCCAGCAGTTTCCCCGGCCGCAGGCGATGGCTCGGCAGCAGCCCCGCCTTGGCGAACTCGCCGAGCCCCAGCGACAGCGCGAACCCCGGCACCGGCATCGGCATCGTCGGCCTGCGCAGGACCTGGCCGAGCGTCCGGGTGAAGACGGCGTTGGTGACGGGCGTGGGGGAGCCCATGTTGACCGGGCCCGCCACCTCGGGCGTCGCCAGGATGTGACGCACCGCGCCCACCCAGTCGGGCTCGCTGATCCACGACCAGTACTGCTTGCCCGAGCCGAGCGGCGCGCCGAGACCGGCCTTGAAGACGGGCAGCATCCTGACGAGCGCGCCGCCGCGCCCGCTCAGCGCCAGCCCGGTCCGCAGCCGCGCCACCCGCACCCCGAACTCCTCGGCGGCGGCCGCCTCCGCCTCCCACCGCTCGCACAGCTCCGGCAGGAACCCGCTGCCGCCAGGCGCGCCCTCGTCGACCACCCGGTCGCCGGTGTCGCCGTAGAAGTCGACCCCCGACGCCGAGACCAGCACGCCCGGAGGCCGCCGCGCCTCTCTCATCGCCCGCACCAGCAGCCTCGTGCTGTCGACACGGCTGCGCACCAGCTCCCGCTTGTACGCGGCGGTCCAGCGCCGCTCGGCGATCGGCGCCCCGGCCAGGTGCACCACCGCGCTCGCGCCGTCCAGGACGGCCGGGTCCAGCACCCCCTCAGCGGGCCGCCAAAGGGCCTCGTCGCCGCTCCTGGGCTCGCGTCGCACCAGAGTGACCACCCGCTCGCCCGCGCCCCGCAGCGCGGCGACCAGCGGCACGCCCAGCAACCCCGATGCCCCCGTCACGATGATCGCCATACGACCACCCTACGACGCCGCCTTCCCGCCGGCCGTCACCTCCCGCGCGATTCCCGACGACCCCATAACCGCGCCCGCCGCACTCACTGACCCGTGACCGTGCTCGCCGTGCTCACGGATCGACGGTCCGAGAGCGTCCGGCAGCCGCGCCGAAGCGGTCCCGGGGCCCCTGCCGTCGGAGCTTTGTCCTGCGGTTGGTGCCGGGTGCCCGAAGTTCGTTCGGGAACGCGCGAAGGGGCCGGGCGCGACGGTGCGCGCCCGGCCCCTTCAGATCCTCGTCAGGCGAGGCCGAGCTGGGCCTCGAAGCGGCCCTCCTCCAGGCGGCGCTTGATCGTCGTCAGGAAGCGGGCGGCGTCGGCGCCGTCGACCAGGCGGTGGTCGTAGGTGAGCGCCAGGTAGACCATCGACCGGACCGCGATGACCTCGCCCTCGGGCGTGTCGACCACGACGGGCCGCTTGACCACGGCGCCGGTGCCGAGCATGCCGACCTGCGGCTGGTTCAGGATCGGCGTGTCGAACAGGGCGCCGCGGCTGCCGGTGTTGGTCAGCGTGAACGTGCCGCCGGTGATCTCGTCGGGGGTCACCTTGTTGGCGCGGGTCCGCTCGGCCAGGTCGGCCGTCTTGCGGGCGAGCCCGGCGAGGTTGAGGTCGCCGGCGTTCTTGATGACCGCCGCGATCAGGCCGCGCTCGGTGTCGACCGCGATGGCGAGGTGCTCGACGTCGAAGTACGTGACCTCCATGGTCTCGTTGTTGATCGTCGCGTTGAGCTTCGGGTGCTGCTTGAGCGCCTCGATCGCGGCCATCTCGAAGAACGGCATGAACGACAGCTTGACGCCCTCGCGGCGGAAGAACTCGTCCTTGGCCCGCGCCCGCAGCTGCGCCACCTTGGTGACGTCGACCTCCACGACCGTGGTGAGCTGGGCGGCCGTCTGGAGCGACTCCACCAGGCGCTTGGACATCGTCTGGCGCAGCCGCGTCATCTTCTCGGTGCGGCCGCGCAGCGTGTCGTCGACCTCCACCTGCTCGGGCGCGGCGGCCGGGGCCTGAGCCGCCGGGGCGGCGGCCTGCGGCGCGGCGGCCGGAGCGGCGGCCGGGGCCTGCGCGGCGGCGGGGGCCGGGGCCTGCTCACGCTGCTGCTTGGCGGCCTCGAGCACGTCCTGCTTGCGGATGCGGCCGCCGACCCCGGTGCCGGTGACGGAGTCGAGGTCCACGCCGTGCTCGTTGGCCAGCTTGCGCACCAGCGGCGTCACGTACGGGCTCTCGCCCGAGGTGGGCAGCGGCGCGGGCGCCTGCGCCGCGGGCTGGGCCGCGGGCTGCGGAGCCGGCCGGGGCGCGGGCTGCGGGGCCGGCTGCGGAGCGGGGGCGGCCGGGGCGGGCTGCGGGATCGACGAGGCGGGCGCGGGCTGCGGCTCCGGCTCGGGCTCCGGCTCAGGCTCGGGAGCGGGGGCCGCCTCCTCGGCCGGGGCGGGGGCGCCGGCCTGGCCGCTCTCATCGATGACGGCCAGCTCGGCGCCGACCTCCACCGTCTCGTCCTCCGCCACGACGATCTTCTGGAGCACACCGCCGGCGGGCGACGGGATCTCGGTGTCGACCTTGTCCGTCGACACTTCGAGGAGCGGCTCGTCGGCCTCGACGCGCTCGCCCTCCTTCTTCAGCCAACGGGTGACGGTGCCCTCGGTGACGCTCTCGCCGAGCTGGGGCATCTGTACGGAGACCGGCATCGTTATCTTCTCTCGCGTTCTGATCTCGAGGGCTTGACTAGTTGTGTACGTGCAGCGGCTTGCCGGCCAGGGCCAGCATGGCCTCCCCGACCGCTTCGGACTGCGTCGGGTGTGCGTGGACGAGCTGGGCGACCTCCGCGGGCAGCGCCTCCCAGTTGTAGATGAGCTGCCCCTCGGTGATGAGCTCGCCGATGCGGCGGCCCACCATGTGGACGCCGACGACCGGCCCGTCCTTGCGGGCGAGCACCTTGACCGCGCCCGCCGTGCCGAGGATCTGGCTCTTGGGGTTGCCCGCCAGGTCGTAGACCTGCTCGACGATCTCCATCCCGCGCTCCGCCGCCTGCGCGGACGTGATGCCGACCGAGGCGACCTCGGGGTCGGAGTAGGTGATCCGCGGCACCCCGGCGTAGTCGATGGGCGCCGGGCCGAGCCCGGCGATGTGCTCGGCGACCATGATGCCCTCGGCGAACCCGGCGTGGGCCAGCTGAGGGGTCGCGATCAGGTCGCCGACGGCGTAGACGCCGGGCGCGGAGGTGCGGCAGTGCTCGTCGACGGTGACGGTGCCGCGCTCGACGGCCACGCCGGCCTCCTCGAAGCCCAGACCCTCCGTGACCGCGCCGCGGCCCACCGCCACGAGCAGGATCTCGGCGTCGAGGGTCTTGCCGCTGGCCAGCGTGACGAGCACGCCGGTCTCGGTGGTCTTGGCGGCGTCGAAGCGCACGCCGAGCTCGTACTTGATGCCGCGCCGCCGGAAGGCGCGCTCCAGCAGCTTGGAGCTGGACTCCTCCTCGGCGGGCAGCAGACGGGGGAGGGCCTCGACGATGGTCACCTCGGCGCCGAACGAGCGGTAGACGCTGGCCAGCTCGACGCCGATGACGCCGCCGCCCAGCACCACCACCGAGGACGGCACCCGGTCCATCCTGAGCGAGTGGTCGCTGGTGATGACGCGCTCGCCGTCGATCTCCAGGCCGGGCAGCGACCTGGGCGCCGAACCGGTCGCCAGCACGAGGTGGCTCCCCTCGTACACCTCGGAGCCCACCTGGACGCGGCGCCCGCCCGCGAGCCGGCCCTCGCCCTCGACCAGGGTGACGCCGGCGGCCTTGAGCAGCCCCTGCACGCCCTTCCAGGCACGGGTGACGATCTTGTCCTTGAACGCGTGGACGCCGGGGACGTCGATGCCGTCGAAGCGAGCCTTCACGCCGAACGACTCGCTCTCCCTGGTCTCGTCGGCCACCTCGGCGACGTGCAGCAGGGCCTTGGTGGGGATGCAGCCCCGGTGGAGGCAGGTGCCGCCGATCTTGTCCTTCTCGATCAGCGCGACGGACATGCCCAGCTCGGCCGCCCGCAACGCGCAGGCGTAACCGCCGCTGCCGCCACCTAGGACGACGATGTCGTAGGCCACAGGAAGGCTCCTTGTCGGGGTGGTCTTGTCGCCTTCATCTTTTCATTTGTTCGCCGTGCTCGCGTGCCGCTCCGCCAGTCCGATGAGCGTGCGCGTGACGGCACCGGTGCCGCCCTTGGGGACGTAGCCGTACGGCTCGCCCTTGTTGAAGGCGGGACCGGCCATGTCGATGTGGGCCCAGCGCACGCCGTCGGGCACGAACTCCTTCAGGAAGATGCCGGCGGCGAGCATGCTGCCCCAGCGCTCCGGCTGGAGGTTGGCGATGTCGGCGATCGGGGAGTCGAGGCCCTTGCGCAGCTCCTCGGGCAGCGGCATGGGCCAGGCGCCCTCGCCGGCGGCGCCGGCCGCCTCGACGACCAGGTCGCGCAGCTCGTCGTCGTTGCCCATGATGCCGGCGGTGCGCCAGCCGAGCGCGACGATCTGGGCGCCGGTCAGCGTCGCCACGTCGATGATCGCGTCGGGGTTGTCCTCGGCGGCGCGGGCGATGCCGTCCATGAGGACCAGGCGGCCCTCGGCGTCGGTGTCGAGCACCTCGACGGTCTTGCCGCTGTAGCTGTGGATGACGTCGGAGGGGCGCTGCGCGGTGCCGCTGGGGAGGTTCTCCGCCAGGCAGAGGTAGCCGATCGCGTTGACCCGCAGGCCGAGCCTCGCGATGCCGACGAGCGCGCCGAACACCGCGCCCGCGCCGCCCATGTCTGACTTCATCCAGTCCATGGACGCGGACGGCTTGAGCGACAGGCCGCCGGAGTCGAACGTGATGCCCTTGCCGACGAAGGCCAGGGTCTTGTCGGCCTCGGGGTGCGTGTAGGACAGGCGGACCAGCCGCGGCGGGTTGGCCGAGCCCTGGCCGACGCCGATGAGGCCGCCGTAGCCGCCGTCCTTGAGCTGCTTGTCGTCGAGCACCTCGACGGACAGGCCCGCCTCGCCGCCGGTCTGCTCGGCGATCTCGGCGAACTTGGCCGGCCACAGGTCGGACGGCGGGGTGTTGACCAGGTCGCGCACCAGCGCGACGGACTCGGCCAGGACGGCGGCGCGTGCGGCGACCTCGCCGGGCGCGCCGGACAGCACGGTCAGCTCGGCGACGGGGTCCTTCTGGCCCTCGCCGGTGCGGTAGCGCGAGAACGCGTAGGCCCCCAGCAGCCCGCCCAGCGCCACGGCCTCGGCCTCGTCGGCCGATTCGGCCGGCAGGACCAGCGCGGCGCGCGCGGTGCCGGCCAGCGAGCGCACGGCGGCGCCGGCGGCGCGGCGCAGCCCTTCGAGGTCCGCCGACTCGCCCAGGCCGACCGCGACCAGCAGCGGCGCGGCGACGGAGCCGAAGGCCGGCAGCTTGGCGATCTCGCCGGGCTTGCCGGCGAACCCCAGGGAGGACAGCGTGGCGGCCAGCTTGCCGCCGAAGGCCGCTTCGAGGGGATCGGCGCCCGTCGCGGGGCGGGGACCTTCGGGGCCGGACCGGAAACCGACGATCAGCGCGTCGGTGTCGAACGATACGGGATCTGCTGAGTTCAGCCGCACAGTGGTCACGTAAACCGACTCTATCGAGGGTTTCTGCGTACTAACAAACAGGGGTTCATCCCATGAATCGTGAGTCGCCTTCATGAAGACATGGTGCTAGTGTCATTAGCATCATGTTGCTGACGTTGGACCTCAACGACGCTCGTCCCCTGCACGAGCAGGTGGCCGCGGCCATCCGCCGCGCCATCGGCGAGGGCCGCTACGCCCAGGGAGACCGGCTGCCCCCGGCTCGCGACCTGGCGGCGGCGCTGGGCATCAACCCCAACACCGTGCTGCGCGCCCTGCGCGAGCTGCGCGACGAAGGACTGCTGGAGTTCCGGCGCGGGCGCGGCGTCAGCGTCGCCGCCCGCGCCGACGCGCGCACCCTGCTCCGCGAGCGGGCCCGCGAGCTGCTGGACGAGGCCCAGAGGTACGGATACGGCCGGGAGGATCTGATCGCCATACTCGAGGAGCTCGCATGAACCTGCGCACCATCGCCGTGCCGGCGGGCGCGGTCGTCGCCGCCGCGGTGGTGGGGCCGCCGCTGGCGCTGCGCGACCGGCTGCCCGACCCGATGGCCGTCCACTGGGGCCCCGGCATGGCCCCCGACAACGCCGTGTCCTTCCCCGCCTACCTGATCATGCAGGCGGCGCTGTGGGGCTTCCTGTGGCTGGGGCTGGTCGCCGCCGCGCGGCGGGCCGTAGACAGCCGGTCCGGGCGCATGTCGTGGTGGGCGCTGTTCGCCGGCGGCGCGGTGTTCGCGATCAGCATCTCCGCCATGACGCTGCTGGCCAACCTCGACGTCCCGGCGTGGACGGACGCGCGGCTCAGCCCGCTGGCGGCGGTCGCGGTGCTCGTCGTGCCGCTGGCCGCCGCGGCGCTCTCCGGCTACCTGGGCAGGGGCGAGCCAGACCCGCTGTCCGGCGACACGGAGCCGCCCAGGCTCACGTTGCGCAGCGGCCAGCGGGCCGTCTGGGTCAGCCGGATCAGCAACCCGTGGCCGCTGCTCATCACCGCCGCCGGGGCCGCCGTGCTGTTCGCGCTCGGCACGCTGGACGTGACCGGGGTCGTCCGCCTGTCCAGCTTCGGCGCCGTGCTGCCCGCGCTGGTGATCGTGCTGGCGGTGGGGCTGTTCGCCTCCTCGCTCACGGCGCGGGTCAGCGAGGACGGGCTGGTGCTGGCCTTCGGGCCGTTCGGCTGGCCCGTCCGCCGCATCAGGCTCGACAAGATCGACCGGGCCTACACCGAGGATCGCCACCCGAGCCAGGTCGGCGGGTGGGGCGTGCGCGGCCTGCCCGGCAGGGCCACCATCATGCTGCGCGGCGGCGAGTGCCTGGTCCTGCGCTACCGCTCCGGCGGTCAGCTCGGCATCAGCATCGACGACGCCGAGCGCGGCGCCTCCCTGATCAACACCCTCATCGCGGAGAGGAGGACCGCGTGAAGCCGCTCCCCGTCTTCCTCGCCGTCGCCTTCGTCCTGTCCTGGCTCGTCGCGCTGCCCCTGTGGCTGGGCGGCGGCCTCGGCCACCCGCTGATGCCGGTCTTCGGCATGCTGATGATGTTCACACCCACGCTGGGGGTGCTGGCGGCGTGGCGGGCGTCGCGGGTGCCGTTCCGCGAGTGGGCGCGAGAGACCGGGCTCACCCTCGGCGAGCGCAAGGGCCGCACCCTGCTGCTCGTGCTCGCCGCGTGGCTCGGCGTGCCCGCGCTGGTGGCCCTCGCGGCGGCGCTCAGCGTCGCGGCCGGGCTGCTCACCCTCGACCTCGACGGGCTCGGCCTCTACCGGGCGCAGCTGGAGGCGCAGAACGTGCCCGTGCCCGCCGGCCTGGCCACCGGCGTCGTCATCCAGTTCGTCATCGGCGTGGTGGCCGGGCCGCTGCTCAACGCCCTCCCCTCGCTGGGGGAGGAGTGGGGCTGGCGCGGCTATCTCGTGCCGAGGCTCACCGGCACCTGCGGCGTCGTGGCCGGTCTGATGCTCTCGGGCGCCATCTGGGGGCTGTGGCATGCGCCGCTGACCCTGCTCGGCTACAACTACCCCAACCTGGGCGCCGGGGCCGCGCTCTACTTCACCGGCTTCTGCGTGGTGGCCGGGGTGGTGCTCGGATGGCTGAGGCTCCGCTCGGGCAGCGTGTGGCCGGCCGTCGTGGCGCACGGCTCGCTCAACGCGACCGCGGGCGTCGTCCTGCTCCTCGGCGACGTCGCCGAGCCGCCCAACCTGGCGCTCGCCGGGCTGACCGGCCTCGTGGGCTGGGTCCTGCTCGCGATCCTCGGCGCGGTCCTGCTCAGGATCTTCCCGGTACGGGCACCGTCCGCCGATCGGCTCGCCGGGCGTCAGACGACCAGCACGTAGACCACGAGGGTCGCCGCGGCGGCGGTCTCCACGAGGGCGCCGAGCACGTCGCCGGTGATCCCGCCGAGCCTGCGCCGGGCATGGGCGAGCAGGAGCATCGCCAGCCCCAGCCCGGCCAGCAGCGCGACGGGCGGCCCGAGGACCCCCGGCCACAGCTCCCAGATCCCCGGTTCCAGCTGCTCCCGGTAGCGGAGCAGGTTCTGGAACGCCCCGGCAGGTTCGGGCGCGGTCCACGACCTCACCAGTCCGGCGGCCGGGGCGAAGGCCGCCGTGACGACCAGGGCGGCGAGGGTCACCAGGAGGGCGGCGCCGGTCCGTACCGTGCCCGCGACCATCGCGCCCAGCCCGTCGGGGCGGGCGGCGGGCACGGCGGGGCGGCAGGCCCAGGCGAGCGTCAGGCGGCCCGCCACGCACGCCGTGACCAGCCCGGCGGCCCCGGCCTCCGTCAGGGCGGCCGCCTGGACGAGGACCGTGAACAGCACGGCCATCACCCCGAACGGCCCGATGTCCGACTTTTTCATGATGTCGAGCGCCTGGGCGGCGGGCTTCCCGCTGCCCAGCCCGTCCGCCAGATCCGCGAGCCCGTCCAGGTGCAGCCCTCGCGTCAGCACCGCCAGCAGCCCGAGCGCCAGCGCCGCGCCGAGCAGCGGCGGCCCGGGCAGCAGCAGCGGCAGCGCGGCGACCGCGCCGAGCGCCAACCCCACGGCCGGGGCCAGCGCCATCGCCCGGCCCGCCGCCCCGCGGTCCACCCGCGTCACCCGTACCGGGAACACGGTGAGTGTGCCGAGCGCGAGCCGCAGCCCGGCGGCGCTCAAAGCAGCTCTGCCAGCAGCCGGTAGTAGGAGAGCCTGGCCTCGTCGACCTCGGCGGGCCCGTACGCGGCCAGGAGGTCGGCGGCGGCCCGCCCGTCCAGCTCGCGCAGCGCGACGGCCAGGTCCACGTGGCGGTCGGCCACGCCGAGCTCGCCGACGTCGACCAGGATCGCCTCGCCCGAGTCGGAGGCGAGCACGTTGGCGGGGGTGAAGTCGCCGTGCGTGACCACCAGGTTCTCGCCGGCCGGCCGCTCCGCCAGCAGCCTGTCGTACACCTGCTCGGGGGTGAGGCCGGCGTGGTCGCCGTGGAAGCGGGCGGGGTCGACCAGCCCGGCGCGCACGTGACCGGCCGCCCTGGCCAGCTTGACGTCCAGCCGCTCGTCGAAGGGGCACTCCGCCACCGGGATCTCGTGCAGCTCGCGCAGCGCCCGGCCCATGATCGTGCCGGCGTCCGGCGGCGGCCTGTGGTCGAGGCTCCGCCAGCCCGCCTCGGCCAGCACCAGCACGTCGCCCTCGAACGCCACCACGTCCGGCACGCTCGCCCACCGCTTGAGCCACCGCAGCCGCTCGTGCTCGGCCACCGCCACCGGGCCCTGCTTGATGAAGAACTCGCCGTGCGGTCCCGTCACCCGCAGCGTCTCGGCACTCAGGTCCGCGTGGTCGTCCGACCAGATCGCGTCTTCGCCGCCGACCAGATCGAAGACGTTCTCAGGGAAGCGCATGAGGACCGATCCTACGGGTGGCGGCGATCGCGGCGGCCTGTCACCCGGTGTCCCATAGGCTTGCCGGATGCACGTGGTTGAACTCGAAGGCGTAGGCGTCCGGGTCGTCGGCAAGACCCTGCTGGACGCGGTCGACTGGCACGTGGCCTACGGCGACCACTGGGTGGTCCTGGGCCCCAACGGCGCGGGCAAGACGACGCTGCTGTCGCTCGCGGCGGCCGTGCGCCACCCGACCGTGGGCGCCGTGACCGTGCTCGGCCACCGGCTCGGCCGCGTCGACCTGCGCGAGCTGCGCCGCCACATCGGCCTGGTCTCCTCCAGCCAGCATCTGATCGACGAGAGCCTGATGGAGGAGGAGGGCGCGACCGCCCACACCGTCGTCCTCACCGGCCACACCGGCACCAGCGCCCCGCTCTGGGACCGCTACGGCGACGCCGAGCACGACCGGGCCAGGCGGCTGCTCGCCGACCTCGGCTGCAAGGACCTCGCCGACCGGCGGTTCCGGGTGTGCTCGCAAGGGGAGCAGGCCCGGATCCGGGTGGCCAGGGCGCTCATGGCCGACCCGGCGGTGCTGCTCCTCGACGAGCCGTTCGCCGGGCTCGACCTGCCGGCCCGCGAGGACCTCATCGACGCCGTCGAGGGCCTGGCGGAGACCCGGCCGGTGCTCACCACCGTCACGGTCACCCACCACCTGGAGGAGGTGCCGTCGACGACCACCCACGCCCTGCTGCTGCGCGAGGGTCGGGTGCTGGCGGCGGGTCCGGTGGCCGACGTGCTCACCCCGGCCAACCTGTCCGACTGCTTCGGCCTCCCGCTCCACGTCGACCGGCTGCACGGCCGCTGGTACGCCCGCTCCGTCCGCTGACGTCAGAAGCCGACGTCAGAGGGGGAGCGGCCGGCCCGCCACGACCAGGGTGACGTCCTCCGACTCGGCCGCCAGCCGCTCGTTCAGCCGGCCGAGCGCGTCACGGAAGGCGCGGCCGCTCGCCGTGGCCGGCACCACGCCCATGCCGACCTCGTCCGACACCGCCACGACGCGCCCTGGCGCCCGCCGCCAGGCGCTCACCAGCTCGTCGCACCGCTCGTCCACCGGCGTGCGGTCGCCGTCCCACGCGCCGTGCTCGTCGAAGACCGCCGCCAGCCACGTGCCCAGGCCGTCGACCAGGAGCGGGGCCGTGGCCGCGCGGATCGCCCCGGCCAGGTCCGTGGTCTCCTCGGTGTCCCAGTGCGCGGGCCGCCGCGCCCGATGGGCGCGCACCCGGGCCGCCCACTCCGCGTCGCCCTCCGCCGAAGGGCCGGTCGCGACATACGTGACGTACGGCTCCGCCGCCAGCCGCAGCTCGGCCTCGGCCGACTTGCCGGAACGCGACCCGCCCAGGATCAGCGCCCGTCGCGCCGGGGGCACGGCCTCCCCCTCGACGCCGCCCGGCTGTCCGGGGTGGCGTGCGGTTCCGTCCGGGGGTCGTCCGGTGGTGAGCGCGGTCGCCTCCGGCGGCGGCCCGCCGGCGTGGAGGACGGTCCCGTCCGGCACGGTGACGGCGCCCCACAGGCGCAGCCGCCGGCGCAGCTCGGCCGCGGACCGGACGCGGTGGTCCAGGCCGACGGCGACGACCTGGGTCCGGCCGGTAACCGCGCCGGACCGGCGCAGCGCCCCGAGCCTCTCGGGGCGGTCCAGGAGGTCGATCAGGACGACGTCGTACGGGACCGCCGCGTCGAGCGGCGCCTCCCGATCGGCGGGCACGCACAGCACCCGACGACCGTCCGGCCCCGCGAGCCCCAGCCCGCCCGCGAGCACCTCGTAACCGCGCGGCGCCGCCGCCCACGGGAACGCCACCACGTCGTCGACGACCAGGCCGAACGGCCGTCGGCCTGGCCGGTCGGCTGTGCCGCAGGACGCGCACGGGCACCCCGGCTCCGGCCAGCCTCCCGTCCCCGCGGTCCCGGTGAGAAGAAGCCTCATCGCGCCGAGCGTACAAACCCGGGGGAGGAGGCCGCGCGGCGGGGGCCGATCATGGAGGGGAGCGGGCGCGCGGGATCGATCACGTGCCGCGGCCGGAGTAGGGTTCCAATGCCGCCGGGGGGTGTGCCGGCGGGTCGGCGGAGAAGGAGCGAATGGCATGACATGGCGTTGGCGTTACGAGGACGCGCACGGCGGTGAGGTGACGGACCGTCCCTTGCCCCGTGAGGTCTTTCCCAGCCAGGCCGACGCCGAGTCGTGGCTCGGCGAGAACTGGCGTGAGCTGCTCGACTCGGGGGTCGAACAGGTGGCGCTCCTCGAAGAGGAACGGGTCGAGTACCGAGGGCTGTCGCTGCGCCAGGAGTGACGTCCCCGTGAACGGGACGACCCCTTGAGCCCGGGGCTCAAGGGGTCGTCGCTCGTCAGGGACGCTTCGGCGGGCTCGCCGTCTTGCCGGGGTCGCGCTCGACCAGCGAGCCGAGCACGTCGTCGATGCGCTTCATCACCTCGGCCTCGAGCTTGACGCCCGCCGCCTTGACGTTGTCGCGCACCTGCTCGGGGCGGCTGGCGCCGACGATGGCGCTGGAGACGTTCGGGTTCTGCAGCACCCACGCCACGGCCAGCTGCGCCATCGACAGCCCCAGGTCGGCGGCGATCGGCTTGAGCTCCTGTACCTTCGCCAGCACGTCGTCCTTCATGAACCGGGCGATCATGCCCGCGCCGCCCGCCTGGTCGGTGGCCCGGGAGCCCTCGGGAGGGGCCTGGCCGGGCAGATACTTGCCGGTGAGCACGCCCTGCGCGATGGGCGACCAGACGATCTGGCCGACGCCCTCGCGCTCGCACAGCGGCACGATCTCGCCCTCGATGACCCGCCAGAGCATCGAGTATTGAGGCTGGTTGGAGACGATGCGGTCGAAGCCCATCTGATCGGCGATCTTCAGCGCCTCGGCGATCTGGGGCGCCGACCACTCGCTGACGCCCACGTACAGGACCTTGCCCTGCCGTACGAGGTCGTCGAAGGTCTTGAGCGTCTCCTCCAGCGGGGTCTCATAGTCGAAGCGGTGCGCCTGGTAGAGGTCCACGTAGTCGGTCTGCAGGCGGCGCAGCGAGGCGTGGATGGACTCGGTGATGTGCTTGCGCGACAGGCCCCGGTCGTTGCGGCCCTTGCCGGTGGGCCAGTAGACCTTGGTGAAGATCTCCAGCGACTCCCTGCGGACGCCCTTCAGCGCCCTGCCGAGCACCTCCTCGGCCTTGGTGCCCGCGTAGACGTCCGCGGTGTCGAACGTGGTGATGCCCTCGTCGAGCGCCGCCTGCACGCACAGCTTGGCGGCGTCCTCCTCGACCTGGGAGCCGTGGGTGAGCCAGTTGCCGTAGCTGATCTCGCTGACCATGAGACCGCTGCGGCCGAGGTGACGGAATTCCATGGATCAGACCTTATGGCTTCATGCCGGAAGATCCGCCCGTGGTCCGGCGGAGGCGTGCTGCGGCGGGGTTCCGCGCGCGGGTCTACTTCTTCGGCGGCACCGGCTTGCCGCCTGGCAGCAGCGTGGGCGGGGGGAAGCGCAGCCTGCGGATCTGCAGGGCGCGCATCGCGGCGTAGAAGCCCACCCCGCGCAGCGACTCGTCCGGCAGCTTCGCCGCCACCTCGCGCTTGACCTTCCAGGACACGTAGACGGACGTGAAGACCACGCCCACCATCATCACCGGCCAGCCCACCACGATCACCGCGTTGAGCACCTGGACGCGGACGGCGGGCGGCCACGGCACCCAGGTCGCCAGCAGGATCAGCAGCGAGAACGGCAGGAAGTACTGGCTGGGCAGCCGGCGGGAGTCGACCCAGTCGCGCGCGAACTTGCGCGCCGGGCCCTTGTCGCGCGCGGGGAGGTAGCGCTCGTCGCCCGCGAGCATGCCCCTGCGGGCCCGCTCACGCTCGGCGGTCTGCTTGGCCCGCATCTGCCGATAGGCCTCTTTGCGGTCCTTCGGCGCGCTCACCGGCTGGCGTCGTCTGCTCTCGGCGTCCCGGCGCTTGGGAGTGGGACGGCCCTTGCCCTGGGGCTTAGGATCGTCAGAGGGGACGGGGGAGTCGTCCACGGAGGTTTGGGAACGGCGTCGCAACACGTCTCAACCCTACCTGGACTGCAACTTAGTGACGCCCTCGTGCGTTATGCGTAGGGTAATCCCAAGGCGGCTGCGCTGCACTGGGTGACCACAGCACGACCGAAGAAGGGGACGGCCGACGCGCATGAGCGTGATGAAGAGACTTTCAATGATCTTCAAGTCCAAGGCCAACAAGGCCTTGGACAAGATGGAGGATCCACGCGAGACCCTCGACTACTCCTATCAGCGGCAGCTGGAGCTGCTGCAGAAGGTGCGTCGCGGGGTGGCGGACGTCGCCACTTCTCGCAAGCGTGTGGAGCTGCAGATCAATGGCCTTGAGCAGCAGAGCAAGCGTCTTGAGGAGCAGGGCCGCAAGGCGTTGTCCGTGGGGCGCGAGGACCTCGCCAGGGAGGCGCTGCAGCGCCGCTCCAACCTCCAGGCACAGATCGGTGACCTCAGGGTCCAGCACGACAACCTGCAGGGTGAGGAGGAGAAGCTGACCACCGCCTCGCAGCGGCTGCAGGCCAAGGTCGACTCCTTCCGCACCAAGAAGGAGACCATCAAGGCGACCTACACCGCCGCCGAGGCGCAGACGCGCATCAACGAGGCTTTCTCCGGCATCTCCGAGGAGATGGGCGACGTCGGCCTCGCGATTCAGCGCGCCGAGGACAAGACCGCCCAGATGCAGGCACGCGCCGGCGCCATCGACGAGCTGCTCGCCAGCGGCGCGCTCGACGACTACAGCGGCAGCCGCGGCGACGACATCCAGGCCGAGCTCGACCGCATGGGCGGCGGCATGGACGTCGAGCTGGAGCTGGCCAGGATGAAGTCCGAGCTCGGCCAGGGCCCCGCTCCGCAGTCCGCCATCGAGCAGGGCCAGCAGCCGCCGCAGCAGCAGGCTCAGCCTCAGCAGCAGGCTCAGCCCCAGCAGACCCAGCAGCTTCGTCAGCCTGGGGAGGGCGCATGATCGTCAGGATTATGGGCGAGGGTCAGATCGAGATCTCGCCCGAGGACATCGCGGTGCTCAACGACCTCGACAGCGAGCTCGAGGCGGCCATCGACGCGGGCGACGAGAAGGCGTTCCGCGTCAAGCTGCACGCGCTGCTCGACAAGGTGCGCCATGTAGGCAAGAGCCTGCCGGACGACTCCCTGGAGCCTTCTGAGCTGATCCTTCCCCCCGCGGACGCCTCTATCGAGGAGGTCCGGGAGATGCTGGGAGACCAGGGCCTGATTCCGGGCTGAGCCGATGAAGACCAGGTTCGCGCCCGACAGCGGCCTCACCCGCCGGATGGTCGCGACGATGTTCCTTCTCGGCCTGCTCTACGTGGTGTTCGTCGGCGTCCTCATCGCCTTGGGGGCGCAGGCGGTCACCGTGCTGGTGATCGCGGGGGTCCTGCTGTTCGTGCAGTACTTCCTGTCCGACCGCATCGCGTTGTTCGCGATGCACGGCCGGGAGGTCTCGCCCCAGGAGGCCCCCGAGCTCCACGGCATGATCGATCGGCTGTGCGCGATGGCCGACATGCCCAAGCCCCGGGTGGCGATCGCGCAGTCAGACGTCCCCAACGCGTTCGCCACCGGGCGCAACCGCAAGAAGGCCGTCGTCTGCGTGACGACCGGCATCCTGCGCAGACTGGAGCCGCGCGAGCTCGAAGGGGTGCTGGCCCACGAGCTGTCGCACGTCGCCCACCGCGACGTGGTGGTGATGACGATCGCGTCGTTCCTGGGCATCGTGGCCGGGCTGATGACCCGCGTCGCACTCTATACCGGGCTCGGCAACCGCCGCGGCAACGGCCAGGGCGGCCTGCCCATCGGGCTGATCGTCATGGTCGTCTCGATCGTGGTGTACGCGGTCAGCTTCCTGCTGACGCGAGCCCTGTCGCGCTACCGCGAACTGTCGGCCGACCGGGCGGCCGCGCTGCTCACCCAGCAGCCGTCGGCCCTGTCGAGCGCGCTGGTCAAGATCTCCGGGGACATGGCCAGGATCCCCACCCGCGATCTGCGCGACGCGGAGCCGTTCAACGCGTTCTACTTCGCGCCCGCCCGGGCCAAGGGGGAGACGCTGGCCAACCTGTTCTCCACCCACCCGCCGCTGGAGCGACGGCTGGACCAGCTCGCGAAGATCTCCAACCAACTCGGAAGGGGCTGAGCGCGATGGGTTGGCTCGATGCCATCCTGGGCCGGACGAAGCCGGTCAAACCCGATCTCGACGCGTTGTTCGCACTGCCGTCGGCGGCCGTGACCCTCCAGGCGGCGACAGGCATGGTGCCGACCGGCACCGGCTCGGTGTCGTTCCGCGCGGCCGAGGGCGGCGCCTTCGCCACCCTGGAGCGCGACGTCAAGGACCTGCTCGGCGGCCGGGTGGAGGAGTTCACCGACAGCTACGGCTACACCTGGCTGCTGGTGCGCCGGACGCCCGACGCGGTCGGCGACCTGGTCACCGAGCTGCACGCGGTCAACTCCTCGCTGGAGGACGCCGGGTTCGGCCCGTCGCTGCTGTGCTCGCTGGTGTCGTTCGCCGACCCCGACGGCAGGCGGCTGGCCGTCGTCTACCTCTACAAGCGCGGCACCTTCTACCCGTTCGCGCCGCTGTCGGGACAGCGCCGCGACAACGCCCTGGAGCTGCAGGCGCGCGGGGTGCTCGACGGCGAGCTGCCGCTGGAGGAGGACCTCAGCCGCTGGTTCCCGGTCTGGGGCGCTCCCGGGCTCTGACGCTTCCCGGCCCCGGTCGCCCACGGTGATGTAATCATCACGTGGAGCGAAGGTTGTGCGTGCTGGCCGCGTCCGCGTTCATCGGTGCCGCGCTGCTGTCCAGCGCGTGGGTCACCGGCCAGCTGACGACGCCGCGGGTCGACAGGGCTCACGGCTACGTCGGCGAGCTCGCGGCCCGCGACCAGGAGTGGACCCGCCTGTTCAGGGTCAGCGACGTGCTGGCCGGGCTGGCCTGCCTGGCCGGCGTGGCGCTCGCGCCCCGGGTCCGCCAGGAGTGGCAGGGCTGGCTCGCGCTGGCCTCGGCCGGCCTGCTGACCGCGCTCGCCGGCCTGTTCCCGATGGACTGCGCCGTGCTCAGCGATCCGGCCTGCGTCCCCGCCACGCTCTCCCACCGCGCGCACGTCGCCGCCGCCGTGCTCGCCGCCGTCGCCGTGCCGGTCTCCATGGCGGCGCTGAGCGCCCGCTGGCGCGCGACCGGGGCGTGGCTGCTCACCGGGCTGACCGCCGTCGCCGGCGTGCTCACCCTGGTCACGGCCGTCTCCGGCCAGCTCGCCGGGCTCGCCCAGCGGGGGCTGGTCACGCTGGTCGCCGTCTGGCTGGTGTACGTGGCCGTACGGCTGCTCGAATCGGACGCCACCGTCCTGATGCCGGGCCCCCTGCATGTCGTCCGGGAGGGCTCGGGCCCGGCCGTGCTGATCGCCTGCGGTCCGGGCGGCGCCTGGTGCCACTGGGACGCGATCGCCGCCGACCTGGCGCGTGACCGCCTCGTCATCCGGTTCGACCGCCCGGGGCTCGGGCTGAGCCCCGCGTCCCCCGTACCTCCGACCCTGCACGGCGAGGCGGCGCGGCTGGCCGCGCTCGCCCCGGAGCACCCCGAGCGGGTCACGGTGGTCGCGCACGCCGTCGCGGCCTGGCACGCCGAGGCGTTCGCCCGGCTGCACCCGCTGCGCGTGGCCCGGCTCGTGCTCGTGGACCCGGCCTGCCCGCCTCCGCCGGGGCGCGGCACCTCCTCGATCGGGCGGGCGCTCGGCGCGTGGTTGCCCGCGCTGGGCGGCACGTGGGGCGCGGCCGCGCTGGCCCGCCTGGCCGGGCCGGTGGCGCACCGGCTGATCGCGGGCTGCGCCGACACCCACCGGCTCTACCGGGGCGGGCGGGTGGCCGCCGCGATCGCGGGGGAGTGGCTGGCCCGCCGCGACATGGCCGTCGAGCTGCGCGAGATCAGGGCCGAGCATCGCCTGCCCGCCGTGCCCGTGACCGTGATCCGCACGCGGCGGAGGTCCGCGGGCTGCCCGGAACGGCTGGCCGCGCAGCTGAACGCGCGCCTCGTGCACCTGCCCGCCCACCGGTCCGCACCGGGGCTGCGGCTGCGTCCGCACGCGTTGCGGGCCATCGCCGACGCGGTCTGACGGCGTGAAAAGGTGACGCGGACCGCCGCGAGCCGCGACAATGTCCAGAAGTCATGACGTAGGCCACATGTGGGGAATATCGTGCCGGACCTCGCGCCTCTGCGCCCAGGGGACCCTGCCTCGGTGGGGGCGTACACGCTGGCCGGACGGATCGGTGAAGGCGGGCAGGGCCTCGTCTTCCTCGCGACCGCCCCCGACGGAGCCAGGGTGGCGGTCAAACTGCTCCGCACCGACCTGGCCGGGGACGAGGAGGCGTCGGTACGGTTCGTCCGCGAGGTCGAGCTGGCCCGGCGGGTGTCGCCGTTCTGCACCGCCCAGATGATCGAGACGGGGCTGGTCAACGGGCGCCCGTACATCGTCAGCGAGTACATCGACGGCCCCACGCTGGCCGACGTGGTGCGGACCGAGGGACCGCGGTCCGGCACCTCGCTGCACCGGCTGGCCATCGGCACCGTCACCGCGCTGGTGGCCATCCACCAGGCCGGGATCGTGCACCGGGACTTCAAGCCGTCCAACGTGGTGCTGGCCTCCGACGGGCCCCGGGTGATCGACTTCGGCATCGCGAAGGCGCTCGACCTGACCTCCACGCTCACGGCCAGCGCGATCGGGACGCCGTCGTTCATGGCGCCGGAGCAGTTCAGCGCCGGGAGCCCGGGAGCGGCGGCGGACATGTTCGCCTGGGCCTGCACGCTGCTGTACGCGGCCTCGGGGCAGGCGCCGTTCGGCCAGGACAGCGTCCCGGCGGTGGTGAACCGGATCATGAACACCGATGCGGACGTCGGCGTCATCGCCGACCCGGCGCTGCGGTCGCTGGTGGCCGACTGCCTGGCCAAGGACCCGTCCCGGCGGCCCACCGCCCAGCAGGCGCTGATGCGCCTCCTGGGGCAGTCGCAGGACGCCCCGTGGGCGAACCCCGCGGGTCCGGGGACGCCTGCCGGGTCCTTCCCGGGTGGCGCGGGTGTCATGGGCGGATTCTCCGCTCCGGGAGCGGCCGGGGGTTCGGGCCCGTACCCGGGTGGTCCCGGCATGCCCGCCGGCTCCTTACCGGGCGGCGCCGGTGTGCCCGGCGGGTTCTCCGGGAGCGGCGCTCCAGGCCCGTATCAGGGCGGGTACGGGGCGGACGCGGCGGGGCTGCTGTGGCAGGGGAGCGCCGCCGCGGCCGGGCCCGGCCACGCGCCGCGCCCCACCGGCCCCGGCCAGGCGCCGCACGGGCCGTACGGGCACGGGCCGTATCCTCCCCCCATGCGCCCGGGCAAGGGGCGCGGGACCGGATGGATCGTGGCGGGCGCCGCTGTGGCCACGGTCGTGCTCGTGGCCGCCGGCGCCTTCGTGGTGAGCAGGCTGGCCCTGCCCGACGCGACGCCCACGCCGTCCCCCACGCAGGCCGCCACCAGCGCGGCGCCCATCCCCACGCCCACGCCGTCCCCCACGCCGGAGGCCAGGACGATCCGGCTCGCCGCCACCTCCGTCGAGCTGGAGGAGCGCTCCTCCGACCCCATCAAGCTGGCCTCCTACACGACGGAGAGCGGCAAGAAGCTCTACGTCCGGCAGCCCGGCACCGACCGGTTCGGCCGCGACTCGCGCTACTTCGAGTACGTGCTCAACCACGACGGCAGCCGGGCGCTCGGCACCGACGTCGACTACAGCACCGGCCGCAAGGCGCTGCTGTCGGTCATCGACCACCGCACCGGGGACAGGCGCGCCATCGAGGTCAGCGACGCCCCGATCTTCCCCACCACCCCGCGCTGGTCGCCCGACGGGAAGCTCGCCCTGGTCACCCTGTACCGGGCCACCGACTCCGAGAGCGTCGAGTACGGGTACGGCATCGTCGACGTGGACTCCGGCACCGCGCGCACGTACGAGATCAAGCAGAAGGGCGCGGGCGAGTGGCGGTTCTTCTGGAACTCCGGCGGCGACGAGGTCGGCACCTGGGTGAACGGCCGGATGACGTTCTACGACCTGAACGGCGGGAAGCTGCGCACCCTGCCGAAGGCGGGCGAGCCGGTGTGGGTGGAAGGCGACGACGTGTCGCCCGGCGGCGACCGGTTCCTCGCCCACTGCGCGCCCGCCTCCGCCACCATCTGCGCGCACCCCACCAGCGGCGACGGCGAGGCCGACCGGGTGCCGTTCACCAGCGAGAGGCTGATCGGCTGGTGGGACGACGAGCACCTGGCCGTGTGGCGGGCCAAGGGCGCCGGGTTCGAGGCCGTGGTGATCGACCTGTCGGGGAAGGTACAGAGGGTGCTCGCGACCGCCCCGAAGCGGGCGGAGTTCGACAAAATGGCATTCCGATTCAGCAGGGGAACACCTTAGAGGCCGGAGGGCCCTCGTGGACATCACCGCGGACATCACCGTGATCGGAGAGGGCGCGGCCGACGCCGTGCCGGACGTGATGCGCCTGCACACGGGCGTCGAGGTGCGCAGGCAGTCGGCTGCCGAGGCGTTCGCGGGGGCCAGGGCCGCCGCGGCCCGGCTGGCCGAGGCGCTTCGCGGGGCCGGCGTCGCGGCCCACGACCTGCGCACCACCGAGCTGTCGCTCGGCCCCGAGTACGAGGCGTACCCCAAGGTGTCGGCCTACCGGGCGGCGCAGGGCGTGGAGGCGGTGGTCCGCGACCTGGCGCGAGCCGACCATGTCATCGACACGGTGGCCGGCGTGGGGGAGGAGGCCAGGCTGAACGGGATCGCGTTCGAGGTGTCCGACCCGGACGCCGCGCTGGCGACGGCCAGGGACGAGGCGTTCCGGCAGGCCGCCGCCAAGGCCGGGCAGTACGCCGGGCTGGCCGGGCGGCCGCTCGGCCGGGTGGTGTCGGTCAGCGAGGAGTCCGGCGCGCCGCCGAGGCCCATGGCGCGCACGATGGCGGCCGAGGCGCAGGATTCGGTGAGCCCCGGACGGCAGGCGGTGCACGTCACCGTCCGGGTCGGCTACGACTTCGGCGACTAGGCCAGGGCGAGCATCCGGTCCAGGGCGACCCGCGCCCAGTGGGCGGTGTCCTCGTCGACGGTGATCTGGTTGACCACGTCGCCGAGCGCCAGCGACTCCAGCGCCCACACCAGGTGCGGCAGGTCGATCCGGTTCATGGTCGAGCAGTAGCAGACCGTACGGTCCAGGAACGACACGCTCTTGTCCGGGAACATCTGGGCCAGCCGCTTGACCAGGTTGAGCTCGGTGCCGATGGCCCAGGCCGACCCGGCGGGCGCCTCGCGCAGCGTCTTGATGATGTGCTCGGTGGAGCCCACGTGGTCGGCCTTGAGCACCACCTCGTGCCGGCACTCCGGGTGCACCAGCACGTTCACGCCGGGGATGCGCTCGCGCACGTCGTCCACCGACTCGGCCGTGAAGCGGCCGTGCACCGAGCAGTGGCCGCGCCACAGGATCATGCGCGCCCGCTCCAGTTGCTCGGTGGTCAGCCCGCCGTTGGGGCGGTGCGGGTTCCACACCACGCAGTCGTCGAGCGACAGGCCCATCTCCAGCACGGCCGTGTTGCGGCCGAGGTGCTGGTCAGGCAGGAACAGCACCTTCTCGCCCTGCTCGAACGCCCACGTCAGGGCGCGGCGCGCGTTGGACGAGGTGCACACCACGCCGCCGTTGCGCCCGCAGAACGCCTTGATGTCCGCGCTGGAGTTCATGTACGTGACCGGGACCACGCTGCCGGCCAGCCCGGCGTCCTCCAGCGCCTCCCAGGCCTCCTCGACCTGGTCGAAGGTGGCCATGTCGGCCATCGAGCAGCCCGCGGCCAGGTCCGGCAGCACCACCTTCTGCGAGCCGGTGGTCAGGATGTCGGCCGACTCGGCCATGAAGTGCACGCCGCAGAACACGATGTACTCGGCCTGCGGCCGGGCGGCGGCCTGCTGCGCCAGCTTGAACGAGTCGCCGGTGACGTCGGCGAACTGGATCACCTCGTCGCGCTGGTAGTGGTGGCCCAGCACGAACAGGCGGTCGCCGAGCGCCTCCTTGGCCCTGCGGGCCCGTTCGACCAGCTGGGGATCTGAGGCCGGTGGCAGCTCGCCGGGGCAGTCGACCCCTTTCTCGCTGTGCGGATCGGCGCTCCGTCCGAGCACGAAGAGCGGAAGTCCCGTCTGGGTGGTCATCGCCCTGCCCCCTTATCGTCTAAGTGACGCATACATCATGTCATACCCGTACGACCGATTTGTCCCGGGGGGAGCGAGGTGGGAATGTGTGGCATCCCCCCGGTGTTGGTAGCGTCATTAGTAGGACGTCGGAAACAGACCCGGTTAGGGAGTCAGCAGATGACGGTTGAGAGCAGCGAGACCACGGCACAGGGCCTGGTCCTGACCGAGGCGGCCGCGACCAAGGTCAAGTCCCTGCTGGAGCAGCAGGGCGAAGAAGGTCTGCAGCTGCGCGTTGCCGTGCAGCCGGGTGGTTGCTCCGGGCTGCGTTACCAGCTCTTCTTCGATGACCGTTCGATGGACGGCGATGTCGTGACCGACTTCGACGGAGTGGGCGTGGTCACCGACCGGATGAGCGCTCCCTACCTGATGGGCGCCACCATCGACTTCGTCGACACCATCGAGAAGCAGGGCTTCACCATCGACAACCCGAACGCCACCGGCTCCTGTGCCTGTGGCGACTCGTTCAACTAGTCGATCAGCCCGCCCGATCGGGCACCGGGGGCCCCGATCCGTCTTTGTGCGGGCGGGGCCTTCGCGTATCCTCGTGGGGCTCAACTGGCTTGCTGACAACGAGGAAGAAGAATCCCGTGCGCATCGCCGTCACCGGCTCCATCGCGACTGACCACCTGATGACCTTTCCCGGCAGCTTCGGCGATCAGCTCATCGCCGAGCAGCTCGACCGGGTGTCGCTGTCGTTCCTGGTCGACGACCTGCAGATCCGGCGTGGCGGCTGTGCGGCCAACATCGCCTTCGGCATGGCCTGCCTGGGTCTGCGGCCCTTCCTGGTCGGCGCGGTCGGCAACGACTTCGCCGACTACCGCTCCTGGCTGGAGCGCCACGGCGTCGACTGCGAGTCGGTGCACGTCTCCGAGACGCAGCACACGGCGCGGTTCCTGTGCACCACCGACGACAACCACAACCAGATCGCGTCCTTCTACACCGGCGCGATGGCCGAGGCGCGGCTGATCGAGCTGCAGCCCGTCGCCAGCCGGGTGGGCGGCCTGGACCTGGTGCTCGTCGGCCCCAACGACCCCGACGGCATGCTCCGCCACACCGACGAGTGCCGCCACCGCGGCATCCCGTTCGCCGCCGACATCTCCCAGCAGCTCGCCCGCATGGCCGACGAGCAGATCCGCCAGCTCGTCGACGGCGCCGCCTACCTCTTCTCCAACGACTACGAGAAGGGCCTGATCGAGCAGAAGACGGGCTGGTCCGACGAGGAGGTGCTGAGCAGGGTCGGCGTCCGCGTCACCACGCTCGGCCCCAAGGGCGCGGTCATCGACCGCGAGGGCGAGCCCTCCATCCACGTCGCCCCCGCCCCCGAGCGGGGCAAGGTCGACCCGACGGGCGTCGGCGACGCCTTCCGCGCGGGGTTCCTGGCGGGTCTGGCCTGGGGGCTGCCGCTGGAGAGGTGCGGCCAGATCGGCAACCTGACGGCCACCCACGTGCTGGAGCGCGTCGGCGGCCAGGAGTACGAACTCGGCCAGAAGGTCTTCCTGGACCGTTTCACCGAGGCCTACGGCACCGACGCCGCCGCCGAGATCGCCCCGCACATCCGCTGCTACCACCCCTGACACGGGCGCGCCCCCGCCGCGGACGGCGGGGGCGCGGTGTCCTTCCGTACGGTCAGGTCCCCGCGTAGACCCGGTGGACGAACTCGGCGAGCTGGTCGTCGGGCAGGTGGCGGGCCAGGTCGGCTTCGCTGATCATGCCGACCATGCGGTGGTCGCGCATCACCGGGAGCCGCCTGATCTGGTGCTCCTCCATGCGCGCCAGAGCCTCCTCGACCGTCGCGTCGGCCGGTATCCACACCAGCCCGGTCGCCAGGTCGCCGGCCCGCACGCGGGACGGGTCGTGGCCCGTGGCCACGCACTCCACCACGATGTCGCGGTCGGTGATGATGCCGGTCACCCGATCGTCCAGGCATACCGGCAGCGCGCCCACCCCGAGCTCACGCATGAGCTGCGCGGCCCGGTCGAGCGTCTCGTGTGACTGGATGCACTCGACCCCTTGGCTCATCAGGTCGCCGGCGGTGTCGCTCATGTCTCTCCCCCTCGAAGAAGTGCTGCTTCCTCTCCAAGGGGCCGCTACCCCGTACAGGGCGGCTCAGTAGTTGCGCCGCACGTGGATCGCCCAGCCCCCCTGGGGCAGCTCGTACGAGCCCACATGGCGGTGGGACTTGAGCCGGCACCAGGCCGGCACGTCGGTGAAGGCGGCCGGGTCGTCGGCCAGCACGGCCACCACGGCGTTGAGCGGGACGTAGTTGATCTGCTCGGCGAGCATGATGATCGGGATGGGGCACTTCTTCCCCAGCGCGTCGATCGTCAATGCCGGCTGAGTGGCCTCGGTCATGCGACTCCTGCGTCCTGGCGGATCCGGTGCACCAGCTCGGGCAGCACGGTGAGGAACCTGTCGACCTCGGCCGCGGAAGCGCCCCTGGGCAGTGACACCCGGACATTCCCATGCGTGAGCACGCCCATCGCTTCCAGGACGTGCGATGGACGAAGCGTACTAGCCGTGCAGGAACTCCCGGACGAGACCGCGAATCCGGCCTTGTCGAGCTCGGTGAGCAGCGCCTCGCCGTTGACGTACAGACAGGAGAACGTGACGATGTGCGGGGCCCGGTCGTCGGGGTCGCCGATCACCTCCACGTCCGGCACCACCTTCGGCACCGTCTCCCTGATCTTGCCTACCAGCGCGGACAGCCTGGAGCGTTCCCGGGCGGCGTCGGCCGTCATCGCGCGCAGCGCGGCGGCCGCCGCCACGATGCCCGGCACGTTCTCGAACCCCGGCACGCGCCTGCGCTCGCGCTCGTCCTCCGGCAGGAACGAGCGGAACCGGGTGCCCTTCCTGACCGCCAGCACGCCGACGCCGGGCGGGCCGCCCCACTTGTGTGCGCTGGCCGTCAGCACCGACCAGCCCTCGGGCAGCGGCATCCGGCCGGCCGTCTGCGCCGCGTCCACCAGCAGCGGCACCCCGTGGCGCCGGCAGGCCGCGGCGGCCTCGGCCACCGGCTGGACCGTGCCGACCTCGTGGTTGGCCGTCTGCAGGCAGGCCAGGGCCGTGTCGGGGCGCGCCACCGCCTCGGTGAAGGCCGCCAGGTCGACCCGCCCCAGCCGGTCGACGCCGACGAGCTCGGCGCTGCCGCCGTCGCGTTCGTGCAGGCGGGCCGCGTGCAGCACGCTGGAATGCTCGACGGCGGAGGTCACCAGATGGCGGCCCGCCCGCCGCCTGCCCTGTAGGGTGCCGAGCAGACCGAGATGCACGGCCTGCGTGCCGGAGGAGGTGAACGTCACCTCGTCGGGCCGCGCGCCCAGCGCCTCGGCCACCTCCGTGCGGGCCTGCTCCAGCAGCAGGTGGGCACGGCGGGCCTGGTTGTAGAGCCGCGCGGGATCGGCCCAGCCGACGTCGATGGCCGCCAGCAGCGCTTCACGTGCCTGGGGATGCAGCGGCTCGGTGGAGGCCGCGTCGAAGTACGCCACGCTTCTATGATCCCACTCATGGCACGCCATCGAGGGGGCGCGCGGAAGGGCGGGGCACTTGCGCGCTAATGTGTCTGCAATCAGCTGTGCATCAGGAAATACGAGCGCCCGGGAGAGACTCCTGGGCTTCATCTGTGGGGTAGGCGATCCGTGAGTCCGACCCGCCGTTCGACGCGGCGTTCGTTGGCCCGGCGTAGAGTGCCGCGCGCCGCCGCTTTGGCGTTGCTACTGGCCTCCGCTACGGCGTGTGCAAATGACGTTCCCGAGGCAAAGTGGTCCAACGGACTGCTGCCGGACGCCATCACCCAGCAGGGTGAGACCGTCACGGCCCTGTGGAACGGAGCGTGGATCGCCGCGCTCGCCACCGGCGGAGTGGTCATCGGCCTCATCGTCTGGGCCTGTCTTTTCCACACCAGGCGCAGGGCCAAGGCTGATCTCCCGCCGCAGGTTCGCTACAACCTGCCGATCGAGATGCTCTACACCCTGGTGCCGCTCGTCATGGTGTCGGTGTTCTTCTTCTTCACCGCCCGTGACAGCGAGGAGCTGAGCCGGGTGACGGGCGACGCCGACGTGAAGGTCAAGGTGGAGGCGTTCCAGTGGAGCTGGCGTTTCACCACCACGACGGCCGACGGCAAGACGACCGAGCCGGTGAGCGGCATGCCGGTGAGCGACTACCAGCAGGGTCCGCAGCTCGTGCTGCCCGTGGACAAGAAGGTGGAGTTCGACCTCTTCACCGATGATGTGATCCACTCCTTCTGGGTGCCCGACTTCTTGTTCAAGCGGGACATCATCCCCGGCATCCCCGATGACAACCCCGGGCGCAAGTTCGAGGTGACCACCCTCAGCAAGCCCGGCGTCTACGCCGGCCGGTGCGCCGAGCTGTGCGGCGTCGACCACAGCCGCATGCTCTTCTCGATCAAGCTCGTGACGCAGCAGGAGTTCGACCAGTACGTCGCGTCCAACCAGGCGGGGAGTGCCCAGTGACCGCCATCCAAGAGCCGATCACCACCCCGGCCCCGCCGGTGCGCCGGCCCATCTCCAAGGGCCGGATCATCGCCAAGTGGCTGTCCTCCACGGACCACAAGGTGATCGGCAACCTCTATCTGATCACCTCGTTCATGTTCTTCCTGGTCGGCGGCATCATGGCGCTGGTCATGAGGGCCGAGCTGGCCCAGCCGGGGCTGCAGTTCACCAGCAACGAGCAGTTCAACCAGCTGTTCACCATGCACGGCACGATCATGCTGCTGATGTTCGCGACGCCGCTGTTCGCGGCCTTCGCGAACGCGGTCATGCCGCTGCAGATCGGCGCCCCCGACGTGGCGTTCCCGCGGCTCAACATGGTGAGCTACTGGCTCTACCTGTTCGGCAGCCTCATCGCGGTCTCGGGCTTCCTCACCCCGGGCGGCGCGGCGTCCTTCGGCTGGTTCGGGTACGCGCCGCTGTCCAACGCGGTCTACTCGCCCGGCATCGGCGGCGACCTGTGGATCATGGGCCTGACGATGTCGGGTCTGGCGACGATCCTCGGCGCGGTCAACTTCATCACCACGATCATCTGCATGCGCGCGCCCGGCATGACCATGTTCCGGATGCCGATCTTCACCTGGAACATCCTGCTGACCAGCATGCTCGTGCTGATGGCCTTCCCGGTGCTGGCCGCCGCGCTGCTCGCGCTGGAGTCCGACCGCAAGTTCGGCACGCACATCTTCAGCTCCGAGGTCGGCGGGCCGATGCTGTGGCAGCACCTCTTCTGGTTCTTCGGCCATCCAGAGGTCTACATCATCGCGCTGCCGTTCTTCGGCATCATCACCGAGATCCTGCCGGTCTTCAGCCGTAAGCCGATCTTCGGCTACATCAGCCTCGTGGCCGCGACGATCTCCATCGCCGGCCTGTCGATGACCGTGTGGGCGCACCACATGTTCCCCACCGGGCAGGTGCTGCTGCCGTTCTTCTCGTTCATGACCTTCCTCATCGCGGTGCCGACCGGCGTGAAGTTCTTCAACTGGGTCGGCACGATGTGGCGCGGTCACCTGAGTTTCGAGTCGCCGATGCTCTACTCGATCGGCTTCCTGGTGACGTTCCTGCTCGGCGGCCTGACCGGCGTCATCCTGGCCTCGCCGCCGCTCGACTTCCACATCAGCGACACCTACTTCGTCGTCGCCCACTTCCACTACGTGGTGTTCGGCACCGTGGTGTTCGCGATGTTCGCCGGGTTCTTCTTCTGGTGGCCCAAGCTCACCGGCAAGATGCTCGACGACAGGCTCGGCAAGGTGCAGTTCTGGCTGCTGTTCATCGGCTTCCACGCGACGTTCCTGGTGCAGCACTGGCTGGGCATGCTCGGCTTCCCGCGCCGCTACGCCGACTACGGGGCCGCCGACGGCTTCACCGACCTCAACATGATCTCGTCCGTGGGCGCGTTCGTGCTCGGGGCCTCGACGCTGCCGTTCTTCTACAACGTCTGGAAGACCTGGCGCACGGCGCCCAAGGTCACCGTCGACGACCCGTGGGGCTACGGTGGCTCGCTGGAGTGGGCGACCTCCTGCCCGCCGCCGCGCCACAACTTCACCAAGCTGCCTCCCATCCGGTCCGAGCGTCCCGCGTTCGACCTCAAGTACCCGCACCTGTCCGCCAAGCCCGCGCCGGAGGTGGAGGCCTGATGAAGGTCCAAGGTTGGCTGTTCCTGCTGTGCGGCCTGTTCTTCGCCGGTGTCACCGTCGCCTACTGGTTCTGGACCAAGGCGGCGACCGGGGTGGGCGAGCCGGTCGGCACCACCGCGCTGGCCATCTCGGTCGGCTTCGCGTTCATGATCGGCTACTACCTGATGTTCACCGCGCGGCGCATCGGCGCCCAGCCGGAGGACAACAAGCAGGCCGACATCAGCGACGGCGCCGGTGAGATCGGCTTCTTCAGCCCCAGCAGCTGGTGGCCGCTGTTCGTCTGCCTGGCCGCCGCCTTCACCTTCGCCGGGTTCGTCATCGGCCTGTGGATGTTCATCATGGGCGTGTTCCTGGTGATCATGGCGATGATCGGGTTCGTGTTCCAGTACTACCGGGGCCACTTCTCGCACTGACCCCTCGTCCATGAGCGGGCGTCCTTCTTCAGGGGGGACGCCCGCTTTTTGGTGTTCTTTACTGGACTGCGGATGTGGCCAAACGATCACCGAGGGTAATAACAGAGATGAATCTGCTCGACTCGGACGGGGGGAGTGCTGATGGGGCGCGTAGCGGGTCGATCGATGAGCCTGGGACTGGGCATGGCCGTGCTGCTGACGGCGTGCTCGGCGAGCAGCGCCGCCGACGAGGAGCGCAAGGCGGCGCCTGACGCCACTGTGGCGATCCAACCGGCCGACCGGGCGGCCGACGTGCCGACGGACCAGACGGTCGTCGTGGCGGCCCATGGAGGCACGCTCAGGAGCGTCACCGTACGCAGCGAGGACGGTGCCCTGCCGGGCGTGCTCAGCGCCGACGGGACCCGCTGGCGCAGCACCGCCACCGCCCGCCCCGGCACCACCTACACGATCCGCTCGGTCGCCGCCAACAGCGACGGCAAGCAGACCGAGAAGAGCAGCACGTTCTCCACCGTCAAGGCGGCCACGTCCTTCGACATCGAGAGCATCTCGCCCAGCAAGAACACCACCGGCCTGACCGTCGGCGTCGGCATGCCCATCATGATCGCCTTCGACCAGCCGATCGCCGACCGGGTCGCCGTCGAGCGCAACCTGCTCGTCCGTACCTCCAAGCCCGTCGAGGGGGCCTGGCACTGGTTCGACGACAAGCGGGTCGACTTCCGGCCGCGCGAGTACTGGCCCGCGCACACCGACGTGCGCGTCGAGGCCAACCTGGCGGGCGTGCAAGGCGGCAAGGGCATGTTCGGCAAGCGCGACCTGGCGATCGACTTCAAGATCGGCCGATCGCAGATCACCAAGGGCAGCGTCGACGAGCACGTGCTGGTCGTGCGGCGGAACGGCAAGAAGATCCGCGAGATGCCGATGAGCGCCGGCAAGGGCGGTGTGATGAAATATCACACCACCTCAGGCATTCACCTGGCCATGTCCCGCGAACCGGTCACCATCATGACCTCGCCCGGCATCGGCCCCGGCCAGGCCGGCTACTACCAGATGACCGTGTACAACACGGTGCGCATCTCCAACAGCGGCGAGTACGTGCACAGCGCCCCCTGGTCGGTGGGCTCCCAGGGGTACGCCAACGTCAGTCACGGCTGCGTGAACGTCAGCCCGGACAACGCGGCCTGGTTCATCAAGAACACCCTGATCGGCGATCCCATCATCATCACGGGCTCCCCGCGCCCGCTGGAGCCGACGAACGGGTGGGGGCACTGGCAGGAGAACTGGAAGCAGTGGCTCAGGTGGAGCTCCATCAAGGACGGGCCCACCCTGCCGTTCTCCTGACCTCGTACGGGCCTGACCGCGGCGGGGCCGCGGTCAGGAGGAGACGGAAGCGCTGGTCTTGATCCAGCCGTCGAGGGTGGCCGAGGCGCGGCCGGAGTCGACGGCCTGGGTGGCGCGGGCGTAGGCGTCGATCATGGCCGAGTCGAGGTCGTCGCCGGGGCCGTCGAGCGCGACCAGGGCGGCGGCGGCGTTCAGCAGGACGGCGTCGCGCACCGGCCCGGTCTTGCCGCCGAGCAGGTCGTGCACCGCCTGGGCGTTGAAGGCCACGTCGCCGCCGCGCAGGGCGCCCGCCTCGGCGCGCGGGATGCCGAGCACCGCCGGGTCGAAGGTGGTCTGCGTGGCGCTGCCGTCGGCGACCATCCACACCGTGGAGGTGGTGGCGATGGTCAGCTCGTCGAGCCCGTCGTCGCCGCGGAAGACCAGCGCGGAGACGCCCCGCTCGGCGAAGACCCCGGCCAGCACCGGGAGCATGCGCGGGTCGTAGACGCCGATGGCCTGGGCGGCCGGGCGGGCCGGGTTGGTGAGCGGGCCGAGGAAGTTGAAGACGGTGGGGACGCCGATCTCCTTGCGGGTCGGCCCGGCGAAGCGCAGCGCGGGGTGGTAGACCGGCGCGAAGCAGAAGGCGATGCCGGCCTCGGTCGCCACCCGGGCGGTCTGCTCGGGGGTCAGGTCGAGCCGGATGCCGAGGTGCTCCAGCACGTCGGCGGCGCCGCACGAGGAGGAGGCGGCGCGGTTGCCGTGCTTGACGACGCGGGCGCCCGCGGCGGCGGCCACGATGGCGGCCATGGTGGACACGTTCACGGTGTGGGCGCGGTCGCCGCCGGTGCCGACGACGTCCACGACCGGGCCCTCGACGTGCAGCGGCGTGGCGAGGTCGAGCATCGTGCGGGCCAGGCCGGTCACCTCGGCCACGGTCTCGCCCTTGGCGCGCAGCGCGACCACGAAGGCGGAGATCTGGGCGGGCGTGGCGGTGCCGGACATGATCTCCCGCATCGCCCAGGCCGTCTCGTCGGCCGTGAGGTGCTCCCCGGACAGGAGCGCGGAAAGGATGGCCGGCCAGGTCGTCCGCGAGTCCACGTCAGGCACCTACTTGGCGTTGAGTCGGGTGGAGGAGCGACGGCGCATGAGGTCGGCGACGGTGTCGGCCAGCACCATGGGCTCCAGGGGCTGGGACACGACGGCGTCGGCCCTGGACCAGTCGGCCAGCCAGCGGTCGTCGCGCCGGGCGATGATGAGGCAGATGGGCGGGCAGTCGTAGACCTCGTCCTTGGCCTGGCGGCTGATGCCCATGCCGCCCGCGGGCTGGGTCTCGCCGTCGAGCACGGCCACGTCGATCTCGCCGGAGCCGAGCCACTGGTGCACCTTGGGCTCGGTGGCGCACTCCACGACCTCCACGAAGGGCACGTCCATCGCCGGCCGCCGGCCGATCGCCTGCCTTACCGCCTGCCGGGTGGCGGCGTCGTCGCTGTAGACGAGGACCTTCATCGTGTCGGTGCTCACGGTCGCGCTCACTATCGGTCGTAGCGGTAGGGTCATCTGGGATCGTACCGTTGGCACGGCGTGCGGACCCAGGTTGGCGGCCCCTGGCGGGCGATATGTCCCAATTATCCCAGGTTAGACGCCTGATTGTTCCCGCTAACGGGGGGGCGTGCGCCGGACCGACCACCAGAGCCGCAATAATGCTGCCCGTGGCGACAGCATCCGCAATTACTTCGACGACGACAGGTCAGCCGTACCGCAGACCCAACCTGGTCAGCGTGGGTACGATCGTCTGGCTGTCCTCTGAGCTCATGTTCTTCGCGGCGCTGTTCGCGATGTACTTCACCATCCGGTCGGTGAGCGTGGGCCAAGGCATCGACTGGGCACCCGCCTACATCCCGGCGGGCGCCTCGGCCGAGGGCCTGGCTCACCTGAACATCCCGTTCGCGACGGTCAACACGACGATCCTGGTTCTGTCCAGTGTGACGTGCCAGCTCGGCGTGTGGGCCGCGGAAAAGGGGCAAGTCAGCAAGCTCAGGTTCTGGTATCTCGTCAGCTTCCTGATGGGGTCGGTGTTCATCGCCGGCCAGCTGTACGAGTACATGGAGCTGGCGAGCGAGGGCGCGACCTTGTCCGCCAACCCCTACACGTCGGTGTTCTACCTCACGACGGGCTTCCACGGCCTGCACGTGACCGGTGGCCTGATCGCGTTCCTGTTCGTGCTGGGACGTACGTACGCCGCGAAGCGCTTCACGCATGAGCAGGCAACCAGCGCCATCGTCGTGTCCTACTACTGGCACTTCGTCGACGTCGTCTGGATTGGTCTTTTCGCGACCATCTACATCATTCAGTAAGGAACGGGACCTCTGTGACTAGGATCACCGCTTGGCGGCGGCATCCCCTCGCGAGATATGCCGTCCTGATTTTGGCGTTGGCGCTGGTCGGGACGGCATATGCTACGTTTGTGCAGGTGAGCAGGCCTGCTGACGCGGCGCTCGCGTCGGGCAAGGTCGACGATGTGGCGAGGGGCAAGAGCCTCTTCCAAGCTCACTGCGCCAGCTGCCACGGGCTCAACGCCGAGGGCACGTCGACGGGCCCCACGCTCATCGGCGTCGGCGCCGCGTCCGTCGACTTCCAGATGAGCACCGGACGGATGCCCGCGGCCAACCCGGGCGCCCAGGTGCCGCGCAAGCCGCTGCCCGAGTGGGTCGACAGCGACAGCATCAGCGACATCGCGGCGTACGTGCAGTCGCTCGGCGGCGGTCCCACCGTGCCGTCCGGCGACCAGGTGGACCCGGCGCTGGGCGACGCCGCCAAGGGCGGTGAGCTCTTCCGCGCCAACTGCATCCAGTGCCACAACTGGGCGGGCGCCGGCGGCGCCCTGACGCGGGGCAAGTACGCCCCCAACCTGAACGAGTCTTCTCCCACCCAGATCTACGAGGCGATGGTCACCGGCCCGCAGGCGATGCCGGTCTTCAACGACACGACCATCACGCCCGAAGAGAAGCGCAACATGATCGCCTACATCGTCCAGGTGCGGGAGCAGACCGACCCCGGAGGTTTCGCCCTGGGTCGGATTGGCCCGGTAACCGAAGGCCTCGTAGCCTGGGTCGTGGGCATCCTTGCCCTCGTCCTCGCCGCAATCTGGATCACCGCGAAGAAGCGACAGAAGTCATGACTGACAACGAGCACGAGATCGAGCAGCCGGACGAGCGCGTCCCCAAGCGCGTGATCGGCACCCCGCCGCCGGGCACCCCGATGCTCGGCGAGGCGGAGGCGCGCGACGCCGGCGACGCCGGGGGCGAGACCCCCGGCATCACGCTGCAGGACGAGAAGAGGGCGAGCGGGGCCGAGAAGCTCGTCGCCCTCTGCTTCCTGCTCGCCTTCCTGGGAGGCGTCGCGTTCCTCGTCTCCTACGTGGTGTTCCAGGTGGGCAGCCCCGAGGCGACCGGAGTCTCCAACCTGGCTCTCGGCAGCTCCCTCACCGTGGCGGTGCTGGGTCTGGCCGTCGGCATCGTCGTCTGGGTCCGCCAGATCATGCCGAAGTACGCCCTGGTCCAGGAGCGCCACCTGATGGTCTCCGGCGAGGACGACCGCGAGGTCGTGGCCGACACCTTCGTCGAGGGCGCCAACGAGAGCGGCTTCGTCAAGCGCAAGATGATGCGCCGCACGCTGCTGCTGGCGGCCGCGCCGCTCGGCCTGATCCCCCTGATCCTGCTGCGCGACCTCGACAACACCAAGATGAAGGCCACCAGCTTCAACAAGCTGCTGCGCCACACCGTCTGGGGCGAGAAGACCGTGGAGGGCCAGCCGCGACGCCTCATCGTCGAGGGCACCGGCCAGCCGATCAGGGCGGCCGACTTCAACTCGCCCGGCGGCATCCTGTCCATCGTCCCCGAAGGCTACGAGCACGACCTGAACGTGCTCGCCAAGGCCACGCTGATCCTGATCAAGTTCCGGCCCGAGGAGCTGAAGTCGGGCGTCAACAAGAACTGGACGCACGACGGCATCGTGGCCTATTCGAAGATCTGCACGCACGTCGGCTGCCCCGCGGCCCTGTACGAGCAGACGACCCACCACATCCTGTGCCCGTGTCACCAGTCGACGTTCGACGCCGCCGACGGCGCCAAGGTCATCTTCGGTCCGGCGGCCCGGCCGCTGCCGCAGCTGCCGATCACCGTCGACAACGAGGGCTTCCTCGTTGCGGCCGGTGACTTCCCGGTGCCGGTCGGCCCCAGCTACTGGGAGCGCGGCGACGCCGAGGCGGAGGCCAGGGCCAAGGGAGGCCAGGCATGAGCGAGCTGACAACCGTGCCCAAGGCGGTCGGCGGACCGTCCAACTGGCTCGACGAGCGCCTCGGCGGAGCCAACTTCCTCAAGCGCAACCTGCGCAAGGTCTTCCCCGACCACTGGTCGTTCCTGCTGGGTGAGATCGCGCTCTACTCGTTCATCATCCTGCTGCTGACCGGTACGTTCCTGACGTTCTGGTTCAAGCCCAGCATGGAGCACGTCCTCTACGACGGCTCCTACGCGCCTCTGCAGGGCGTGGGGATGTCCGCGGCCTACGCGTCGTCGCTGGAGATCAGCTTCGACGTCCGCGGGGGTCTGCTCATGCGGCAGATGCACCACTGGGCGGCCCTGCTGTTCATCGCGGGCATGATGGTCCACATGCTCCGGGTGTTCTTCACCGGCGCCTACCGCAAGCCGCGTGAGATCAACTGGATCATCGGCATCCTGCTGCTGACCCTGGCCCTGGCCGAGGGCCTCACCGGTTACTCGCTGCCGGACGACCTGCTCTCCGGCGCGGGCGCGCGCATCACCCAGGGCGTGGCGATCTCGCTGCCGCTGGTCGGCACGTACGTCTCGTTCTTCCTGTTCGGCGGGGAGTATCCGGGCACGGATCTCATCTCCCGGTTCTACGCGCTGCACATCCTGCTCATCCCGGGCATCCTGCTGGCGCTGATCTCGGCCCACCTGGTGCTCATGTGGGTGCAGAAGCACACCCAGATGCCGGGCAAGGGGCGGGCCAACACGAACGTGGTGGGCGCGCCGTTCTACCCGGCGTTCATGGCCAAGGCGGGCGCCTACTTCCTGTTCACGCTCGCCGTGGTGGCAGGGCTGTCGACCTTCGCCCAGATCAACCCGATCTGGATCTACGGCCCCTACACGCCCGCCGACATCTCGGCCGGGTCCCAGCCAGACTGGTACATGGGCTTCCTCGAAGGATCCCTGCGCATCATGCCGGCGTGGGAGATCAACATGTTCGGCACGGCCCATGCCGGCACACTGCCACTGAGTGTGATCATCCCGGCGTTGTTGCCACTGGGGCTCGTCATGACGGGTCTGGCGCTCTATCCGTTCCTGGAACGCTGGATCACGGGCGACCACCGCGAGCACCACATGGCGGAGCGCCCGCGCAACAACCCGCACCGCACCTCGATCGGCATGGCCGGCATCTCGTTCTACGGGGTGCTCTGGCTGCTCGGTGCGAACGACGAGATCTCGGCGTTCTTCCACATCAACCTGAACTGGACCACGTACGCCGGCCGCGTGCTGGTGTTCGCCGCCCCGGTGCTGGCGTACATCATCACCTACCGGATCTGCCTGGGCCTTCAGCGTTCGGACGCCGAGGTCGTCTCCCACGGCGTGGAGTCGGGTGTCATCAAGCGGCTGCCGCACGGTGAGTTCATCGAGATCCACACGCCTCCGGCGGAGGACATCGAGGCCCACGTGCGGGGCAAGGAGCCGGTGGCCATGCTGCCGATGGCCGAGGACCCGTCCGGCATCCCGCACAAGGGCATGCGCGGGCCGATCGGCAAGCTCCGTGCCCGCATGTCCAAGGCGTACGGCGGGGAGAAGATCCCCCTCGTCGACGGCCACGCCCGCGAGGAGGAAGAGCACGCCGCGGTCGGTCCCGGCGAGGAGGACCATACGCTGACGCGATAGCTCATTCGCGAGGGGCTCGGGCGGTTCGCCCGGGCCCCTTTGCCTTTCCCGGCGTGGGGGTTCTTTTCTTTTACGGCACGGCCAAGGAAGGCCTACCCGCCGCACGTGGCCGGGGGCCTCCAGGAATACGGCCGCTGATCCCGCACGGGGCCGGGCGCCGTTACGCGCGCCTGCTGGGCCGTCTGAGCGGTAGTCGTGGACCGCTGTTCTCGCTGACAGCCCGAAAAGGAGTCCCGCCTCTGCGGGAGGCGGAGGCCGGGGCTGAGAGGTGGTGAGTCGGCGGCCGGTGCTGGGAGGTGGTCAGTCGGCGTCGGGGAAGCCGATGGAGAAGGCGGCGTCCAGGTCGTGCTTGGAGTAGGCGCGGAAGGCTATGTGGGTCTCGGTGTTGAGCACGCCGGGCACCTTGTTGATGCGGCCGGGGATCACCTCGGCGACCTGCTCGTACTCGGCCACGCGGACCATGGCCAGCAGGTCGTAGGCACCGGTGATGGAGTAGACCTCGCTGACGCCGTCGATCTCGGCGATCGTCTCGGCGACCTCCGGGATGCGGTCGACCTCGGCGTTGATGTGAACGATAGCCGTGACCATGGAACTACTGTATCGAATCACCGCAGAGGCCGCCCTTCGCGGTGGCGGACGCGGTCGATCCCCTGATAGGCCAGGTCGATGCGGGCCTTGTGGCGGGCGGCGCCGTGGGCCGGCAGGCTCCACTCGCCGTCGACCTCGACCAGCCGGACCCCCGGTGACTCCAGCCATCGCAGGATGCACTCGGTCTCCTCGGCGCTGGCCGCGTGGACCGGCCCGGGGCCGGGGATGACGGCCTCGGCCGTGGCGGTGAGCGACTCGACGAACGGCGTGGGGTGGGCGCCGCGCGGCATCACGCCGGCCGCGGCGAGGCGGCCGTAGCGGATGACGTGGATGTCCCAGCCGCCGTCGAAGGCGGGGCTGGCAGCCACCAGGTGGGGGATGCGGGTGACGGCGGAGAGCCGCTGCATGCGGGCGGCGGTGCGGACGAACGCGGCCAGCCGGTCGCGGTCGACGGACGCCTCCTCGTAGCGCTGCTCGACCGACAGCCGCTCCATCCGGGCCGAGACGGCGGAGAAGACGGGGGAGGCGTCGAGCGTCATCGCCCGCCGCGCCGCCTCGGCGTGGGCCAGGTAGTCGGCCTGGCTCTGCTTGCCCTCGCAGGGGGCGCCGCAGCGGCCCATGTCGTGCAGGACGCAGGCCGAGCGGAGGGTGCGCAGGCTGATCGGCTGCGTGCACTGGCGCAGCGGCACCGCCTCGTGCAGCGCGATGCGGGCGTCGTCGGCCAGGCGGGTGCTGGAGAAGGGGCCGAGGTAGGCGGCGTCGTCGTCCTTGACCTCGCGCACGATCGACAGGCGCGGGAACGGCTCCTGGGTGAGCTTGAGCCAGAAGACCTTCTCGGGGAACCGGGACCTGCGGTTGTAGCGCGGCTTGGCGCCGCCGATCAGGCGCAGCTCGCGCACCTCGGCCTCCAGCGCCGTCGCGCACACGACGTGGCGGACCCGATCGGCGATGCCGATCATCTCGCGGATGCGGGGCCTGGTCTCGCTGGCGGTGAAATAGGAGCGCACCCGGTTGCGCAGGTTGGTGCTCTTGCCGATGTAGAGGATCTCGCCGCGCTCGTCCTCGAAGAAGTAGACGCCGGGCGCGTGCGGCACCGACTCGGCGAGGTGGCGCTTGCTCTGCTGCTCGGGCGTGGGGGCGCGGACGAACGACTTGAGCTCCTCCAGCGTGTGGACCTGGAAGGAGCCGGCCCGCTCGATGAGCCCGTGGAGCACGTCGACGGTGGCCCTGGCGTCGTGGAGCGCGCGGTGACACGGCTCCGTCGAGGCGCGGAAGAAGCGGGCCAGCGTGGACAGCTTGGCGTTGGGCGTCTCGTCACGGGTCAGCACGCGCCGGGCCAGGTCGACCGTGTCGACGACCGGGTTGGCCGGCGGGGGATAGCCGTGGGCGGCGCAGGCGGCCTTGAGGAAGCGGGTGTCGAAGCCCGCGTTGTGGGCGACGAGCGTGGCCCCTCTGATGAACTCCAGGAAGCTCGGCAGCACGGCCTCCACACGCGGCGCCGCCATGACCATCGCGTCGGTGATGCCCGTCAGCACCGAGATGAACGGCGGGATCGGGCCACCGGGATCGACCAGGGTGGAGAACTCGCCCAGCACCTCGCCCGCCCGGACCTTCACCGCGCCGATCTCGGTGATCTTGTGCTCGGCCGGTGACCCGCCGGTGGTCTCGAGGTCGAACACCACGAAAGTGACTTCGCTCAGCGGGGTGCCGAGCTCGTCGAGAGTGCCTTGAACGGGATCCACGAACCAAGACCATAGAGAGGGCCACCGACAGTTGCGGAGCCGAACGAATAACTATTCGGCCTGTTCCTTCGTTACGCTTCCCCTTGTGTCCCAGGAACGACTCGCCCGCCGTTACCTCCTGCTGCGGCCGCTCGGCAGCGGCGGCATGGGCCGGGTCTGGCTGGCCAGGGACGAGATGCTCGACCGCGAGGTGGCCGTCAAGGAGCTGACGCTGCCCGAAGGGCTGCCCCCGCAGGAGCGCGCCGAGCTGATCGCCAGGGCCGCGCGCGAGGCGCAGGCCACGGCCCAGCTCCGTCACCCCGGCATCGTGGCGCTGCACGACGTGGTCGTCGAGCACGACCGCCCCTGGCTGGTCATGGAGCTGCTGCGCGGCCGCACCCTGGGCGACGCGGTGCGCGAGCACGGCCCCATGCCGCAGGAGTACGCCGCCAGGATCGGCGCCGAGATGCTCGACGCGCTGTCCGCGGCCCACGCCCGCGGCCTCCAGCACCGCGACGTCAAGCCCGGCAACGTGTTCCTGACCGACAGCGGCAGGGTGGTGCTCACCGACTTCGGCATCGCCCGCCAGGAGGGCCAGGCGACGCTCACCGAGCAGGGCCTGATGATCGGCTCCCCGGGCTTCATCGCGCCCGAGCGGCTGGAGGGCGACCCGGGCGGCCCCGCCAGCGACGTGTGGTCGCTCGGCGCGACCCTGTTCACCGCGGTGACCGGCGCCCCCGCCTACGGCGGCACGGCGGCCGAGCGCATCCGGGCGACGCTCACCCGGCCGGTGCCGCACGCTCCCGGCCCGCTCGGCCCGGTGATCGCCGCCATGATGGCGCCCCATCCGGCCGCCCGCCCGCCCGCGCCGCAGCTGATCCAGGCGTTACGCCAGGTCGCGGCCGGTCAGCAGGCGCAGCTGCCCGCCCACCACGAGGCCACGACGCCCGTGCGGGTCAGGAAGCGCGGCAGGCCGCTGCTGTGGGTGGCCGTCGCCGCGGTCGCGGCCGTGGTGGTCGCCGCCGCCACGACCACCGTCCTGCTGATGCGCGACCGGGCCTCGGGCGGTGTCCCCGAGGCGTTCACCGCGCCGATGGACGTGTGCTCGCTGCTCGGCGAGGAGGAGGTCGGCCTCTTCCTGCGCACCCAGCAGCCGCCCAAGGCGACGCCCGGCTCCGACGAGGTCGGCCCCCGCTGTCAGTGGCCGATCCAGGGCAGCGGGGTGGAGCTCCAGGTGCAGAAGGACTCCGACACCCGGGACCCGTGGGCGATGACCCCCGAGACGGCCCGCACCCTCTTCGCCAACCAGCGGCGCTGGTGGGACACCCACGACAAGCTCGACTGGACGTGGCCCGAGATCGGGACCAAGGCCAGCGTCCCGGTGACCCGCACCCCCGTGCGGACGATCGCCGGCGTCGGCGAGGAGGCGTTCGCGTTCGAGCTGAAGGGCGGCACCGGCCGCATCCACACCGCCATCGTCCACTACCGCCTGTCCAACCTGGTGGTCTTCGTCGGCTACACGGCGCTGTCCGAGCGGCTCGGCGACGAGGACATCAAACAGGCGGCGGTCAAGGCCGCGCAGGCGACCGAGCGGGCGTTGCGCCATGCCGGTTGACGCCTACCTGCTGGCCGGCCGCTACCGGCTCGTGGAGCGGCTCGGCGAGGGCGGCGCCGGCACGGTGTGGCGAGCCCGCGACGAGACGCTCAACCGCGAGGTCGCGGTCAAGCAGGTGCGGATCCCGCCCCGGCTGACCCCGGCGCAGCGGGCCGAGTTCGCCGACCGGGCGATCTACGAGGCGCGGGCCGCCGGGCGGCTGCGCGACCCGGCCATCGTCGTGATCCACGACGTGGTGCTGGAGGCCGACCAGCCCTGGATCATCATGGACCTGGTCACCGGCCGCTCACTCGACCAGGCGATCAAGGACTTCGGTCCGCTGCCGCCGCCGAGCGTGGCCCGCATCGGCCTGAGCGTGCTGTCCGCACTGCAGGTCGCCCACTCGTACGGCATGGTCCACCAGGACGTCAAGCCGGCCAACATCCTCCTCGACGCCGACGGCTCGGCCATGCTCACCGACTTCGGGATCGCCGTCACCATGGGCGCCAAGGGCGACCGCTACGGCAGCGCCGGGTCGCCCGGCTACATGGCGCCGGAGCGGCTCAACGAGCAGCCGTCCGGCCCCGCCTCCGACCTGTGGTCCCTCGGCGCGAGCCTCTACACCGCCGTGGAGGGGCGGCCGCCCTTCGCACGGCCCAACCCGGCCGCGATGGCCGCCGCCGTGCTGCTGCACGACCCCCCGTTCCCCGTCAGGGCGGGTCGCGAGCTCGGCGGGCTGCTGATGGCGATGCTCGCCAAGGATCCTGCCGCGCGCCCCACCGCCGGGCAGGTCCGTCAGGCGCTGGAGCACGCCATCTCGCCGGGCCGTGCCCCCGCGCCGCCCGCGGGCCGGCGCCGGGTCCGGTGGCTGGCGCCGGTGCTGCTCGCCGCCGTCGCACTGCTCGGCACCGCGGGCTGGTACGGGTGGACGGCGCTCAACCAGGGCGAGCCGGGCCGTTACGCGGCCGCGCCCGACCCGTGCCGCCTGCTCACCGGAGCCCAGGCCGAGCAGGTGGTGGGAGGCGCCACGGGGGCGGAGAAGACCCGCGAGGGCGAGTGCCAGTGGCGTCTGCAGCAGGGCTCCCTGGTCACGCGCAGGGTGACCGTGCGCGTCTGGATCGAGCGGCCCGACGGCTCGCGCGGCGCCCCCGAGGTTGCTGCCCGCCGGTTCGACATGGAGCGCGCCAGCAGGCGGGCCGCCGAAGGCTCGGTGTTCCGCGAGCGGGTCGGCGAGGTGCGCGACGTGCCCGGTACGGGCGAGGCCGCGTTCGTGCAGTCCCGTTTCGAGCGCTACATCAACTCGCCCGATTCCGGCCGGGCCGACACCGCCGTGCTGCTGCGCGACAGCAACCTGATAGCCGAGGTGGTCTGGCACCGGACGGACGTCGGCATCGACGATCCCGCCGACGAGAAGACCGCCGTCGACGCCGCCGGGATGGTCTCGGGTGCGTTGCGAGGATGAGGTCGTTCAAGTGGCTTGCAACCGGGCTGACTAGCATGTCTCCCCGCAAGTCATGGCCAACCCCAGGAGTCACTGGTGCATCCCGGTAGCGAGAACCAGCCGCCGAACCCCTACCCGGCACCTGGCGGACCCTTCCAGCCACCGGCGGGTCCCCCGGGGCCGCACCCGCCGCCGCACCCGCCGATGCCGGTGATGCGGCAGATGCCTCAGATGCCGCAGAGCCTGCCGGGCCCGCCGCCCGGGCCGCCGCGCCCGCCCAGGCGCCGCCCGTGGCTGCTGCCGCTGCTGGCCGCCGCCGCCGTCGTGCTGGTGGGCGGGGGCGCGAGCGGCTATCTGGTGTACGGGCAGCTCTCGCGGGCGAGCGACCCCGCGCCCACGCGGCAGCAGGCGGGCCCCACCGCTTCCCAGGCGTCGGCCGGCGCGGCGGCGGTGGACGGCCCCGACGTCTGCGCGATGCTGCCCAAGGAGGAGGCCGACCGGCTGGTGCCCGGGGCGACCGTGGTCAAGGGCTCCCGGCAGCACCCGTCGGTCACCACGTTCACCTGTAACTGGGTGAACCAACGCATCTCGTACGGCGAGTTCTGGCGCAACCGCGAGGTGGACGTCAAGATCGGGCAGCACCTGGGCGACGGCGCGAAGACCGGCCGGGCCATGGCGCAGAGCTCCTACGAGTTCGACTACGGCGGCGCGAAGTACCGCGAGACGGCCAGGCCGACCCCGAAGAAGGGCGAGAAGGAACGCATCTCCCCGGTCACGGACATCCCCGGCGTCGGCGACGGCGCCTACGCCCAGTACACCTGGCGCCGCTCCGGCCAGCTGCTGTGGTACTCGTTCGGCCAGGCCTACGCCCGCGTCCACGACATGACGATCGAGGTCAAGTACCAAGCGGGCCAGCAGCGCAAGGATGCCCAGATCCTCAGCAACCAGACCACCCAGTCGATCACCGAGGAGAACGCGATCCGCGAGGTGACCGGCCTGATCAAGCACTTCGCCAAGGGCGTCGCCGACTGGAAGGCCAAGCACCCGAACGTCGTCGCCCAGCCGTACCCGACCGTCACGAGCACGCCGCAGGCCGCCCCCACCCCGACGCCGACGGAGCTGAAGATCTTCCCCGCCGCCTGTGAGTCGATCACCCGGGCCGCCACCGCGCTGGTGCCGGAGCCGGAGACCCGGGCGCGCGGCACCGAGACGGGCAACGACACCCAGACCGAGTGCCGCTGGCTCAACCGGGACGCGCCGGGCGTGGCGGGCAAGACCCGGGTCCGCAGCGTGCTGATCACCGTGCACAGCTTCACCAACCGGGCGGGCGTGGCCGACAAGACCGCGGCCGGGTCCTACTACTCGACCCAGCGCGGCCAGGACAACAGCACCGAGAACTCGTCGTTCAGCGGCATCGTGTTCGGCGACGTCCGCGACGTCGAAGGGCTCGGCGAGGCCGCCTACGGCCGCTACGTCCAGACCCGGCGCGGCGACGTGCACGCCGGCAGCGGCAGCGTGACGGCGCGGCAGGGCTCGCTGGTCGTGGTGGTCGACTACGCGGGCGCCGACCGGCCCGAGGGCAAGCCCGCCGACGCGCCCGAGGCCGAGATGCTCCCGGAGAAGGAGGCCCGTGACGGCGCGCTCACGATGGCCAAGGCGTTCCTGGCCGCGCTGGCCCAGAAGCCGATCGGCAGCTAGGCGGGGGTGTCGCGCAGGCGTTCCACCCGTACGCCGCGCAGCAGCAGCTCGGAGACCAGCAGCGCGCACAGCAGCGTGGCCGCCAGCGCGGCGCCGGTGACGAGCGCCACGGGCGCCGCCGCGACCTCGTGCGGCAGCGGCGGCGTCACCACCGGCTCGGCGAACTGCGGGATGCGGCCCAGCGCCGCCTCGGCGGCGACCAGCCCGGCCACCAGCCCGGCCAGCGTGCCGGTCACGACCGTGATCGCCTGTTCGAGCAGCAGCGACAGCCGCAGTGCCGGCGCCTTCGCGCCGGCCGCCTCCAGCGCGGCCAGCTCGTAGCCACGCCGCCGCGCCGCCGTGTGCAGGGCCAGCACGGTCCTGCCGAGCGCGAGCACGGCCGCGGCCAGCGCCGACACCAGCAGCAGCATGAGCGCCAGCCCCGGCCCCTCGGCGGCGTATCCGGCCTCCAGATCCGCGGCGCGCACCGTGGACACCACCGTCAGCCCTTCCCTGGCCAGCGCCGCCTCCAGCGCCGCGGTGCCGGACTGGCGGGTCCACACCTGGAACTGGGCCTTCTCGTCCACCCCGTACGCGATCCTGTCGGCCTGTTCGAGATCCATCAGGACGCCGGCGCCGGTGATGCCCGGCGCGGCCGCGGCCGTGACCGCGGGCCGGACGCGGTAGGCGAAGGCGTTGTCCAGCCCCGGCACCGCCTTCGCGCCCACCTCGCCGACCACGATCCCGGCGGGCTCCTGCTCGTAGGTGGCCGGCCGCAGCACCTGCATGCCCGTGTCGGACACGCCGAAGCTGCCGTCCGTCCGGCTCGGGTCCTGGTCCACCCGCCAGGCGGGCGCCGGCACCGGCTGCCAGGCGCCGTCCCGCAGCACCTCCATGCTCTCCACCCGCACCTCGACGAAGGCCCCGCCTTCCACGCTCCCCAGGGCGTTCAGGTCGGCGTGGATCCTGCGCAGCTCGCAGGGCACCTGGCGGCAGGGCAGGGGCAGGTTCCACTCGTACGCGCCGCCGGCGCCGCGGAGCTCGCCCATGGTGATCGAGACCGGGCCCACCCTGCCGGTGATCCGGAAGGCGGCCTTGACCTGCGCCGCCCAGTTCTCGGTCAGCTCGCTGTGGGCCAGCCGCAGCCGGAATCGCTCGCCGCGAACCCACACCCGGGCGGCGTCGGGGCCCGGCAGCGCGGCCATCGCCTCGGCCAAGTCCTTGCCGCCCGCCAGCTCGGGATCCCAGTGCGCCACCCGCGCCAGCCGGTCGGGGTCGGAGACCACGAGCTGCGGCGTACCCGGCATCTTGATCACCGGCGCGGCGAGCGAGCCTCCGGGGTCGGCGGCCTCGACCGCGGCGGCCAGCTCGCCAGGCTCGACCGGCTGGACGGTGATGGCGGTGGGAGCGCCGTTGTGGAAGGCCGCCACCCGCGCGTAGTCGTCGCTCGTCGCCGTCCACGCCGCCACGGCGAAGGTGGCCAGCCCGAACGCGGTGCCCAGGACGATCACACTGCCCGCCGTCACGGGACCCCTGGCCACCTGGCGCAGCGCCAGGAAGGGCCCCAGCCCGCCGCGCCGCCGGGTGAGACCGAACAGCCACCCGCTCGCCACCGGCAGCACACGGCTGGCCAGCAGCGCGACGCCGAGCGCCATCAGCCCGGGCACGGCCATCGCGCCGGCGCTCTCCCCGGAGGCATCGGTGATCACACCGGCCGCCAGCAGCTCCGTCAGCCCCAGCGCCGTCACGGCCAGCACCACCGCGTCCAGCGCCCAGCCGCGGGCGCTCCTGCGCGGCGTGCGCCGCCACTCCTCGGTGACCGGCCGGGTGGCGACGCGCCAGGCCGACGCGGTCGCGGCCAGCACCCCGCCGAGCGTGGCCGCCAGCCCGGCCGCGACCGCCGCCGGCGGGAACGTGGTGGGGACGCCCGCGGGCAGCAGCGCGCCGATCATCAGGCTCGCCGCCGCGAACCCCGCCGCGAGGCCCAGCGGCACCGCCAGCAGGAGCAGCAGCAACGGCTCGGCGAGCGCGAACCGCCACACCCGCACCCTGCCGTGGCCGCGGAGCCTGGCCAGCGCGATCTCCGGCCCCCGGGCGCGCACCAGGTCGCCGACCGTCTGGAACAGCAGCAGCCAGCCCAGCCCGACGAGCTGCGCCGCCACCAGCAGCGCGGGCACGCCCAGCGTGCCGGCGTTGGCGTTCATCGTCCGCAGCGTGTCGGCCATCCGGGAGAACACGATGGCGTCGGTGGTCCGGCCCGTGGCCTCGGCCAGCGCCTGCATCTCCGCCAGCAACGGCAGGTCCGTGCCGGTCAGCCGGTCCGGATTGACGCGGATCAGGGCGTAGTCGGTCCAGGCCTGCTCCCCGAGGCCCGAGCCGACGTAGTAGGTGACGGAGCGGGTCTCGCGCGCCGTGAACAGCGCGTCCGCCTTGTTCTGGCTGGGCTGCCCCTGCGGGTCGAACAGTGTCCTGCCGAACCAGAACGGGTCCGCGGGGTCGCCCGGCCGGTAGACGCCGACGACCTCCAGCGGGGCCGTCTCCAGCGTGGCCGAGCCCGGACGCGCGGACCGGAGCGACCTCAGGCGCACGACGTCGCCGGTCTCCAGCCCGGACGCCTCGCTGGCCATCACCTCCCCGGCGGCGGCGGGGCAGCGCCCCCGGGCCGGCTCCAGGTGCTCGCACTGGCCGTCCTGCCACACCACCGTGTACGCGCGACGGTCGTCCTGGTCGGCGCTGCCGCTGGACACCTCCATGCCGAACACCGGCGGGTCGGTGAAGCCGGCGCCCGCCGTGAAGCCGGCCACCTTGGGCTCGATAGTGCCGCCGGACGTGGTGTAGCGCCAGCCGCGGCCTTCCACCGGCGCCTCGCGTATCGCGTCGCGGACGATCGTGGTCAGCGCGCCCGCCGAGTAGATCGGCGCCACGGCGGCCGAGGCGATCGGCACGACCGCGATCAGCAGCACCACCAGGGCGAGCGTGCGGCGTTCCCACAGGCCTCGCAGGATCACGGCTCCACCCTTCGCAGCACGACCCCGTCCTCCACCGCCTCGATCCTGGCCATGGAACCGGGGGGCAGCAGGTGGTGGTACTCGGGCGGCACCTGCACCGCGCCCTCCCTGCCGACCACCACGAAGTCCTCGCCGTGACGGCCCTCGGCGCCGACCCGGCCGTCCCTGATCGTCACCGTGCGGCCCAGCGCCTCGCTGACGCCCGGGTCGTGCGTCACCACCACCGCCGTGGTGCCCTCGGCCTCGGCGGACTCCTTGATCAGATCGATCACCCGCTGCCCGGAACCGGCGTCGAGCTGGCTGGTGGGCTCGTCGGCCAGCAGCAGCCTGGGGGAGTTGGCCAGCGCCACGGCCAGCGCCAGCCGCTGCTGCTCGCCGCCCGACATCCGGCCCGCGGGCCGGTCGCCGACGTCTCCCAGCCCGACGCGGGCCAGCAGGTCACGGACCCGGCGCCGGTCGCGTTTCACCGCGCGCTGGGCGAACGCGACGTTCTGGGCGGCCGGGAGGTAGCCGATCAGGTTGCGCGACGGGTTCTGCAGGACCACGCCGATGCGCGACGCCCGCAGCCGGTCGAGCCCGCGCTGGTCGAGCCGGCCCACGTCGGTCCCGTCGAGCCACAGCCGGCCGGCGCTGGGCCGCAGCAGCCCCGCGAGCAGCCACAACAGCGTCGACTTGCCCGCGCCCGAGGGGCCCAGCAGCGCCACCGTCTCGCCGGGGTCGATCACCAGGTCGACGTCGCGCAGCGCCACCACCTCGACGTCCTGTGCCCGGTAGATCTGCACGATCCCGTCGCAGCGCACCATGCTCATCGGTGGACCGCCGCGCGCAGCTCGACGACCCGGTCGCAGCGTTCGGCCACCTCCGGGTCGTGGGTGGCGATCACCAGCGTGGTGCCGTCCGCGCCGACGGCGAGCAGCTCGTCCAGCACCACCTCGCGGTGGACCGCGTCCTGCTCGGCGGTCGGCTCGTCGGCCAGCAGCACCTTGGGGCGCAGCGCCAGCGCCCTGGCCACGGCCACCCGCTGCTGCTGCCCGCCGGACAGCTCCTCCACCAGGTGATCGGCGAACCTGGCCACCCGCAGCCGCTCCAGCGCCGCCGCCGCCAGCCGCATCGCCTCACGCGGCGGCCGGCCCGCCGCGCGCAGCGCCACCTCCACGTTCTCCGCCGCCGTCAGCAGGCTCAGCAGACCGTACGACTGGAAGACGAGGGCCAGGCCGGCCCGCAGCTCCGGCTGCTCGTCGAGCGGCACGCCGCCCACCAGGACGCGCCCCTCGGCGGGCGGCGCCAGCCCGGCCAGCGTCGTGAGCAGCGTCGTCTTGCCTGAGCCGGACGGGCCCATGAGCGCGACCCGCTCGCCCTCGTCCAGTTCGAGTGTGAGGTCGTCGATGAGTTTCCTGCCCGCGACGACGCAGGAGAGCGCGCGACAGGAGATGGCAGGTGGGGGCACCACGCGCGGATCATCCTCCGGGGGGCGGCTTGACGTCAACCGTCAACGACCTCGCAAGTCCGCTGCAAGCACGCCGCATACCGTGGTGCCGGCAGGCGACACGTGAGCCGCGCGAGCAGAGCCGCCCAGCACAGGGGCCTGGGCGGGCAGGAGTGGGGGAGCCGCGCGGCTCACCGCCGTCTCCGTCCCACCCCCTGAGCCGTGACCTACTTGTGATCTTGTGACCGTGGCCCCGGGCGCCGGATCAGGAACGGTTCCAGCAGGCCGGGGGCCGCACGCGCCGCCAGCTCCAGAACCTCGCCGCGAGCCGCGCCCGGTAGGCGTCGGCCGCCAGCCAGAGCGCGACCGGCGCCGCGGCCACCACCGCCGCCCCGAGCACCGGCCAGAACGGCCCCGCCCACCAGGTCCCCGGCGCAGGCCGCGACGACCGCGCCCGGTGGCCAGTCCAGCCCTGCCAGCACGCGCGCCGGCACCGTCACCGCGGGCACCGCGACGGCCAGGGACTTGACAGCGGCCGCCCGCAGGTTGCCGCGAGGCAGCTCCTGCCACTCCTGCCACTCCTCCTCCGGCTCGGGCACGACGGTCTCGCCCATGTCACATCCCTCCGTGCGCGCGGGCCCGGGAGTCATGTGGCGTCGCCCGGGGTGGACTGGGTGACGGCTGTCAGGCGGGCGGCCAACGAGGCGGCCACGGCCTCGTCGAGGCCCTCGATCCTGACGGCGCCCGCCGCCGAGGCCGTGGTCACCGTGACGTCCGCCAGCCCGAACAGCCGCTGCACCGGCCCCCGCGCGGTGTCGACCGTCTGGACGCGCGACATCGGCGCCACCCGCCAGGTGTGGGTCAGCCAGCCCCTGCGCGTGTAGACCGCCTCGCCGGTGACCTCCCAGCGCTGGACCCGGTAGTACGCGTGCGGTGCCACCAGAGCCACCGCCAGGCATCCCACCGCGGAGGCCGTCGCCGCCACGCCCAGCCACAACGGCCGGTCGGTCAGGAACCAGAACGCCGCGACCGCGCTCCCGCCGATCGGCAGCATGAACAGCAGCCACTGCACCGTCCACCAGGACACCGCCCGGGGATCCGCCTGGTCGCGGGGCGGGCGCAGCGCGGTCTCGCGCGCATCGACAACCACGTCCATGGCCGTCAAGGGTGGCCGAGCCCCGCGGACCCGCGCGTCGGCCCGAGGGCTCGCGCGCCATCGACTTTGGTCGCTGTTCGATCGCCATCGGTAGCGCCTAACCTCGTGAGACGTGACCCCGACGAGCGAGCCGCACCAGGAGTACCGATGGGTGCTCCCGTCCGTGCTGCTCGGCGACGGCGGCGGGGGCGGGCCGGTGCGGCGCTCCACCCGTGACTGGATCGTCGACATCGCCATGTTCCTGCTGGCCTGCGGGCTCACTCTGATGACCGCGCTGGAGATCGACGGGCCGACGCCGCTGGTGGCCGCGGAACAGGTGGTGGGCGTGATCTCCTGCCTGTCGGTGTGGCTGCGCCGCCGCTGGCCGGTCGGCCTCGCGCTCGTCACCACCGTGGCCTCGGGCTACTTCGAGATGGTCGGCGGGGCGTCCGTGGTGGCGCTGTTCACGGTGGCGGTGCACCGGCCGTTCAAGATCTCCGGCACGATCGCCGGGCTCGGGCTGCTCGTGATCGTGCCGTTCTACTTCCTCCGCCCGGACGTGGATCTCGGCGGGCCGACGTACGCGATCCTCGCCCTCGCGATCGTGCTGACCACCTTCGCCTGGGGCATCGTCGTCCGGGCCAGGCGCCAGCTCATCTGGTCGCTCAGGCAGCGGGCCGACGGAGCCGCCGAGGAGGCCAAGCGGCTGGAGCGGGAGCGGATCGCCAGGGAGATGCACGACGTGCTCGCGCACCGGCTGTCCATGCTCAGCCTGCACGCGGGCGCGCTGGAGTTCCGGCCCGGCGCGCCTCCCGACGAGGTCGCCAGGGCCGCCGGGGCCATCAGGGCCAGCGCCCACCTCGCGCTGCAGGACCTGCGTGAGGTGATCGGCGTGCTGCGTCACCACGATGCGGACGCGGAGGTTCCCGACCGGCCCCAGCCCACGCTCGCCGACCTGCCCGCGCTGGTGGCGGAGTGCGAGCAGGCGGGCATGGACGTGAGCCTGCGACTCAAGGCCGGCGAGGTGCCGGAGAAGCCGGGGCGCAACCTCTACCGCATCGTCCAGGAGGCGCTCACCAACGCGCGCAAACACGCGGCGGGCGCACCGGTCACCGTGACCGTCACCGGTGGGCCGGGTGAGGGGGTGTCGGCCGAGGTGCGCAACTGGCTGCCCGCGCGCCACGGCCCCCGCATCCCCGGCGTCCAGATCCCCGGCGCCGGGGCCGGGCTCATCGGCCTGACGGAGCGCGCCGCGCTGGCGGGCGGGCGGCTGGAGCACGGCCCGACCCCTGAGGGTGAGTACGTGGTCCGCGCCTGGCTACCCTGGCCGGCGCGGACATGACGGCGAGGGGCGGGGAGGCGCTGGTGAAGGGCTGGTGGCAGGACGGATGACGACGCCAGGGGCGCGGCCGGTCAGGGTGCTGATCGTCGACGACGACGCGCTCGTCCGGGCAGGGCTGTCGATGATCCTCGGCGGCGCCGGCGACATCGCGATCGTCGGTGAGGCGGGCGACGGCGCCGAGGTGCCGGCGATGGTCGCCCGGCACCGGCCGGACGTGGTGCTGATGGACATCCGGATGCCGGACGTCGACGGGCTGACCGCGACCGAGGCGCTGCGCGCCGCCCAGTCGCCGCCCGAGGTCCTCGTGCTGACCACGTTCCACGCCGACGCGCAGGTGCTGCGGGCGTTGCGCGCGGGCGCGGCCGGGTTCCTGCTCAAGGACATCCCGCCCGTCGAGCTGGTGGCCGCCATCAGGAAGGTGGCGGCGGGGGAGCCGATCCTGTCGCCCGCCGTGACCCGGCAGCTCATCGCCCACGTCTCCAACGGCGGCGCCGGTGGCCGCGCGGACCGGGCCAGGGCCCTGATCGGCCGGCTCAGTGAGCGCGAGCGGGAGGTGGCGCTGGCCGTGGGGCGGGGCAGGTCCAACGCGGAGATCGGGCGCGAGCTGTTCATGAGCGTCCCCACGGTCAAGGCGCACGTCTCGCGCATCCTGACGAAGCTCGAACTGAACAACAGGGTGCAGGTGGCCCTGCTGGTCTACGACGCCAGTCTCTGACGCACGTCCTGGAGTTCCAGGTTTTGCCCGGCCTTTCCCTTGCGGGCCGGTCCCGTACGGGAGTGACTCCACGCAGGTACGGGCCACACACGCACCGTCGGAACCGCTCGCCTCGTCCGGACGGCGCGAGAGGACGCGCCCGAGTTCCCGAGGAGACGCCTCGCAGGTCGGCGCTGGGGCAGGGGGTGGAAACGGCCGCGGGACCGAGCGCTTACCCGGAAAAGGATGCCCGTTACGGACAGGTACCCGGCAGCCGTACCCTTGTCTGAAAGAGCATGTCATGAAGGGACAGTGGGATGAGCTCAGCGGGTGAAGGCCTGTCTCGCCCGCTTCCCGAGCAGGTGCGACTCAACGTCGTCGACCTGGCCGCCCAGGTTCTCGGCTCGATGCCCGCCGCCGCCGTCCCGCCGCCGCTGCGCGGCATCGCCAAGTTCGATCCGCGCAAGCGTGCCCGCCTGGGTGGCGCGCCCATCGCCGCCCAGCTGGAGAACGACAAGGACTTCCGCGTGGCCGTCGCGGAGCACGTGACCGCCGGGTGGCCGGAGCTCGTCTCGTCGCTGGCCGAGGGCAACGTCCCGCCGGCCGCCGATCCCGTGCTCGTCGCCGCGGCCGCCTACCTCACCCGCCCGCCGGGGTGGGAGGAGATGATCGAGGCCGCCAGGACCGACCTGGAGAGGAACGCCGCCGCCGCCGAGGGCGCGGAGCGCGAGGAGGTCGTGTCCCGGCTGCGCGAGCAGCTCGCCGCGCAGAAGTCGGCGGCCAAGGAGGAGGTCGACCGGCTGCGCGAGCAGCTCAAGGCCGCCCGGGGGGAGAACTCCGACCTGCGCCGCAAGCTCCACGACGCCCGGGAGCGGGCGAAGGCGGCCGTGCAGCGGGCCGAGGCGATGGAACAGACCGCCCAGGACGCCAGGGCCGCGGCCACGGCCGCCGGCAGCGCCGGTGAGACCGAGCTGCGCCGGCTGCGCGAGCGCCTGGCCGACGTGGAGAAACAGCTCGAAGCCTCGCGCAGGGCCGCCCGCGAGGGGCGCAGCATCGAGGACGCCCGCATACGGGTGCTGCTCGACGCGCTGCAGGACGCCTCCGCCGGGCTGCGCAGGGAGCTGGCGCTGCCCACCACCATCTCCAGGCCCGCCGACTCGGTGGCCGCCGTCGCCGGGGAGACGCCGGGCGTGCGGGGGGTGCCGGCCCGCGCACTGGCCGACGACGACCCGCAGCTGCTCGACCAGCTCCTCGCCCTGCCGCAGGTCCATCTGATCATAGACGGCTACAACGTGACCAAGACCGGTTACGGCACTCTCACGCTGGCCGACCAGCGCAACCGGCTGATGACCGGGCTCGGCGGCCTGGTCGCGCAGACCAGGGTCGAGGTGACCGTGGTGTTCGACGGCGCGGAGCTGAACGCGCCGGTGCAGGTCGTCGCGCCGCGCGGGGTGCGGGTGCTGTTCAGCGCGCCGGGGGAGATCGCCGACGACCTGATCCGCCAGCTCGTACGCGCCGAGCCGCCGGGCCGCGCCATGGCCGTGGTCTCCTCCGACCGCGAGGTGGCCGAATCCGTCCGGCGCATGGGAGCCAGACCCGTTTCGTCTGCTTTGCTGCTGCGCAGGCTCGGCCGCGCCTAGATTACAAATCAGTGTTTGGGTGAGACCTCACCTTCCACTTCTGTACTATTTCGCCCCAGATGTATTCCCCCTGGGAGGCGAGCTGTGAGGTTGGGCCGGGCGCCACTGGCCGCGGGTCTCGTGATCGGGCTGATCACTCTCCCCACGGGAGGAGTGGCCGCCGACCCGCAACCGACGATCAGTCAGGCCAAGGCCAAGCTCGAGAAGCTCAACGACAAGGCCGACAAGGTCGTCGATCGCTACAACACGGCGACGGAGAACTACAAGGCCGCCAAGAAGCGCTACGACAAGCTCAACGCCGGCTACAAGCGCAAGCTCGCCACCGTCGCCGAGCTGCGCCAGCAGGTCGTCACGATGGCCGTCGACGGCTACAAGATGGGCCGCGACCTGACCTCGATGCCGACCATGGTGACCGCCGAGAACCCGGGTGACCTGCTCTACCAGATGGCGCTGACGGAGCGGCTGACCGCCGACCGCGCCGGCAGGCTGGCCGCCTTCGACCGGGAGAACCGCGGGCTCAAGACCGAGCGTGACAAGGCCCAGGAGGCTCTGGGCGAGGCCGACGAGGAGCGCGACAAGGTCAAGAAGGAGCGCTCCGAGATCGAGAAGCTGATCGCCCAGCAGAAGAAGCTGCTCAACCGCCTCGGGGCCTACCGCGTCGGCGACCCGAACAGCACCGGCGTCAAGTACACCGGCCCCGCCTCGGGGAGCGCGGCGGCGGTGCTCAACTTCGCGTACGCGCAGATCGGCAAGCCCTACCAGTTCGGCGGCACCGGCCCCGGCGGCTGGGACTGCTCCGGCCTGACGCAGGCCTCGTGGCGCGCGGCCGGCGTCTCCCTGCCGCGTACGACGTGGCAGCAGTGGGCCTGGGGCGCGAGCCGGAGGGTGTCGCTGGACGCCCTGGAGCCCGGTGACCTCATCTTCAGCGAGGGGCTGGGCCACGTGAGCATCTATGCGGGAAACGGCAAGATCGTGCACGCGCCGCAGACCGGTGACGTGGTCAAGGTCGTCCCGCTCTCCGCGTACGGGCGCCGGCTCGTCGGCGCGGTACGCCCGTGAGCCGCTGAAACGTCTGTGACTGATGTGACAGAAGGGCTCTGACACATCGTCAGGGCGGCAAGTGTGAGTATGGTCACATCTGGGTAACGGGACTGGCTTGCCAGCAGGGATCCGCGGGTCTGACAGCGGGCTTGTCAGATCGTCATGTGCTTACCGTGCCTTTGCCAGCCCATGACTTCAGGCGTAGGTTCTGGCGTCGCGGCGGACACTCCATGCCCGCCGCCGGCCATCGCCGCCGCGCCGCCGGCGCCGCGACGTGGACGAACAAGAATCCGCCGGTCACCGCCGCATCTCCGGGAACCTTCACCCGGGTGGTGGCCTGCCGAATCCGTGCAGCCAGGAGGCACGGAGCCGGGGAACCATAGATCCCGTCATTTCAGGGCGGGATCAGGGGTGAATCGGCGCGGCGACGCGCCGTAGGGCGACTTCCAGGCCCGAATCCGTCAGCTAACCCGGTAGGCGTTCGTGGAAGACTCAAGGAGCAATCCTGTCTACCTCCCCTAAGAACCCCCGTCTGTCTCGCCTTGCCGTCAGTGGCGTGGCGCTCAGCATGACCGTGACGGCCGGAGGGCTGGCCCTCCACGTCCCGGCGGCGCAGGCGGACACGGTGATCGCCCCGGCCGGAGCTTCGGTGACGACGGTCGAGGCCGTCAAGACCACTGCTTCCAAGAAGGCGACTTCGAAGAAGGTCCTGTCCAAGAAGCAGGCGAAGGCGGCCCGCCAGAAGGTGAAGGCCCACAAGGCCGTCGCGGTGGCCAAGAAGCAGATCGGTGACCCGTACCGCTACGGGGCCACCGGGCCGCACGCCTTCGACTGCTCAGGTCTCGTCCAGTTCGCCTGGCGGAAGGCCGGGGTCAAGATCCCGCGCGTGACGAACAGCCAGTTCGCGGGCATCAGGAAGAAGGTCTCCTACAAGAACCTGAAGCCGGGTGACCTGATGTTCTTCCGCGGGCTCGGCCACGTGGGCATGTACATCGGCAAGGGCAAGATGGTGCACTCGCCGAGCTCGGGCAAGACGGTGCGCGTCGAGAAGCTGAACGGATGGCGCAAGTCGTCGTTCGCCGGCGCGGTACGCCCCGGTCTGTGACCGATCGCGAAGGCCCCGCCCCTGACTGGGGGCGGGGCCTTCGTGATGCGTGGGACGGGCGTCCCGCCGCTAGCATCGGACAGCATGTCCGGGATCGTGGGCCGTCGAGCGGTGGTGACGGGGCTGGTCCTCGCCGTGGCCGCGGCCGGCGGGGCGGCGCCGGAGTCGTGGTCCGCCGGGGTGCCCGACGAGCTGGCCGGGGTGCGGGAGCTGTGGCGGGGCGAGCTGGGCGTCGCGCGCGGCGAGCGGGCGCTGGTCGCCGGGCAGCGGGCCGATCCCGGGCTGCTGGCCGATCTGGCGCGGCGGGCCGACGCGGCGGGGCGACGGGTGTCGGGCGTGCTGGGCCGGCCCGTGCGCCCGCTGGTGCTGGTGCCCGCGTCAGGAGAGCAGGCCGCGCGGCTGGCCGGCGTCGCCGACGTGCGCGGGCTGGCGGCGGTGGCCGACGGGCGGCGGGTGATCGTGGTGCCCGAGGGTTTCGCGCGGCTCAACCCGACCGGCAGGGACGTGGTGCTCGCCCATGAGCTCACGCACGTCGCCGCTGGCACCGACGGGCTGCCCGGCTGGCTGTACGAGGGATTCGCCGACTACGTGGCCTATCGGGACGCGGGGCTGGCGGTCACCGTGGCGGCGGCCGAACTGGCGGCCGAGGTGCGGGCGGGGCGGCTGCCGGACGAGCTGCCCGGGGCCGGTGACTTCGGCTCCCGGGGGGACGCGCTGGCGCGGGCGTACCAGGAGGCGTGGCTGGCGTGTCGGTTCCTGGCCGAGAGCGCGGGCGAGGGGACTCTGGTGAGGCTCTACCGTGATGCCCAGAGTGTCGGCACCGACCGGGCACTCGCCGCGCGGGGGCTCACGCTCGGCGGCCTGACCCGGGGGTGGCGCGCGTACGTGCGGGACCAGCTGGGGTGAGAGGACGCGAAGTGGACGACGGCCACGACAGGAACGCCGCCGCGGGCGAGCAGGCCGGGACCCGATCCGGCGGCGAATCCGCCCACGAGAACGGTCCGCGCCCGGATGACGGACAGACGCCCCCAACGGACGGCGGGCCGGAGCCCAAGGACGGTGGGGCTGGCCGGAGGGGGCGGCGGCAGGCTGGGGTGGCCGGGGTCGTGCTGGGGGTCGGGATCCTCGTGGTGGTGGGGCTGACGACGCCGTGGCAGGCGCTGCCGGGGGCGCCGGAGGTGGCCGCCGACCCGGCCGCGGACTTCACCGCCGGGCAGATCGCCCGCGCGCAGGCGTTCGACGCGGCCACCGGCATGCCCGGCTACCTGTCGCTCGGCCTGACGCTGGTGTTCGCGGGCCTGCTCGTCGCCACCCCGCTGGGCGCCAGAATCCTCGGGGTGCTGCGCGGGCCGTGGTGGGTGCGGGTCCTGCTGGGGGTGCTCGTGCTCACGGTCGTCGAGGAGGCGCTGCGCTGGCCGCTCGGCGTCTGGTTCGAGACCGTGCTGCGCGACTACGGCCTCTCCACGCAGGACTGGGCGTCCTGGACGGGCGACCGGCTCAAGAGCATCGCCATCAACACGGCTCTGCTGGGCGTGATGGTCGTGGCGGTGGTGGCGCTGGCCCGGCGGTTCAGGCGCTGGTGGATCCCCGCCGCGGCGGGGGCGTTCGCGCTCACCGTGGCGGCCTCCTTCGTCTACCCGGTGGTGTTCGAGCCGGTGTTCAACGACTTCAGGTCCATGCCCGAAGGCCCGCTGCGGACGAACCTGCTGGCGATGGCCGAGCGCGACGGGGTGCCGGTGGAGGACGTGCTGGTGGCCGACGCCTCCCGCCGCACCACCGCGCTGAACGCCTACGTGTCCGGGTTCGGCGCCACCCGCCGCATCGTGGTCTACGACAACCTGCTCAAGGCCCCGCAGCCCGAGGTCGAGCTGGTGGTGGCGCACGAGCTGGGCCACGCGGGGGAGAACGACGTGCTCTACGGCACGCTCGTCGGCGCGCTGGGCGCGGCGCTCGGCGCGATCCTGCTGTTCCTGGTCTTCGGGCCGGTACGCCGGCGCGCCGGGGTCACGTCGATCGCCGACTGGCGCGCGGCGGGCGCGATCCTGGGGTTGATGACGCTGGCGACGTTCCTGTCCGGCCCCGCGCAGAACTTCGTCAGCCGCCACATCGAGGCTAGGGCCGACGCCCACGCCCTGAACCTGACGCGGGATCCGGTCACGTTCGCCGCGATGCAAAAACGCCTGGCAACAGCCAATATTTCCGACTTGTCGCCCGATGCAGTGGAATATGTGCTCTATGCCTCCCATCCCACGGCACCGGAACGGATCGCGATGGCCCGCTCCTGGGCGAAGCTGAACGGCGTCCCCGGCCCGTGACCCGAGTCGTCTTCGTCACCAACGACTTCCCGCCCCGCCCGGGCGGCATCCAGTCGTTCGTGCACGGCCTGGCCCAGCGCACCCCGGGCGCGGTCGTCTACGCCCCCGCCTGGCGCGGGTGCGCCGAGTTCGACCGCCGTCAGCCGTACCCCGTCGTCCGTCACCCCGGGCGGCTCATGCTGCCCGTCCCGTCCGTCGCCCGTACGGCGGCCGAGCTGGTGGCCGGGCACGGCGCGGACACCGTCGTGTTCGGCGCGGCGGCGCCGCTCGGCCTGCTCGCGCCGCGCCTGCGCGCGGCGGGCGCGCGGCGCGTGGTGATGCTCACCCACGGCCACGAGGCGTCGTGGGCGAGCGCGCCAGGTTTCCGCGCGGTGCTGCGCCGCATCGGCGCGCACGCCGACGTGGTCACCTACCTGGGCGAGTACACGCGCGCGCGGCTGGCCCGGGCCATCCCGCAGGACAAGCTGGTACGGCTCGCGCCCGGCGTCGACACCGGCCTGTTCCACCCGGGGGCGGCCAAGGCGGAGCTGGGGCTGGCGGGCAGGCCGGTGGTGGCGTGCGTGTCCAGGCTGGTGCCGCGCAAGGGCCAGGACCGGCTCATCAGGGCCTGGCCGGAGGTGCTCGGCGCGGTGCCGGACGCCGTGCTGCTCCTGGTCGGCGGCGGGCCGCACCGGCGCGCGCTGGAGAAGCTGGCCGGCGGGCACCCGTCGATCGTCTTCACCGGCACCGTCCCGGCCGCCGACCTGCCCGGCTACTACGCCGCCGCCGACGTCTTCGCCATGCCGTGCCGTACCCGATGGGGCGGGATCGACGTGGAGGGGCTCGGCATCGTGTTCCTGGAGGCGGCCGCGACCGGCCTGCCGGTCGTGGCCGGCCGCTCGGGCGGCGCGCCCGAGGCCGTACGCGACGGCGAGACCGGCCTGGTCGTCGACGGCGCGGACCCGGCCCCCGCGGCCCGCGCCGTCGTCGAGCTGCTGACCCGTCCCGAGCAGGCGCGGAAGATGGGCGAGACCGGCCGCGACTGGGTCGTCGGCGAGTGGTCCTGGGACCGGGTCGCCGCCCGCTTCCACGCCCTGCTCTGATTCATCCCTTCGTCGAGCCGAGCGTCAGCCCGGCCACGAAATGCTTGTGCAGCAGCTGGAACACGATCAGCGTCGGCAGCGCCACCAGCACCGATCCGGCGGCCAGCAGGTTGTAGTCGGTGAAGAACTGGCCGCGCAGGTTGTTCAGCGCCGAGGTGACGGGCAGCTTGTCGCCCGACACCATGAGCACCAGCGCCCACAGGAAGTCGTTGTACATCCAGGTGAACTGCAGCGTGCCCAGCGCCGCCAGCACGGGCCTGCACAGCGGCAGCGTCAGCGTCCAGTAGCGGCGCCACAGGCTCGCCCCGTCGACCAGCGCCGCCTCGGAGATCTCCTCGGGGATCGTGCGCATGAAGTTCGCGATGACGAACACGCAGAACCCGAACTGGAACGCCACGTGGATCAGGATCAGCCCCAGGTACGAGTCGTACAGGGACTGCGAGTCCGACAGCCACGCGGGCAGCGGGATCAGCGTGTAGAGCGAGTACAGCGGGGTGATGAGGACCTGTGGCGGCAGCAGGTTGCCCGCGGTGAACACGATGAGCAGCGTCTTGCGGCCGGGGATGCGCGCCCGCGCGATGGCGAACGCCACGAACGAGGCCAGGAACAGCGTCAGCACCAGCGCCGGGATCACGATGATCAGCGTGTTCAGGTAGTAGCGGGGCAGCTCGGCCTGGCTCCACGCCTGCCCGTAGTAGTCGAGCGTGAGCTGCTCGGGCAGCGAGAAGTAGCCCAGGCGGGCGGTCTCGTCGTACGGGCGCAGCGACGCGTACACGGCCAGCAGGAGCGGCATCAGCCAGCCGAGGGCCACCACCGCCAGGAAGGCGTGCAGCAGCCAGCGCAGCGGCCGGGCCCCGCGCCGGGGCGGCGGCGCCGCCTCGCGTTCCGGGCTGGTGCCGACGGGCGCGGTCAGCGTCATCGTTCCTCCCTGAACAGCTGCGACAGGTAGGTGACGATGAACCCGAGCGAGATCACCAGCAGGATCACCGCGATGGCCGAGCCGAACCCGATCCGGCTGGCCTCGCCCACGATGTTCTCGGTGACCAGCACCGACAGCAGTTCGAGCCCGTTCCTGCCCTTGTTGATGGCGTAGACGATGTCGAACGCGCGCAGCGCCTCGATCACCGTGATCACCAGCACGATCACGTTGACCGGCCGCAGCGTCGGGAACACCACCCGGAAGAACGCCTGCCTCTCGTTGGCCCCGTCGATGGCGGCGGCCTCCTTGAGCGCCGGGTCCACCGCCTTCAGCCCGGCCAGATAGATGATCATGACGTAGCCGACGTGCCGCCAGGCCGCCGCCACCATGACCACCCAGATGTTGATCGACCGGTCGCCGAGCCAGTCGGCCGACAGCCCGGTGACGGCGTTCAGCACGCCGTAGTCGTGCGAGTAGACGAGCTGGGCGATGAACCCGACCACCGCCAGCGACAGCACGACCGGCATGTACAGGGCGCTCTGGTAGAAGCGCGAGCCGCGCAGCCGCCGGTCCAGCAGCACCGCGCAGAACAGCCCGAACGGGGTCGCGACCAGCCCGAGGAAGACCAGCCAGAGGATGTTGTTGCGGACGGCCGACCAGAACGGCGGATACTCGCCGGCCAGGTCGGAGTAGTTCCGCCCGCCGATCCACTCGATCGGCCCGAAGCCGTTCCAGTCGGTGGCGGACAGGGCGACGGAGGCCAGCGTGGGCCCCCAGATGAGGCCCACGTTGACGATGACGGCCACCCCCACCCCGATGACCAGCACGGTCACGTCACGGGCGGAGTAGCGACGGGTCTTGACGGTCATCAGCGGAAGATGTTGGCCTTCTGCTGTTCGATGCTCGTGAGTAAGGAGTCGATCTCGGCGGGCTTGTCGACGAACGACTGCAGCGACGGGATCATCACCGTGGAGGCGAAGTCCGGCCGCGTGTCACGGTCGAGGAACTGGGCGATGTGCGAGGCCTGCGACACCAGTTCGGCGCCGCGCTTCTGCAGCGCGCTGTAGCCGCTGGTGTCGGCCTTGGAGCTGGCCGCGAGGGTGCCGGGGTCCAGCTCGGTGGCGATGTCCTGCGACGACGCCTGGGCGAGGTGCTTGACGAGCGCCTTGGCCCCGTCGACGTTCTTGGCCTTGGCGGAGACCATGTAGCCGTCGATGGGGGCGTCGATGGAGTCGGTGCCGTAGGTGGGGTTGATCTCCGGGAAGGTGAAGAAGTCCAGGTCGGCCAGGTCCTCCTCGGGGAACTGCTGGGCCACGAACATGCCGAGCAGGTACATGCCGCTCTTCTTCTGCACCAGCGACTGCGCGGCCTCCTGCCAGGTGCGGCCCAGCGACGCCGGCTGGTGATACTCCATCAGCCCGCGCCAGGTGTCGAACACCTGCTTGACCCGCGGGTCCGTCCACGACTCCTTGCCCGCCATGAGCGAGATGTGGAAGTCGTAGCCGTTCATCCGCATGTTGATGATGTCGAACGTGCCCATGGCGGGCCAGCCGTCCTTGTCGGCGAACGCGATCGGGACGAGGTCGTCGCCCTGCATCTTCTTGGCCAGCGCGGTCAGCTCGTCGAGCGTCTTGGGCGGCTCGTAGCCCTTCTCCTCCCACACGCTCTTGCGGTAGAAGACCGCCCACGGGTAGTAGGTGAACGGGATGAAGTACTGCTTGCCATCGACGCCGGTGGAGGCGTCCTTGAACGCCTGCGTGTAGTCGCCGCCGATCTCCTGCCACACGTCCGAGATGTCGGTGGCCAGGCCCTGCTCGGCGAAGAACTGCATCCGGTAGCCGGCGAACCAGGTGAACACGTCGTCGGGCGTGCCCCTGAGGTAGCGGTTGATGTTCTCCTGGAAGGTGTTGTGGTCGACGGTGTTGATCCGCACGCTCGCCTGGGTGAACTTCTCGATCACGGTGGCGAGCGACTTCTTCGGCACCTCGTCGGAGGCGTTGGATCCCAGGGTGACTGCGCCGAGGTTGCCGGAGGTGCTGCCGGGGCTCGGCTGTTCGGAGCCGCCGCATCCTGCCAGCACGGCGGGCACGCCGAAGGCGGCGGCCGTGCCGAGCAGCAGATTGCGGCGGGAGATCGGCGGACGGTGGTCCATGGTGGTTCCTCCTTGGCCGGACCCTCAGATTCCCCCGAGTTCGATCACCCTTCATCGAAAAGCCAACTTTTCAAACTGTCAACGGACATATGCCAAAAGGCCGCCAGGGCGTCCTGGCGGCCTTCCGGGTGATCGTGAGTTGCGGGAGTGGCGTTTGTGGGGCTTGATCAGCCCTTCGTGGCGTACAGCGCCTCGATGTCGGCCTCGAAGTCGCGCATCACGACACCCCGCTTGACCTTGAGCGTCGGGGTCAGGTGACCGCTCTCCTCGGTGATGTCCGCGGCCAGCACGGTGAACTTCTTGATCTGCTCGGCCTTGGACACCATGCTGTTGGCCCGGTCGACCGCGCCCTGCACCTCGGCCAGCACGCGCGGGTCGGTGCGCAGCTCCGCGGCCGTGGCCGGGGCGTACGGCTCCAGCGCCTCGGGATCGAGGGTGACGAGCGCGCTGACGAACGGCCGCCCGTCGCCGATCACCATCGCCTGGGAGACGAGCGGGTGCGCGCGCAGCGCGTCCTCCAGCGGGCCGGGGGCGACGTTCTTGCCCGCGGCCGTCACCAGGATCTCCTTCTTGCGCCCGGTGATGCGCAGGTAGCCGTCGTCGTCCAGCTCGCCCACGTCGCCGGTGTGGAACCAGCCCTCGGCGTCGAGGACCTCGCCTGTGGCCCGGTCGTCGTTCCAGTAGCCGGTGAAGACGTTGCGTCCCCTGGCCAGGATCTCGCCGTCGTCGGCGACGCGCAGGGTGACGCCGGGCAGCGGCCGCCCCACGGTGCCGATCTTGTTGCCGCCCGGCAGGTTGACCGAGCACGGGGCGGACGTCTCGGTCAGGCCGTAGCCCTCGAACACCTCGATGCCGACGCCGCGGAAGAAGTGGCCCAGCCGGTCGCCCAGCGCCGACCCGCCCGACACCGCCGCCGACAGCCGGCCGCCCGTGGCCTCGCGGAGCTTGGCGTACACCAGCTTGTCGAACACGGCGTGCTGGAGCCGCAGCCCGAGCCCGGCGCCACCGCCGGCGCGGGCCTTGCTCCAGGCGACCGCCACGTCGACGGCGCGGGCGAAGATCTTGCCCTTGCCGCCCGCGATGGCCTTCTGCTCGGCGGCGTTGTAGACCTTCTCGAACACGCGCGGCACGCCCAGCAGGAACGTCGGCCGGAACTCCTGGAGGTCGGGCGCGACGTTCTTCATGTTGGGGGTGTGCGCCATGATCGCGCCCGCCTCCAGCAGCACGACCTGGATCATCCGCGCGAAGATGTGTGCCAGCGGCAGGAACAGCAGCGCGGCGGGAGCGCCGGTGAACAGCGGCCGCAGCGGCCCGCGCAGCACGTTCAGCGCGGTGAACAGCAGGTTGTCGTGGGTGATGAGGCAGCCCTTGGGCCTGCCCGTGGTGCCGGAGGTGTAGACGATCGTCGCCAGGTCGGACCCGCTCACCCGGGACCTGAGCTCCTCCAGGGCGGCGTCGTCCACATCGCCGGGGGCGAGCGAGCCGTCCAGCGCGGCCTCCACCCGCCAGACGTCCTTCAGCCCGGGCGCCGCCTCGCGCACCGTGCGCTCGTGCGTGTCGAGCTCGGTGAAGGCGGCCTTGGCCCCGCTGTCGGAGATGATCCACCTGACCTGTTCGGCCGAGGAGGTCTCGTAGATCGGCACGGTGACCGCGCCGATCGTCCAGAGCGCGTAGTCGACGAGCGTCCACTCGTAGCGGGTGCGCGACATCAGCGCCACCCGGTCGCCGTGCCCGACGCCCGCCGCGGTGAGCCCCTTGGCCAGCGCGGCCACCTGGTCGCGGAACTCTCCCGCGGTGACCTCGGGCCAGCCGTCGCCGGTCTTGCGTGCCATGATCACCCGGTCGGGCTCGTCCCGGCCCCGTTGGAACACGGTGTCGGCCAGCGAGGCAGAGGCGGGGACATCCACCAGTACGGGGACGCTGTACTCGCGCACGGATCAACTCCTCCGGGTGCACGCTTCGGGTCGACCCGGACGTTACCGCGATATGTTACCTAGCGGTAGGTTTCGTCATCCAGGCGTTATGTGGAACGAATCATCACGCTAGCAGGCGTAACTCGTAGGATTTCCCGCATGAGGGTCCATGTGGTCAGTGACGTACACGGCAGGGCCGACGCACTGGCGACCGCGGGAGACGGCGCCGACGCGCTGATCTGTCTCGGTGATCTCATCCTGTTCATCGACTACGACGACCACGGCCAGGGCATCTTCGCCGATTTGTTCGGCGCCGAACGGGCCGGGGAGTTCATCGCCCTGCGCACCGCCAAGCGCTTCGACGAGGCCAGGGCGATGTCGGCCAAGCTGTGGGCGAGCCTCGACGGCGACCCCCGCGACCACATCGAGCGCCACGTGCGCGCCCAGTACGCCGAGCTGTTCACCGCCATGCCCGCGCCGGCCTACCTGACCTACGGCAACGTGGACGTGCCCCGCCTGGGCGGCGACTACCTCAGGCCCGGCCACCGGGTGCTCGACGGGGAGACGGTGGAGATCGGCGGGCTGCGCTTCGGCTTCGTCGGCGGCGGGCTCAAGACCGACTACCGCACCCCCAACGAGATCAGCGACGAGGAGTTCGCCGCCAAGGTGGAGGCGGTCGGAGAGGTGGACGTGCTGTGCTGCCACATCCCGCCCGCCGTGCCCGAACTGCTCTACGACGTGGTGGCCCGGCGCTTCGAGCGGGGCAGCGAGGCCACGCTGGAGCTGATCAGGCGCACCCAGCCCCGTTACGCCCTGTTCGGGCACGTCCACCAGCCGCTCCACCGCCGCACCCGCATCGGCCGCACCGAGTGCGTCAACGTCGGCCACTTCAGGGGCAGGGGCGTGCCGTACGTCCTCGAGTGGTGACCCGGGCCGCTCCGCCGCTGAGGCGGGTTTCTGCACTACTTTGGTCCCATGGCTGATCGCACCAGTTCGAGTATCACCGTCGACGCCGACCGCGCCCGCGTGATGGCGGTCATCGCGGACCTTCCCTCGTACCCCGAATGGGCAGGTCAGGTCAAGAGCGCCGAGGTCCTCAGCAGCGGCCCCGACGGCAGGCCGGAGACCGTGCGGTTCGTGCTCGACGCCGGCGTGATCAGCGACACCTACACCCTCGCCTACACCTGGAACGGCGACGAGAGCGTCACCTGGCACGTGTCCGAGCCCGGCAAGATGGTCTCCGAGCTCGACGGGCGTTACCTCCTGGCTGACACGGGCAGGGGTGTCGAGGTGACGTACGAGCTCGCCGTCGGCCTCGCCGTCCCCATGATCGGCATGATCAAGCGGAAGGCGGAGAAGGTGATCGTCGACACGGCGCTCAAGGGTCTCAAGAAGCGTGTCGAAGGTCGTTGAGGTGACTCCGCGCGTTCTGCTCTTCACCGGCAAGGGCGGCGTCGGCAAGACCACCGCCGCGGCCGCCACCGCCACCCTCGCGGCCCGGCGCGGGCTCAAGACGCTCATCGTCTCCACCGACACCGCCCACTCCCTGGCCGACGCGCTCGCCGCCGAGCCCGGCGAGATCGCCCCGGGCCTCCACCTGCACCAGGTCGACACCCAGCGCACGCTCGAACGCCACTGGGGAGAGCTGCGGGAGTACGCCCGCGGCGTGCTCGTCGAGCTGGGCCTCGACGAGATCACCTCCGAGGAGATCACCGTCCTGCCCGGCGCCGAGGAGATCATCGCCCTGCTGGAGCTGCGCGAGCACGCCCGCGAGGGCCGCTGGGACGTCATCGTCGTCGACTGCGCGCCCACCGCCGAGACGCTGCGCCTGCTCGCCCTGCCCGAGGCGCTCGACTGGCACGTCAACCGGCTGCTGCCGGTCGGCCGCAGGCTCATGCGGCTGGCCGCCCCGCTGGTGCGCGGCGTGGCCAGGGTCAGCACGCCGGGCGAGGAGGTGATGAGCGCCGGCGAGCGCTTCCACCGCGGGCTGCTGGAGGTGCGCGAGCTGCTCACCGGCGACCACGCCTCGGTGCGCCTCGTGCTCACGCCGGAGGCGGTGGTGCTCGCCGAGGCCAGGCGCACCCTCACCTCGCTCAACCTGTACGGGTACCGCGTCGACGCGGTCATCGCCAACCGGATCTTCCCCGGCGAGGACGCCGACGAGTGGCGCGCCCGCTGGGTGGCCGCCCAGTCGCGGCTGCTGGCCGAGGCCGAGGAGTCGTTCGCGCCGCTGCCCGTGCACACCGTGCCCTACCTGCCCGCCGAGCCCGTCGGCCGGCACGCGCTCGCGGCCGTCGGCGAGGCGCTGTACGGCGAGTGCGACCCGTTCGCGCCGCCCTCGGTGGAGCCCCCGCTGCGGCTGTCGGCCGACGAGCTCACCCTGGCCCTGCCCGGGGCCGAACGGGGCGAGGTCGACCTGGCGCGCAAGGGCGACGAACTGATCATCACCGCGGGCCCGTACCGGCGCATCCTGGCCTTGCCCATGGCGCTGGCGCGAAGGAAGATCAGTGGGGCCGTGCTCCGCGACGGCCTGCTCCGGGTACGGTTCACCTCGGAGGCGGAAACCGACGAAGCGCACGGCCGGGACGGCACGTGAGCGAAGAGGGCGGACGCCGTACCGACCGGGAGGGTCCCATGACCGAGAACACTCGCAACACAGAGAACGACAGAGATCCCATCGGCGCCGTCGCCGAGGAGGCGCGCAAGCTCTTCGACAGCTTGCAGGGCCGCGCCACCCGGCATGTCGGGAAGTCCGTCTTCCACTCGTTCACCGGTGGCGGCGGTCGATCCGAGAAGGACGTGTGGAGCGAGGCCGTCGCCGAGCCCGACGACGAGTACATCTGCCGCGCCTGCCCGGTCTGCCGGGCCATCGCCGCGCAGCGCGAGTCGGGCGTCGGCCGCGCCCCCGAGGGCACCGCCGACGTCGCCACCCACCTCGTGGCCGCCGGCGGCGAGCTGTTCGCGGCCTTCCGCGGCGCGCTCGACGTGCTCGGCAGCCGCCCCGAGCCGCGTCAGCGGGACGACAGGGGGCGCGACGACCGCGACAATGTGGAACACATAGACCTGGACTAGCTGAGGGGATGCGTCATGCTCACGATCGGTGTGGACATCGGCGGCACCAAGGTGGCAGCGGGCGTGGTGGACGACGACGGCGTGATCGTCGAGCAGACCCTCAGGCCCACCGACGCCGAACACCCCGATCTGGTCGCCGAGACCGTCGCCGCCTGCGTCCGCGAGCTGGGCGCCGGGCGGGAGATCGAGGCGGTGGGCATCGGCGCGGCCGGGTTCGTCGACGAGTCCCGCTCGGTCGTGCGCTTCGCGCCCAACCTGGCCTGGCGGGAGGAGCCGCTGCAGAAGCGGATCAGCGGCCTGGTCGGGCTGCCCGTCGTGGTGGAGAACGACGCCAACGCCATGGCCTGGGGAGAGTTCAGGTACGGCGCGGGGCGCGGCCAGTCGCACATCGTCTGCCTGACCATCGGCACCGGCATCGGCGGCGGCATCGTCCTCGACGGCGCCCTCTACCGCGGCCGCTGGGGGATGGGCGCCGAGCTGGGCCACACGCAGATGGTGCCCGGCGGGCGGCTGTGCGGCTGCGGCCTGCACGGCTGCTGGGAGCAGTACGCGAGCGGCAACGCGCTGGTCGTCGAGGCCAGGGAGATCGCCGCCGCGCACCCCGAACGGGCCGAGATCCTGCTCGGGCTGGCCGGCGGCAAGATCGACGGCGAGGAGGTGACCGAGGCGGCGCGCCGGGGCGACGACGCCTCGCTGTCCGCCTTCGCCGTCCTCGCCGACGGGCTCGGCCAGGGCATGGCCGATCTGGCCGCCGTGCTCGACCCCGGCTGCTTCATCCTCGGCGGCGGCGTGTCCAGGGCGGCCGACCTGTTCGTCGACCGCGCCAGGAAGGCCTTCGAGGAACGGCTGACCGGCAGGGGCCACCGGCCGGTGGCCGAGGTGCGGCTGGCCGAGCTCGGTCCCTCCGCCGGCCTGGTGGGCGCGGCCGACCTGGCCCGCCGGCGCTGAGCCGGTTGACCACCCTCAGGATCGGCACGTACAACCTGCGCGGGCTGCGGGACGACGTGCCCGCGCTGGTCCGCGTGATCAGCGCGATGGGCGCCGACCTGGTCTGCCTGCAGGAGGCTCCCCGGCTGGCCGGCTGGCGGGCCCGCTGCCGCGCGCTGGCGGCCCGTTGCGGGCTGCGCCTGGTGGCGGGCCAGGGCGTGGCCGGGGTGGCGGTGCTGGCCGCCCCCTGGGTGCGGCTGGTGCACGCGGAGAGCCGCCTGCTGCGGGTCTTCCTCGGCCTGGAGCCGCGCGGGCTGGCCATGGCCGTCGTGCGGGCGGGCCCGGCGCTCCTGGCCGTCGGCTCGGTCCACCTCGACCTCGACGGCCGGGCCAGGCTCCACCACGCCGCCGAGGCGGTGGCCCGCCTGCGCCGGATGGCGGCACCGTACGGCGCGCCCGTCGTGCTGGGCGGGGACGTGAACGAGAGCCCGCACCAGCCCGCCTGGCGCTACCTCGCAGGGCAACTGACCGACTGCTACGCCGCCGCGCCCCGGGGCGACGGGCTGACCTTCAGCTCCAGGCGGCCCCTGCACCGCATCGACGGGCTGTTCGCCGCGCCCGGGATCCGGGTGGTGTCCTGCGGCGGCGTGGACGCCTCCGGCGCCGATCTGGCCGGTGCCACCGACCATCTGCCCGTCGTCGCCGAGGTCCGACTTGGAGAGTGAAGGGTGATCGGCGTCGCGCAACCCGTAGCATTTCCCTCATGACCCGTCGCTCTCGGCGGCGTGCGCTCACCATGATCCTGGCGGCCGTCCTGGCCGTACCCGGCCTCCCGACCGCCGCGCATGCCGATCCACGTCCACGCCCCGCCGCCAACGACGCGTGGCAGCGGACCACGAGCGTGCAGCTGCCGGTCGATGGGTCGCTCTCCGACGTGCTCGCGCTGTCGCCCGGCGACGTGTGGGCCGTCGGCCAGCAGCAGATCTGGGACGTGTGGAAGAACCGCGGCACCATCCGCCACTGGAACGGCGAGCGGTGGAGCGAGATCGGCATCCGCGACGCCACCGGCGCCGGCAACCTGCGGTCGGTCTCGGCGGCCAAGGCGGGCGAGGTGTGGGCGGTCGGCGACGGCCACGACGGGGTGCCCTACATCGCCCACGGCAACGTCGGCGGCTTCGACCGGATCAGGCCCCAGGGGCTGCGCAGCGGCGACTGGCTCGGCGGCGTCGAGGCGGGCGCCGACCGGGTCGTGGGCGTCGGCAGCCGCGGCAAGCACGCGCTCGTCGTCACCCGCGAAGACGGCGACTGGCTCGTCCGCGAGACCGGCGAGAAGGGCGCTCTCTACGCCGTCGACGGTGACTTCGCCGTCGGCGACACCGGCACCGGACCGTTGATCATGAAGCGGTCCGGCAGCTCGTGGAAGCGGGTGAAGACGCCGGCCATCGCCGGCGGCTACCTGCGCGACGTGCACACCGACAGCGCCAAGCGGGCGCTCGCCGTCGGCGGCGTATACCACGGCCCCGGCGAGGTCGAGCCGCTCGCGCTCACGTGGAACGGCAAGCAGTGGCGGCGCCTGCCCGTCCCGACCGGCGCGGCCCGGCTCTACGGGGTGACCGGCGACGGCAAGGGCCACTACTGGATCTCCGGCTACGACCCCGGCCACGCCGCCGAGGCCTACATGCTGCGCTGCGGCAGGCGTTCCTGCGACGTCGTGCGGGGCAAGGCGGCCGACGGCAGGAGCAGCGTCCGCCTGCAGGCCGTCACCTACCTGGCGGGCAGCCAGGCGGTGTGGGCGGTCGGCCACGCCGTCGACGCCCAGGAGCGCTACACCGACGTGGTGGAGTCCTTCGGGCCGCGCGATCCGAAGAAGTCCTAGAGACGGGCGCCGTCGTCCCACCCGGAGTCGCCGCTGGGGCCGTCGCCCATGCGCACCACCAGCGCCACGAACCCGCCGATGAACGCCGCCACCGCGGTGAACAGCGCCCAGCCCTCCATGTGCCAGTCGGCGATCGCGGCGATCAGGAGGTAGGCCGGGCCGCCGAACAGCGCCACCCAGGCGAGCTTGGCCGGCAGGTCGAGCTTCGGCAGCGGGGGAGGAGGCGGCGGCACGTAGTGGTCGTCGTCCTCGTGGGGCTTCTCGTCATCGTCGTCGTCGGCGCCGTGCTCGTCGTCCTCGGCGAACTCCTCCGGCGGCCTGACCACCCGCCGCCCGGGCTCGACCGGGACGTTCTCGCTGTCCGGCCAGGGCTGATCGGCCGAGTCGCGCTCGGCGGTGTCGTTGAAGGACGCGACGATCTGCCGCCAGACCTCGTCCTCGTCACTCTGGGGCGTCACCTAGATGGGCCTCTCCACAGCGATCGCGACTTCCCCCTGGGTGCGATCAGTCCCTCTGCAAGGGTACCGAGGCATGGGTTCGGATGAAGTCGAGGCTCCCGGCAAAGATCCTGTCGGCATCGTTGTCCAGCGTCGCAACATGGTAACTATCGGCCAGCTCCTCGATCGTGGCCTGCGGGACCTTCTCACGGATGATGGCCACGGAGGCGGGTTTCACCACATGGTCGTCGGTGCTGTGGTAGACGAGCACCGGCTGCGTCAGCTTGTCCAGGTCGGCCTGCACCAGCGACCAGAGCTCGGGCAGCGACGCCGCCGCCTTCACCGGCGTGCGGCTGTAGCCCAGCTCGGTGACCCCCGGCTTCTTCACGTCGTTGGCCACGCCGGGCACCGACGGGACGAACCACTTGAGCAGCGGCGCCAGCTTCATCAGCCACACGTCGTTGGTGATCGACGGGTTGACCACCACCACGCCGCGCACGCCGTCGCCGTGCATCTCGGCCAGCCGCAGCGCCAGGCAGCCGCCCAGCGACAGCCCCGCGGTGAACACCTCGGCGCAGCGACCCTGGAGGTCCTCGAACGCCTTCTCCACCTCGGCGTACCAGTCCTCCCAGCGGGTGCGGTTCATCTCCTGCCAGGTGGTGCCGTGACCGGGCTGCCGCGGCAGCGACACGGTGAGCCCGCGCGCGGCCAGATACTCGGCCCACGGGCGCAGCGACTGCGGCGTGCCGGTGAAGCCGTGGCACAGCAGCACGCCGATCGGACCTGCTCGGTGGTGATAGGGCTCGGCGCCTGGCATGAGCGGCATAACAGCTCCTCCATGCTTTTTCATCCCGGAACTGCCCGATCGTCGCACGATCCAGGGCATTTGTGCGAGAGCTGGTGTAGGAGCATCCACCGAGGGATGGGAAGATGACTACGCGTTGCCGACCGTCGCGTGAGGAAGAGGTGGCCGGGTGTTCTACTGGGTGGTCAAGGCCATCTTGGGGCCGATCCTCCACATCGTCTTCCGGCCGTGGGCCGAAGGCGTCGACAACGTGCCCAAGGAAGGGCCCGCGATCCTCGCCGGCAACCACCTCTCCTTCGCCGACCACTTCTTCGGCCCGCTCCACCTCCGCCGCAAGGTCATCAGCCTGGGCAAGTCCGACTACTTCACCGGGCGCGGCATCAAAGGCTTCTTCACCCGCATGTTCTTCAGCGGGGTCGGCACCGTCCCGATCGACCGCTCCGGCGGCAAGGCCAGCGAGGCCGCGCTCCGCACCGGTCTTCGCGTGCTGCGCGAGGGCCACCTGCTCGGGATCTACCCCGAGGGCACCCGCTCGCCCGACGGCCGCCTCTACAAGGGCAAGACCGGCGTGGCCAGGCTGGCGCTGGAGTCGCGGGCCCCGGTCATCCCGTGGGCCATGGTCAACACCTTCGAGATGATGCCGCCGGGCCGCCCGCTGCCGAAGTTCGGCATCCGGCCCGAGGTGCGGTTCGGCAAGCCGCTCGACTTCTCCCGCTACTACGGCATGGAGGACGACCGGCTGGTGCTCCGCGCGGTGACGGACGAGATCATGTACGCCCTGATGGAGCTGTCGGGGCAGGAGTACGTTGACAAGTACGCCGCCAGCGCCAGGGTCGAGATGGAGCGCGCGGCCAGGGCCGCGGCCAAGGGCGAGTGACCCGGCTCCCGCCTGTCAGGGCAGGTGGACGACGATCTGCCGGATGTGCTCTGGAGTCGTACGGCAGCAGCCGCCGATCAGCGAGGCCCCCGCCGCCTGCCACTCCTTGGCCGCCTGACCGTACTCGATCGGGTCGGCCAGGCCGCGCCAGCGGCGTTCGGCGGCGTCCCAGGTCTCGCCGGAGTTCGGGTAGACCACGATGGGCAGGCCGCCGCGGAGCGCGGCGATGAGGCCGGGGATGTGCCGCGGGGCGGTGCAGTTGGCGCCGACGGCCACCACCTGCGGGTTGCCGGCGAACAGGGCCGCGGCCTCGGTGATCGGGGTGCCGTCGCTGATGTGGGCGGCGTCGCGGCAGGAGAAGCTCACCCACACCTTGACCGACGGCGTCTCGGCCAGCAGCCTGGCCAGCGCCCGCGCCTCCGCGAACGACGGGATGGTCTCGCAGGCGAGCATGTCGGCCTCCGAGGAGGCGAGGATCTCCCAGCGGGGGCGGTGCCAGGCCAGCAGGGCGTCTTCGTCGATGCCGTAGTCGCCGGTGTATTCGGCGCCGTTGGCGAGGTAGGCGCCGTAGGGGCCGATCGAGGCGGCGACGAGCCCGTGGCCCGCCTCGTCGCGGGCCTGCGCGGCCACCTCCACCGAGGCGCGGATCAGGCGCTCGGCCTGGCCGCGGTCGAGGCCCCGGCGCACGAAGCCGGGGACGGACGCCTGGTAGCTGGCGGTCGTGGCCACGTCGGCGCCGGCCGCGAAGTAGGCGGCGTGCGCCTGGCGGATCAGGCCGGGGTCGTCGAGGAGCAGGCGCGCCGTCCAGAGCTCGTCGCCGAGGTCGGCGCCGAGCGCACTGAGCTGGGTGGAGAGCCCACCGTCCAGAACCATCGTGGTCACCCGTCCAGAATATGGTCCGGACGGGGTTGTCCGGCCCCTCAGGCATGCGTTTTCCCGGGACCGTCATCCGCTCGTTTGTCAGCCGTCCCCGAGGAGACCCCGCCCCCGGGTGGGAGGAATCGGACCCTGCAGGACACCCTCCCCGCAGGGCGTACGAAGAGGCGAAAGGCCTGCTGAAGCCGGTGTAATACCGCAGCAAGCGTTCTCCCGACATTCAGGGTCTGGAGGATGTCAAGACTGTGAGAAATCACCCCAAACAAAGCCCTTCGGCGCGTCGCCGCGCAACACGGCGAGGCTCTCCGGCGGTGCGCGTCGTCCGGCCGCGTGGCTTTATGGCGGTGCGCGCCGTCCGGGGCCCCGCGCGGCTCTCGGGTTTGGCCGGGCGGAGCTGCGTCGTCGGGCGGCGCCGCTCGGCTCTTGGGCCTGGCCGCGTTCCCGGTGGGGCGGGTCGTCGGGTGGCACCGCGCGGCTCTTCGGCCTGGCCGAGTTTCGGGCGGGGCCCGTCGTCGGGCAGACCGGGCGGCTCTCCGGCCCGACCGGGGTACCCGGCCGGGCCGGAGCGACGGCGGACTCGACGCGCCGGGCGCCGCCCGTCAGGACCGCTTCAGAACGGGCGGCGCTCCGCGCCGGGCGGTGCCGTCAGGGGCGCTTCCAGAACGGGCGGCGCGCCGGGGCGCCGTCAGGGGCGCTTCCAGAAGGGGCGGCGGGCGTCGCCGGGGTTTCCCGGGGGAGGGCCGCCGGTGAGGGCGGTGAGCACCTCGATGGCCCGCTGCCTGAGGGACTCGGGGTCGGTTCCGGGACGCTCGGCCGATTCCAGTTCGCGGGCCAGCGCCGACAGCTCGGCGTGCCCGCCGAGGTACGCCGACAGGGCGGCCAGGCGGGAGCCGAGGTCCGCCAGGTAGAGGGCGTTCGGCGCGTGCAGCGCCTTCAGCCGGTCCAGCTCGGCGACGAGCTGGACCCTGACGGTGTCCAGGCCCCGCGTCGCCCGGGGCGCGGGCGCGGGACGGGCGGACATGGGACCGCGAGGCATCCCCGCGGGCCTGCCGGACACCGGGCCGCGCGGTCCCGCCGCGCCGCCCGCCAGGAAGTCGGGCACGTCCAGGTCGTCGAAACCGGCCGAGCTCATCCGGGCCACCGCCGGCGCGATCGCGCCGGGAGCCGGGCCCGCCATCGCGGTGAGCCCGAACGCCATCGGTGCGGCGGGCGTCTCCCACCCGCTCGGCAGCTCCACCGGCTGGATCACCCGGTGCTCGGGGCCGCCCTCGGCCGCCGGCCGGGAGTCGACCGCGACGTAGGCGGTGAACCGGCACAGCACGCCGTGCTCCAGCGAGACCCGGACGATCTCCCGCTCCAGCTCCCGCTCGCCCATCGCGTACCGGTCCTCCAGCTCGCGCAGATGGGCCCGCGCCCAGACGGCGCGCAGCGCGGGGCTGTCGGCGACGGTGCCCGGCACCCGCTCCTCCCACGGCGCGCCGGACGCCAGCCCGCGCACGGTCACCGACGAGCCGCCCCGGCACCGCCCGTACACCCGCAGCGGCACCCCCGGGAAGATCGACCCCAGCCGGGTGACCGTGCCCGGCTCCACGTCCAGGTCCTTCAGCGACAGGTCCGTCACCATCGGCGCGCCGATCCGGCGGTGGATCTGCTCCATCGCCGCGTCCAGCCGGTCCTCCGACTCGACCAGCTCGCTGCGGCCCGCGCCGAGACCGGCCAGCCTGCCCAGGAAACCCGCGTTCACCGCCCGGTCGATGCCGACCGTGTGCACCCGCATCGCCGACAGCGCGCCGCCGGTCAGCTCCAGGATGTGGTCCTCGTTGCCCACCTGGCCGTCGGTGACCAGCACCAGGACGCGTTCCCTGCCCTGCTCGCCGTCCAGCAGGCCGATCGCCCGGCGCAGCGGCTCCAGCAGCTCGGTGCCGCCGCGCGCGTCCACCCTGGCCAGGTGCTCGACCGCGCGGTAGCGGTTGCGGTCGGACCCCTCGGCCAGGCCCTCGAACGCCTCCTCCACCACCGAGTCGAACGCCAGCACAGCGAACCGGTCGCGCGGCGTGAGCGTGTCCACGATCCGGGCCGCCGCCCTGCGGGCCGCGACCATCTTCCAGCCCGCCATGCTGCCCGAACGGTCCAGCAGCAGGACGAGGTCGCGCGGCTGCCTGTCGGCCTCCAGCTCGGGCGGGACCACGAACAGCGCGAACGTGCCCGCGCCGTCGAACTGCAGGGACGTGGACGCGGCGAACGACATCCGCAGGATGAAGTCCCGGTCCAGCCGTTCACCGGCGCGCAGTCGTACGATGTCGCCTTCTTCCTCGACCACGTGCAGGCTGGAGGCCAGCTCGCGCAGCTCCAGCCCGGCGGCGTCGATCCTGGCCGAAAGGGACAGGCGGACGGGGTTCGGGAAGCCGGGCAGCAGCACCGGGGGAGTGATGCGGGAGGCGTCCGGGACCGCGTCGGTGTCCGGCGCGGCGCCCGAGCCCGCAGGCTCGCCGTCGATCGGCTCGCCGGGGATGTAGCGGGGCGCCACCACCAGCGGGAAGCGGAACGTCGCCGCGCCGTCCTCGTACGGCAGCGGCTGGCTCAGCGTCAGCCGGACCGTCACCCGCTCGCCGGGCAGGATGTTGCCCACGCGGATGGTGAACACGTCCGGCCGGTCCTCCTCGGCGATCGCCGCCCGCCTGCCCTCTCGCAGCGCCCGGTCGTAGTCGGCGCGGGCCTGGCCGCGCTCCTTCAGCACGCCCTCGACGACGCGGTCGTCCGCCTCCATCCGGAACGCGGTGACGGCCGCCCTGTCGGGCAGCGGGAAGACGTACGTGGCCTCCAGCGTGACGTCGAACGGGTTGCGGAAGCCCTGGGCCACCTCGACGCCGGCGACCAGGCCCGAGATCGTCGCGTGCACGTCGACGCTCTCCAGCGGCAGGTTGCCGCGCTCGGTCCGCAGCGCGCCGATCCCCGCGTCGGGCTCCGGCACGCATCGGGCGGGCTCGAGCGATGTGATCTTCATGTGAGTCCCCTCTCTTCGAGCACCGCGAGCAGCGGCGCCGCGGCCGCGAGTAGTGCCCGCACGTCGTCGTCTCCCGGCGCCGGGCCCGTCCCGTCGAGCACCAGCACCACCCCGGCCGCCAGTCGCACCCCGTGCACGGCACCCGGCACCTTCTCTTGTACGGGCCGGTCCGCCCCTTCCGCAGCCCGATCCGCCTCCTGCGCCGTCCGATCCGTCCAGAACCTGGCCCGTACCCCCGGATTCCCGTCCCCTCGGTACGCACCCTCACCCCCGCCTTCGGTAAGCCCCCCTGGCGGGGTCACCCCACCAGAGGGAACCACCGAGTTCCCCCGGCGACCCGTTCCCGGCCCAAGAACCCGCGCCGCATCCGCTCCTGCGGAGTGCGGGGGAGGTGGTGCGGGGGCCTGCGTCGGGTCTGTCCCGGTGGGGTGTGGAGGGCGCGGCCGGGAGGTTTGTGACGCATCCGCTCCCGTGGAGTGCGGGAGAGCCGGTGCGGGGGCCTGCGTCGGGTCTGTCCCGGTGGGGTGTGGAGCGCGCGGCCGGGAGGTTTGTGACGCATCCGCTCCTGCGGAGTGTGGGGGAGCCGGTGCGGGGATCTGCGCCGGGTCCCGTCCCGCGAGGTGCGGAGCGCCCGGTCCAGAAGTTTGCGCCGTGTCCGATCCCGTGGGGTGCTGAGCTCTCGGTGGGGTGGGTTCCGTGGCGTGCGACTGGTCTGCCCTTGCGGCCTGTGGCGTGCCGGGGCCCGATGAAGGCCGGGGGGTGTGCGGAGCCGCTATGGCGGGGGCCGGGGGCAAGGGCGTGGTGCGGGCCGGTTGGTGGGGGTCTGGGGTGGGGTGGCCGGGGTCCGGACCCGGGACGGGCCAATGGTCGGTGGGGAGGCGGGCGGTGGCTTCGAGGGTGGTGTCCGCGGCGCCGGCGAGGGCGATCTGGATGTCGGCGATCGACATGCCCTCCGCCTGCAGCCGCTTGACGGCCACGAGTTGCAGCAGGTGACGGCGCCCGTACCGGGCGATCCGGCCGCGCCGGGTCAGGGGCGGGTCGACCAGCCCGATCGTGGTGTACCACCTGATGAGCCGCTCGCCCGGCACCTCGCGGACCCGGCCGTTGAGCGGCCGCGCGTGCGCGCGCAGCGCGTCGGCCGCGCGCTCCGCCAGCTCGCCGATGGTCCAGGTGTCGCTCATGTCCTCACAGTGACACTGTCACAATTACAGTGTCAAGGGGAATTCGGATAAGACGAATGAAAGGGACATCTACGGGGAGGAGGTACACCATGGCTCCGATTACCAGCCCGCTTTCGGGCGAAGCTAAGACCACCACCGCGAAGTGCCTGCAGGGCGCCCTGATGGACCTGATCGACCTGTCCCTGGTCGGCAAGCAGCTGCACTGGAACGTCATCGGCCCGAACTTCCGTTCGGTCCACCTGCAGCTCGACGAGGTCGTCTCGCTGGCCCGCGCGCACACCGACATCGTCGCCGAGCGCCTGGTCGCGCTGGGCGCCAACGCCGACGGCAGGGCCGCCACGGTGTCCAAGTCCACCAAGCTGACGCAGCCGGAGTCCGGCTGGATCGAGTCGGGCAAGGTGGCGGCGACGATGACCGACATCCTCGACGGCGTCAGCAAGCGGATGCGCGAGCGCATCGACCTGACCGATGAGACGGACCAGGCGACGCAGGACATCATCATCGCGGTCACCCAGGAGATCGAGAAGCAGCGCTGGATGTTCCAGGCCATGAGCTGATGTGTGCGGTCACCAGCCCGGGAGCCGAGCGGCCCCGGGCTTCCGCATGTCCGGCGCGGGCAGTTCGCATTCTGTTCGATCCCGGAGTCCTCGCCATTCATGTCCGTGCGGTCCACTAGCGTGGCACCCAGAGGGAGGCCTCAAGATGTCCCGCAAGACTCTCCTCCGCACGGGCCCGCTCTCCCAGGGCGGCGCGGGCCCCTACGGACCTGTCGAGGAGCCCGTCGCCGGCGGGCTGACCCTGCCCGCGGGGTTCGGCGGCAGGGTGGTGGCCAGTTCCGGGAGCAAGGTGGCCGGGCTGACGTGGCACGCCGCGCCCGACGGGGGTGCCTGCTTCCCCGACGGCGACGGCTGGATCTACGTGTCCAACTCCGAGCTGTCGCTGCTCGGCGGCGCGGCGGCGATCCGCTTCCGGCCGGACGGCTCCGTCGGCGACGCCTACCGCATCCTGTCCGGCACCGAGCTCAACCGCGCCGGCGGCGCCACGCCCTGGAACACGTGGCTGTCGTGCGAGCTCGGCCACCGGGGCCGGGTGTTCGAGTGCGACCCGTACGGCGCCCGCGCGCCGCGGCCCCGGCTGGCCATGGGCCGGTTCAAGCACGAGGCGGCCGCCTGCGACCCCGACCGTCGGGTGGTCTACCTGACCGAGGGCGAGCCCGACGGCTGCTTCTACCGGTTCCGTCCGTACGACTGGGGCGACCTGACCGAGGGCGCGCTCGAGGTGCTGTGCGGCTCGGGCCGGTGGGAGCCGGTGCCGTGGCCGGCCGCGCTGCTCAAGGGCACCCGCCACCAGGTGCGCGGGGCGCGCCGGTTCGACCGCGCGGACGCCTGCCACTACGCGGGCGGCGTGTGCTTCTTCACCACCAGGGGCGACGGCGCGCTGTGGGCCTACGACGCCCAGACCTCGGCGGTGGAGCGGCTGTGCGACGGCGTGCGCGCCGTCACCGCGGCCCCGTCCGGCGACCTGTACGTGACCAGGCGGACCACGCGGATCGACGTGATCACTCCCGACCGCGAGATCGCCCCGTTCCTCACCCTCGCCGGTCACGCGGGCGCCGAGCTGACCGGGCTGGCGTTCGCGCCGGGCGGTGACCGGCTCTACTTCTCCGCCAGGCGGGGCTCGGATGAGGGTCACACGTTCGAGGTCACCGGCCCGTTCCGCAGATAGGCCACCAGCGCCCTCTTGAGCTCGGCGACGAGCTCGGCCGCCCGCGCCGGTCCGGTGGCGGAGACCAGCGGCATCACGGCCTTGACCATGGCCACCGCCATCGTGCCCATGAGCAGGGCGCGCGCCTCGTCCAGACCGGGGGAGCGGCGCCGCAGCATGGCCGCCACCTGCCCGGCGATCGCCTGGTGCAGCTGTTGTGAGGCCGCCGCCAGCTTGTCGCCGGTCGCGGAGCCGTACAGCAGCGACCAGTACGCGGGCGAGCGCGCCTTGAACGCCACGCTCTCGTCCACCACCCCGTCGACCAGGGCCTCCAGCGGCACCTCCGGGGTGACGGCGGCCAGCCGCGACTCCCAGAAGTCCCGCCGGCCGTCGGTGTAGCGGGTCACCAGGCCGTCGAGGATCTCCTCCTTGTTGCGGAAGAACTGGTAGAGCGAGCCCGGTGACAGCCCGGCGCGGGCCGCGACCTGGTTCGTGGTCATGTCCGGGTAGCCGATCTCGGCGATCACCTGTTCGGCCGCGTCGAGGATCTCCGCCATCCGTTTCAGGCCTCGCGCCTGACGGCGCACCGTGCGCTCAGCCATGGCACCCCACATTGACAAATGCGAGCATTCACTTGTATTTCTGGGTCGGCGAACAAAACACGAGTAGTTTACCGAGTTTCAGGGGTGGATGGAGTGCTGATCACGGAGCGCGCGCCGGTGCGGCGCGATGCCGGGCCGCCGCTGCGCAGGCTGGGGTTCTTCCTGGTACGCAGGCGGCGGGCGGTCCTGGGGCTGGCCCTGGCGCTGTTCGTGCTGGCGGGGGCGCTGGCGGCGGGGGCGGTGCCGCGGCTGTCGCTGGCCAGGTTCGAGGCGCCGGGTTCGGAGTCCGACCGGGCGCAGGCCGAGCTGGCCGAGCGGTTCGGCACCGGCAGCCCGGACATGATCTTCCTGGTCACGGCCCGGCGGGGCACCGTGGATGACGAGGCCGTCGCCGCCCAGGGCCGGGAACTGGCGGCGCGGGTGGCCGGGCACGAGGGCGTGGCCGGGGTGGAGTCCTACTGGAGCCGGGGCCGGCCGCCCACGCTGCGCAGCGAGGACGGCCGGCACGCGCTGATCCTGGTGCGCGTCCCCGGCGACGCCGGGCACGTCCGGGCCACCGTGCTGCCCGCGCTGGTCCCCGAGATCACCGAGGGGACGGAACTCCTGGAGGTCCGCTCCGGCGGCGGCGAGGAGGTGTTCCGGGCGACCGTCCCGCTGGCCAGGCAGGACTTCGTCCGGGCCGAGCTGGTGATCTTCCCGCTGGCGTTCGCGCTGCTCTGGCTGTACCTGCGCCGGGCGGCGGCCGCGCTGGTGCCGATCCTGGCCGGGGTGTTCGCCATGGTGGCCGGGCTGGCGCTGCTTCGGGTCCCGCTCACGTACACCGATGTCTCCACTTTCGCGCTCAACCTGACCTTGGCCATGGGGCTCGGGCTGGGCATCGACTACAGCCTGTTCGTGATCGCCCGCTTCCGCGAGGAGGTGCGCGCCGGGCGCGACCGCGCCGCCGCCGTGGCCGGGGCGGTCGAGCACGCCGGGCGCACCGTGCTGTTCAGCGGGCTGACCGTCGCGGCCTCCCTCGCGGTCCTGTTCGCGCTGCCCTTCGACTTCCTGCGCTCGTTCGCGTACGCGGGCATCGCCGTGGTCGCCGGCGGTGTCGTGGCGGCGGTGGTCGTGCTGCCCGCCGTGCTCGCCGCGATCGGCGGCCGGATGCTGCCGCGGCGGGAGCGGCCGGCCCGGCCCGGCGGGTTCTGGGCGGCGCTGGCGGTGCGGGTGATGCGGCGGCCCCTGGCGTACGGCGGCGCGGCGGCGGCGCTGCTGCTCCTGCTGGCCTCGCCGTTCCTGAGCCTGCGCTTCGGCGTCGCCGACGACCGCGTCCTGCCGCCCGACGCCGCGCCCCGGCAGACCCAGGACATCATCCGCCAGGGCTTCCCCGCCGAGGAGACGGACGCCGTCCAGATCGTCTCCGCCGGCGCGGCGGGCGGGGACGTGACCCGGTACGCCGCCGCGCTGTCCCAGGTGCCGGGCGTCGCCCAGGTCGACTCCGCCGCCGGGATCTTCGCGGGCGGGCAGCGGGCGGGGGACGGCGACGTGTCCCGGTTCGCCGGGGAAGGGACCTGGCTGTCCGTGGTGCCCTCCGCCGAGGCGCTGGCCGACGACCCCGTCCGGCTGGTCGAGGCGGTGCGCGCGGTGCCGCCGCCGTTCGAGGTGCTGGTCGGCGGCTATCCGGCCGAGCTGGCCGACTACCGCGCCTCCGTGGTCGACCGGCTGCCGCTGCTGCTCGCGCTCATGCTCGGCGTGACGTTCGCCGTGCTGCTCGCCATGACCCGCAGCGTCCTGCTGCCCGTCAAGGCGACGCTGCTCAACGTGCTGAGCCTGGGTGTCATGCTCGGCGCCCTGGTCTGGGTCTTCCAGGAGGGCAACCTGTCGGGGGTGCTCGGGTTCACGCCGACCGGCTCGCTCGACCCGAGCATCCCCATCCTCATGCTCTGCGTGGCGTACGGGCTGTCGATGGACTACGAGGTGTTCCTCCTGTCGCGGATCAAGGAGGAGTACGACAGGACCGGCGACACCGAGCGGGCGGTGGCGTCCGGGCTGCAGGGCGGCGCCCCTCTGATCACCGCCGCCGGCGGCATCCTGGCGCTCACGTTCGCCGCCTACGCCACGGCCTCGGTCTCGTTCGTGCAGATGCTGGGCGTCGGCATGGCGGTCGTGGTGCTGGTGGACGCGACCTTGATCAGGGCGGTGCTGGTGCCGAGCCTGATGCGGCTGGCGGGCCCGCTCAACTGGTGGCCGCGAGGTCGAGCGACCACATCTCCTCGTTGAGCTCGATCCCGTTCTCCATCCCCTTCTCCTGGGAGTCGAGCCGGAACCCGGCGGCCTCGTAGACGCGCCGCGCGCTGGTCAGGCAGTCGCGGGTCCACAGCACCAGCCGCTCGCACCCGTCGGCCCTGGCGTGCCGCACGCACTCGTCCACCAGCCGCCGGCCCAGGCCCAGGCCGCGCGCGGACGGCTCCACCAGCAGCAGCCTGAGCTGCCCCGTGGTGTCGTCCTTGCGCATGTAGAAGACGGAGCCGGCGGGCCGGCCGCCGACCTCGGCGATCCAGGCCGTGTCGCGCGACGGGTCGAAGGCGGCGACGATCCGCGCCACCAACAGCTCGAAATCCCTGCCCCAGCCGTACTCCCTGGCGTAGAGCACGCCGTGCCGGTGGACCACCCAGCTCAGGTCGCCGTCCCTGAGCGGCCTGATCAGGCAGGACTCCGGCCCGGCGGGCGGGTCGAGCACGTCCCTGATCGCGCGCATGCCGGTGACCAGGCGCTCCCTGGCGTCCTCCGGCAATCCGGCGAGCAGGCGCTCGATGTCCTCGTTCGAGGCCTGGTCGAGCGTCTCGAACGCCTTCCGCCCCGCCGGGCTGAGCCGTACCACGTGTTTGCGCGCGTCGGCGGCCGAGCGCTCCCTGACGATCAGCCCGTCGCCGTCGAACCTGGCCAGGATCCGGCTCAGGTAGCCCGCGTCCAGGTCGAGCAGCGCCCGCAGCTCGCCGGTCCCGATCGAGTCCGCGTGCGCGACCTCGAACAGCACTCTGCCCTCGGTGAGCGAGTACGGCAGGTGGTGCATGCCGGCCTGCAGCACTCCGATGACCTTGGTGTAGAAGCGGTTGAAGGCCCGGACCTCAGAAACTCTTGCCTCTGTCAACGAATTCATTGCCTCAGTCAACCATGAGAGGATGGCCGTGTGAAGAGGCACCTTTACATAGGCGGCTACGGCCCCGGCATCATCGAGCCCGGAGGCGAGCTGACCCGCCTCGCCGCCCCCTCCTTCCTGGCGCGCCATCCCTCGCTTCCCGTGATCTACGCGGTGGGCGAGCTGGCCCAGGGCTGGATCACCGCCTTCGGCGCCGGAGGGCGCAGGCTGTCGCCGTGGGACGAGCGTTCCAGCGGGGGAGACAGCCCGTGCCACCTGGCCGTCCACCCGTCCGGGTCGCTCCTCGCGGTGGCCAACTACGGCGACGGCGCCGCCGCCCTCCACCGGCTCGACTCGCGCGGCGTGTTCGACGGCGACCCGATCGTGCTCCGCCACCACGGCTCCGGGCCCCACCCCGAGCGCCAGCGGGGGCCGCACGCCCACCAGGCCGTCTTCCACGAGGACCTGCTGTACGTCTCCGACCTCGGCACCGACGAGATCCGCCGCTACACCCTGGAGGGGGAGGCGCTGGAGCCGATCAGGCTGCCGCCGGGCACCGGCCCGCGCCACTTCGCCTTCGCCGGCTCGACCCTCTACGTCGCGGGCGAGCTCGACGGCACCGTCACCCGCCTGGCCGCCGGCGAGGACGGCATCCGGGTGCGCGCCTCCACCACCGTGACGGACAACGCCCCGTCCCACCTGGAGCTCGCCGGAGACCTGGTCTACGTGGCCAACCGCGGCCCCGACACGATCTCCGTCCTGCGGGCCGACGACCTGTCGCAGGTGGCGGAGGTGCCGTCGGGCGGCGCGTGGCCGCGCCACTTCGCGATCGACGGCGACCGCATGTACGTGGCCAACCAGCATTCGGGGAGCGTGGCGGAGTTCGCGCTCGCCGGCGGCGTCCCCGAGCCGACGGGTGAGGTGATCGAGGCCGAGGGCGCGTCCTGCGTGCTGCCCGCCTAGCCGGTCCCGCCTCTGATCACGAGCTCCGTCAGCATCCGCTTGAGCTGCTCCTCGGCGGCCTCCTTGGTCAGCCCGAGCCCGGCCAGCGCCTGCGCGGCCGGGTCCTCGTCCAGCGTGAGCAGGGCGAGCAGCAGGTGCTCTGTGCCGACGTAGTTGTGGCCGAGCCGCAGCGCCTCGCGCAGCGTCAGCTCCAGCGCCTTCCTGCCCTGCGCGGAGAACGGCGGCGTGGCCGGCGGGGCGTCGCCGCCCGGGCCGAGCGCGCTCTCCACCGCCTGCCTGACCTCGGCGAGCGGCGCGCCGAGCGTCACCATGGCCTTGGCCGCCAGCCCTTCGGGCTCGTGCAGCAGGCCGAGCACGAGGTGACCGGGGCCGATGTGGTCGTGCCCGAGGCGGCGCGCCTCCTCCTGTGACTTGACGATCACCACGCGGGCGCGGGCGGTGTAGCGCGCGTAGCTGCTCAGGTCCTCGGCGAGCGAGCCCTCCTTGGGCACGAACCGCTTCTGCGCCGCCTGCTTGGACACCCCCATGCTGCGGCCGATGTCGGTCCAGGACGCGCCGGAGTGGCGGGCCCTGTCGACGAAGTGGCCGATCAGATGGTCGGCCACTTCGCCCAGGTGCTCGCCCAGGGTGACCGCGTCGGACAGCTCGCCGAGCGGGTCGCCATCGGGGTAGCGGCTCTTGATGACCTCGATGAGGTCGTCGAGACGAACGGTGTGTTCCATGCGTCAACCATAGGTTGACGGCAAGTGACCGTCAACCCTCGGTTGACGCCATGGCCAGCTCCACCGCCTTCCGCCAGCGGTCGTACAGGGCGTCGTCCCGCCCGCCCGGCTCGAAACGGCGGTCGAGCTGCCAGGTCTTGCGCAGCTCTTCCCGCGAGCCCCACACCCCGGCGCCCAGCCCGGCCAGGAACGCCGCGCCCAGCGCCGTCGTCTCCTGGATCACCGGCCGCTCCACCGGCGTGCCGAGCTGGTCGGCCTGGAACTGCATGAGCAGGTCGTTGCCGCTGGCCCCGCCGTCGGCCTTGAGCACCGGCGGCCGGCCCTCGGCCGACGCCTCCACCACGTCACGCACCTCGAACGCGATCGCCTCCAGCGTGGCCCGCACCAGGTGCGCCCGGGTGGTGCCGCGGGTGATGCCGGTGATGAGCCCGCGCGCCTCCGGATCCCAGTGCGGCGCGCCCAGCCCGGTCAGCGCGGGCACGAACACCACGCCGCCGCTGTCGGGCACCGTGCGCGCGATCGCCTCGGACTCCGGGGCGGTGCCGATCAGCCCGAGCCCGTCGCGGAGCCACTGGATGGCCGCCCCGGTCACGAACACCGACCCCTCCAGCGCGTAGGTCCGCTCTCCCGAGGGCGCCTGCCAGGCCACGGTGGTCAGCAGCCCCGACTCCGAGCGGACGATCTCCCCGCCGGTGTTGGTCAGGATGAACGAGCCCGTCCCGTAGGTGCACTTGACCTCGCCCGCCGCGTAACAGGTCTGCCCGAACAGCGCCGCCTGCTGGTCGCCCGCCACCCCGCTGATTGGCAGCTCCAGCCCGAGGAACGCGCCCGGGTCCGTACGCCCGAGCTCCCCGAAGTTGGGCACCACCTCGGGCAGCGCCGACTCGGGCACCCCGAACAGCTCGCACAGCTCCGGCTCCCACGCGCCGGACTCCAGCCCGTACAGCAGCGTGCGCGAGGCGTTGGACGGGTCGGTCACGTGGCGCGCGCCCGCAGTGAGCCGGGCGATCAGGTAGGCGTCGACGGTGCCCACGACCACCCGGCCCGAGGTGACGCCCTCCCACACGGCCGGGTCGTTCTCGGCCAGCCAGGTGAGCTTGGAACCGGTGAAGTACGGGTCGAGGCGCAGCCCGGTCAGCTCGGCCACCCTCGGCTCGTGCCCGGCCGAGCGCAGTCGCTCGCAGATGCCGGCCGTGCGCCGGTCCTGCCACACGACGGCGCGGCGCGGCGCGGCCAGCGACCGGCGGTCCCACAGCACGGCCGTCTCACGCTGGTTGGTGATGCCGACGCAGGCCGGCGTCGTCGACGCCCCGGCCAGGGCGGCGGCGCAGGCGCTCAGCGTGGCCTGCCAGATGTCCTCGGGGTTGTGCTCCACCCAGCCCGGCCGCGGGAAGTGCTGGGCGAACTCCTCGTACCCCCTCGACTCGATCCGGCCGTCCTCGGTCACGACGAGTGCCGTAACACCCGTCGTTCCCGCGTCGATGGCCAACACACTCACGAAATCGCCTCCTGAACCGGGTTTGGGCCGCTACGCTCGCGTTTGGTCTAGACCAATGCCCGCTATGACGGGCACAATGCGATTCTGGTCGTGAACCACATCGGGAGGAACCCGCCATGCGTATAGGAGTGCTCACCGGGGGCGGAGACTGCCCCGGGCTGAACGCCGTGATCAGGGGCGTAGTCCGCAAGGGGGTGAGCGTCTACGGGCATGAGTTCGTCGGCTTCCGCGACGGCTGGCGCGGCCCCCTGGAGGGCGAGACCATGCCGCTCGACATCCAGGCCGTCCGGGGCATCCTGCCGCGCGGCGGCACGATACTCGGCTCCTCCAGGACCAACCCGCTCAAGATCGAGGGCGGCGTCGACCGGATCAAGGAGAACCTGGCGGCCACCGGGGTCGACGCGCTGATCGCCATCGGCGGCGAGGACACCCTCGGCGTCGCCAAGCAGCTCTTCGACCGCGACGTCAGGGTCGTCGGCGTGCCCAAGACGATCGACAACGACCTGTCGGGCACCGACTACACCTTCGGCTTCGACACCGCCGTCAACATCGCCACCGAGGCGATCGACCGGCTCCACACCACCGCCGAGTCCCACCACCGGGCGCTCATCTGCGAGGTCATGGGCCGCCACGCCGGGTGGATAGCGCTGCACGCCGGCATGGCCGGCGGCGCCAACGTCATCCTCATCCCGGAGAAGCCGTTCGACATCGACCGCGTCTGCGAGTACGTCGAGTCCCGCTTCCGCACCCGCTACTCGCCGATAATCGTGGTCGCCGAGGGCGCCCACCCGATCGAGGGGCAGATGCAGCTGCAGGCCGGCGAGCTGGACGCGTTCGGCCACGTCCGCCTGGGCGGCATCGGGGAGACGCTGGCCAAGGAGATCGAGAAGCGCACCGGCAAGGAGGCCCGCACGACCGTGCTCGGCCACATCCAGCGCGGCGGCACGCCCACCGCGTTCGACCGGGTGCTGGCCACCAGGTTCGGCCTGCAGGCGATCGACGCGGTGCACGACGGCGACTTCGGCAAGATGGTGGCGCTGCGCGGCACGGACATCGTCCGCATCGGGCTCGACGAGGCCACCGCCGAGCTCAAGACGGTCCCGGTCGAGCGTTACGCCGAGGCCGAGGTCTTCTTCGGCTGAGTGTCGCCGGGCTGTAAGTGACTTGCAAGCGGCCGGCCGTACCTTCTGGAGCAGCGGGGTTACCGCTACAACCCCCCTTCAGGGTACGGCTTGCGCCGCGGCGAGTCGGCGGCCCACCACGCGTCGCAAGCCGTACCTAGGAGATAGCTCAACCGCGGGGCGTGCCGAAGTAGTCCACATCCGGCGCGCCCTCGCCGTCGCGCGGGTGGGGGCCGGCCGCGCGGGTGAGGTACTCCTGCTCGTGGCGGAGCTCCCGCTCGCTGGGGGAGAGCATGACGGCCAGCAGCAGGCCCACCGTGACGACGGTGATGCCGACGAGCAGCGGCAGCAGGAAGTCGATGCCCGGCGTGCCCCCCACCGGCCCGGGGGTGTGGTGCGGCTCCACGGACATCCCCAGCATGCCGGTGTAGTGCATGCCCGACACCGCCACGCCCATGAGCAGGGCGGCGGCGCCGATCTTCAGCGCCCCGGTGACCCGACCGGCGAACCAGAGCGCCGCGGTGGCGGCGGCGATGGCGATGAGCACGGACAGGGCGACCGTGACCGGGTCGTAGGACACGTGCGCGGACATCCGCATCGCGGCCATGCCCAGGTAGTGCATGCCGGCCACGCCGACGCCGGCCAGCACGCCGCCGCTCAGCAGGAACGCCGGCCGCTGCCTGCCGTGGTGGGCCAGGAACAGGCTGGCGCCGACGACCACGATGGCCAGCAGGGCGGACGCGGCGGTGAGCGGCACGTCGTACTGGATCACGGTGCCGGCGACCGAGAAGCCCATCATGGCGATGAAGTGCATGGTCCAGATGCCGGTGCCGCCGATGGCGACGGCCGCGCCGATCAGCCAGTAGGCGCTCTCGCGTCCTTCCGCGAGCCGCGCGCGGGAGCTGAGCAGCAGGCCGAGCATGCAGCCCAGGCTGGACATGGCGTAGGCGAGGACGGGCGTGAGCCCGCCGTGCGCGAAGTGGTCGATCGGCGACATATCCCGCCCCTTGGTTCGGTTGGCAGGAGTATGCGGGCGGGGTAGATGAAAGCGCAACTAACGATTTCGTGTCGGCCGAAAGGGTTCCCACCTGGGAGAGGGCCGGCAAAGGCGAGGCAAGCTCACGACGTTCGCGAGCGTCCCGCGCGGACTAAACTCGATGCCGCGAGGCGTTGTTTCTACCGCGCATCCCCTGTCTCCCCCGGAGGTTCCACCATGACGATGCCAGCCCTGGGCGAGCCGTGCGTTCTGCTCAAACTGGGCGAGATCGTCCTCAAGGGCAAGAACCGCGAGCTGTTCGAACGCCGACTCATCGGCAACATCCGCCAGGCGCTCAAGGAGTTCGACCTCAAGGTCGACGTGCGCAGGCGCCACGGCGTCATCGCGATCTTCCTGCCCGAAGGCACCACCGCCGAGCAGGCGCATGCCGTGGCCGAGCGGGTCGCCGACGTGCCCGGCCTGGTGTGGATCCACCCCGCCTGGCGGGTCGCCAAGGACCCCGAGACCGTGCTCAAGGCCGGGCTCGCGCTGTTCGCCGAGCGCGAGGAGGTCAAGCGCAAGGCCAGCTTCGCGGTCCGCTCCCGCCGCCGCGACAAGCGCTTCCCGCTGCGCTCCAACGAGCTCGACCGGCTCGTCGGCGGCGCCATCAACGACGAGTACGGCCTGCCGGTCGACCTGAAGAACCCCGAGCTGACCCTCTTCGTCGAGGTCGACAGGGACGAGGTGTTCGTCTTCACCGGCGGCCTGCCCGGCCAGGGCGGGCTCCCGGTCGGCAGCAGCGGCCGGGCGCTGGTGCTCATGTCCGGAGGCATCGACTCGCCGGTGGCCGCCTACCGCATGATGCGGCGCGGGCTGCACGTCGACTTCCTCCACTTCTCCGGCATCCCGTTCACCACGTCCGAGTCCATCTACAAGGCCTACGCGCTGGTCAGGAAGCTCGACCGGTTCCAGGGCGGGGCGCGGCTCTGGGTGGTGCCGTTCGGCAAGGCCCAGCAGTCGATCCGCAACTCCGGCCAGGACCGGCTCGCCGTGATCGCCCAGCGGCGGCTGATGCTCAAGACGGCCGAGGAGGTCGCCCACCGCATCCGCGCCGGGGCCCTGATCACCGGCGACGCGCTCGGCCAGGTGTCCTCCCAGACGCTGGCCAACATCACCGCCCAGGACCACGCCGTCGACCTGCCGATCCTGCGTCCCCTGGTGGGCTGGGACAAGACCGAGATCATGGCCGAGGCCCGGCGCATCGGCACGCTGGAGATCTCCGAGCTGCCCGACGAGGACTGCTGCTCGCTCCTCGCCCCGCGCCGCGCCGAGACCCGCGCCAAGATCGAGGATCTCAAGCAGATCGAGAAGCGCCTCGACGCCGAGGAGCTGGCCGTCCAGCTCGCCGACTCCATCCAGGAATACAAGCTCTGACATCGGCGGGGCCCGTGGCGGGCCCCGCCGGGGTCTCAGACCGTCAGCGCGGCGGCGGCCGTCTTGCCCAGCAGCGGCGGGAAGTCGCGCATCACCTGGGCCAGCTCGCCCAGGTCGGTGTCGACCAGCGCCTGCGGCCCGTCACACAGCGCCTGCTCCGGCCGCGGGTGCACGTCGATGATCACCCCGTCGGCGCCGGCCGCGATGGCCGCCCTGCTCAGCGGCAGCACCAGGTCGCGCCGGCCGCCCGAGTGGGACGGGTCCACGATCACCGGCAGGTGCGACAGGCGCTGCGCCACCGGCACCGCCGACACGTCCAGCGTGTTGCGGGTGGCGGTCTCGAAGGTCCTGATGCCCCGCTCGCACAGCACCACGTCCAGGTTGCCGCGCTGCGCGATGTACTCGGCCGCCATCAGCCACTCCTCCATGGTGCTGCTCATGCCGCGCTTGAGCAGCACCGGCTTCCCGGCCGCGCCGACCGCCTGCAGCAGCCCGAAGTTCTGCGCGTTGCGGGTGCCGACCTGCAGCATGTCCACGTACGAGGCCACCAGCGGCACGTCCTGGGCCTCCACCACCTCGGTCACGATCGGCAGCCCGGTCCGCTCGCGCACGTCGGCCAGAATGCGCAGCCCCGCCTCACCCAGCCCCTGGAACGCGTAGGGCGAGGTGCGCGGCTTGTAGGCGCCGCCGCGCAGCAGCGTCGCCCCGGCGGCCTGGGCCATCCTGGCCGCGTCCAGCGTCTGCTCCGGCGTCTCCACCGCGCACGGCCCGGCGATCAGTGTCACCGTGCCCGGCCCGATCGGCACCCCGCTCACGTGGACCGTCGAGCGTTCGGGATGGTTCTCCCTGCTGACCAGCTTGTACGGGGTCGAGACGCGCATCACGTCGCGCACCCCCGCCATGCCGCGCAGGCTGGCGGCGTCGAGCTGGGTCACGTCGCCTACCAGGCCGACGATCGTGCGCTGCACCCCCTTGCTCACGAACGCCTCCACACCGGCCGACTGCACGACGCCGACGACGGTCGCCACGTGCGCGGAGGTGGCCTCCGGGCCCATCACGATGACCATGTGTACTCCTTCGGGAAACGCAGAAGGCCCCGGGTCCTGTCGGACCCGGGGCCTTCGTGCTCGCCTATGTCTGCTAGCGCAGCGCTAGGTGGCGAACGGTCCGACCGATGGGTCCGTCGCCATACCAAAACAGGAACGCGGTGCGCATAGTGCCGCAATAGTACCCCACCTCGACCCGCTGCCGAGCCGCACACCGACCGGTGGGAGGATGGCACCCGACCGCGATACCGGTGAGGGGAGCAGTAATCGTGGAGGAGACGCGCCTGCCGCCAGGCCAGTACGTCCCCCGCGGCCTACCTGTGATCCACTACGGCCGGGTGCCCCCGTTCAAGCCGGAGTCGTGGGACTTCCAGGTGTTCGGCGCCACCGCCTCGGGCGAGGAGCGCCGCTTCGGCTGGGAGGAGTTCGCCGGCCTGCCCCGCGTGACCCGGGTCGCCGACTTCCACTGTGTGACCAAGTTCTCCGTGCCGGGCCTGGAGTGGAGCGGCGTGCCGCCGGCCGCCCTCGCCGCGGCCGTGCCGCCCGACCCGGGCGTGCGCCACGTGATGATCTGGGCCGAGTACGGCTACAGCGCCAACCTCCGGTGGTCCGACTTCACCGCGCCCGCCACGCTCTTCGCCACCGAGCTGGCCGAGAAGCCGCTCTCCGCCGAGCACGGCGCGCCCGTCCGCCTCGTGGTGCCCCATCTCTACGGGTGGAAGAGCGTCAAGTGGGTGCGCGCGATCGAGTATCTCCTGGAGGACCGCCGGGGCTTCTGGGAGGAACGCGGCTACCACAACGTCGCCGACCCCTGGCGCGAACAGCGCTACTCCTACCAGGAGGATCCGGGCGACGGCCCCCCATGAGGTGACCTGCGGGTTTCCGCCCACGCCTGGGTGGTTGTTGGCTACGGTTGCCCGCATGCTGACCACCGCCTGCGTGGTGCTCCCCTGTCTCGCCTTCATCCTCGGCCACACCCTTGCCCGGCGCCGCGCCGTGCCCGAACGCCGCCCGGACCGGGAGGCGACCTTCACGACCCTGCACCTCGCCGCCCTGGCGGCCCCCGCCCTGCGGGCCGGGCTCAACCGCGACTCCGCGCGCAGGGCCGTACGCCATCTGCACGCCCTGCTCGGCACGTACGCGGTCGCGATCACCTCCACCGAGGCCGCGCTGGCGTGGGACGGCCCCTGCACCGACGAGGTCCTCACCTACGCCAGGTCGGCGCTCGCCTCGGGGCGGGCGCAGGTGTTCGCCGGCGAGCCGTACGGCGCGGTCGTGGTGCCGCTGACCGTCGACGGCAGGATCGTCGGGACGCTGGCGGCCTTCGACGACGAGCTCAGCGCCGGCCTGGTGCGCACCGTCGGCGAGGTCGGCCGATGGATGTCGGGCCAGCTGGAGCTGGCCGAGCTGGACTCCTCGCGGCGGCGCGCGCTGGAGGCCGACAGGCGGGCGCTGCGCGCGCAGATCTCGCCGCACTTCGTCTACAACGCGCTCACCACCATCGCCTCGTTCGTCCGCACCGACCCCAAGCGCGCCCGGGAGCTGCTGCTCGACTTCGCGGACTTCGCCCGGTACGCGCTGCGCCGGGCGCACGACTTCACCACCCTCGCCGACGAGCTCACCTGCGTCGACCGCTACCTGCTCCTGGAACGTGCCAGGTTCGGCGACAAGCTGCGCTTCAGCCTCCAGGTGGCGCCCGAGGTGCTGCCCGTGCCCGTCCCGTTCCTGTGCCTGCAGCCGCTGGTCGAGAACGCCATCAAGCACGGCATGCGGGGCCGCGCCGGTGAGGTGCGGATCGTCGCCCGCGACGCCGGGCCGGAGGCGCACATCACGGTCGAGGACGACGGCGCCGGGATGGACCCCGAATGCGCCAGGCGCGTCCTGGACGACGACCCCGGCCGCGAGGGCACCGGCATCGGCCTGGCCAACGTGGACCTGCGCCTGCGCCAGATCTACGGCGACGGCTACGGGCTGGTGGTCGAGACGGCGCTGGGCGCGGGCACGAAAGTGCGGCTGCGGGTGCCCAAGGCACAGTTGACCTCTCTGTGACGCGATTGTGACGCAGCGTGTTCTTGGGCCTTGTGGGGCAGGCGTTTCTGGTGCAGCGTAGTGACATGCTTCGTGTTCTGGCCGTCGACGACGAGGTGCCCGCGCTGGAGGAGCTCGCCTACCTGCTGCGCCAGGACAGCCGCGTCGAGCAGGTGCTGACCGCCTCCGACGGGGTCGCGGCGCTGCAGGACATGGTCCAGATGGTGGCCTCGGGCGAGCGGCTCGACGCCGTGTTCCTCGACATCCGCATGCCCGGCCTCGACGGCCTCGACCTGGCCCGGCTGGTCGGCGGCTTCCCCAGCCCGCCGAAGCTGGTGTTCGTCACCGCCCACGACGAGTGCGCGGTGCAGGCCTTCGAGCTGGAGGCCGTCGACTACCTCCTCAAGCCCGTCAGGGCGGAGCGGCTGTCGGAGGCGGTGCGCAGGCTGGAGGTCTCCTCCTCGCCGCCCGCCGACCCCTGCCACGACGACGTGATCCCGGTCGAGCTGGGCGGCCGCACCCGGTTCGTGCCGCAGCAGGCCGTGCGCTTCGCCGAGGCGCAGGGCGACTACGTGCGCCTGCACACCGTGGACGGCAGCTACCTCGTCCGCATGTCCCTGGCGGCGCTGGAGCGCCGCTGGGCGGACGCCGGGTTCATCCGGGTCCACCGCAGCACACTGGTCTCCAGCCGCCACGTGAGCGAGCTCCGGTTCGAGGGCGGCCGCGTCACCCTGACCGTCGGCACCGAGACCCTCCAGGTCAGCCGCAGGCACAGCAGGCAGGTCCGCGAGCAGCTGGTCCGCCAGCACCGCGGCGTCATGTCCTGACCCCCGCTCGTCCCCGGGCGGGCGTGAACGAGAAGCCGCCGCACACCCGTCCGCCGGGCTGCCCGGGTCCGTTGACGATCGTGATTTCCCAGGTCACACGGCCTCGCGCGGCCTCATCGCGGACCCACCGGGAACCCCAGGGGAGACCCGGGGCGGGCACGGAGCGACCGCTCGACGCGCCCCGGTGACCGCTCGTCGTGCGCGCACTCTCCGCACATCGATGGCTACACGCCGTTCAGCGAGCTGTCAGCCAAGGGGGTTTCCCCAGGTAGATCACGACCGTAGTGTTTCGGCATCGGAGCCACCCGGCGCATCTGGGGGGACGAGCCGGAAGGCTCACCGCATGTGCCGGATCCATGGTGACCACCAGGTCACCTCGGCTGTCGGGCCCTCAACCGGGGGGTTGGGCCCGCCGGCCGGACACGTGCAGGGGCGCCCGCCGGGGCCGCGGCAAGACCGCGATCCGGCCACACGGGGGCGGCCGGATCCCACCGGCGGGCGCCCCTTGCACGTAAGACGCCTCGTCAGCCCTCGTCGCGCAGGCGCTTCAGAGTGGCGATGTCCTCGCGGTGCTTGTCGGCCTTGCCGGGGGTCTCGATGCACAGGGGCACGCCCGCGGCCGCCGGATGACGCATCAGCTCGGCGAAGGGGCGGGTGCCGATGTGGCCCGCGCCGATGTTCTCATGACGGTCCTTCTTGGCGCCGCACACGTCCTTGGAGTCGTTGGCGTGGACGAGCTTCAGGCGGCCGGGCGCGATCTTGTAGAGCAGGTCGAGCGTGGCGCCGACGCCGCCCTCCGCGGCCAGGTCGTGGCCGGCGGCGAAGGCGTGGCAGGTGTCGAGGCAGACGCCGGCCCGCGGATGCCAGTCGAGCGCCGCCAGGTAGGGCTCCAGGTCGTCGACCGTGGCGCAGAGCATCGCACCCTGCCCCGCCATCGGCTCCAGCAGCAGGTCGGGCCCGCCGTCGGGGATCTCGTCGAGCAGCGGCAGCAGGTGCTCGCGGAGCTGACGCATCGCGTCGTCGCGCGGCTGCGACACCGCCGACCCGGTGTGCACCACGACGCCCTTGGCCCCGATGTCGGCGCCGCGCCGCAGCGTGTGGCGGACCACCGCCACCGAGTTGGCCAGCGTCTCGGCGCTGGGCGAGCCGAAGTTGGCCAGATACGGGACGTGGACGAAGGTCTCGACACCGGACTCGGCGAGCGCCGCGTCCTGGTCGGGCTTGCCGGGATTGAGCGCCCAGCCGCGCGGGTTGGTGACGAAAACCTGGATCATCTCGGCGCCGATGTCGGCCATGTAGGCGAGGCCGCCCTTGGCCAGGCCGCCGGTGACGAGCACGTGGCCGCCGATGAGAGAGCGTGAGGTCATGATGACCCCCAGTCTACGGGCGGGGAGAGTCCGCGCTGGTCAGCGGCCAGGAGCCCGCCGGGGTTGGAGCATGACACGAAAAGTCTTGGCCAACCCGGGCGCCGGTTCGGAGTTCTCGCGGATGGACCGGGCACGACCGGCGTGTGTGTACTCGTCTCATGCCGCACACGCCCGCGGGTCTGGCCGCCTTCAACGCCCTGGACCGGGAGGGCGCGGAGAAGGAGCTGCTCGCCTGCTGCGCCTCCCGCGCCTTCGCCCGGGAGGTCGCCGCGGGCCGCCCGTACCCGGACCAGGACAGGCTGGCCGACGCCGCCGGGCGGGCCGTGCTGGCGCTCGGCTGGCCCGACGTGCTGGAGGCGCTGGGCGCGCACCCGCGCATCGGCGAGCGGCCGGCCGGCGACTCGCGCGAGTCCGCCTGGTCCCGCCGCGAGCAGGCCGGGGTCGAGGACGGGCTGCGCGCCGCGCTCGCCGAGGGCAACCGCGCCTACGAGGACCGCTTCGGGCACGTCTACCTCGTCTGCGCCACCGGCCTGACCGGCGCCGAGATGCTCCGGCTGCTGCGCGAGCGCCTCGGCCACGACGAGGAGACCGAGCGCCGCACCGTACGGGAGGAACTCGCGAAGATCACCCGGCTGCGGGCCGGCAAGCTGGCGGAGGGCGTCCGATGAGCTTCTCGACGCACGTGCTCGACGCGACGACCGGCCGGCCGGCGGCCGGGATGCGCGTGCGGCTGGAGCACGAGGGCGCGGTCGTGGCCGAGGGCGTCACCGACGCCGACGGCCGGATCAAGGGCTGGCGGCCGGGGGCCGGGGTGCACCGGGTGGTGTTCGACACCGGCGCGCACCTGGCCGACACCTTCTACCCGGAGGTCGTCATCACCTTCACCGTGGCCGACCCCGGTGACCACTACCACGTGCCGCTCCTGCTCAGCCCGTACGCGTACTCGACCTACCGAGGGAGCTAGATGGCGATCGTTCTCGGACCCAACCGCTACGGCAAGGCGGAGACCAGGCTGGTACGGGTCGTCAGGGACGGCGGCGTCCACCACGTCAAGGATGTCAACGTCAGCACCTCGCTGTCCGGCGCCATGAGCGAGGCGCACCTCACCGGCGACAACGCCGCCGTGCTGCCGACCGACACGCAGAAGAACACCGCGTACGCCCTGGCCCGCGAGCACGGCGTCGGCCAGATCGAGGACTTCGCCCTGCTGCTCGCCCGCCACTTCACCGGGCACGACACGATCCACCACGCCAGGGTCGCGGTCGAGGAGTACGGGTGGAACCGGATCGGCGACACCGGCCACTCCTTCGCCCGCGACGGCGGCGAGGTGCGCACCTGCGTGGCGCACCACGACCGCGACGGCCGCGCCAGCGTGGTGTCCGGGCTGACCGGGCTGGTGGTGATGAACACGACCGGCTCGGAGTTCCACGGCTTCCTCACCGACCCCTACACCACGCTGGAGCCGGCCACCGACCGCATCCTCGCCACCGCCGTGGACGCCCGCTGGCGGCACGCGGGCACGAGCGCCGACTTCGCCGCGTCCTTCGCGCTGGTGCGCGGCTGCCTGCTGGAGGCGTTCGCCGGCACGCACAGCCTGTCGTTGCAGCAGACCCTGTACGCGATGGGGGAGCGGGTGCTGGCCGCCTGCCCGGACATCTGCGAGATCAGGCTCACCCTGCCGAACAGGCACCACTTCCCCGTCGACCTGGCCCCGTTCGGGCTGGACAACGAGAACGAGATCTTCTACGCGGCAGACCGGCCCTACGGCCTGATCGAAGGCACGGTGCTGCGCGACGACGCGCCCGGCGCCGGATTCGCCTGGGAGTGAGAGCGATGGAATTCCTGCGCCCCACCACGTGGGCCGAGGCGCTGGCCGCCAAGGTGGACCAGCCGGACGCGGTGCCCATCCAGGGCGGCACCGACGTCATGGTGGAGATCAACTTCTCCGTGCGCCGCCCGCCGGCCCTGCTCGACCTCACCGCCGTGCCCGAGCTGGCCACCTGGTCCCTGGACGGCGGCCGGTACCGGATCGGCGCCGCTGTCCCGTACAGCGTGATCATCGGCGAACTCGGCGGCGCGCTGCCGGGGCTCGCGCAGGCGGCGCGGACGGTCGGCTCGCCGCAGATCCGCAACCGCGGGTCGGTCGGCGGGAACCTCGGCGCGGCCTCGCCGGCGGGCGACAGCCACCCGCCGCTGCTCGCCGCGGGCGCCGCCGTCGAGGTGGAGTCGCGCGAGCGCGGCGTCAGGATGATCCCCGCCGACGCGTTCTACCTGGGCGTCAAGCGCTCCGCGCTGCTCCCGGACGAGCTGATCAGGGCCGTGCACGTCGAGCCCGCGGCCGGGCCGCAGTACTTCTCCAAGGTCGGCACCCGCAACGCCATGGTGATCGCCGTCTGCTCGTTCGCCGTCGCGCTGCACCCGGACGAGCGGCGCGTCGGCACCGGGCTCGGCTCGGCCGCGCCCACTCCGCGCCGGGCGCGGGAGGCGGAGGAGTTCCTGGCCGCCGAGCTCGACTGGTCGGCGCCGCTCCAGCCGGCGCTGCTGGCGCGGTTCGGCGAGCTGTGCGCGGGCGCCGCCGCGCCGATCGACGACGTGCGCGGCACCGCCGGCTACCGCCGGCACGCCATCGCGGTGCTGGCCCGCCGCACGCTCACCTGGGCGTGGCACGACCATCTGGAGAGGAGGGCGGCCTGATGAGGGTGACGTTCACGGTCAACGGCCGCGAGGAGACGGCCGAGGACGTGTGGGAGGGCGAGAGCCTGCTGTACGTGCTGCGCGAGCGGCTCGGCCTGCCCGGCTCCAAGAACGCCTGCGAGCAGGGCGAGTGCGGCTCCTGCACGGTCTACCTCGACGACGCGCCGGTGTGCGCCTGCCTGGTCGCCGCAGGTCAGGCCCAGGGCCGCCGGGTCCGTACCGTCGAGGGCCTGGCCGAGCGGGGGCTCGACCCGGTGCAGGAGGCGTTCGTGGAGACCGGCGCGGTGCAGTGCGGCTTCTGCACGCCCGGCCTCGTCGTGCAGGCCCACGACCTGCTCGAACGCGTCGAGCGGCCGTCCGACGCGGAGATCCGCGAGGCGCTGGCCGGCAACCTGTGCCGGTGCACCGGCTACGAGAAGATCCTCGACGCCGTCCGGCTGGCGGCCGAGCGCAAGGCGGCGGCCCGGTGAGCATCCTCATCGAGAACGCGTATGTCGCCCCCGTCGCCGGCCAGGAGATCGAGCGCGGCTGGATCCTCGTCGACGGCGACCGGATCACCGCGCTCGGCCCCATGGACCGGCCGCCCGCCGCCGACGGCGCGACCAGGATCGACGCCACCGGCTGCCTGGCCACCCCCGGCCTGGTCAACACCCACCACCACCTCTACCAGTGGGCCTCACAGGGGCTGGCCCAGGACGCCACTCTGTTCGAGTGGCTGGTGGCGCTCTACCAGGTGTGGGCCGCGATGGACGCCGAGGTCGTCAGGGGCGCCGCCGGGGCCGGGCTCGGCTATCTCGCGCTGTCCGGCTGCACCACTTCCAGCGACCACCACTACGTCTTCCCCAAGGGCCGCGGCGACCTGCTCGCCGCCGAGATCGAGGCCGCCCGCGAGCTGGGCATCCGCTTCCACCCGGCCCGCGGCTCCATGGACCGCGGCCAGTCGAGGGGCGGGCTGCCGCCGGACGTGGTCGTGGAGGAGCTGGACGAGATCCTCGCCGCCACCGCCGACGCCGTGGACGCCTACCACGACCCGTCCCCGTCCTCGATGCTGCGGATCGCGGTCGCGCCCTGCTCGCCGTTCTCCGTCAGCGGCGAGCTGATGACCGAGGCCGCCAGGCTCGCCCGCGACAAGGGCGTGCGGCTGCACACCCACCTGGCCGAGACGCTCGACGAGGAGGAGCACTGCCTGGCCCAGCTCGGCATGCGCCCGGTCGATTACATGGACAAGCTCGGCTGGCTCGGCTCCGACGTGTGGGTGGCGCACGCCGTGCACCTCAGCGACGCCGACATCGCCAAGCTCGCCGCCACCGGCACCGGCTCCGCCCACTGCCCGTCGTCCAACGGCCGGCTCGGCGCCGGCATCGCCCGCGTGTCGGAGATGCTGCGGCGCGGCGCCAACGTCGGGCTCGGCGTCGACGGCAGCGCCTCGTCGGAGCTGACCGGCCTGGCCGGGGAGATGCGCCAGGCGCTGCTCTTCCAGCGGGCCCGCTACGGCCCCGCGGCGCTCACCGCCCGGCAGGCGCTGGAGATCGCCACCCTCGGCGGCGCCCGCAACCTCGGCCGCCAGGACGAGCTCGGCACGCTGGAGCCCGGCAAGCTCGCCGACCTGGCGCTGTGGCGGGTGGACGGGCCGTTCACCGCCGCCGTGACCGACCCGGTCTGCGCGCTCGTCTTCGGCCCGCAGCTGCCGCTGGCCCGGCTGCTGGTCGGCGGGCGGACCGTGGTCGAGGACGGCGAGCTGCGCACCGTCCCGCACGACGCCACCGGCCGGGCCGGCGCCGACGCCCACCGCCGGCTGCTGCGGATGGCGCGCGAGCAGGGCTTCGCCGCCTCGCGTGAGCTCCCGGACGCGCGGATGTGATGATGGTGGATCTCGCCGCCATGTCGCCCAAGACAGGAGTTCCCCAGTGGTCCAGCACGTCCTCGTCGCCCCGGACAAGTTCAAGGGATCGCTGACCGCGGCCGAGGTGGCCGCGACCGTCGCCGCCGCTCTCGGCGTCCCCGCCGTCGAGCTGCCCGTCGCCGACGGCGGTGACGGCACCGTCGACGCCGCCGTGGCCGCCGGGTTCGACCGCGTGACCGTACGGGTGACCGGGCCCACCGGTGAGCCCGTCGACGCCTCGTACGCCAGGCGCGGCGAGACCGCCGTCGTCGAGCTCGCCGAGGCGTCCGGCCTGCGCCGCCTCCCCGCGGGGCCCGAGCCGCTCACCGCCACCAGCCACGGCACCGGCGAGCTGATCGCCGACGCCGTCAAGCAGGGCGCCACCCGGGTCGTGCTCGGCCTCGGCGGCAGCGCCTGCACCGACGGGGGCGCGGGCATGGTCCAGGCGCTCGGCGCGCGCCTCCTCGACGCCGGTGGCCGCGAGCTGCCGCGCGGCGGCGCCGCCCTGCGCGACCTCGACCGCGTCGACGTCTCCGGCTTCCTCGACGTCTCCGGCGTCGCCTTCGTGGTGGCGAGCGACGTCGACAACCCGCTGCTCGGCCCGCACGGCGCCGCCGCCGTCTACGGGCCGCAGAAGGGCGCCACCCCCGAGCAGGTCAAGCTGCTCGACGCCGCGCTCGGCCGGCTCGCCGCCGTCGCCACCCGCACCCACGGCCTGGCGGGGGCCGTCGAGCACGACGACACGCCGCGCGCCATGGGCGTCGCGGGAGCGCCCGGCGCGGGCGCGGCCGGCGGCGTCGGCTTCGCCGCGCTCGCCTTCCTGCACGCCGACATCCGGCCCGGCATCGACTACCTGCTCGACCTGCTCGGCTTCCACGAGCACGTCAAGGGCGCCCGGCTGGTGATCACCGGCGAGGGGTCGCTCGACGAGCAGACCCTGCGCGGCAAGGCCCCCGCCGGCGTCGCCCGCGCCGCCGCCGCGGCGGGCGTCCCCGTCGTGGCCGTCTGCGGCCGCCGCACCCTCACCGACGAGCAGCTGCGCGAGGCCGGCATCGAGGCCGCGTACGCGCTCGCCGACCTGGAGCCCGACCTCGGCCGCTCCATGGCCGAGGCCCGCCCGCTCCTCGGACGCCTCGCGGCCCGGCTGGCCGCCGACCGGCTCTCCTGAGGCGGGCCCGGCAGGAGCCCGCGTCCAGGGAGCGCAGAACGAGCAGAGAACGAGCCCAGAACGAGCAGCGAACTAGCGCTGAAGGAGCACGCCCGTGTACGACCTCGTGGTCCGATCACGCAGGACCGTCACCCCGGACGGCGAACGGCCCCTCGCCGTCGCCGTCCGCGACGGCCGGATCGCGTCCCTGCACGACCACGCTGCCCCGCTGGACGCCGCCGAGGACGTCGACCTGCGCGACCTCGCCCTGCTGCCCGGCCTCGTCGACACCCACGTGCACGTCAACGAGCCCGGCCGCACCCACTGGGAGGGGTTCGCCACCGCCACCAGGGCCGCGGCGGCCGGCGGCGTCACCACGATCGTCGACATGCCGCTCAACGCGCTCCCGCCCACCGTCAGCGTCGCCGCGCTGGAGGCCAAGCTGGCCGCCGCCGGCGGGCGGTGTCACGTCGACGTCGGCTTCTGGGGCGGCGCCGTGCCCGGCAACCTCAAGGAGCTCCGGCCGCTGCACGACCGGGGCGTGCGCGGGTTCAAGTGCTTCATGTCGCCGTCCGGCGTGGACGAGTTCCCCGAGCTCGGCCTCGGGGAGATCCGGCGGGTCATGACCGAGCTGGCCGGGTTCGGCGGGCTGCTGGTCGTGCACGCGGAGGACCCCGCCCTGCTGACCGGCTGCGCCGGGCCCGGCTACGCCGCGTTCCTGGACTCCCGGCCGGAAGCGGCCGAGCGCGGCGCCGTCGAACAGGTCGTCCGGCTCGCCCGCGAGACCGGCGCCCGCGCGCACATCCTGCACGTCTCCGGCGCCGGCTGCCTCGACGTGCTGGAGGCCGCGCGGGCCGAGGGCCTCCCGGTCACCGCCGAGACCTGCCCCCACTACCTGACCCTCACCGCCGAGGACGTGCCCGACGGCGACACGGCCTACAAGTGCTGCCCGCCCATCCGCTCCGCCGCCAACCGCGACCGGCTCTGGGACGGCCTCGCCCGGGGCGTGCTCGACTGCGTCGTCACCGACCACTCGCCGTCCACCGCCGACCTCAAGGTGCCCGACTTCGCCGCCGCCTGGGGCGGCGTCTCCTCACTCCAGCTCGGGCTGCGCGCCGTCTGGACCGAGGCGTCCCGGCGCGGGCACGGCCTCGGCGACGTCGTGCGCTGGATGTCGGCCGCCCCCGCCCGGCTGGCCGGGCTGCGCGGCAAGGGCGGCATCGAGCCCGGCAACGACGCCGACCTGGTGGCCTTCGACCCCGACTCCGCCGAACCCGTCGACGCCCGGCGGCTGCACCACAAGAACCCCGTCACCCCGTACCAGGGACGCCGCCTCAGGGGCGCCGTGCTCACCACCTGGCTGCGGGGCAGGCCCGCCGACGACGTCCCGCACGGGACCTTCCTGCTGGGAGCGTAGATGCGCGACTTCACCCGCCTGCCCGACCTCGCGCTGCGCCGCCACGGCGGGTCCGTGATCGCCGCCAGTGACGAGTCGTTCGCCGGGAAGGAGAACCTCATCCGGCCCGGCAGGCCCGCCTTCCAGCCCGCGACGTTCGCCGGCACGGGCCAGGTCTACGACGGCTGGGAGACCCGCCGCCGCCGCGGCCCCGGCCACGACTGGGCGATCGTCCGCCTCGGCCTGCCCGGCGTGATCCGCGGCGTGGTCGTCGACACCGCCTGGTTCACCGGCAACCACCCGGCGCACGCCGCCGTCGAGGCCGCCCACGTGCCCGGCCACCCGTCCGCGGCCGAGGTGGAACGGGCCGGCTGGGTCACGATCGTGCCCATGAGCCCGCTCAAGGGCGACAGGGAGCACCCCTTCGAGGTGGCCGACGAGAGCCGCTACACCCACGTACGGCTGAACATGTATCCCGACGGCGGCATCGCCCGGCTGCGCGTGCACGGCGAGGCCCGCCCCGACCTGTCCGTGTGGGACGGGCTCGGCCTCGACCTCGCCGCGCTGGAGAACGGCGGGCTGGTCACCGCCTGCTCCGACGAGTTCTACTCCTCGCCCGGCAACGTGATCGCCCCGGGCACGGCCCGCAACCAGGCCGAGGGCTGGGAGACCGCGCGCCGCCGCGACGGCGGCAACGACTGGCTCGTCATCCGCCTGGCCGGACGCGGCCGCGTCAGCCTCGCCGAGATCGACACCACGAACCTGGTCTTCAACGCGCCCGCCGCCGTGACGCTCACCGGCCTCGACGGCGACCGCGAGGTCCCGCTGCTGCCCGGGACGCCGCTGCGACCCGACGCGCCGCACCGCTTCCGGCTCGGCCCGCACGACCCCGTCGACCACGTACGCGTCGACATCCACCCCGACGGCGGCCTGGCGCGCGTGCGGCTCTGGGGCCACCTGGCCTAGTGCCAGAGGTGGACCTCCGAGCCCGGCGGCCGCTCGGAGTTGGGCCCCGGGCGCTGGAACCGCACCACGCCGCTGTTGGACAGGTTGTGCACCCGCACCCGGAAGCCCTGCGCCTGCAGCTCGTTCTTGGCGTCGTTGATGCCCTTGCCCATCACGCCCGGCATGATCCGGAACTCCTGGTCGTCGCGGGCCTCGTTGTCGCCCCGGAACCAGTGCCAGAAGTCGGTCTCGCAGCGCGCCACCGTGACCATCGCCGGGATGCCCTGGTCGACCTCGGACTTGGGCTTCGGCGACTGCGCGATCACGGTGCACGGCTCGGCGTCGTCGTCGACCTCGTTGACCTGCACCTGGAAGCCCTGCTGCGTCAGGAACGCGGCCGCCTCGTCCTTCGGCATGCCGGACACGTCGGGCATGACCAGGCCGGCGCTCACGTAGATGTCGACCTTGGCGCCTTCCTTGACCTTCTCGCCCACCTGCGGCGAGGTGCGGATCACGTGGTTGCGCTGCACCTCGAGGTTCTTGACGCGGCGCATCTTGCCGACCGTCAGCCCGGCCTCGCCGATCGCCGCCCTGGCGTCGTCCTGCGTCAAACCGGCGGTCTTCGGCACCAGCACCCGCTTCGGGCCCAGCGAGGGCACCAGCGTGATCGTGGTGCCGGCCTCCACCTCGGTGCCGTGGACCGGCTCCATGGCCAGCACCGACCCCTCGGCGACCTTCTCGTCATGGCGGCCCTCGACCCTGGCCACCTGGAAGCCCTGCGCCCGCGCGCTGCGCTCGGCCACCGCGAGGTTCTTGCCCACCAGATCGGGCACGATCTTGTAGCTCTTCTGCGCGAAGTAGAGCCCGGTCGCCGCCACCGCACCCACCATGATCACGGCCAGCGCCGCCAGGAACCAGACCGGCTTGACCCGGCCGCCCCGCGAGCGCGCCGGCGGAGGCGTGGGGACCTCCGCGCGCGGCTGGATCAGGGTGTGGGCCGGAGCCGCCGGCGGGCTGGTGAACGCGCCGGTCGGACGCGCCTGCTGCGCGCCCGACAGCCTCGGCAGCGTCCGGTGCGCCTCGACCGCCTGCACCAGCATCGCCGTCGCGTCCGCGGGGCGGTCGTGCGGCTCGCGCGCCGTCGCCTGCGCCACCAGCGTGTCGATCAACGCCGGCACGTCCGACGCCAGCGACGACGGCGCGGGCACCGTGTCGTGCACGTGGCGGTAGGCCACCGACATCGGCGTCTCGCCGTCGTACGGCTGCCGGCCCGTCACCAGCTCGAACAGCATGATGCCGGCCGCGTAGACGTCACTGCGCACGTCGGCGCCGCCGGTCGTCACCTGCTCGGGCGACATGTAGCCGATCGTGCCGATCATCACGCCGGTGCGCGTCTGGTTGGTCGCCTCGATCGCGCGGGCCAGGCCGAAGTCGACCACCTTGATGCGGCCGTCGTCGGCCAGCAGCACGTTCTCGGGCTTCACGTCACGGTGGACCATGCCCGCCTGGTGGGCGGCGCCGAGCGCCGCCAGCACCGGGATCATGATCTCCAGGGCCTCTCGGGCGGGCAGCCTGCCACGGTCGCGCAGCACGTCACGGAGCGTCTTGCCGGGCACGTACTCCATCGACAGGTAGACGACGTCGCCGTCGGTGCCCTGATCGAAGACGTGCACCACGTTCGGGTGCGAGAGGCTGGCCACCGACTTCGCCTCGCCGATGAACCTGCGCACGAACGCCGGGTCGTCGGCCAGCGAGCGGTGCATCACCTTGAGCGCGACGGTCCGGTCCAGCCGGATGTCGAGCGCCAGGTAGACAGTCGCCATGCCACCCCGGGCGATCCGGGACTCGACGCGGTAGCGCCCGTCGAGCAGCCGACCTACCAGAGGGTCCGCAGTCGTCGTGTCCACCCGGCTGAGTTTACGGGCGTTTCGCCCCCGGGAGGGCCTGACCATCCGAAAGTGATGCCGACCCGTGCCGTTCCGTGACGCAAGCGTACTCCTGGGCCGGCGGAGAACCGCATTTCCGGGGCTCGTACCGCTCCCGGAAGTCCCTGGGAAGAAGTTCTCCTGGAAGGCCCGTGGGCTTTCCAGGAGAACCGGCACCGTCAGGGAGACATCGGGGACGAGGCCTCCGCGTACCGGCGGCGGGGGATCCGGCCGGCCAGCCGGGCCGCCCGCCCGGCCTGGACGGCCGACCGCATCGCCGAGGCCATCAGCTCGGGCCGCTGCGCCCGGGTGACCGCCGTCGCCAGCAGCACCGCGTCGCACCCCAGCTCCATCGCCAGCGCCGCGTCGCTGGCCGTGCCGATGCCCGCGTCCAGGACCACCGGCACCCCGGCCGCCTCCACGATCAGCTCGATGCTGTGCGGGTTCCTGATCCCCAGCCCGGAGCCGATCGGCGAGCCCAGCGGCATCACCGCCGCGCACCCCGCCTGCTCCAGCCGCCTGGCCAGCGCCGGGTCGTCGCCGATGTACGGCAGCACCACGAACCCGTCGGCCACCAGTCGCTCCGCCGCGTCGAACGTCTCGATCGGGTCCGGCAGCAGCGTCCGCTCGTCGGCGATGACCTCCAGCTTGACCCAGTTCGTGCCCAGCGCCTCGCGCGCCAGCCGCGCCGTCAGGACGGCGTCGCCGGCGGTGAAGCAGCCGGCCGTGTTGGGCAGCACCTTGATGCCGCGCCGGCGCAGCACGTCGAGCACCGACCCGCGGGCGTGCGGGTCGAGCCGCCGCATCGCCACCGTGGTCAGCTCGGTGCCCGACGCCTCCAGCGCCTGGTCCAGAACCTCCAGCGAGGGGGCGCCGCCGGTGCCCATGATGAGCCGGGAGCCGAACTTCTCCCCGGCGATGACCAGATCATCCACCTTGCACCGCCGTCAGCACCTCCACGCGGTCGCTGTCGCGCAGCGCCGTCGTCTCCCACGCGCTGCGGGTGACCACCTCGTCGTTCACGGCCACCGCCACGCCGGTGGCGGACTCGGTCAGGGACCGTACGGCCTGCGCGACGGTCATGCCCTCGGCCACCTCGCGGGCGGCCCCATTGATCATCACATTCATGAAACATCCTTGAATCTCGCCGGTGAGCACAATGTCGCGAGGTCGGCCTCCTCGCCTTCGAGGATCGCGGCGGTGAGCGGCGTCAGCAGCACCCCGCCACGATGGTGACCGGTCGCCAGCACCAGCCCCGGGATCCCGCTCGGCCCGATGACCGGCAGGTTGTCCGGCGTGCCGGGCCGCAGCCCCGCCACCACGTCGGCCACCTCCAGCTCCGTGACGCCCGGCACCAGCTCCCTGGCGTCGCGCAGCAGCTCGTAGACCCCGCCCGCGGTCACCCTGGTATCGAAGCCCAACTCCTCCTGGGTGGCTCCGACCACCAGCTCCCCGTCGCCCCGCGGCACCAGGTAGACCGGGTTGCCGTGCACGGTCCCGCGCACGCACCGTCCGATCAGCGGCTGGGGCGACCTCAGGCGCATGATCTGCCCCTTGACGGGCCGTACCGGCACATCCGCCAGTTCCCCGCTCCACGCCCCCGCCGCCAGCACCACCCGCTCCGCGACCAGCGTCTCGGGCTCCCGTCCCCGCGGCACACCCGGCGAGATCCCGGGGATGGCGCCCGACTCCGGAGGGGCCAGCCGTACGCCGGACACGCGGTCGCCGTCACGCAGCAGCTCGGTCACCCGGGCGCGCACCACCGGGACGCCGAGCCGCTCCAGCGCGGCGAGCAGCGCCGCGGTGACGCGGCGAGGATCCACCCACGCGTCCGTACGGGCCAGCAGCCCGCCCCGGACGGAGGGCGCCAGCATCGGCTCCAGCCGCCGGCACTCGCGCCCGGTCAGGCGCTCGACCGGCAGCCCCAGTTTCTCCATGAACCCGGCCTGCTCGTCGAGCATCGCCAGGTCATCGGGACCGAACGCGACGTCGAGCGTCCCGTCGTCCCGCAGATCCAGCCCGGCCCGCGCGGCCCCCAGCCGTTCGCTCCCCTCGCCGGATTCCCCGAACCCCCAGGGTGACGGTGACGCGGCGGCCCGCCCGTCCTCGCCGCCGGCCGACGGACGCCTCCCGCCGGCGGACGATTGGTCGAAGGCCGGGAAGAGCCCGTCGCCGGGGACGGCGGACGCAGCCGCCGGGCCGGCGCCCGTGGGCGTGGAACCGGCGTGCCCCGTCTCGCCGTGAGGGGTGACCACGTGGGTGCTCGCGGGAGGAGCGGCGGAGCTCGTGCGCCCGGTCCCGCCGTGAGGGGTGGCCACGTGGGTGCTCGCGGCAAGCGTGCTCTCGGCGGGGACGGCCGAGCCGGACTGCCCGGCGTGAGTGTTCGGGGTGGTGGTCGTCCGAGGGGCGGAGACGCTCCTGTCGGACTGAGCGGTGAGAGTGGTGGCCGGTCCGTCGGATCCGGGAGCGGCGAGTCCGGCGTCGGCGGCGAGGGCGGCGGCGAAGGCGGGCCAGCGGCGCAGGGAAGCGACGCCGAGACGGAGCAGGGGCTCTTCGGTGTAGGCGACCTCGCTGATCGGGGCCAGCATGCCCGCCGCCGCGTAGGAGGCGCCACGGGCGGGAGACGGGTCGACCACCACGACCTCGCGGCCCTGCCTGGCCAGCCGCCAGGCGATCGACAGGCCGACGACGCCGCCTCCGACGATCACATCCATGTCCGCTCCCTTCGCCGGCATGATCCGGATCAGGTGTCTTGCGGTCGAAGGCCCGGTGAAGCCTTCCTCTCAGCCCGGTGACGGCCGGACTCCCGCGCGTCGTGCACCCCCACCTTACGACCTCCCACGACAGACCGGCACGCCGGTGCCGGGGGAGGTCGCCCCACCCGCGCCCGGCCGCCGCCGAGACCGCGAAGATCGCGACCGGGCATCCTTGGAGACCGAGTTCCCGCCCTCACCGACGGCCGGCCGACCGGCCATGGATTCACCGGCCATGGATTCACCGGCCATGGATCCACCGGGCGTGGATCCACCGGGCGGTCCTGGGTCCTCCGGGCGGTCCAAGGCCCTTCGGGCTGCCCTGGGCCTTCGGGCGGTACCGGGCCCTCCGGGTGGTCTCGGCCTTCGGGAGGTTCTGGCCCTTTCGGGCGCTTCTGGGTTCTCCGGGCTGTCCTGGGCTCTTCGGGTGGTCTCGGGCTTCCGTGGGGTTCGGAGCTTCTCGGGCGGCACCGGCGTTCTTCGGGTGGGTCCTGCGGCAATCCTCGGCTGGGCTACTCCGGCAGGGCGCGATCATGCTCGCGGACATAGCAGAGCGGGTGGCTGTCCCGAACCGCCCCTACCCCCGGTGACTTCCGTGGGTGCGTATGTCGTCCGCCCAACCTGCACGGATGATCTCCGTAGGCGAGGAGGTGGAGTGCCAGGTGGGGGAGGAATCGGGGCTCGGGGCGACGCTGTGGGGCGGCCCCCGTTATGGTCGCTTACGTGAATCATGTCGTGGTGGTGGGAGCCGGACTGTCAGGCGTCAGGAGCGTCGAGGCGCTGCGCGCACGCGGGTTCGGCGGCAGGATCACGCTGATCGGGCAGGAGCGCCACCGGCCCTACGACCGGCCGCCCCTGTCGAAGTCCGTGCTGCTGGGCGACGCCGACTCCAGCTTCGTCGACTCCGACCTGGCGGCGCTCGAAGTGGACTTCTGGCCGGGCGTCGCCGCCAAGGCGCTGCGCGAGGGCGCCGTGGAGACGACCGAGGGCGAGCTGGGCTACGACGGGCTGGTCATCGCCACCGGTGCCGAGCCGATCCTGCTCCCCGGTGACGGCCCGCAGCACGTCCTGCGTACCCTCGACGACTCGCTAGAGCTGCGCGCCCGGCTGGTTCCGGGCGCGCGGGTGGCGGTCATCGGCGCGGGCTGGATCGGCGCCGAGGTGGCCACGGCCGCACGCCGGGCAGGCTGCGCGGTGACGGTGGTCGAGGCCGGCCCCGCCCCGCTCACGCACGCCGTCGGCGCCGAGCTCGGCGCCCGCACCCAGCACTGGTACGAGGGCATCGACCTGCGCCTGGACACCATGGTCGCCTCCGTCGAGGAAGGCGGCGTGTCGCTGGTCGGCGGCGGGTTCGTGGACGCCCACGTGGTGGTGACGGGCATCGGCGTCCGCCCGGCCGTCGAGTGGCTGGCCGACGCCGACCTCGATCTGCACAACGGCGTCGTCACCGACGAGCACCTGCGCACGTCGCTGCCGAACGTGGTCGCCGTCGGCGACTGCGCCGCCTGGTGGTCGCGCCGCTTCGGCACGCGGCTGCGGGTCGAGCACTGGGACACCGCGCTGGGCGCGCCCGAGGTGGCCGCCGCGACGCTGCTGGGCGAGGAGGCGGTGTACGACCCGGTCCCGTACTTCTGGTCGGAGCAGTTCGGGCACATGGTCCAGTACGCTGGCCACCACCCGGCCGGCGAGCGGCTGGTCTACCGGGGCGAGGCGACGGGCAAGTGGTCGGCCTGCTGGCTCGCCGGCGACGGCACTCTCGCCGCGGTGCTGGCCGTCGACCGGCCGCGCGATCTCGTCCAGGGGCGCCGGATCATCGAGGCGGGCCACCGGCTCGACACGGAACGCCTGGTAGATCCGGACGTGCCCCTACGGGATTGTGTTGTTTGAGCAAGCGCGGCATGTGGTAGTTGTGGTTTCGTGACGCTTTCTGTTGCACAGATCGACCGGGAGACCGATGCCCTCGTCGACGAGTGGCTCACTCTCCCCGAAGTGGCCGACCGCATGGGTCTCACCATGGGTCGCGCCAAGCAGCTCCTCAAGGACCACAAGCTCCTCGGCGTGCGCCGGGGCAGCGGCGGGCCACAGGTGCCCGCGGTGTTCCTCGACGGCCGAGATGTCATGAAGGGTTTGCCTGGCACACTCACCGTCCTGCAAGACGCGGGCTACGACGACGTCGAGTCGCTGCGCTGGCTCTTCACCCCCGACGACTCACTGCCAGGCTCGCCCGTCGAGGCGATCAGGGCGGGCCGCCACACCGAGGTCAAGCGACGTGCCCAGGCCCTCGCTTTCTGACGCCCGCCTCTACCTCTGCACCGACGGACGGCGCGAGCGCGGTGACCTCGCCGAGTTCCTCGACGTGGTGCTCGCCGGCGGCGTGGACATCGTCCAGCTCCGCGAGAAGGGGCTGGAGGCCCGCGAGGAGCTGGAGCTCCTTGAGGTGTTCCGCGACGCCTGCGACCGCCACGGCAAGCTGCTGGCGGTCAACGACCGGGCCGACATCGCCTACGCCGCCCGGCCCGACGTGCTCCACCTGGGGCAGGACGACCTTCCGGTGACGGTCGCGCGAGAGATGCTCGGCGACGACATCGTCATCGGCAGGTCCACCCACTCCGTCGCCGAGGCTTCCGCCGCGGCGGTGGAGGAGGGCGTCGACTACTACTGCTGCGGTCCGATCTGGCCCACACCCACCAAGCCCGGCCGTCACGCGCCCGGCCCGCCGCTGCTCCGGCACGCGGCGTCGCTCGGCGCGGATCGGCCGTGGTTCGGCATCGGCGGCATCGACCTGGCCAACCTGGACGAGGTCATGTCGTACGGGGTCAGGCGGGTCGTCGTGGTGCGCGCGATCACCGACGCCGAGGACCCGGGCGCGGCAGCGGCCGAGTTCGCCAAGCGCCTGACCGACGGCCCCGGCTGACCTCGGCCGACGCTCTCGCCGGGTCATGGCTGGCGTGTTCGGCCTGGACCGGGAGGCTCAGGTCTTGCGCGCGGTGGCGGCCACGGCCAGTTCGGACAGGGCTGTGCGGGCCTCGGCGATGATCGGCGCCTGCTCCAGCGAGGCCAGGGCCTCACCGAGGTAGTCGGCGATCATGTCTTCGCACTCCCGCAGCGCGCCCGTACCCTCGATGATGTCGCGGAGGGCGGCGACGCCGTCGCCGTCGAGCCCGGGGTCGCCGAGCAGGCGCCGGACGGTCGCCGCGCCGGCCGGGGAGGCGGCCGCGAGCGTGCGCGCCACGAGCATCGTCCGCTTGCCCTCGCGCAGGTCGTCGCCGGCGGGCTTGCCGGTCGTCGCCGGGTCGCCGAACACGCCGAGGATGTCGTCACGCAGCTGGAAGGCGATGCCCACGCGGGTGCCGTACGTGGTGCACAGCTCGTCCACCCACGGCACCCGCCCGCCGGCCGCCAGCACCAGGCCGAGCCTGAGCGGCTGCTCGACGGAGTACTTGCCGCTCTTGTAGAGGGCGACCCGCAGGGCCGAGTCGAAGGTGTTCTCGCCGTTCGCCTGCTCCAGCAGGTCGAGATACTGGCCGCACATCAGCTCGGTGCGCATGTGGTCGTGCACCGGCTGGGCCGCCGCCAGCGCCCGCGCGGGGAGCCCGCTGGTGCGCCACATCTCGCCCGACCAGATCAGCAGCAGGTTGCCCAGCAGGATCGCCGCGCCCTCGCCGAACTGCTCGGCCGACCCGTGCCAGGCCGACTTCTCGTGCAGCGCCTGGAAGCGGCGGTGCGCGGCCGGCATCCCGCGGCGCAGGTCGCTCTTGTCCATCACGTCGTCGTGCACCAGCGCGCTCGCCTGCAGCAGCTCCAGCGAGGCGGCGGCGGAGAAGACGCCGGGCTCGTCGCCGCCGCCCGCGGCCCGCCAGCCCCAGTAGCAGAAGGCGGGGCGCAGGCGCTTGCCCCCGGCCAGCAGGTCCTCCGCCGCGTCGCGGAGCGGCCGGAAGTCGGGCTCGCCGTCGGAAGGGAGGCGCCGTTCGACGAACTCCCTGAGGCGGAGGTCCACCTGGGATCGCAGGTCGTCCATGCTCGCGGCGTCAATGGTCATGCTCTGAAGACTAGTGGCCCAGCAGGGAAAGGCCAGCGACCAGGTTGGGGCGGGTCACGAGTGGGCCTGCGGGTACGCTTGGGCCATGGCGCTTGGTCAACCCTCCATCCTGCCCGGCCGTGTCCCCACCGTCCGCGAGTTGCTCGCCTCCGGTGGCCGGTCGTTCTCCTTCGAGTTCATGCCGCCGAAGACCGACGAGGGCCAGCGGCAGCTGTGGAAGGCGATCAGGGAGCTGGAGTCGCTGCGGCCGACGTTCGTCTCGGTGACCTACGGCGCCGGCGGCTCCAGCCGCGACCGCACGGTCGACATCGTCGAGCGGCTGGCCCACGGCACGACGCTGACCCCGGTCGCCCACTTCACCGCGGTCAACCACTCGACGCGCGAGCTGCGCCACCTGATCGGCCGCTTCGCCGACGCGGGCGTGCGCAACATCCTCGCCGTGCGCGGCGACCCGCCCGGCGACCCCACCGGCGAGTGGATCCCCCACCCCGAGGGCGTCCTGTACGCGGAAGACCTGGTCAGGCTGATCCGCCAGTCGGGCGACTTCTGCGTGGGCGTGGCCGCGTTCCCCTACAAGCACCCGCGCTCTCCGTCGATCGAGTCCGACACCGAGTACTTCGTGCGCAAGTGCCAGGCCGGCGCCGACTACGCGATCACGCAGATGTTCTTCCGCGCCGACGACTACCTGCGGCTGCGCGACCGGGTCGCGGCCCGCGGCTGCGACACGCCGATCATCCCGTGCGTCATGCCCGTCACGCAGATGAGCACGATCGCCCGGTCCGAGCAGTTGTCGGGCGCGCCGTTCCCTCCGGAGGTGGCCGCCCGGTTCGAGAAGGTCGCCGACGACCCGGCGGCGGTGCGCGCGCTCGGCATCGAGCACGGCGCCGAGCTGTGCCAGCGGCTGCTCGACGAGGGCGCGCCCGGCATCCACTTCATCACCTTCAACCGGTCGAGCGCCTCGCGGGAGGTGTTCCAGCGGCTGCGGCACGCACCGGCCCTGACCGTCTGACGCGCGGGCGCGACGGGTGTTGACTGGGAGCGTGATCGCCGACTTCTGGTTCGACCCGTCCTGCCCGTACACCTGGCTGACCTCGCGGTGGCTCCTGGAGGTGACCGGGGTCCGCCCGGTCGAGGTGCGCTGGCACGTGCTCAGCCTCGCCGTGCTCAACGAGGGCCGCGACGACGATCCCGAAGGTGACCCCGAGGGCTACCTGTGGGTGCCGGCGCGGATCGCGGCCGTGGTGGCCGACCGCTACGGCCAGGAGGCGCTCGGCCGCTTCTACACCGCGCTGTGGACCACCGGCGGCGCCGACCAGGACTGGATCGGCGACCTGCGCACGGCGCTGACCTCCGCGGGCCTGCCCGCCGACCTGGCCGAGGCCGGGCTCACCGGCGAGCACGACCATCTGGTACGGGCCTCCCACGCCGAGGGCATGGCGCTCATCGGCGGCGAGGCCGGCACCCCCGTGGTCGCGGTCAGCGGGGCCGGCCAGGACCGGGTGGTGTTCTTCGGCCCGGTCATCTCGCGGGTGCCGGAGGGCGAGCAGGCCGGGCGGCTGTGGGACGGCACGCTCCTGGTCACCGGCACCCCGCACTTCCACGAGCTGAAGGGCCTGCCCCACGAGGAGCCCGCCACCCCATGACCTACGAGCCGACGCTCCCGCCGGAGCACGTCGAGCGCATCCGCCGCTGGCACGAGCGGGCGTACGCGGCCGCCAGGGCCGAGGCGGGCGACGACGGGCGGACCTTCCACCATCTCGGCCTGACCCTGCACGTGCCCCCGGACGTCCAGCCGATCGCCGGCATGTCGCACCCGCTCGGCGAGGCGGTCCTGGCCGAGGCGCGCGACGGCGACCGGGTGCTCGACATGGGCACCGGCTGCGGGGTCAACGCCATCCTGGCCGCCTCGCGGTCTCGCGACGTGGTCGCGGTGGACGTCAACCCGCACGCCGTCGAGGCGGCCCGGGGCAACGCCGCGCGCAACGGCGTGGCGGACCGGGTCACGGTGCTGGAGAGCGACGTGTTCGCCGCCGTCGAGGGAGACTTCGACCTGATCGTCTTCGACCCGCCGTTCCGCTGGTTCGCGCCCCGCGACCTGCTGGAGAGGGCCACGACCGACACGGGCTATGCCGCGCTGACGAGGTTCTTCCGTGACGTGCGGGGATACCTGCGGCCGGGCGGGCGGGTGCTGCTGTTCTTCGGCACCACCGGAGACCTGCCGTACGTGCGGCGGCTGGTCGGCGAGTCGGGGTTCGCCGCCGCGGAGGTGAGCCGGAAGGAGCTCGTCAGGGACGGCTGGCGGGTGGAGTACGTGACCTTCCGGCTGACTCGGGACGCCACCCGCCCGCAGGGGGACCGAGCGGGTGGCGTCGGGGATGGGTGTGCGGAAGGTAGCGGGTGAGTAACTTTCCGTAAAGGTGATGCCCTCCGTAATGACCCGCAAAACCTCAGGTCATGACCCGGTCAGAGGGAGTCGCCTGCCGACGATGGCGTACTCCTCGAACCCTCCGGGGAAGACGAACCGGGACAGCAGGTCCATGAACCCCATGGACGCGTAGAGGTGGCGGGCGATCGTCGGCCGGTCGTGGGTGGAGAGCACGGCCGTGCGTTCCGCCCGGCCCGCGCACAGGGTGGTGATCATGGCGCGGCCGATGCCCTTGCGCTGGAAGTCGGGATGCACGTGGATCTCGGCCAGCTCGAACGCGTGGCCCAGCCACGCGTCGGCCGCGTCGACGCCGGCCTGGTCGGCCAGCGCGCGGTGGACGACGTCGTGCCACCACTGGCCGGGCGCGCCGCGGAAGCCGTACGCGAAGCCGACGATCTTCGGCCCTTCCGGAGCATCACGCCATTCGGCGAAATAGCACTGGAAAAATGGATATGTCCCGTGATTGCGCATGATGGCGGTACGACCGGCGATCTGTTCCTCCGGCGTGCGCATGGCGGCGGTGTAGATGTCGATCACCGTGTCCAGCCGTTCGGTGAACTCGGCAGGTCCCGCGCCGCGAAACTCGATCACCGTCGCACCCTATTCCCTGCCGTCCGCGGTCATTCCACATCCACGGGCGTGCCGCCGGTGATTCGCAGGAGCTCGTCGAACGTGGTCGGGAAGACGGTGTGCGGATGGCCGCCGGCGGCCCACACCACGTCGTGCTTCTGCAGCCAGGTGTCGACCAGCGTGCGCACCGGCGCCGGATGGCCCACCGGGGCGACCCCGCCGATCGGCTGCCCGGTCGCCTCTCTGACGAACTCCGGCGTCGCCCGCCGTACCTTCGAGACTCCCGCCGTACGGGCGACGAGCTCCACGTCGACCCGGTGCGCGCCGCTGGTCAGCACCAGCAGCGGCGCCCCGTCCGCGTCGAAGATCAGGCTGTTGGCGATGGCGCCGACCTCGCAACCAAGCTGCGCGGCGGCCGTGGCCGCGGTGGGCGCCTTCTCGGGCAGCACCACGATCTCGCCGGTCGCACCCAGGCTCCGGAGGGCGTTTTCCACTCTTACCGCGTTGGCGGGCAACTTCTCGGGCATGCGGACACTCTAAACAGATTGACTCCCGCATTACCCCGTTGAGCGGTGGTGTAGGGTCCTTTGATTCGCTTGTTACCTGCTTGAGAGGTGATACCGGTGAGGGCTCGACGGCTTCCGGGAGTGCTCGCCCTCCTCACCGCCGGGGCGGTCGCGCTCGCCGGTTGCGGAGTGGCACCCGCCGAGACGGCGTCCCACTCGATCACCGCCGCCGCGGGCCGGCTCGCCGAGCCTCCCCCGCCCGTGACCGCGCCGGACAAGAAGCTGAAGCTGGGCGCCAAGGGCAAGGCGGTCGTCTGGCTGCAGAAGCGGCTGCGCGAGCTCGGCTACCGGCCGGGCAAGGCCGACGGGCGCTACGGCGGCACCACGCTGGGCGCCGTGTGGGCGTTCCAGAAGGTCAACGGCATCAAGCCGACCAGCACCATCGGCAAGGCCACCTGGCGGGCGCTGGAGCAGCCCAGGACCCCCAAGGTCCTGGCCCGGAACGGCAAGCGGACCCGCGCCGAGGTCAACCTGAGCACGCAGATCATGACCCTGTACGTCGGCGGCGAGCTGAAGCTGATCAGCCACATGTCGTCCGGCAGCGGCGTGCCCTACTGCGAGACCACCGTGTGGCAGGGCAAGGAGCAGCGCTTCTGCGGCTCGGCCACGACGCCCACGGGCACGTACAAGACCACCTGGCGGCGCGACGGCTGGCACAAGTCCTACCTCGGCGAGCTCTACAACCCGATCTTCTTCAACGGCGGCATCGCCTTCCACGGCGCGCTCTCGGTGCCGTTGTATCCTGCCTCCCACGGCTGCGTGCGGCTGCCGATGAACGTGGCGGAGGAACTGCCCGGCCTGCTGGGCACCGGGGTCCCGGTCCACGTGCGGGGGAAGTTCAGGCGGTGACCGCGCCGGCCCGCCGGCTCACACGTTCGACAGCCCGCGCATCGAGATCTCCGCAGCGGCCGTGATGGCCTCCCACACCCGTTCCTGCGAGTCGCCCCTGGTCAGGCTCATCACGGCGGTCAGCTTGACCGCGCCGACCAGCGAACCCACCATCGCGGCCGCCTCCAGCGCGCCGAGCTCGCCCTCGTAGGCCCGCTCCACCGCCTCGGCGAGCTGGAGCTGCTGCTCGAACAGCACATGCAGGGCGCGTGCCTGCAGCGAGGGCACGGTCAGCATGAGCTCCATGCGGGCCGCGGCCTCCGCCAGGTCGAAGTTGCCGGGGTCGACGGCCCATTCCAGGCTCGCCCGGATCACCCGCACCAGCAGCTCGGCCACCGGCTCGCCGGGCCGGCGCCCGGCCACCAGGTCGAGGACGTAGCGCATCCGCTCCGGGCCGTCATAGAAGATCACGTCTTCCTTGCTGGCGAAGTAGCTGAAGAAGGTGCGCGCCGACACCTCGGCCCCGGCGGCGATCTCGGCGATCGTCGTCTCCTCGAACCCCTTCTCCTGGAACGACCGGAGCGCGGCGGTCACCAGCGCCCGGCGCGTGCGCTGCTTCTTGCGCTCCCGTAGCCCGGTCATGCACGAAAGGATACCTCTGCTGCACACATTGCAAAATTGCATTCAATGAGGTTTTCTTGGTGGCGTCCTGGAGAAGGAGGCAGCCATGACCGACCTGACCCTGACCACGCGGCGGGAACGCCCGTTCGACCCGCCCGAGACGTACGCGAGGCTGCGCGAGCGCGGCGACGTGCACCGGATGAGGTACGCCGACGGCCACGAGGGCTGGCTCGTGACCGGCTACGCGGCCGCCCGCGCGGTGCTGGCCGACCAGCGCTTCAGCAACCGGCCCGAGCTGGCGCACCCGCCCCTCGCGTCGCGCGCCGACCTCGCCGAGGAGATCCGCTCGCAGGAGTTCGAGGTCCCGCCCGGGTTCTTCCTGCGCACCGACGCGCCCGAGCACACCCGCTACCGCAAACTGCTCACCGGGCAGTTCACCGTACGCAGGATGAAGCAGCTCGAAGCCAGGATCGAGGAGATCACCGAGGCCCGGCTTGACGAGATGGAAGCCGCGGGCGGGCCGGTCGACCTCGTCGACGCCTTCGCGCTGCCGATCCCCTCACTGGTCATCTGCGAACTGCTCGGCGTCCCGTACGAGGAGCGCGCCGCCTTCCAGGAGGACACCAAGATCCTGGTGAGCCTGGACGCGCGGGCCTCCGACGCCCTCGCGGCCATCGGCCGCGTCTTCACCTACCTGTACGGGCTCGTCTCGCGCAAGCGTGAGCACCCGGGGGAGGACCTGCTCAGCGGCCTCATCGAAGGCGGCGAGCTGACCGACGACGAGCTCACCGGCGTCGCGTTCCTGCTCCTGGTCGCCGGGCACGAGACCACCGCCAACATGCTCGGTCTCGGCACGTACGCGCTGCTCGCCGACCCCGCCCAGCTCGCCGCGCTGCGCGACGACCCGTCGCTGATCGGCAACGCCGTCGAGGAGCTGATGCGCCACCTCACGATCATCCACGTCGGCCCGGTCAGGACCGCCCTGGAAGACGTCGAGATCGACGGCCACCTCATCAGGAAGGGCGAGTCGGTCACCCTCCACCTGCCGGTGATCAACCGCGACCCGTCCCGGTTCCCCGGCGGCGACCGGCTCGACGTCACCCGGCCCGCGACCGGCCACCTCGGCTTCGGCCACGGCATCCACCAGTGCCTCGGCCAGCAGCTCGCCCGCGCGGAGATGCGGATAGGGTTCGCGGCCCTGCTGCGCCGCTTCCCCGGCCTGCGGCTCGCAGTGCCGGCCGACGAGGTGCCGCTCAGGGCGGACATGGCCATCTACGGCGTGCACCGGCTGCCCGTCACCTGGTAAGCAGGGATTCATGAAGATAGAAGCCGACACGAACGTGTGCATCGGTGCGGGCATGTGCGCGCTCACCGTGCCAGAGGTTTTCGATCAGAGCGAGGAGGACGGGACGGTCGTGCTCCTGCAGCCCGTGCCGCCCGCCGAGCTGGAGGAGGGGGCTCGGCGAGCCGTGACGCTGTGTCCTTCGGGCGCGCTCAAGGCTGTCTGAGAGCGTAGACGCGGGTCGTGCCGAACACGCCGTCGCCCGTCCCGCGCCGGACCGTCCGCACGTGGCGGAAACGGCCCGTGCCGAGCAGGTAGGCCTCCTCGACGGGGTTGAAGTAGACGACGGTGACGGGGCGCGGGCTGCGGTCGGCGGAGGCGATCAGCCGGTCCACGGCGGCGGCGAAGATCCGCCCGCGGAACGGGTTGTTCAGGAACACCACGCTGACGTCGTCCGGGATGTCGTACTCCAGCACGTCCGAGTGCACGAACTCGACGCCGCCGGCACGCAGCCGCAGCCGCGTGCCGGCCAGGTTGGACCGCGCGATCTCCGTCAGCTCGGGCGACAGCTCCACCCCGATCACCCGTCCGAACGGGTAGCGGCTGGCGGCCTCCAGCGCCATCCGGCCCTTGCCCGCGCCGAGATCGAGGAACACGTCGTGCTCGCTCACGTCGCTCACGGGCAGCGCCCGGCGCAGCGTGCCCCAGTGGGCGGGGGAGTAGTAGACCCGTTCCGGGTGATCGAGACCGAACTCGCTCAGGTCGGCGAAATCCGCCGTGTTCACCCCGTACCGGCCGTCGTACACCAGCCGCGCCAGCTTCTGCCGCAGGCCCCGCAGGACGACCGGGCCGCCCACGTGCAGGACGTCTTCGCCCAGCGGCAGTTGCGCCTCCCACGCGAACCCGACGGCGGCGGCCGCCCCGGCGACCAACGCCACGGGCCGCGCCACCCACCCGAACGACCCACCGCCCTCCCGCGTTCCGGCCTCGACGGTCTTCTGTCGTCCGCGACCGCCTTGCGCCTGGCCGAGGCGGCGTTCTGAGGGGCCGGGGAGTCGTTGTGGGAGGAGTGCCGGGGCTGTGCCGGCTCGGCCGCTCATGCGGGCCGGCCTGCGAGTTCGCGGTTCACGCGTGCGGCCACGCGGTGAGCGCGCCAGCCGATCAGGCCCAGCCCGCCTATGAGCAACCCGGCCTGCGCCAGGATCGTGGCCACCTGGACACCCTCCGGCAGCCCGACCGCCAGCTCGGCGGCGGCTGACACCACCAGCACCCCCGCCATGGCCGCGGCCAGCATGCGCATCGGGACCTTGGCCCAGGTGTGCGCCGCGTCCCATGCCTCGCGTGAGGCGAGCGTCTCCCGAGTGCGCAACCCGGCCAGGCCGTTGCGGCTGTCGACGGCACCGGATTCGTCATGGAACGGGATGAGGAGGAGCGCCAGGGCGGGAGCGGTGAGGATGGCGTTGATCAGGATGGGCCCCATCCCGCCATCGTAACCATGACCCGCGATCTCGGGAACGCCGCCGGAGCGGGCTCTCTCCACTCGCGGAACGCTGCCGGACTGGGCTCTCTCTGCTCGCGAAACGGCGCTGAGCCAGCTCCTCCCGCTCGGAAGCACCACCCCATCCACCCCCGCACACCTGCCTGAACATCCCGCCGTCTCCGTAGTGCGCAAGGCCCCGCCATCTCCGTAGTGCAGGTCTCGAAGTTTCCCTTGAGAACGCCCTGTGGCATGTCGTCTCCCCAGAGGCGCTCGTGACAGCGTCGGCACTCCCTGGAGCACGTCGTCTCCCCGGGGACGCTCATAAGAGCGTCAGCTCCCTGAGAGGGGTGTCCTGTGGTGCACCATCTCCTCAGAGCGCTCATGACGGCCTGGGCTCTCCTGAGAGTGCCCGTGGTATGCCGTCCGCGTCCGGGGGCTGCTCTTGGGGACGGCGGCGGGTCGGAAACCCCGGATTCGCCGGAGGTGCGGGGGTTCAGGGGCGTTCGCGAGTGAGGTGAGCGGCGTTGCAGCCCGCCGGTGACACCGTCATGGTCATCGAACCTGTGTTCGTGGAAGCAGTTGACACCGCGCGTGATCGAAATTATGTTCGACCATGTGACGTGAGGCTCGCGGCTCACGTCGGAAGGACCTGGTCGCGGGCCATGCGCTCCCCCAGCGCGGACCCGCGGTCAGGCTCCGAGGGCGAAGGGCGCGTCCTCGTCGTCGGCGGAGACGAGTGGGCGCGTCCTGGCCGGACGGGGAGAGGGGAAGCTCCTCGTCCGGCCGGCCCGGCGGAAATGTCGGTGGGGTCTGCGATCGTTGACCTCAACGGCGGACACGCCGGGAGTCGCCACGACTCTAGGAGGCGAACGACATGGCACCACGGCCCAGAGAAACGCCCGGGCCCCGGCTATCGCCTGCGGTTCGGGCTCACCTGACGGATTCACGTTCCTGCCTGGCGGAGGCGGCGACGGCTCGCTCCCCGGCATCGCGCTACGTGTCGGCCCACCTGGCCGCCCTGCGCGCCGCCGCGGCGATCCTGGCCGCCCGCCCGCAGCCCACCCAGGGTCGCAGACGCCGCCTGCGCAGCGCATGGGAGCTGCTGCCCGAGACCGAGCCGTCGCTCGCCGACTGGGCGGCCTACTTCGCGGCCAGCGCGGCCAAGCGGGCCGCCGCCGAGGCCGGCCTGGTGCGCGGCGTCAGCGCCACGGACGCCGACGAGCTCCTGGCGGAGGCCGAGACCTTCGTCTGCACGGTCGAGGACATCCTGGGCGTCCCTGCCCAGCCCCAGCTCCCCGTGGACGTGCCCCTGGCGGGTTGACATCCCACCCACCCCCTACGAGCGCCCCGGTCTCCCTGCCGTCCACGCCCTCGCATGAGGAGACGTAACGGGGCCAGGCGCCGGCCGTTCCGGCGGTCACCGCGCCGGTGGGATGTCCGCCGCTCTTTCCGGCACGTTGCTCGCCTTGCCGAGCAGCAGCCGGCCTGCTGTGGGTCCCGAGCCCGCAGTCCTGCGTCCCGCAGACGCCCGCAGTCCTGCGTCCCGCAGACGCCCGTTGAGCTGGAACGCCCCGGGGCCCTGCGCTGCGCACGCGAGCTGCTCGATACACCCGATGGCGGCGAAACCCGCCTCCTCCGCCGTCCGGACGACCCGGCGCATCCCGTAAGGGCGGACGAGGGCGGTCGTAGCGCGCGGGTTGAGGAGGTAGCGCCTGTCAGGCTGCCCGCGAACTGCGCACGTGAGCTGACGCCTGCCGTCTGCCCGCGATCCGCGCACGCGAGCTGACGCCTGCCGACGCCCGTGAGCCGACGCCCGTGAGGCGTCCCCGCGTCGCGACGCTCGTGGGTCGACGCTTGAGCCCGGGACGGGCAAGCCCGATGAAGACACCCCAGATGGGCGGCTCCTGCCAGGCGCTCGCCGAGGTCATAGGCATGTGGTGCCTCATTCTGCTCTGCGCCGGCGCCGAGCCGATGTCGCGGCGAAGCTGTGACGAGGGCGGCCCTGGTTGCCGTGTCGGCTTCGAAAGGGGAGCCGCGCCGCCGGAAGCGTCGGCGGTCATGAGCAGGGAGACAGTATGGGAAAGCGCAGAGCCGGGTTCGCCACCGCTGCGGCGGCCACCGTCCTGGTGGCCCGAGCGGTGTTCCCGGGCGCCGCGTCGGCGGCGGAGCCCGTCGTGTGCACGTACAAGATCACTGCTGGTCACTGGTTCGTGGACCTGGGCAGGAACAAGGTCCGCTGGGCCGTGAAGGGCCAGTTGGAGTCCGGCTATCGGTACAACACCCGCTACTTCGGGTCGGTGCTGTACCGCGCCATGAGGATGAGCCCGGTGTGGGGAGAGGCGGCCAAGATGTCGCTGCAGGCGGGCTCCTGCCGTGAGTAGCGGCACTTCTCCCGTCTCGCGCCCGGTGGCGATGGCCCGGCGCCGTGACCGCCGGAGGGTCGCGTTTCCCGCGCCCCGCACGGGAGCACGAGGTTGACAGGCGAGTGAAGGGCGCCGGGGACTAAACACGAGGTTTGTTGGATTATCGAGAACCCACTGAGGGAATGGCGGCGGACCGCTTTTTGGGCCCGGCGAAATGTCTGTTGTGCGGGGCTTTGTCAGAAAACAAGCAAGGGGCACGCCCGGATGGGCGCGCCCCTTGCCGCGGCTGTGGGAGCCGGGTCAGAACGTCTCGACCGCCCGGCGGGCCTCGGCGTCGAGGACGCCCCAGCTGATCAGCTCCTCGGTGAGCTCACTCGGCGACTTGTCATAGATCACGGCCAGAGAGCGCAGATCCTCCTGGCGGATCGACAGCACCTTGCCGTTGTAGTCACCCCGCTGGCTCTGGATCGTGGCGGCGTATCGGGCCAGCGCCCCCGCCTTCTCCTTGGGCAGCGTGGCCAGCCTCTCCAGGTCGATCACAAGCTTGGGCGTCGGCCCGAGCGGGCTCGGCGCGGCACCGCCGGGCAGCAGCTCGGAGACGGGCACCCCGTAGAAGTCGGCAAGCTCGGCAAGCTTCTGCACCGTGACCGCACGGTCGCCGCGCTCGTACGAGCCCACGACCACGGCCTTCCACCTGCCACGCGACTTCTCCTCGACTCCATGCAGGGACAGGCCCTGCTGGGTGCGGATCGCGCGGAGTCGTGCACCAAGCGACTTTGCGTACTCAGACGGCATCGTGTGGCCCCCCGGCTCCTCGTATCTATAGCTCTCAGTAGATTGTGCTCCCTTGCGGCGAATGCCGTTGCCACCGGGGGTCCGATGCCGCTCGGGCACCAATCGGTAGCGATGGCCCTGGGTTCACCCCAGGACGCCGCGCAGGTGCTGGTTACGCACAGTGACGGTAAAGGGGTCGACGCCTAAGGTCAAGCTGATTGGAAAAAAGATGCCGAATCCGGTCCAGCATGGAACGCCTCATTAGCCCCTTCTGTCCCCGTAGTAACTGTACTTCGTCATAGTTTGCCGAGTAACCACAGCGGTTTCGGCACCGGGGGCGAAGAAGTCAGGCCTGGCGTGTCAGAACCAGGACGGGACAGGTCGCCGCCCGTACGATCTTGATGCTGGTGTCGCCCAGGAACACCCGCCTGAGCGGCCCGGTGCCGCTGGAGGCGCAGATGATCAGCTCGCCCCGCTCCCAGGTGCCCGCCCGCATGGCCGCGGCGACGCTCCGGCCCTCGAACACCTCCACGTCAACCCGGGTGCGCAGCCTCTGTCCGCGGGCGGCGGCGGTCAGGTCGGCCATGGCCTGGTCGCGCATCCCCGTCAGCATCTCCTCGCCCAGCGGGTGCCGGCGGTGAGCCGCCTCGACCAGGGTGACCAGCCGCAGCGGCAGGTCCAGCGCGGCCGCGATCCCGGCCGCCCCCTTGACCGCCGCGTCGGCGCAGCGGCCGCGCCGGTAGGCGAGGGTCAGCCGGGTCAGCTCGGCGGGCGGGTCCTCGGCGTACCCGCGCGGGGCCAGCAGCACGGGCACCGGAGAGGAGTGCAGAAGCTGGTCGGCGGTGCTGCCCAGCGAGATGCGACCCCGCGGGCCGCGCGGCGCCGAGCCGATCACCACCACGTCCGCGCCGCGCTTGCGGGCCAGCTCCACCAGGCCGCGCCCGCTGCCCCGGTGGGTGTAGGCGACCAGGCCCGCTTCGTCGCCGGCGAGCTCGGCCGCCTGCGCCAGCGTGGCCTCGGCCTGCTCCTGGAGGAACGCCGCCCACGCGGTCGCCTCCGCCCGGGCGGGCCCCGGCGTGCTCCACGCGGGCGGCTTCACGAACGCCACCTCCAGGCGGGCGCCGGCCTGCCGGGCCAGCAGTACGGCCACCGCCAGGCCGTCGCGGCCACGAGGCTCGGGGACGAACCCGCTCAGCACATTCTCGATCTTCATCTAGGGCACCTCGGCGTTCAGCCGCGAGTGGCGGTAGCCGTACAGGAAATAGCAGAGCAGCCCGGCCAGCATCCACAGCCCGAACGCGACCCAGGTGACGCCGGCCAGCCCGCCCATCACCAGGAAGCAGAACACCACCCCCAGCGCCGGGGTGACGGGGAAGAACGGCGTGCGGAAGCCGCGCGGCAGGCCGGGGCTGCGGTAGCGGAGCACCAGCACGCCCGCGTTCACGATCGCGAACGCGAACAGCGTGCCGATGCTGGTCGCCTCCACGAGATGGCCGAGCGGCAGAAGCCCGGCCAGCACGCAGACGAAGGCGGTGACGATGAGAGTGTTGGCCGCCGGCACCTGCCGCCTGGGGCTCACCCGCTGGAACACGCGCGGGACGAGCCCGTCGCGTGACATGGCGAACAGGATGCGCGTCTGCCCGTACATGACCGTGAGCACCACGCTGGCGATGGCGATGACCGCGCCGAAGGAGATGATCAGGCCCGCCCAGGTCGAGCCGGTGGCCAGGTCGGCGATGAGCGACAGGCTGGCCTCGGTGCCCTCGGGGTTGAAGTCGGTCCACGGCATCGCGCCGATCGCGGCCACGGCCACCAGCACGTAGACGACGGTCACGATGACCAGCGACAGCACGATGGCCAGGGGCAGGTCGCGCCTGGGGTTCCTGGCCTCCTCGCCGGCCGTCGAGGCGGCGTCGAAGCCGATGTAGGAGAAGAACACCTGCGAGGCCGCCGCCGTGATGCCGGCCACGCCCATCGGCGCGAACGGCGCGAAGTTCCCCGCGCTGAAGCCGGTGAACGCCACCAGGCAGAAGAACAGCAGCACCGCTATCTTGATCAGCACGAACACCACGTTCGCCGCCGCGCTCTCGGAGGCCCCGCGCAGCAGCACCCAGGTGGCCAGCACCACGATGAGGATGGCGGTGAGGTTGACCACGCCGCCGTCCTGGCCGGGTGACCGGGTGATCGCGTCGGGCAGCGTCCAGCCGGCCAGGCTCCGCAGGAACGCGTTGAGATACTCGCCCCAGCCGACCGCCACGGCCGCCACCGAGACCGCGTACTCCAGCATCAGGCACCACCCGCACACCCAGGCGACCAGTTCGCCCAGCGTCGCGTACGCGTAGGAGTAGGACGACCCGGACACCGGGATGGTCCCGGCGAGCTCCGCGTACGAGAGCGCGGAGAACAGCGCGGTGATCGCGGCCAGCACGAACGCCAGGACCACCGACGGGCCCGCCTTGGGCACGGCCTCGCCCAGGATGACGAAGATGCCGGTGCCGAGGGTGGCGCCGACGCTGAACAGCGTCAGCTGCCACAGCCCCATCGTGCGGCGCAGCTCGCCGCCCTCGCCGCGGCCGCTCTCGGCGACGAGCCGCTCGGTGGGCTTGGTCCTGAAGAGCCGTCGCACGACCGCCATGACTGCCTCCTAGAGCGTGCCGGTCCGCGGCCAGCGCGCGTTGGGCGTCACGATCGTGCCGGCGTCGCCGGCCAGGATCCGCTCAGCCTGGTCGAGCCGGCCGATGGCGGCCATGTCGCCGGTGTGCTCCACGAACCGGCAGGCCGCCTCCACCTTGGGGCCCATCGACCCGGCCGGCAGGTCCAGCGCGCGCAGCTCGTGCGGGGTGGTGTGCGCGATCCCGGACTCGCGCGGGGTGCCGAAGTCGCGCATCACGCGGGGCACGTCGGTCAAGCTCAGGAACGCGTCGCACTCCAGCGCCTCGGCCAGGAGCGACGCGGTCAGGTCCTTGTCGACGACCGCCTCGACGCCGGTGAGCCGGCCGCGCTCGTCGCGGATCACCGGGACGCCGCCGCCGCCCGCGCAGACCACCACCACGCCCTCGCGCGCCATCCGGCGGATCAGCCGGGTCTCCACGACCCGCCGCGGGGTGGGGGAGGGGACCACCCGCCGCCAGTGCTCCCCGTCGGGCTTGACCGTCCAGCCGTGCTCGCGGGCCAGCTTCTCGGCCTCGTCCCGCTCGTACACCTGCCCGACGAACTTGGCGGGGTCGCGGAAGGCCGGGTCGACGGCCGACACGAGCGTCTGCGTGACCATGGCGATGACCTGCCGGCCGGGCAGCGCGTTCTGCAGGGCCTGCAGGATCCAGTAGCCGATCATGCCCTGGGTCTGCGCGACCAGCGTGTCGAACGGGTAGGGCCGGCTCAGGCCGGGGTCGGCGGCGCTCTGCAGGGCCAGCATGCCGACCTGGGGGCCGTTGCCGTGGGTGATGATCAGCTCGTGCCCGGCCGCGAGCCCGGCCAGCGTCCTGATCGAGGAGTTCACCTCGGCGATCTGCGTATCGGCGTCGGGCCGCCGGCCCCGCCGCAGGACCGCGTTGCCTCCCAGCGCGACGATGACCCGCACGGCTCAGATCCCGTCCCGTTCGAGGGGGCAGCTCATGCAGCGCGGGCCGCCTCGGCCACGCCCCAGCTCGCTCCCGCGGATGGTGATCACCTCGACGCCGTTCTGGCGCAGGTGGTTGTTCGTGGTGGTGTTGCGCTCGTACGCGATCACCACGCCGGGCTCGACGGCCAGCACGTTGCAGCCGTCGTCCCACTGCTCCCGCTCGGCGGCGTAGACGTCCTGGGTGGCGGTGAGCACCTTGATGTCGTCGAGGTCCAGGGCGCGGGCGATGGCCCGGTGCATGTCGCGCGGCGGGTGGTCGGTGACCTTCAGCTCCTTCTCGGTGTCGCCGGGCTCGATCGTGTAGGAGGGCAGCATGCCGAGGCCCGCGTACTTGGTGAACACGCCGACGTCCACCATCGTCATCACCGTGTCCAGGTGCATGAACGCGCGGGTGCGGGGCATACGCAGCGCCACGATCCGGCTCGCCGAGCCCGTCCGGAACAGCCGCCTGGCCAGCATCTCGACCGTCTGCGGCTGGGTGCGCTCGCTCATCCCGACCAGCACCGCGCCGCGCCCGATCACCAGCACGTCGCCGCCCTCGATCGTGGCCGGCGCGATCGCCTGCCCCGGCAGCCAGACCCGGAAGCCGCCCGGCCGGTCGAAGCCGGAGGCGAACATCGGGTGGAAGGCGTAGACCGCCTCCATGTGCACGGTCTCGCGCATCCGGGCCTTCTTGCGCATCGCGTTGACCGACACCCCGTCGTACACCCAGCAGGACGGGTCGCGGGTGAACAGGTGGTTGGGCAGCGGCGGCAGCACGAAGTCGTCGTCGTCGAGCGAGTGGTAGGCCACCGACGTGGGGTCGCAGTCGCGTTCGAGCAGGTCCCGCTTGGTGATGCCGCCGGTCAGGAACAGCTGCAGGGTGGCCGCGTCCATCGCGTCCAGCGTGTTGCGCACGTCGTCGACCGCCAGCGGGCCGAGGAAGCGCTCGTCCACGGTCTTGTCCAGGATGTGGCGGCGCGCCTCGGGGATCTCGACCGTCTCCCTGATCAGCTCGTCCAGCAGATGGACCCGCACGCCCCGCTCGCGCAGCACCCGCTGGAACTCCTCGTGCTCCTCCACCGCCCGCTGCACCCACAGCACCTCGTCGAACAGGAACGCTTCCTTGTTGGAAGGCGTGAGCCGCTTCAGCGCGAGGTCGGGCCGGTGCAGCAGCACCTGCCGGAGGGCGCCCACCTCGGAGTCCACATGGAAGGTCATTGTGTCTCTATCCCCAGGCTCGTCCCGGGATCACCTCGATAGGCGGGGTGGGGCGTCCCGTTCCGGCAGGTGGCGCCTGGTACTGTGTGTCGCGACCAACACCCTTTAAGACCCGTCCAGTGAGGCGGGAAAGGTGGTGAGATTCCGGCATGTCCGAATCCAGGGCCGTTCTCGAGGGCCCGGACATCCATCGGGCGCTGACCCGCATCGCCCATGAGATCCTCGAACGCACCAAAGGCGCCGACGAAGTCGTCCTGATCGGCGTCCCCACCCGCGGCGTGACCCTCGCCCGCCGGCTCGGGGAGCGCATCGAGCAGTTCGAAGGGGTCAAGATCCCCGTCGGCTCGATCGACATCACGATGCACCGTGACGACCTGCGCCAGGGCCCCGCCCGGCCGCTCGGCCGCACCGATCTCCCGCCCGACGGCGTCGACGGCAAGATCGTGGTGCTCGTCGACGACGTCCTCTACTCCGGCCGCACCGTCCGCGCCGCGCTCGACGCGCTCAGCGAGTTCGGGCGCCCGGCCGCCGTCCAGCTCGCCATCCTGGTCGACCGCGGCCACCGCGAGCTGCCCATCCGCGCCGACTACGTCGGCAAGAACCTTCCCACGGCCAAGAGCGAGAAGGTGAAGGTGTCCCTGCGGGAGACCGACGGGCGCGACGCCGTGATCCTCAGGAAGGGGGACGCCAGGTGAACCGCGACCTCATCTCCGCCGGCGACCTCACCCGTGACGACGCGCTGCTCATCCTCGACACCGCCGAGGAGCTGGCGAGGGTCTCGGAACGTTCCATCAAGAAGCTGCCCACGCTGCGCGGCCGCACGGTCGTCAACCTGTTCTTCGAGGACTCGACCCGGACCCGCATCTCCTTCGAGGCGGCGGCGAAGCGGCTGTCCGCCGATGTGATCAACTTCTCCGCCAAAGGGTCCAGCGTCTCCAAAGGAGAGTCGCTCAAGGACACCGCGCTCACCCTGGAGGCGATGGGCGCCGACGCCGTCGTGATCCGCCACGCGGCCTCCGGAGCCCCGCACCGGCTGGCCACCTGGGTCCACGGCAGCGTGGTCAACGCCGGCGACGGCACCCACGAGCACCCCACCCAGGCGCTGCTCGACGCCTTCTCGATGCGCCGCCGCCTGGGCGGCCTCGACGGGCGCAAGATCGCCATCGTGGGCGACGTGCTCCACAGCCGGGTCGCCCGCTCCAACGTGCTGCTGCTGCACACCCTCGGCGCCGAGGTCACGCTGGTGGCGCCGCCCACCCTGCTGCCCGTCGCGGTCGACATCTGGCCGTGCGCGGTCTCGTACGACCTCGACGCCGTGCTGCCCAAGTCCGACGCGGTCATGATGCTGCGGGTGCAGAAGGAGCGGATGAACGCCTCCTACTTCCCGAGCGAGCGCGAATACTCCCGCCGCTACGGCCTCGACCGCGACCGGTTCGCCAAGATGCCCGACGACGCCATCGTGATGCACCCCGGCCCGATGAACCGGGGCATGGAGATCGCCGCCGAGGTGGCCGACTCCCCGCGCTCGACCATCGTCGAGCAGGTCGCCAACGGGGTGACCATCCGCATGGCCGTGCTCTATCTGCTACTCGGGGGAGACACAGCGTGAGTGAGCGAAGCGAGCGAACAAATAGGCACAGCATCATCATGATCGTCGTGCCGACGAAGGAGGCATGATGATCATCCGAAACCTACGCATCCTGGGTGGTGAGCCGGTCGACGTCCGCGTCGGCGACGGCGTCATCGCCGAGGTCGGCGCGGGCCTGACCGGCGAGGGAGAGGAGATCGACGGCGGCGGCGCGATCGCCCTGCCCGGCCTCGTCGACCTGCACACCCACCTGCGCGAGCCCGGCCGCGAGGACGCCGAGACCGTCGAGACCGGCACCCGTTCCGCCGCCCGCGGCGGCTACACCGCGGTGCACGCCATGGCCAACACCTCCCCGGTCGCCGACACGGCCGGCGTGGTCGAGCAGGTGTGGCGGCTCGGCCACGAGCACGGCCACTGCGACGTGCAGCCCGTCGGCGCCGTCACCCTCGGGCTGGAGGGCCGCCAGCTCGCCGAGCTGGGCGCGATGGCCGACTCCGCGGCCCGCGTCCGCGTCTTCTCCGACGACGGCAAGTGCGTCTCCGACGCGGTGCTCATGCGCCGCGCCCTGGAGTACGTCAAGGCGTTCGACGGAGTCGTCGCCCAGCACGCCCAGGAGCCCAGGCTCACCGAGGGCGCGCAGATGAACGAGGGCGTCGTCTCCGGCCGGCTCGGCCTCACCGGCTGGCCCGCCGTCGCCGAGGAGGCGATCATCGCCCGCGACTGCCTGCTGGCCGCGCACGTCGGCTCCCGCCTGCACGTCTGCCACGTCTCCACCGCCGGGTCGGTCGAGATCCTGCGCTGGGCCAAGTCCAAGGGCTGGGACGTCACCGCCGAGGTGACCCCCCACCACCTCCTGCTCACCGACGAGCTGGTCGAGGACTCGCCGGTCGGCGCCTACAACCCCATCTACAAGGTCAACCCGCCGCTGCGCACCCGCGCCGACGTCGAGGCGCTGCGCGAGGCCCTCGCCGACGGCACGATCGACGTCGTCGCCACCGACCACGCCCCCCACCCGGTGGAGGACAAGGAGAGCGAGTGGTCGGCCGCCGCCATGGGCATGATCGGCCTGGAGACCGCGCTCAGCGTGGTGCAGGAGACCATGGTCGACACCGGCCTGCTCGACTGGCCCGGCGTCGCCGAGCGCATGTCGTACGCTCCCGCCCGCATCGGCCGGCTGACCGGCCACGGCCACCCGATCGAGGCCGGCGCCCCCGCCAACCTCACCCTCTACGACCCCTCCCACCGCAGCCCGGTGGACCCGTCGTCCTTCGCCTCCAGGAGCCGCAACACCCCCTACACCGGGCTGACCCTGCCCGGGCGGGTGGTGGCGACGTTCCTGCGCGGCAAGCCCACCGTCCTCGAAGGGAAGCTGGTGTGACCAGAGCCGTGCTCGTACTGGAGGACGGTCGCGTCTTCCACGGAACCTCTTACGGCGCCGAAGGCGAGACGTTCGGCGAGATGGTCTTCAACACCGGCATGACCGGCTACCAGGAGACGCTCACCGACCCGTCCTACCACCGCCAGATCGTCGCCATGACCGCCCCGCACATCGGCAACACCGGCGTCAACGACGAGGACCCGGAGTCCGGCCGCGTCTGGGTCGCCGGTTACGTCGTGCGCGAGCCGTCCCGGGTGGTGTCCAACTGGCGGGCCACCCGTTCGCTCGGCGACTACCTGAAGGACCAGGGCGTCGTCGGCATCGCCATCCCCGGCACCCGCGCGCTCACCCGCCACCTGCGCGAGCGCGGCGCCATGCGGGCCGGCATCTTCTCCCGCCCGGCGAGGCCGGTCGAGGAACTGGTCGAGCGGGTGCGCACGGCGCCTTCGATGGTGGGCGCCGACCTGACCGGCGAGGTCGCCACCACCGAGCCGTACGTCGTGCCCGCGATCGGGCCGAAGCTCTACACCGTGGCAGCGATCGACCTCGGCATGAAGGCCATGACCCCGCAGCGGATGGCCGAGCGCGGCTGCGAGGTGCACGTGCTGCCCGCCACCGCCACCTTCGACGACATGATGGCCGTCCGCCCCGACGGCGTGTTCTTCTCCAACGGCCCAGGCGACCCGGCGACCGCCGACGTGAGCGCGCTGCGGAAGGTGCTGGAGGCGAAGGTCCCGTTCTTCGGCATCTGCTTCGGCAACCAGCTCTTCGGCCGGGCGCTCGGCCTGTCCACCTACAAGCTGCGCTACGGCCACCGCGGCGTCAACCAGCCGGTCCAGGACGTCCGCACCGGCAAGGTGGAGATCTCCTCCCACAACCACGGGTTCGCCGTCGAGGCGCCGCTCGGCGGGCCGTTCGAGACCCCCTACGGGCTCGCCGAGGTCAGCCACGTCAACCTCAACGACCGCTGCGTGGAAGGACTGCGCCTGCTCGACGGGCGCGCCTTCAGCGTCCAGTACCACCCCGAGGCCGCCGCCGGGCCCCACGACGCCGCTTACCTGTTCGACGAGTTCTGCGAGGTCATGAACCGTGCCCAAGCGTGACGACATCAGGTCCGTGCTGGTGATCGGCTCCGGGCCGATCGTGATCGGGCAGGCGTGCGAGTTCGACTACTCGGGCACCCAGGCCTGCCGCGTGCTGCGGGCCGAGGGCTTCCGGGTGATCCTGGTCAACAGCAACCCGGCCACGATCATGACCGACCCCGAGTTCGCCGACGCCACCTACGTCGAGCCGATCACCCCCGAGTTCGTCGAGAAGATCATCTCCAAGGAGCGGCCCGACGCGCTGCTGCCCACCCTCGGCGGCCAGACCGCGCTCAACACCGCGGTCGCGCTGCACGAGGCGGGCGTCCTGGAGCGCTACGGGGTCGAGCTGATCGGCGCCGACTTCGACGCCATCCAGGCGGGCGAGAACCGCGAGCGGTTCAAGGAGATCGTCGCCAAGGTCGCCGCCGAGCGCGGCCTGAACGCCGAGTCGGCCCGCTCGGTCATCTGCCACACCATGGACGAGGTGCTGGCCGGAGCCGGAGAGCTGGGCTACCCGCTGGTCGTGCGGCCGTCGTTCACCATGGGCGGCGCCGGGTCCGGGTTCGCCTACGACGAGGCCGGCCTGCGGCGCATCGCCGGGGCCGGGCTCGACGCCTCCCCGACCACCGAGGTGCTCCTGGAGGAGTCCATCCTCGGCTGGAAGGAGTACGAACTGGAGGTGATGCGCGACAAGAACGACAACGTGGTCATCGTGTGCTCCATCGAGAACATCGACCCGATGGGCGTCCACACCGGAGACAGCGTCACCGTCGCGCCCGCGCTCACCCTCACCGACCGCGAATACCAGAACATGCGCGACGTGGCCATCGCGGTCATCCGCGAGGTCGGCGTCGACACCGGCGGCTGCAACATCCAGTTCGCGGTCGACCCGCGCACCGGCCGGATGATCGTCATCGAGATGAACCCGCGCGTGTCGCGCTCCTCGGCGCTGGCCTCCAAGGCGACCGGCTTCCCGATCGCGAAGATCGCCGCCAAGCTGGCCATCGGCTACACGCTCGACGAGATCCCCAACGACATCACCAAGGAGACCCCGGCCTCCTTCGAGCCCACCCTCGACTACATCGTGGTCAAGGTCCCCCGGTTCGCGTTCGAGAAGTTCAGCGGCGCCGACCGCACCCTCACCACCCACATGAAGTCGGTGGGCGAGGCCATGGCCATCGGCCGCTCCTTCACCGAGGCGCTGCAGAAGGCGCTGCGCTCGCTGGAGAAGAAGGACTCCTCCTTCTCCTGGACCGGCGACCCCGGCGCCAAGGACGAGCTGCTGGCCGCCGCCGGCACCCCGCACGACGGCCGGCTGCGCACCGTGCAGCAGGCCATCCGGGCCGGCGCCACGGCGGAGGAGCTCTACGAGTCCACCGGCATCGACCCGTGGTTCCTCGACCAGCTCTACCAGCTCGACGAGCAGGCCCGCGCCGTCGCCGGCGCGCCCGAGCTGACCGCCGACGTGCTGGCCACGGCCAAGAGCCACGGCTTCAGCGACGCCCAGATCGCCGAGATCCGGGGCATCGACGAGGCCCGCGTCCGCGACCTGCGCCACGCGCTCGGCCTGCGGCCCGTCTACAACACCGTCGACACCTGCGCCGCCGAGTTCGCCGCCAAGACGCCCTACCTCTACTCCACCTACGACGAGGAGAGCGAGGTCCCGACCGGCACCCGGCAGAAGGTGATCATCCTCGGCTCCGGGCCCAACCGCATCGGCCAGGGCATCGAGTTCGACTACGCGTGCGTGCACGCCTCCTTCGAGCTGTCCAGGGCCGGGTTCGAGACCGTCATGGTCAACTGCAACCCGGAGACCGTCTCCACCGACTACGACACCTCCGACCGGCTCTACTTCGAGCCGCTCACCCTGGAGGACGTCCTGGAGGTGGTGCACGCCGAGCAGCAGACCGGCCCCGTCGCCGGCGTCATCGTGCAGCTCGGCGGGCAGACGCCGCTCGGCCTGGCCCAGGCGCTCAAGGACGCCGGCGTGCCCGTCGTCGGCACCTCGCCCGAGTCCATCCACCTGGCCGAGGAGCGCGGCGCGTTCGGGCGGGTGCTGGCCGAGGCCGGGCTGCCCGCGCCCAGGCACGGCGTCGCCACCACCGTCGCCGGGGCCGTCGAGGTCGCCGCCGACATCGGCTACCCGGTGCTCGTGCGTCCCTCGTACGTGCTCGGCGGCGCCGGCATGGCCATCGTGTACGACGACGAGACGCTCACCCGCTACATGGCCGCCCAGGAGGGCGGCCACCCGGTGCTCGTCGACAAGTTCCTGGACGAGGCCGTCGAGATCGACGTCGACGCCCTCTACGACGGCGAGGAGCTCTACCTCGGCGGCGTGATGGAGCACATCGAGGAGGCCGGCATCCACTCCGGCGACTCGGCGTGCGCGCTGCCGCCCATCACGCTGGGCAGCGCCGACATCAAGCGCATCCGCACCGCCACCGAGTCCATCGCCCGCGGCGTCGGCGTGCGGGGCCTGCTCAACGTCCAGTACGCGATCTCGGCCGGGGTGCTGTACGTGCTGGAGGCCAACCCGCGCGCCAGCCGCACCGTCCCGTTCGTGTCGAAGGCGACCGCGGTGCCGCTGGCCAAGGCGGCGGCCCGGATCATGCTCGGCGCCACGCTGCGCGAGCTGCGCGCCGAGGGCATGCTCCCGGCCGGGGGCGACGGCGGCACGCTCCCCCTGGACGCGTCCATCGCGGTCAAGGAGGCGGTGCTGCCGTTCAACCGGTTCCACGGCGTCGACATCGTGCTCGGGCCCGAGATGCGCTCCACCGGCGAGGTCATGGGCATCGACGCGTTCTTCGGCGTGGCCTTCGCCAAGTCCCAGGCGGCCGCCTACGGCGAACTCCCGACGAAGGGACGCGCGTTCGTATCCGTGGCCAACAGGGACAAGCGTGCCATGATCTTCCCTGTGAGGGCGCTGGCCGACCTCGGTTTCGAGATCCTCGCCACCGAGGGCACCGCCGAGGTGCTGCGCCGCAACGGCGTCCATGCCAAGATCGTGCGCAAGCACGGCGAGGGGACCGGTCCAGGAGGTGAACCCACCAGCGTGCAGGCCATCCTCGACGGGGAGATCGACCTGATCGTCAACACCCCGTTCGACAGTCCCGGCCAGGCCGGGTCGCGGCTCGACGGCTACGAGATCCGCACGGCCGCCGTGCTGCGCGGCATCCCGTGCATCACCACGGTGGCGGGGCTCGCCGCCGCCGCGGCCGGCATCCAGGCCATCGTGCGGGGCGACGTCGGCGTACGGTCCCTCCAGGAGCACGCGAAGGCACTACGGGGCTGACACCCCCGGGAGGTGAAGCAGACTGGCCGGCACTCCGGTGCAGGTGACGGGCACGGTGCTGACGACGCGCCGGGTCGACGCCTACCATGCGCTGACCGTGGTGGCGCCCGGCATCGCCGAGCGTCACCGCCCCGGCCACTTCGTCTCCGTCGCGGTCGGGGGCGCGCACTCGTCCATGGTGACGCGGCGCGCCCTGACCGTCCACGACGTCAAGGCCGACTACGGCGGCACGGTCGAGCTGGTCTTCACCGTGCGCGGCCCGGGCACCGCGTGGCTGGCCGAGCGCCGCGCCCGCGACACGCTCGACCTGGTCGGGCCGCTCGGACGGCCGTTCCCGCTGCCCCGTGACCCGGTCCACTGCGTGCTGGTCGGCGCCGAGTACGGCTCGGCCGTGCTGTTCCCGCTGGCCGACATGCTGCTGGAGCGAGGCTGCCGGGTCGACTTCGTGCTCGGCGCGGCCAGCGCCGACCGGGTGTTCGGGGCCATGCGGGCCCGGCGCATGGCCGAGACCACCACGCTGACCACCGAGGACGGCTCGCTCGGGCTGCGCGGCAGGGTCACCGACGCGCTCCCGTCGGTGATCGCCGACACGCGGGCCGACGCCGTCTACGCGTGCGGGCCGATGGAGTCGCTGCGCGCCGTCACGGCCGTCGCGATGGAGTTCGACATCCCCGTCCAGGTGGCGGTGGAGGAGTCCATGGCGTGCGGCATCGGCGTCTGCATGACGTGCGTGCTGCCGGTCATCGGCGACGACGGCGCCACCCGGATGGTCCGCGCCTGCGCCGAGGGCCCGGTGTTCCGCGGTGAGCGGGTGCGCTTCGAGGACGTCGGGACGATCCCGTTCGACGCGCTCGGCGCCCCCGGAGGCGGTGCCCGCCATGCCGGATAGCGGGTGATGGCCGTGGCCGTCGACATGCGCACCTTCCTCGCCCACGTGGAGCTGGCCAACCCGGTCACCACGGCGGCGGGCTGCGCCTCAGCGGGCCGTGAGCTGGCCCAGTTCTTCGACCTGCACCGGCTGGGCGCGCTCACCACGCGCTCGGTCACCATGGCGCCGCGCGCTGGGCGGCCCACGCCCCGGATGGCCGAGACGCCCTCCGGCATGCTCAACGCCGTCGGCCTGCAGGGGCCGGGCATCGACGTCTTCCTCGAACGCGAGCTGCCCTGGCTGGCCCAGCGCGGCATCAGGACCATCGTGTCGATCGGCGGCGGCTCCGTCGCCGAATACTCCGAACTGGCCCGCAGGCTGGCCGACGCGCCCGGTGTGACCGCGCTCGAGGTCAACCTGTCGTGCCCCAACATGGAAGACCGCGGCCGCGTCTTCGCCCGCGAGGGCGGCACCGCCGCCGAGGTGATCGCCTCCGTCCGGTCGATCATGCGCTACGACGTCCCGGTCGTCGCCAAGCTGGCCCCCGACGTGGCCGACATCGTGGCCGTCGCCCGCTCCTGCGTCGACGCCGGCGCCGACGCCCTCTGCATGATCAACAACCCGCTCGGGATGGCCATCGACACCGAGACGCTGCGGCCGTCGCTGGCCGCCGTCACCGGCGGGCTGTCCGGCCCCGCCATCCTGCCGCTCGCCGTGCGCTGCGTCTGGCAGGTGCACGCCGCGCTGCCCGGCGTCCCGCTCATCGGCGTCGGCGGCGTCATGACGGGCAGGGACGCCTTCCAGCTCGTCCTGGCCGGCGCCTGCGCGGTCGGGGTGGGCACGGCGCTGTTCAACGACCCGTACGCTTGCCTGCGCATCGAGCGCGAGCTCGAAGACCTGCTGCAGGCGCGCGGCTTCCAGCGGCTGGCCGACGCGGTCGGCCTGGCCCACCGCCCGCCGGGCGGCGCCGCCCGGCACCTGCTCGTCGACACCGAGGAGAGCACCTCTTGACTCCCGCACCCATCGCCGTCGCCCTCGACGCCCCCGACCTGGAGACCGCCGCCCGGTGGGCCGGGCTGGTGACCCCGCACGTCACCACGGTGAAGGTGGGCCTGGAGCTCTACCTGCGCTACGGGCCCGACGTGATCGCCTCCGTGCGCGGGGCCAGCGGGGTCAGGGTCTTCCTCGACCTCAAGCTGCACGACATCCCCAACACCGTCGCGGGGGCCGCCGGGGCCGTCGCCCGGCTGCGGCCCTCCATCCTGACCGTGCACGCCGCCGGCGGCCCCGCCATGATCCGTGCGGCGGTGGAGGCGGCCCCGCACACCCAGATCGCCGCCGTCACCGTGCTCACCTCGCTCGCCGAGGAAGACCTGGAACGCATCGGCCTCGCCGGGCCGGCGTCCGACGCGGTCCGCCGCCTGGCCGCCCTGTCCGTGGCGGCCGGTGCCACCGCCCTGGTCTGCTCGCCGCACGAGCTGCGCGCGGTCCGCGCCGAGGTGGGCGACGACATCACCCTCATCACCCCAGGCGTCCGGCCGGCCGGCGCGGCCACCCAGGACCAGGCCCGGGTCGCCACCCCCGAACGCGCCCTCGCCGACGGTGCCGACCTCCTGGTGATCGGACGGCCCATCACCGGCTCCCCGGACCCCGGCGCCGCGGCCGCCGCCATCGCCGCCTCCCTCCGCCGCACCAGCCACGCCTGACATCCGGCGCCGCTCGTACGGGCCGTCAGACGGGCGGCCCTGTGCCGTGTCCGTCACGGAAGGAGGGGCCGCCTCTCTCCGCTGCGCCAGCCACGCCTGACGGCCGGTGGGCGGCTGTCGGCCGGTGTTGCTCGTACGGGCCCGTTCGGTCTGGCCCGGCGGCCAGGCCAGCAGCAGCGACCCCCAGACGGTGTCGCCGGCGCAGATGGGAGCGGCGGCCATCGAGAAGTCGTACGGCAGGGACAGCGCCGCACCGGGTAGTCACGGGCCAGCTCCTCCTGGTCGGCCAGCCAGACCAGCCGCCGCTCGCGCAGGGCCACCGCCGACGGCTCGGGTCAGTCGGGCGGCCCTGCCGTGTCCTTCACGGGATGGCGGGCGGCCTCTCCGCCGCGCCTGACTGCCGTTGGGCGGCCCTGTGCCGTATCCGTCACGGAAGGAGGGGGCTGCCTCTTTCCGCCGTGCCAGCCAGGCCTGATGCTGAGGGGCGTACGGCGGCCGGTGGCGCCCCGGACGGCACGGCCGCCGTGTCCTTCACCGAAGGGCGGACCCCACCGGCGTTGAGCGCCTAAGGCTGTGTGAGCGGGCGGCCCCGCGGTCCCCCCATGCGGGTTTGCGAGCTGGGTGACTGGTCTGAGGCCCGCGCTTCGGAAGACCGGGTGCTCCCGCATGGCGGGCGATTCTGTGGGGGTGCGGGAGGTGTCTTGTCTGAAGGCTCGCGGGGGTTCGCGTTGATGGCGGGGCGCCCGGAGGTCGCCTCCCTTCGCTGCACCAGCCACGCCTGACGGCCGGTGCTGCCCGTACGGGCCTGAAGCCGGGCGCCCTTGCGGCGTTCTTCACGGAATGAGGGCCGCCTCTCTCCGCTGCGCAAGCCACGCCGCATGCTGACGGGCGTACGGCGGCCGGTAGCGCCCGTATGAGCACCGCCGCCGCCCTTTCACGGTGGGGCGGACACCATCGGTGGTGAGTGCTTAAGGCTGCGTGAGCAGGTGGCCCCCCGATCTCCGGGTGACTGGGAGGTCTCTTGTTTGAGGGCCCGCGCGTCGAAGGGCCGTAGGACCTGATGCCCTGTGGCTTCCCACATGGGCGGGCGATTCTGTTGGGGTGCGGGAGCGTCTTGTCTGAAGGCACGCGCGGGCTCGCGTAGAAGGCGGGGCGCCGGAGGTTCTCGTAGGGGGGACGGGTTGATGCGGCGTACCGGAGGCGTGCGGTGGCGCGCTGCGGGCGGTCTTGACACGCGATTCCACAAGGGAGCTCCGGACGGCGGGGGAGGGGCGTGAGGGGGCGCGGCGCGACTGCCTCGGGAGCCGAGATCGTCAACGCCGTGCCGGACCGTCGCCGGACCCCGCCGGGCATGGCACGGTCCAGGTTTCGGACACAGGTCAGCCCCGCTTTCGGACACGGCCGGCGGGTCCGTACGTGATCATCGTAGCGCCCCTCGCGACCTCCGGGGGCGCGGTCGAGAACAGGGAAGTGGAGGCGATTTGATCAGCACTGTGTGATTTTACGGTCACCCAAAGTGATGAAGTGGATTTTGTAGCGAGAGAAACCGCTCTTGGCGTTGCTAAGGGGGCGATGACCAGCTAGTTTCCCTTCCCGTCCGAGTACATCGACAGAAATTCGAGGTGACCCGGCGTGGCTCTTCCTCCCCTGACCCCCGAGCAGCGCGCCGCAGCCCTGGAGAAGGCTGCAAAGGCCCGTAAAGAGCGTGCCGAGGTCAAGAACCGGCTCAAGCATGGCGCGGTTTCTCTGGCCGAGGTGCTCAAGGATGGGCAGACCGACGACGTCATCGGCAAGATGAAGGTGTCGGCATTGTTGGAATCGCTTCCCGGCGTGGGCAAGGTCCGCGCCAAGCAGCTGATGGAGAAGCTTGCCATCGCCGAGTCCCGCCGCGTGCGGGGCCTCGGCGCGAACCAGAGGGCCTCCCTCGAGCGCGAGTTCGGTGGCAACGAGAGCTAATCTCGATTCCACAAGAAGCGCTGGTTCGACGGGGGGTAGGAAGTGGCCGACAGGTCCTGGTCCGGCGGTGTGACGGCCCACGAGGCGGCCGGAGCCGGAAGTGGAGTCGGAGACTTCCTCCCCTCGAGCGAGAGGCGGCTGACGGTCCTGTCGGGACCGTCGGGCGTGGGCAAGTCAACGGTCGTAGCCGAGCTCCGGCGGGCGCACCCCGAGGTGTGGCTGTCGGTCTCGGTGACCACCAGGCGACCCCGTCCGGGCGAGGTGGACGGGGTCCACTACTTCTTCGTCGACGGCGAGGAGTTCGACCGGCTCGTGGAGCGGGGCGAGCTGCTCGAGTGGGCGGAGTTCGCGGGCAACCGCTACGGCACGCCGCGCCGGCCCGTGCTCGACAAGCTGGCCGCCGGCGTGCCGACCCTGCTGGAGATCGACCTCGAAGGCGCCCGGCAGGTGCGGCGCAGCATGCCGGAGGCGCTGCTGATCTTCCTGGCCCCGCCCAGCTGGGCCGAGCTGGAGAAGCGGCTGCGGGGCCGCGGCACCGAGCCCGAGGACGTCATCGCCCGCCGCCTGGACGCCGGGCGGATCGAGATGGCGGCCGAGAAGGAGTTCGACCTCTCACTGGTTAACACGGACGTCAAACTCGTGTGCCACCGGCTGATAGCCTTGATGACTGACCCTCAGGGGGTCACCGCAACCACCAACCGAGAGGTCTGATCAATCGTGGCAGGAATTGCCCCGGTCGCTGAGGGCATCACCAACCCGCCGATCGACGCGCTGCTCGACATCGTCGACAGCAAGTACTCCCTGGTGATCATGGGTGCCAAGCGCGCCCGCCAGATCAACGCCTACTACTCGCAGCTCGGCGAGGGCCTCCTCGAATACGTCGGTCCGCTGGTCGAGACCCACGCGCAGGAGAAGCCGCTGTCGATCGCGCTGCGCGAGGTCTCCGAAGGCCTGCTCAACGCCGAGCCCATCGAAGGCGCGGCCTGACCCTTTCGATGAAGGTCGTCCTTGGTGTCAGCGGCGGCATCGCCGCCTACAAGGCGTGCGAGCTGCTGCGCCTGTTCACCGAATCCGGGCACGAGGTGCGGGTGGTCCCCACCCGCGACGCCCTAAGGTTCGTCGGAGAGCCCACCTGGGCCGCCCTGTCGGGCAACCCGGTGACGACCGACGTCTGGGAGTCCGTCCACGAGGTGCCCCACGTGCGCATCGGCCAGGCGGCCGACCTCGTCGTGGTCGCGCCCGCCACGGCCGACGTGCTGGCCAAGGCGGCCCACGGGCTCGCCGGTGACCTGCTCACCAACACGTTGCTGACCGCGCGCTGCCCGGTGGTGTTCGCGCCCGCGATGCACACCGAGATGTGGCAGCATCCGGCCACCCGCGCCAACGTCGCCACCTTGCGCGAGCGCGGATCGGTCGTGATCGACCCGGCCGTCGGCCGGCTCACCGGCGCCGACACGGGCCCCGGGCGGCTGCCCGACCCCGCCGAGATCTTCCAGGTCTGCGTGCGCGCGCTGCGCGGCCGCCCGCTCGACCTCGCCGGCCACAGGGTCGTCGTCTCCGCCGGCGGCACCCGCGAGGCCATCGACCCGGTCCGCTACATCGGCAACCGCTCCTCCGGCCTTCAGGGGTACGCGCTCGCGCGCACCGCCGTGGCCAGGGGCGCCGAGGTGACGCTGGTGGCCGCCAACGTGACGCTGCCCGACCCGGCCGGCGCCGCGGTCGTGCGCGTCGGGTCGGCCGCCGAGCTGCGGGAGGCGGTGCTCGCCGCGGCCGACGACGCTGACGTGGTGGTGATGGCCGCCGCGGTCGCCGACTTCCGGCCCGCCGAGCGCCACGACGCCAAGATCAAGAAGACGGACGGCGAGCCCGCCCCCATCCACCTGGCCAAGAACCCCGACATCCTGGCCGAGCTGGGCAGCCGTCGCAAGGAGCGGGGCGGGGATTCGCCCCGGGTGCTCGTCGGGTTCGCCGCCGAGACCCACGACGTGCTCGCCAACGGCCAGGCCAAGCTCGCCCGCAAGGGCTGCGACCTGCTCGTCGTCAACGAGGTCGGAGAGAGTCTCGCCTTCGGCACCCCCGACAACGCGGCCACCATCCTGGTGGCGGGGGGCGAGCCGGTCGAGGTCCCGCGCGGTCCCAAGGACGACATCGCCGACGCCGTCTGGGACGCCGTCGCCCCCCGGCTGCGCTGATCTCTTTTCCGCCCGTGCGGCGCCGGGGAAGGTGACCGTTCCTCCTCGCGGGACGTACGGGACAAATGGGTTAGAACGATTGCCCTATCACCTGTTGCAGCTTTCCGGAATGCCTGCTGATACTGGGGCGAAGGGGGGCGGCATGCCGGTGAATTCTGCTGTCAGAGACCGCTGCAGGACGGTTATGGGACACAAAGGCGCGATCCGCTACGTGTTCCCCGCGCTGTCCGTCGGGCCGGGCGGCTCGGCCAACTTCCTGATCGTGGTCACGGACCTGGCCGTGGCGGTGCTGTCCACGCGGATGTTCCGCGGCGACCGGCCGATCTCGGTGTACGCGATGTACCCGCGCGACACGCGGCTCGGGCCGATCACGCTGGCGCCGGGGCCCGTCATCGAACTGGGGGAGATGACCTTCGAGTTCGACGACGAATACGCCGCCGTGGTCGCCGCCGCCGACGCGGAGGTGTTCGCGCCCGAGACGCTTCCCCCGGATCCCCTTCCCCACCTCTGACCGGGGCGGGCTCCTTTTCGTCCGTACGCTGGCTCCCTCGTCCGTACGCGGGCTCCTTCGTTCGTACGCTGGCTCCTTCGTCCGTACGCGGTCGGCAGCTATCGCCGCCGGGCGGGCCGAGCGCTCGCGGAGTGACTGAGGGCCACCGCCCGCGGTGACACGCCCGATGGGGCGGAACCGCTGGAGCGTGGCATGGGCCGCGCAGGAGGGATCCCCGGCGTAACGATCGTGGACGGTTTCGCGGCGAGGCGCCGGGTACGGCTAGACTTCTGCGAGGCTCTGGCGTGCCAACCCGTCTTGAGCCCTTAAATCCGTCAGCAGCCGCTGCATGAGGAGCCACTGAGTTGTCACGTCGCCTGTTCACCTCCGAGTCGGTCACCGAGGGCCATCCGGACAAGATCGCCGACCAGATCAGTGACGCGATCCTGGACGCCATGCTCAAGGACGACCACAAGAGCCGGGTCGCCGTCGAGACGATGATCACCACCGGCCAGGTCCACGTCGCGGGCGAGGTGACGACCGAGACCTATGTCGACATTCCCGGCGTCATCCGGGAGAAGATCCTGGAGATCGGCTACGACGCCTCCTACAAGGGCTTCGACGGCGCCTCCTGCGGCGTGTCGGTGTCCATCGGAGCGCAGTCGCCCGACATCGCCCAGGGTGTCGACGACGCCTACGAGCACCGCGTCGAGGGTGACGTCGACGAGCTCGACCGCCAGGGCGCGGGCGACCAGGGCCTGATGTTCGGCTACGCCTGCCGCGAGACGCCCGAGCTGATGCCGCTGCCGATCATGCTCGCCCACCGCCTGGCCCTGCGACTGTCCGAGGTCCGCAAGTCCGGCACCGTGCCCTACCTCCGCCCCGACGGCAAGACCCAGGTCACGGTCGAGTACGACGGCGACCGGCCGGTCCGGCTCGACACCGTGGTGGTCTCCACCCAGCACGCCGCCGAGATCGACCTCAAGGAGATGCTGACCCCCGACATCAAGGAGCACGTCGTCGACGTCGTGCTCGCGGGGCTCGACATCGAGACCGACGGCTACCGCCTGCTGGTCAACCCGACCGGCCGCTTCGAGATCGGCGGCCCGATGGGTGACGCCGGCCTCACCGGTCGCAAGATCATCATTGACACCTACGGCGGCGCGGCCCGTCACGGTGGCGGCGCGTTCTCGGGCAAGGACCCGTCCAAGGTCGACCGTTCGGCCGCCTACGCCATGCGCTGGGTCGCCAAGAACGTCGTGGCCGCCGGGCTCGCCGACCGCTGCGAGGTCCAGGTCGCGTACGCGATCGGCAAGGCCGAGCCCGTCGGCCTGTTCGTCGAGTGCTTCGGCACCGAGAAGCTGCCGGTGGAGAAGATCCAGACGGCCGTCCTCGACGTGTTCGACCTGCGTCCCGCGGCGATCATCCGCGACCTCGACCTGCTGCGGCCGATCTACTCCGAGACCGCCGCCTACGGCCACTTCGGCCGCGAGGGCTTCTCCTGGGAGTCCACCGACCGCGCCGAGACCCTCCGCACGGCCGCCGGCCTCTGACACCCGGCACCTCGGGAGCTCCCGCGCCCTCCCGGCGCAGGCGCTCCCGCAGGGCTGCCTCCCTTCCCGGGCCTGGCGTTCTGTAAGGGTTGCTCCGGTCCTGTGCCTGGCGCTCCGGGAAGGTTGCTTCCGTCCTGTGCGTCGTGCGGCGGGAGGGTTCTTTCCCTCCTGAGCGTGTGGCGGGAGGGCCGCCGTCCCTGCTCGCCGCCTACGGCCGCTTCGGCCGCGAGGGCTCCTTCTGCGAGTCCACCGACCCGCGCCGAAATCCTCCGCACCGCCGCCGGCCTTTGACATCCGGCACCCTCGGGAGCTCCCCGCCCCTGGAAGCTCCCGCGCCCCTCGGCGCAAGTGCTCCCGTAGAGCTGCCTCCTCCCGCGCCGGGCGCGCCGGGAGGGTTGCTTCGGTTCTGTGCCGTGGTGCGTCGGGAAGGTTGTTTCCGTCCGTGCCGTGGTGCGTCGGAGGGCCTGCTTTCCCTCTTGTGCCTGGCGCTCTCGATGGGTTGTTTTCGTCCTGTGCCTGGCGCGCCGTGACGGGTGTTGCCGTCCTGCACTCGGCGCTCTGGGAGAGCTGCCCCCTCCCGCACTCGGCGCTCCGGGAAGGTTGCTTCCGGCCTGCGCCCGGTGCTCCCGAAAGGATGCCGGGCCTTCCGCGCTCGGTGCCACGAGAGGTTGTCGTGTTTTCGGCGTAGGGGCGTTTTCGCCAGGTTCGTCGCGCCTTCGGTGCTCGGTGGGAATGAGGGACGCTCCTTCGGGGCTCGGGCTCTGTCGTGCGGTTCGATGCCGCCGTCTCCGTGGTCTGTCCCGCGATGTCGCGGCGGGCCGATCATGTGATGTGCGCGACCGTTCGTGCAGGGTCCGCGCCGTCGAAGGAAGTCCTTCCCCTGAATGCCTCAGCGCGGCCACCCTGTCATGAGCGGCTGACCGCGAGGCTGCGGCTGCTCGGCTTGCTTCGTCCTCGCCGTTGGGCCACGGCCAGGTTCGGCGCCCGCTCCCGAGTGGGTCCTTGGGCGAGGGCTGGTCGGGGCAGGCAGGTCTGCGGGAAGGGTCGGGCGTTCCCGGCCGTCGCGTCTGGTAGACGTAGTGCGTGACCGACTCCGACGACGCGCTCCTGCCGCTCGACGCCGTGCGGCCCGCGGCGTCGCCGAAGGGGGCCAAGGGAGCCGTCGTCCCCGCCGCCGAGCTGCCCGTCGCCCGGGTGGCCGTGGACAACCCGCTGCCTCACCTGGACCGGCCGTTCGACTACCTGGTGCCCGCCGCCATGCATGACACGGCGCGGCCGGGGGTGCGGGTGCGGGTGCGGTTCGCGGGCAAGCTGGTCGACGGGTTCCTGCTGGAGCGGGCCGGGCAGAGCGACCACGCGGGCAAGCTGACGCCGCTCGAACGCGTCGTCTCACCTGAGCAGGTGCTGACGCCCGAGGTCGCGGGGCTGGCCAGGGCTGTGGCCGACCGCTACGCGGGCACGCTGGGCGACGTCCTCCGCCTCGCGATCCCGCCCCGCCACGCCAGGACGGAGGCCGCCACCCGCCCCGTTCCCGAGACCTCCGGCGAGCAGGCCGCGTCCGAGCGGGAGCCCGAACCTCAGGATGCTCCCGATGCGGGGACGTGGGCGGACTATCCGATGGGCCCGTCGTTCATCGACGCGCTGCGCAACGGGAGGGCGCCGCGCGCGGTGTGGACGGCGCTGCCCGGCGGGGGCGGATGGGCGACGGGGTTCGCCGAAGCGGTGCGGGCGACCCTGGAAGGGGGCAGGGGCGCGCTGGCCGTGGTGCCCGACGGCAAGGACGTGGCGCTGCTCGACGAGGAGCTCAGCCGGGCGCTGGGGCCCGGACGGCATGTGGCGCTCACCTCGGACCTGGGCCCGGCCGAGCGGTATCGGCGGTGGCTGAGCGTGCTGCGTGGGCAGGCGCGGGCGGTGGTGGGCACGCGGGCGGCGATGTTCGCGCCCGTCGAACGGCTCGGGCTGGTGGCCGTCTGGGACGACGGGGACGACCTGCACGCCGAACGCCTGGCCCCGTACCCGCACGCCCGTGAGGTGCTCGGGCTGCGCGCGCACCGGACCGGCGCGGCCATGCTGATCGGCGGGTACGCGCGTACGGCCGAGGCCACGCAGCTCATCGCGGCCCGGTGGGCGCGGCCGATCGTGGCCGCGAGGCAGGAGATCAGGCGCAGGGCGCCGCGCGTGCGCGCCGCGGGGGAGGACGCCGAGCTGGCCAGGGACCAGGCGGCGCGGGCGGCGAGGCTGCCCAGCGTGGCGTGGCGGGCGCTGCGTCAGGGCCTGGACCACGGGCCGGTCCTGGTGCAGGTCCCCAGACGGGGATACCTGCCCGCGCTGGCGTGCGCGCACTGCCGCGCCCCCGCCCGGTGCGCCCACCCGCCGACCCGCATGAGCGCCCTGGAATGGGCCGGCCCGCCCTCCGGTGAGGGACAGCTCCCGTACGAGGAGACCGGGGAGGGCACGGCCGGATCGCGTCAGGACACGTACGGCGAGGCGGGGCGCGGGTCGCGGGACGCGGCTCAGGGCGGGTCACGCCGTGGCGTGCCCGACGGCGGAGAAGCGGGCGGCGGGTCGCGGGACGCGGTTCCGGGTGGCTCACGTCATGGCGGGGAAGCACCGGCTCCGGACGGGGCGCGTCGCGGCGGGCTCGACGGCGGGGAAGCGGGGCCCGGGGAGGGGGGCCGGGGGGCCGAGGAGTTCTGTCACGGGCCTCTGGCGCTGCGCACCGGCCATGCGGCGCCCTACTGCCGCTGGTGCGGGCGGGTCGACGCCGCCTGGAAGTGCCCGGCCTGCGGGAGCCACCGGCTGCGTGCCGTGGTGGTGGGAGCCCGGCGCACGGCGGAGGAGCTGGGCAGGGCGTTCCCGTCCGTGCCGGTGCGGACGTCGGGGCGGGACGGGGTGCTGGCCCGGCTGCCCGCCGGTCCCGCGCTGGTGGTGGCCACGCCGGGGGCGGAGCCGGTCGCCGAGGGCGGGTACGCGGCGGCCGTGCTGCTCGACGGGTGGGCGCTGCTGGGCCGGGCCGACCTGCGGGCGGGGGAGGAGGCGGTGCGCCGGTGGATGAACGCCGCCGCCCTGCTCCGCCCGGCCGCCGAGCTCGTGGTGCTCGCCGACGCCGCGCTGCCCGCCGTGCAGGCGCTGGTGCGCTGGGACCCGGTCACGCACGCAGAACGCGAACTCGCCGACCGCGCCGAGCTGGGCTTCCCGCCCGCGGTGCGGATGGCCACGCTCACCGGCGCCGCCTCGGCCGTGCGGCAGATGCTGGAGGAGTCCCGCCTGCCCGGGGGAGCGCAGGTGCTCGGCCCGGTGCCGGTCGACGACGCGGGCCGGGAACGCGCCATGGTACGGGTGCCGCGCGGCGGAGGTGCCGCTCTGGCCGCCGCGCTCAAAGGGGCCAGCGGGGTGCGTGCCGCGAGAAAGGCAGCAGAGGTGGTGAAGGTGTGTGTCGACCCCCTCGACCTGATTTAGACCGTTTCCCCGATTCGCTCATCCGTAAGCCAGCCGTTAGCGTGCCTGTGTGTCGATCGAATGGGTGAACTCGGCCATCGACGACCTGCGCGCCTGGGGGCGCGCCCGGGGCGTCGAGGTGGACGCGGACGAGGTCCGCTTGCTCTGCGACTACGCCAGCGACTACCTGAACGTCAACAAGCTCGCCGACTTCACGCCCGCCACGTTCGACGAGCTGCTGCTGTCCATTTATCCGCGCAAGGTCATCGCGCCCCCGGAGAGCGCCGAGGAGACCGTGGCCGCCGGGCGCACGCTCGTCCGCTACCTGCAGGAGTCGGGCGAGGTCGGCGACGAGACCGCCGCCGCCATGCGCGAGCGGCTGGCCGACATCGAGACCCGCATGCCCGACGCCCTGGCCGACACGGCCAACTTCGGCATGGCCAAGAGCCTGTTCAGCTCCATCGGGCCCGAATCCCTGGAGCAGTCCATCGCCATCCCGTCCGGTGAGGTGCCCGATCTGGGGGAGGCGCCCTGCGACTGCCCCGGCTGCACCCCGCGTCCCGCCGTCCGGCCGGCCGCGCCCGAGGAGCTGGAGGCGGAGCTGCGCGGCGTCCCGCTCCTGGCCGCGCTCGACCGCGGCGCGGTCCCCTACCTGGAAGGGCTGCGCGCGCCCGGCGACCCGCTGGACAGGTGGGCGGCCGTCGTGGCCCACCTGATGGAGGGCGACACGGGCGGCGGGGTCACCGGCTCGGCGGGCGTCGACGAGGAGCTCTACGACCTGTTCGACCTGCTCTACCGGGTGCAGGCCCCGGTGCCCGCCGAGGTGATCGGCGAATACCTGGAGGAGCTCGTCGAGGACGAGGTGGACGTGCCCGCCGTGCTCGCCCGCCTCGCCTGGTGCGGCCTCGTACGCCTCACCGGAGACGGCGCCCACCCCGCGGCGGGGCTCACCCCCGCCGCCGTGTGGGCGCTGCGCGAGCACTACCTCGCGCTCGGACTCGACGCGCCGCAGGCGCCCGACCTGGCCGAGGCCGACGCGCGCGGGCTCATCGAAGGGCTGCTCGACGGCGTGCCTGCCGAGCTGGCCGAGTCCGACATCGACCGCTGGCTGGCCGCCAGGAGCCCCGAGGAGGCCGCGGCCGAGCTGTTCGACGCCGCCTCGGGCGCGCCCGCCGTCGCCCGCGGGATCGCCGTCACCATCGTCGACCGGCTCGGCGCCGGGGCCGAGCCCGCGGTGCGCGGCGGCCTCGACGACCCCGAGCTCCGGCCGCACGCCATCCACTGGCTCATCTCGCGCGGCCTGCCCGCCCCGCACCTCACCCACGACCAGCTTCTCTGGGTCAGCGTCGACATGCTCGCGCTGGCGATGCCGCACGCCCAGGAGGCCCCGGAGATCTTCGCCGAGAACATGGGCGCCTCGGGCCCGCCCGCCCACCTGATCGAGGAGATGTGGCAGGTGGACCATCCCGACGTGGTCGAGGTCCTGGAGCTGCTCGGGCGCTCGCTGCCCGACACCACGACGGCCAAGGCCGCGCGCAAGGCCGCGTTCAAGGCACGCTCGCGGGCCATCCGTTGAGTACGCCTCTGTGACTCACGTGCAGTAAGTTTCGTGGGTGGCAAACAACGTCTTCGACCTCGCCGAGCTGCGCAAGCTGATCGATGAGCAGGCCGCTCCGCCGGGGCCGCCTGAGGAGACGCCCGTGGAGCACGAGGCGCTCACCTTCCCGCCCGTCACCCTCGCCGACGACGCCGAGCTGGCGAGGGCGGTTCCCCAGGTGCCGCTCGTCGCCGACGCGGTGCGCCTGGCCGGCTGGACGGGCACCCGCCCCGTCACCCCCGAGGGCCTGCCGACCGAGGCCGACGCCGCGGCCGCCGCCGCCGAGCTCGGGCTCGGCCCCTCCCGCCTGCGCCTCGTCTGGATCGTCGCCGTCAACACCGGCCTGCTCCAGATCCTCGGCGGCCGCGCCTCCCGCGGTCCGCTGCCGCAGCGGCTGACCGTCGAGGCCACGCTGGAGTTCTGGGACGGCGTGGTCATGGACGTCCTCGACCGCGCGGACGAGGGCCTGACCGGCTCCGCCGTCGTCGACGGCCACCTGGCCGAGATGCTCGCCACTATCTACTCCGTACGGTCCGGCGTCGCGGTCGCCAACCTGGCCCGCGGCATCCTGCAGTCCCACGAGGTCGCCTGCGCCCCCGGCGAGACCGGGATGCGACGGATGGCCGCCGACCTGCCCGGCGAGCTGCTGCAGGCGCTGTCGCTGCTGGCCTACTGCGGCGTGGTCGAGCAGACCGCCGCCGGCCGCACCGCGCTCACCCCGCTCGGCGTCTGGGCCATCAGGCGCGACCTGCTGCGCGAGGGCCACGACGCGCCCACCTCCGCGGAGGTCGAGGTGTTCGCCGACCTGACCGCGGCCGATCTGGTCGACGCCCTGGTCAGCGGGTCCGCCACGCAGAGCGCGGTGGCGGGGTGGCTGGAGCGCCGCCCGCCCGAGGAGGCCGCGCGCGAGCTGATCGCCATCGCCGCCGAGGGCACCGCCGGCCGGCGCGGCGCGGTGGGAGCCGTCCTGGAGGAGCTCGGCCCCGAGGCCGAGTCGCCCCTGCGCGAGGCGCTCGATCTGCCGCTCATGCGCCGCTACGCCGCCTCCTGGCTGCACATCCGCGACCTCGACGCGCCCCCGCTCAGCCCCGAGGACCACACCTGGATCGCCGTCGACTCGCTGGCCGCCCTCATGCATCTGTCCGGTCACGCCGCCGACCGGCTCGACACGCCCGAACCCCGCGAGGACCTCATCCGCCTCGTCGCCGAGATGCCCTCCGTAGGCCACCCCGACACCGTCGCCGTGCTCGACATGCTCGCCCGCGCCCACGGCGACGAGGCCGTCGTCAAGGCCGCGCGCAAAGCGGCGATGAAGGCTCGCTCGTTCGCCCACTAAACTGAGCTGATCCCTCGAAGAAACGGAGTGACCCTTGGCGATCCAGGCGATCCGGCTGTTCGGAGACCCGGTGCTGCGCACGCCGGCGGCTCCGGTGGTCGACTTCGACAAGGAGCTCCGCAAGCTCGTCAAAGACCTCACCGACACGATGATGGACGCGCCGGGCGCCGGCCTCGCCGCCCCGCAGATCGGCGTCGGGCTGCGGGTGTTCACCTACTACGTGGACGACCAGCTGGGCCACCTCATCAACCCCGACCTCGACCTGTCCAGCGAGCTCGACGAGGAGGGCGAGGAGGGCTGCCTGTCCTTCCCCGGCCTGTCCTTCCCGACGCCCCGCGCGATCCGCGCCGTCGCCAAGGGCTTCGACATGCACGGGGAGCCGGTCGTGCTGGAGGGCACCGACCTGATGGCGCGCTGCTTCCAGCACGAGACCGACCACCTCGACGGCATCCTGTTCATCGACCGGATGGACCCCAAGCAGCGCAAGCTCGCGATGAAGGCCGTGCGCGAGGCCGAGTGGAGCGGGCTGCAGGCGCCCGCGGTCAAGTTCTCGCCCCACCCGACCGGCGGAAAGGCTCTCTGACGATGCGGCTGGTCTTCGCCGGCACCCCGGAGACGGCGCTGCCGTCGCTGCGCGCCCTGCTCGACTCGCCGCGTCACGAGGTCGTCGCGGTCGTCACCCGCCCCGACGCCCAGTCGGGGCGCGGCCGCAAGGTGCACCCGTCGCCGGTGGCCGAGCTGGCCGAGGAGAGCGGCATCGAGGTGCTGCGCCCGGTCAAGGCAGGCGACCCCGCCTTCCTCGACCGGCTGCGCGCCCTGGAGCCCGACTGCTGCCCCGTCGTCGCGTACGGCGCGCTGCTGCCGCAGGCCGCGCTCGACATCCCCCGGCACGGCTGGGTCAACCTCCACTTCTCGATCCTGCCCGCCTGGCGCGGCGCCGCCCCCGTGCAGCACGCCGTGCTCCACGGCGACGAGATCACCGGCGCGACCACGTTCCGCATCGTCAAGGAGCTCGACGCCGGTCCGGTCTTCGGCGTCGTCACCGAGGAGGTCATGCCAGGCGACACCAGCGGCGCCCTGCTCGAACGGCTGTCGGTCTCCGGCGCCGGGCTGCTCGCCGCCACCCTCGACGGCATCGAGGACGGCAAGCTGGAGGCACGCCCGCAGCCGTCCGAAGGGGTGAGCCTCGCTCCCAAGATCAGCGTTGAGGACGCCCGCGTCGACTGGTCCGCCCCGGCCATGGGGATCGACCGGCTCATCCGCGCCTGCACCCCCGGCCCGGGGGCGTGGGCCGAGTTCCGCGGACAGCGGGTCAAGCTCGGCCCGGTGCGCGTCGCCGCCGGGGAGGAGCGCCTCGCCCCCGGCGAGCTGGCGGCGGGCAAGCGCCGCGTCCTGGCCGGCACCGCCACCGACCCGGTCGAGCTGGGCGAGGTCCAGCCCCAGGGCAAGCGCCTGATGAGCGCGGTCGAGTGGGCCCGCGGCGTTCGCCCGGAGGCCCGGGAGTGCCTCCGGTGAGCGACCAGATCTGTCGAGACGGTGCGCCCGGCCGTGAGGCGGACGCCCCGCGGGGCGTGACCGCCGGGTTCGCGGAGCTCGGAGCGAAGGAAGCCCGGCCTCGTCGATGCGCGGGCGTCGCCGGCCGAGGCGTGACGGAAAGTCGGAGGGCATGAGACCACGGGGTGCCGCGGGCAGGGGCGGTGCGGGAAGGCCGCGCAGGCCGGTGCGCGACCAGGCGCGCAACACCGCCTTCGACGTCATGCGCGCCGTGGCGGAGCGCGACGCGTACGCCAACCTGCTCCTGCCGCGGCTCCTGCGGGAGCGCGGCATCGGGGGGCGCGACGCGGCGCTCGCCACGGAGCTGACCTACGGGACGCTGCGCGGGCTCGGCACCTACGACGCGATCATCGAGGTGTGCGGCGACCGCGCGCCCGACCCGGCGGTGCGCGACGCGCTGCGGCTGGGCGCCCACCAGCTGCTGAAGATGCGCGTCCCGCCGCACGCCGCCGTCGGCACCAGCGTCGACCTGGTACGGCTGCGCGTCGGGCAGGGGGCGGCCAAGTTCGTCAACGCGGTGCTGCGCAAGATCGCCGGGCGGACGCTGGAGGAGTGGGTGGCGATCGTCGCGCCCGACCCCGACCGTGACCCGGCGGGTCACCTGGCCGTCGCCCACAGCCACCCGCGCTGGGTGGTGACCGCCTTCCGCGACGCGCTGGGCGAGGACGCCGCGGAGACCGCGGATCTGCTGGCCGCCGACAACGACCGTCCGCTGGTGACGCTGGTGGCGCGTCCCGGGCGCTCCTCGGCGAAGGAGCTGCGCGACGCGGGGGCCGAGCCCGCCCGCTACTCCCCGTACGGGGCCTACCTGCCCGAAGGCGACCCCGGCCAGATCGCGGCGGTGGCCGAGACCCGGGCCGCGGTGCAGGACGAGGCCAGCCAGCTCGTGGCGCTCGCCCTCACCCGCGTCCCGCTCGACGGCCGCGACGAGCGCTGGCTCGACCTGTGCGCGGGCCCGGGCGGCAAGGCTGGCCTTCTCGACGCCATCGCGACCCACGGCGACCTCGAAGGACTCGCGGCCCCGTCGGCCCAGCGAGGCGAGGAGGGGCCGGGTGGCGGAGCGCCCCGCGCGTTCCCCGGTGGGGCGTGGGTGATGGCCAGTGACGTGCAGCATCATCGGGCGCGGCTGGTGTTGCAGACCACGGACGACGCGCTGGTGATCACCGCTGACGGCACCGCGCCGGCGTGGCGGCCGGGGGCGTTCGACCGGGTCATGCTCGACGCTCCCTGCACCGGGCTGGGGGCGCTGCGGCGCCGGCCGGAGGCGCGGTGGCGGCGCGAGCCTTCGAGCGTCGCCGAGCTGAGCCGGCTCCAGCGGGAGCTGCTCGGCACCGCGCTGGACTCGGTCAGGCCCGGCGGGGTCGTCGCCTACGTCACCTGCTCGCCGCACCTGGCCGAGACCCGGGTGGTGGTGGGCGACGTGCTGGCCCGCAGGGACGACGTGGAGCAGCTCGACGCACGCGACTACCTGCCCGGGATCGACGGGCTCGGCGAGGGGCCGCACGCGCAGTTCTGGCCGCACCGGCACGGCACCGACGCGATGTTCCTGGCCCTGCTCCGCAAGCGCCCGTGACCGGCGAGATCCTCTCGACGAGGAAGTGAGACGGCCCGCTGGGCGGGGCAGGGACACCGGCACCCAATAGACTCGGGGCATCATGGCCGTACAGATCTCTCCCAGCATCCTCTCCGCCGACTTCGCGCGGCTCGCCGACGAGGCCGCCGCGGTGCCGAACGCCGACTGGCTGCACGTGGATGTCATGGACTACCACTTCGTCCCCAACCTGACCCTCGGGCTGCCCGTGGTCGAGGCGCTGCGCAAGGCGACCTCGCTGCCGCTCGACTGCCACCTCATGATCGACGACCCCGACCGGTGGGCGCCCTCGTACGCGGAAGCGGGGGCGGGGAGCGTGACCATCCACGCGGAGGCGTCCTCGGCCCCCGTGCGCACCCTGCGGGAGATCCGGTCGCTGGGCGCCAGGGCGGGGCTCGCGCTCAACCCGGCCACCGCCGTGGAGCCGTACGAGGATCTCCTCCGCGAGATCGACATGCTGCTGCTGATGACGGTGGAGCCCGGGTTCGGCGGGCAGTCGTTCCTCGACATGGTGCTGCCGAAGATCCGGCGGGCCCGGGACCTCATCGAGCGGCACGGCGGCCAGGTGTGGCTCCAGGTCGACGGCGGCATCGCCGGCGACACCATCGAGCGGTGCGCGGTGGCGGGAGCCGACGTGTTCGTGGCGGGCAACGCCGTCTACGGCGCCGACGACCCGGCCGCGGCGATCGACTCGCTGCGCGCCCTGGCCGACGGGGCGTCCTGACCGGCCCCCGCCACGAGGCGGGGGCTTCGGGTCAGTCCTGGAGCGCGGGGTCGAGGACGATGTCCTCGCCCTCCGTCGTCGGCTCCTCGGGGAAGTGACAGGCGGTCAGGTGGCCGTCGCGGTTGCCCGACAGCCGCAGCAGCGGCGGCTCCTCGGTCGCGCACTTGTCCTGCGCCTTCCAGCAGCGGGTGCGGAAGCGGCAGCCGGACGGCGGGTCGACCGGGGAGGGCACGTCGCCCGCCAGGCGGATGCGCTCGCGGGGCGGGGCGTCCAGGTCGGCGTCGGGCACGGCCGACAGCAGGGCGTGCGTGTAGGGGTGCCGGGGCCGCTCGTACAACGACTCCCGGTCGGCGATCTCCACCACCTTGCCGAGATACATCACCGCGACCCGCTGCGAGAAGTGCCGCACCACGGCCAGGTCGTGCGCGATGAACAGGAACGCGATGCCCAGCTCCCGCTGCACCCGCTGGAGCAGGTTGATCACCTGGGCCTGGATCGACACGTCCAGCGCCGACACCGGCTCGTCCGCGATGATCAGCCTGGGGTTCACCGACAGCGCGCGGGCGACGCCGATGCGCTGGCGCTGGCCGCCGGAGAACTCGTGGGGGAAGCGGTTGTAGTGCTCCGGGTTGAGCCCGACGATCTCCAGCAGCTCACGGACCCTGGCCTCCCGGCCGCCCGGCGGGTCGATGCCGTTGACCTCCATCGGCCCCTTGATGATCGACCCGACCGTGTGGCGCGGGTTGAGCGACGAGTACGGGTCCTGGAAGATCATCTGGATCTGGGAGCGGATCGGCTTCAGGTCGCGCCGGGAGGCGTGGCTGATGTCGCGGCCCTGGTAGCTGACCGTGCCCTTGGTCGGTTCCAGCAGCCGGGCGGCCAGCCGGCCGGTGGTGGACTTGCCGCAACCCGACTCGCCGACCAGGCCGAGCGTCTCGCCGCTGTGCACGGTCAGGTCGATGCCGTCCACCGCGTGCACGGCGCCGACCTGGCGCTTGATGAACGCGCCGCCTCTGACGGGGAAGTGCTTCTCCAGGCCGGACAGCTCCAGCAGCTTCTCCGTCACGTCGTCTCCTTACCGGCCGCTCGTTCGCGGATCTCCGTCTTCTGCTTCAGCGGCAGGTAGCAGGCGTCGCCGTGGCCGCGGTGCGGCGACAGCTCCGGCCGCTCACCCGTGCACACCTCGCGCCCCAGCAGTTCCATGAAGTCGCAGCGGGGGTGGAACGGGCAGCCGCGCGGGACGTTGATCAGGCTGGGCGGCGTGCCGCGCACCGGGCGCAGCGGCTCGTCCACCGCCTGGCGCAGGCTCGGCATGGACCCGAGCAGCCCCCACGTGTACGGGTGGCGGGGCTCGCGCAGCACCTCGCGCATCGTGCCCCGTTCCACGGCACGGCCCGCGTACATGACCAGCACCTCGTGCGCCGTGCTGGCCACCACGCCCAGGTCGTGCGTAACCAGGATGATCGCGGTGCCGGTCTGCTCCTGCAGCTCGCGCAGCAGGTCGAGGATCTGCGCCTGTACGGTGACGTCCAGCGCGGTCGTCGGCTCGTCGGCGATGAGCAGGCCGGGGTCGCAGACCAGGGCCATCGCGATCATCGCCCGCTGCCGCATGCCGCCGGAGAACTGGTGGGGGTACTCGTCGACGCGGAGCTTCGGCTGCGGGATGCCGACCCGGTCGAGCATCTCGATGGCCCGGTCCCGCGCCACCGACTTGGAGACGCCCTCGTGCTTGCGGTACACCTCGGCGATCTGCGCGCCGACCGTGTGGAACGGGGACAGCGAGGTCAGCGGATCCTGGAAGATCATCGCGATCTTGTTGCCGCGCAGCCGCTCCATCGTGGACCGGGACGCCGTCAGCAGCTCCTGGCCGTCGAGCGTGATGCTGCCGGAGATCTGCGCGGTCTCCGGGTTGTGCAGGCCGAGCACGGCCAGGTTGGTCACCGACTTGCCGGAGCCGGACTCGCCCACGATGCCCAGCGTGCTGCCCCGTTCGACCTCGAAGGAGAGCCCGCCCACGGCGTGCACGACGCCGTCCTCGGTGTGGAAGTCGACGGTGAGGTCGTTGACTTCGAGATACATCAGCTCAGCCTCACGCGGGGGTCGATGACGGCGTACAGGGAGTCGACGACCACGTTCATCAGCACGATCGCGCCGGCCGCGAGCACCACCGTGGCCATCAGCGTCGGCAGGTCGGAGTAGTCGACCGCGCGCACCGCCAGCCGGCCGATGCCCTGCAGGCCGAACGTGGTCTCGGTGATGATCGCGCCGCCGATGAGCGTGCCCAGGTCGACACCGAAGATCGTGATGACCGGGGTGAGCGTTCCGCGCAGCGCGAACCGCAGCACCACGCTCCGCCCCGACATGCCCTTGGCCCTGGCCGTGCGGACGTAGTCCTCGTTGAGGTTCTCCACCATGGTGGAGCGGGTGATGCGGGTGTAGTTCGCGGTGAAGATGAGCGCCAGCACCAGCCAGGGCAGCAGCAGCCCGTTGAACCAGCCGAGCGGATCCTCGGTGATGGGCACGTACTTGGGCTGGGAGAAGACCTGTGTCTGGTAGACGAACAGGTACATGGCCAGGGTGCCGACGAAGTAGATCTGCACCGACGCGCCGATCAGCGACGCCACGCTGGCGACCTTGTCGAGCGGCTTGCCCTGACGCAGCGCGGCGACGATGCCGGTGGCCACGCCGAAGATCAGGAAGATCACCGCGGCGCCGAGCGTGAGCGCGATCGTGACCGGCATCCGGTCCATGATCGTCTCGAACACCGGGGCCTTGTTGACGAACGAGAAGCCGAGACAGGGCGCCGGGCAGTGGCCGAGGCCCTCGTAGTCACGGCCGACGAAGATCCCGGACAGCCATGACACGAACTGCACCAGGAGCGGCTGGTCGATGCCCAGGTTGCGGCGGGCCTGCTCCAGCGTCTCCGGCGGGCACACCTTGCCGCAGGCCAGCCGGGCCGGGTCCGCGGGAATCGCGTAGAACAGGAAGAAGGTCACCGCCGAGATGACCAGCAGGATGACCGCCGCTCCCAGCACGCGGCGGATGAGGAATCGAAGCACGAGATCTCCAAGAGGGTGCCCCGGGCGCCCGCACGGACGCCCGGGGCGGTGGCACTACGGCTTCACGAAGATGGTGTTCGGGGAGACGATCCACATCTGCGGGTCGATCTCCGCACCACCGACCTTGGAACCGTGCAGCCAGGTCCCGATCCGGTTCTCGGCCACGACCAGCGGCGCGTGCTTCTCCTGGATCTCCTTGTCCAGCGCCATCCAGGCGGCGTTGGCCGCGTCGATGTCCGGGTTCTCGGAGATCTCCTTCATCTTCGCGTCCAGCTCCGGGTCGCGCAGGTGCGTCATGTTCTGGCCGCCGTCGCTGACCGGGCCGAAGATGATCGGCATGACCGTCGAGCCGGACGGCCAGTCGGAGCCCCAGCCGCCCCAGTACAGGTCGAACTCGTTCTTGGTCTGGCTGATCGAGTCGTAGTACGTCTTGCGGTCCAGCGGCTTGGTCACGACCTTGATGCCGGCCTTCTCCAGGGCGTTCTTGATCACGACCGTGATCTGCTCCTGGACCGGCGTCTGGTTGTGCGCGTAGACGATGGTCGGGTTCGGGTCGCTCGACTCGGCCAGCAGTTGCTTGGCCTTCTCGATGTCGCCCTCGGGCTTGGCCGCCTTGCCGTACAGGTCGTAGGACTCGTACCCGACCGTGGTGTTCTCGTTCAGGATCGTCGTCGGCAGCGCCGCGGCGGCCGGGCCGCCCATCGTCTGCTGGATCTGCTTCGACGGCCACGCGTAGTTGATCGCCTGGCGGATCTTGATGTCCTTCACCCGGTCGAGGTTGAAGTAGTAGTAGTTGCCGTAGGGCGAGGGGCTGACCATGCGACGGTCGGCCAGGCTCTCGTCGGCGAGCACCTGCTGCAGCCGCTCAGGCGGCACCGCCGCGTAGAAGGTGAACGCCTGCTGGTCAGGGCCGTTGTCCGCGACGAGCCGGTCCGTGATCTGCAGGTTCTCCTGGCCGAACTCCAGCTTCCAGACGTCCGGGTACGCGCCGCGGACCGGGTCGGTGCTCGCGTCCCAGTGCGGGTTGCGCTCCAGCTCCATCGACTTGTCGACGGTGTGGGACTTGATGATGTACGGGCCGGAGGAGAAGGGCTCCTTGTCGTACTTCTCCTTGGTGTCCTTGGCCTTGGGCACGATGGCGTAGCCGCCCATGGCGAAGGCGTAGTTGGCGTCGGCGTGCGGCGCCTTGAAGGTGAAGACGATCGTCTTCTCGTCCGGCGTCTCGATCGCGTCGAGCCGCTTGCCGTCGTACGGACCCTCGTACGCCTTCTTGTAGTCCTCCTCGGTCAGCCACTGCTGGATGTACGCGGGACCCTGGGTGATGAACGGGGCGAACATCCGCTCGATCGTCCACTTCACGTCCTCGGACGTGATCGGCGTGCCGTCCTGCCACTTCACCCCGTCCTTGAGGGTGAAGGTCCAGGTCTTGCCGCCGTCGGACACCTGGCCGGCGTCGGTGGCCAGGTCGCCCACGAGCTTGTACTCGCCCTTGGCGACCCGCTTGTAGCCGGTCAGGCCGCGGTGGATGAGCAGCTGGAAGTTCGTCGCTGTGTTGACGTAGCTCTGCGCCGGGTCCAGGTGGGCGAAGTCGTCACGGTCGATCATGGTGACCGTGCCGCCCTTGACCACGCCCTCAGGCTCGATGGCCGGGCCCTTCGAGTCCTCGGCCGTGCCCAGGGTGATCACGGCCGGCTTGTACTCCGCCTGCGGCGGCGCCGACTCTCCGGAGCTGGGGGCGGCCGACGGCGCGCCCTGGTTGCCCGGCGCGCAGGCGCCGACCAGGGTCAGCGACGCCGCGGCGAGCACCGCGAGCACCGACCTCGTACGGTGGTTCATCTCTCTCCTCTAGCGCTTGATCTTGGGGTCGAAGGCGTCACGCACGGAATCGCCGAGCAGGTTGAAGGCGATCACGAAGATCAACAACGCGACGCCGGGGAAGATGAGGTACGTGATGTCGTTCTGGTAGACCTGGGTCGCCCGCAGGAACATGCGCCCCCAGTCGGGCACCAGCTCACCCATCCCGACGCCGAGGAACGACAGCCCCGCCTCGGCCGTCACCATGGCGGGCAGCAGCAGCGTCGACTGGATGAGGATCGGCGTCCACAGGTTGGGCAGCAGCTCCTTGAACACGATCCGGGCCGGCGAGGCGCCGGTGACCTTGGCGGCCTCGACGAACTCGCGCTCGCGCAGCGACAGCACGTAACCGCGCAGCAGCCGGGCCAGCCCCGCCCAGCCGAAGGCGCTGAGCATGATCGTGAGCGAGACGGCGCGCAGCCAGATCGGCGTCTCCTCGTCCGGCGGCACCAGCAGGCTTTCCACCACCGGGGTGAACGCGATGATGAAGATCGTCGACGGGAAGGACAGCGTCAGGTCGATGATCCGGCCGATGAAGTAGTCGGTCCTGCCGCCGAGGTAGCCGGCCACGATGCCGATCACGATGCCGAGCGCGGTGATGATCAGGGTCGCGGCCAGGGCGATGCCGAGCGACGTCCTGATGCCGTACACCAGTTGCATGAACACGTCCCGGCCGAGGCTCGGCTCCAGCCCGAACCAGTACTCGGAGCTGATGCCGCCGTTGGGCAGGATCGGGTAGCCGTAGTCGTTCAGCAGTCCTGGGATGTCCTGCCCGTACAGGGTGTACGGGTCCTTGCCGTACAGCCATGAGATCACGGGCGCGAAGATCGCCACCAGGAAGAAGAAGATGACGATCACCGCGGAGGTGACGCCGACGCGGTCGCGGCGGAAGCGCGTCCACATCAGCCGGCCGGGTGACCGGCCGGCGGTGTCCTGGGTTTCGGTCACGGACGTCGCGTCGGTGGTGATCGCGGTGGACGTCGGTGTCGTCATGTGGTCGGGGTCCCTCAGCACGTACGAAATCCGGAAATTCCGGGCCACAGGCGACGTTCTCAGGTCATCTCACTCTGTGACAATGCCTCCACGGTTTTTCGTAAGTTTGTTGTAAAAAATAGACTTTGTCGTATTCGCAAAGTCATTGACCTGCCATATCACCGGATGCAAGAATCAGAACCGTTTATACGCTCAGTAATCACGGAATCGCGGCACAACCACGACAGTCCTGTGACATAGCCCCCGGCCCTGGCGGGTAGGCCCTTACTCATGGAAGACCACGGGCTGTTCGGGCCGGAGTCCGTGACGTGGCGGGTGATGGGTGAGCCGATTCTGCTGGTCGGCGGGTTCCGCGCGCTTCTCATGCAGAGCCTTCACCCGCGCGCGATGCGCGGCGTCATACAGAACTCCGCCTTCATGAATCCCGACGAGGCGTGGTCGCGTTTCGTCCGGACCACAGAATTCGTCCGCGTGCGCACGTACGGGACACGAGCCGAAGTCGAGCAGGCCGGCCGCCGCGTACGCAAGATCCACGCCACGCTCACAGGCTGTGACCCCGACACCGGCGAGCGGTTCCGGCTCGACGAGCCCGCGTCGCTGCGCTGGGTGCACGTCGGTGAGGTCGACTCCTACCTGACGGTGGCCCGCCGGGCGGGCGTGCGGCTCAGCGACGCCGACGCCGACGCGTTCGTCGCCGAGTGGCGGCGCGCCGCCGAGGTCGTCGGCCTGGACCCGCTGAGCGTGCCCGGCTCGGTCGGCGGGCTGCGCGCCTACATCGAGGCCGCCCGCCCGGGGCTGCGGCTCGTCCCCGAGGCCGCGAACCCGCTCCTGGCGTCCCTGCACACGCCGCTGCCCGGCCTGCTCGCCACGCTGCGGCCGGTGGTGCCGGCCCTGACCGTGCTCGCCTTCGCCACGCTGCCGCGCTGGGCCAGGCGGATGTACGGGCTGCCCGCCACGCCGGTCGGCGACCTGTGGGCGACCGCCACGCTGCGGGCCCTGCACGCCGGCATCGGCCTGGTGCCCGCGAACGTCCGCTACAGCCCCGACGCCCGCCGCGCCCGCAAGCTCATGGCCGCCTGAGCCGATCACGGGGAGCCCCGGTCGCGCGCATGAATTCGGACATGGCACACTGGGATGGACAGAGCTAGCGTGCTCCGGGGTCGGTGAAAGTCCGAACCGGCGGTGACAGTCCGCGACCCGGCCGATGCCATCGGCCGGTTGACCCGGTGAAATTCCGGGACCGACGGTGAAAGTCCGGATGGGAGGCAGCACGCGGGTGCCCGGCATTGCGCCGGGTGCCCCACGGTGCGTTCGCGTACCGTGTTCGACCCCCCGGGGCCCGCCACGGCTTGGAGCTACTGGCGAGTAGGAGGCCCCCGGTGGCGGGATCCCCGCAGGACGCGGTCCACATGGCGCGCGCCGTCGAGCTGGCCGCCCGCGGTCACGGTCACACCAGCCCCAATCCCGTCGTGGGCTGCGTCGTGCTCGACGCCGCCGGCCGGGTCGCGGGGGAGGGGTTCCACGCGTACGCGGGAGGGCCGCACGCCGAGGTCGCCGCCCTGCGCGAGGCGGGGGAGCGGGCCAGGGGCGGCACCGCGTACGTCACCCTCGAACCCTGCGACCACACCGGCCGGACGGGCCCGTGCAGCGGCGCGCTGCTGGAGGCGGGCGTGGCCCGCGTCGTCCACGCGGTCGCCGACCCCAACCCGAAGGCCGCCGGCGGCGCCGGGCGGCTGCGCGCGGCCGGGGTCGCCGTGACGGCCGGGGTGCTGGCCGAGGAGGCGGAGCGGGTCAACGCCGAGTGGCTGACCTGGGCCAGGCTCGGCCGCCCGCACGTGACGTGGAAGTTCGCCGCCACCCTCGACGGCCGCTCGGCCGCCGCCGACGGCACCAGCCAGTGGATCACCTCTCCCGAGGCCAGGGCCGACGTGCACCGGCTGCGCGCCCGCAGCGACGCGATCGTGGCCGGCATCGGCACCGTGCTGGCCGACGACTCCCGGCTCACCGCCAGGCCGGCCCTGGCCGAGGGCCGCCCGCTGCGCGTGGTCGTCGACCCGGACGCCAGGACGCCGGCCACCGCGCGGGTGCTCGACGGCGCGGCCCCCACGCTCGTCGCCGTGGCCGCCGACACCGTCACGACCCTCGGCGCCGACCTGCTGCGCGTGCCCCGCGACGGCCGCGGCCTCGACCTGCATGCCCTGCTCAAGGAGCTCGCCGCCCGCGAGGTGGTCAGCGTGTTCCTGGAGGGCGGCCCCACGCTGGCCGGGGCGTTCCTGGCCCGCGGGCTGGTCGACCGGGTCGTCGCCTACGTCGCGCCCGCCCTCCTCGGCGCCGGCGCCGCCGCGCTGGGCGAGGCCGGAGTGCGCACCATCGGCGAGGCGCACCGCCTGATCTTCGACGAGGTTTCCCCCATCGGGCCGGACGTGCGCCTCGTCGCACGCCCCGCGCCCCCGCACCCCCGCAGGGAGAAGTGAATGTTCACCGGAATCATCGAGGAGAAGGGCGAGGTCGTCGCCGTCGAGGCGGCCGGCGGCGGCGCCAGGATGTCCGTACGCGGCCCCGTGGTCACCTCCGACGCCCGCCACGGCGACTCGATCGCCGTCAACGGCGTCTGCCTCACGGTCGTGGACGTGCGCGGCGACGTCTTCACCGTGGACGTGATGAAGGAGTCGCTCGACCGCAGCTCGCTCGGCGCGCTGTCGGAGGGCGGGGCGGTCAACCTGGAGCGCGCGGTCCGGGCCGACCAGCGGCTCGGCGGCCACATCGTGCAGGGCCACGTCGACGGCACCGCCGCACTGCTGTCCAGGGAGCCCGGCGACAACTGGGACGACCTGCGCTTCGGTCTGCCCGCGTCCCTGAGCAGGTACGTCGCGGAGAAGGGTTCGATCGCCGTCGACGGAATCAGCTTGACGGTGACGACTGTTGACGACGGAAGCTTCGGCGTGAGCCTCATCCCGACCACGCTCAAGCTGACCACCCTGGGCGAGCGCCGGGTGGGCGACCTGGTGAACCTCGAGGTCGACGTGATCGCGAAGTACGTGGAGAGGCTGGTGGGCGCCCGATGAGCTGGGCGGACGCATCGATCGACATCTTCGGCCTGCCCGTGAGGTGGACCGACCTGATCGGCAACATCTGCGCGCTGGCGACCGTGGTGTTCGCCATGCGCAAGTCCATCTGGACCTGGCCGGTGCAGTTCACCGGCGCCGTTCTGCTCTTCGCCGCCTCCATCAGCGCGCACGTCACCGGCAACGCGCTCAAGCAGGCCCTGTTCGGCCTGCTGGCGATCTACGGCTGGTGGAAGTGGCGCCAGGGCACCCAGCAGCACGAGCTGGCCGTGCGGCCCGCGACCGGGCGCGAGCGGCTCGTGCTGATCACCGCGGCCGTGCTCGGCACGATCGTGGTGGCGGCGCTGTTCAAGACGTTCAACCTGTCGTGGTACCCGGACGCCCCGCTGGCCGTGGTGGCCGCGGACGCCTACATCTTCGTGGGCGGCGCGGTCGCGACCTGGGCGCAGGGCCGGGCGCTGGTCGACTTCTGGATCGTCTGGGTGGCCGTCGACCTCGTGGGCGTGCCGGTCGCGTTCAACTCCGGGCTGTACGTCTCGGGCGCGGTGTACGCGATCTTCTTCGTGATGGTGCTGGTCGGGTTCGTCAAGTGGCTGCGCGAGTACCGCGCCTCCGCCCCGGCCGTGGCGGTGGCGTCATGACCGGGGGCATCCTCGACCCGGTCGAGCGGGCGATCGAGGACATCAGGGCGGGCCGGCCCGTCGTGGTCGTCGACGACGAGAACCGCGAGAACGAGGGCGACATCATCTTCGCCGCGGCCAGGGCCACGCCCGAGCTGCTCACCTTCACCATCAGGCACACCAGCGGCGTCATCTGCGTGCCGATGGAGGGCCGCGAGCTCGACCGGCTCGGCCTGCCGCTCATGGTCCACCAGAACCGCGAGCGGCTGCGCACCGCGTACACGATCAGCGTGGACGCCCGCGACGGCGTCACGACCGGCATCTCGGCCGCCGACCGGGCCAGGACGATCCGGGCGCTCGCCGACTCCGCGACCGAGCCGTACGAGCTGGTACGTCCCGGCCACGTCTTCCCGCTGCGCTACCACGAGGGCGGCGTGCTGGTCAGGCGCGGCCACACCGAGGCGGCCGTCGACCTGGCCAGGCTCGCCGGGCTCAGCCCCGCGGGCGTGCTGGCCGAGGTGGTCAACGACGACGGCACCATGGCCAGGCTGCCCGAGCTGCGCGTCTTCGCCGACGAGCACGACCTCGCGCTCATCTCCATCGAGCAGCTCGCCGACTACCGGCGGCGCACCGAGAGCATGGTCACCCGGGTCGCCGAGACCAACCTGCCCAACGCGTACGGGATGTGGCGGGCGTACGGCTACTCCAGCTCCATCGACGGCGGCGAGCACGTCGCGCTGGTCTTCGGCGACCTCGGCGACGGCGAGAACGTCCTGGTCCGCGCCCACTCCGAGTGCCTGACCGGCGACGTGTTCGGCTCGCTGCGCTGCGACTGCGGGGTGCAGCTCGACCACGCCATGGCGGCCATCGCGGCCGAGGGCCGCGGCGTGGTCGTCTACCTGCGCGGCCACGAGGGCCGCGGCATCGGGCTGCTGGCCAAGCTGCGCGCCTACAGCCTCCAGGACGCCGGGGTCGACACCGTCGACGCCAACGTCGAGCTGGGGCTGCCGATCGACGCCCGCGAGTTCTCCAACGCCGCCCAGATCCTCGCCGACCTGGGGGTCAAGGGGGTGCGGCTGCTCACCAACAACCCGGTCAAGGTCACGGGCATGGACGGCTACGGCATCAAGGTGCTCGGCCGCGAGCCGATGCCGGTCGCGGTGAACCCGTACAACGCCCGCTACCTGCAGGCCAAGCGCGACCGGCTGGGCCATTCCATCGAACACACGGACATCGACGGCACCCAGGAGGCCTCATGAGCGGCGAAGGACGTCCCGCGATCACCACGGCGCCCGACGCGTCCGGGCTGACCGTCGGGGTGGTGGCCGCCAGCTGGCACGCCGACATCACCGACCGGCTGGTGGACCGCGCGGTGCGGGCCTGTGAGGACGCCGGCGCCACCGCCACCGTGGTGCGGGTGCCCGGCTCGCTCGAACTCCCGGTGGTCGCCCAGGCGCTGGCCCGCCGCTGCGACGCGGTGGTGGCGCTGGGCGCGGTCATCCGCGGCGAGACGGCCCACTTCGATTACGTGTGCGACTCGGTCACGGCCGGGCTGACCAGGGTCTCGCTCGACGAGCGCACCCCGGTCGGCAACGGCGTGCTCACCTGCGAGAACCTCGGCCAGGCGCTGGACCGATCGGGGCTGCCGGACAGCAAGGAGGACAAAGGCTACGAGTCCGCGATCGCCGCGCTGGAGACCGCACTCCTCCTGCGGACCCTCGGCTGACCTGCGGTACATTCTCGACCGTGCCTGAGCTCGTGCCACCTCCCCCGCTGCCCGTCGTCTGGCGCCCGCGCCGGGGGAGGATCGTCGCCTACACCTTCGCCACCCTGATCGTGCTCGGCGCGGTGGTGATGGCGATCCTCATCGCCCCGCCGTTCCAGCTGGCCGACCGCATCGCGATCGTCGCGTTCGGCTGCGCGGTGGCGTTCGTGCTCCATCTGCTCGGCCGGGTGCGGGTGGAGGCCGACGACGAGGGCGTCACCCTGGTCAACGCGGCCCGCACCCACCGCTACACCTGGCCCGAGGTCCTCGACGTGACCTTCGTGCAGGGCGACCCGTGGCCCCGCGTCGACTTCTCCGACGGGCGGACGATCGGCGCGATGGGCATCCAGGGCTCGGAGAAGCCCGCGGCCCGCCGCGCCATCGCCGAGCTCACCGCCCTCATCCACGACCGCGGCGAGGCCCGCGAAGACTGACGTGAGACCTCACTTCACGTCATAGAGGGCGTCGATTATCAGGAAAACGGTGTGACCCGTAGCCTGAAAGCGTGCGTCGGCGGACAATGAGGGCGATGGACATCGAGTCGCCGGAAAAGCTCATCGAGCTGCTCGACCGGCATGCGTATCTGGCCGACGAAGGTCTGGCCACGGCCGCGTTCCTGGCGCTGCGGATGCGGCGGCCGCTGTTCCTGGAAGGGGAGGCGGGCGTCGGGAAGACCGAGCTGGCCAAGACCCTGGCCGGACTGCTCGGGGCGCCGCTGATCCGGCTGCAGTGCTACGAAGGGCTGGACGCCGCGCAGGCCCTGTACGACTGGGACTTCGCCCGGCAGCTGCTGCACCTGAAGGCGGCAGAGGTCGCCGGCGTGACCGACGTGCGGCGGCTCGAAGGGGAGATCTACGAGCGGCGCTTCCTCATCGCGCGGCCGCTGCTCAAGGCGCTGGAGACGCAGCCGAGCGTGCTGCTGGTCGACGAGATCGACCGGGCCGACGACGAGTTCGAGGCGTTCCTGCTGGAGGTGCTCTCCGACTTCACCATCTCCGTCCCGGAGCTCGGCACGATCAGGGCCGAGTCGCCGCCGGTCGTGGTGGTGACCTCCAACCGGACGCGGGAGGTGCACGACGCGCTCAAGCGGCGCTGCCTCTACCACTGGCTTGAGCATCCGAGCTTCGAGCGGGAGGTGGCGATCCTGCTGCGCCGTCTGCCCGCCTGCACCGAGACGCTGGCCCGGCAGGTCGCCGGGGCCGCCGAGCGGCTGCGCGGGGCCGACCTGGTCAAGCCGCCGGGCATCGCCGAGACCCTCGACTGGACCGAGGCGCTGCTGACGCTCGGCGCCGACGAGCTCGACCCTGGCCGGGCGGCCGCCACGCTGGGCGCCGCGCTCAAGTACCGGGAGGACGTCGAACGCGTCCTGGGCAACGGGCTGCTCCGCCATGACTGATTTGGCCGCCACGATGACCGGGTTCGCCCGTACCCTCAGGGCGGCCGGGGTCGCGGCCGACCACGAGCGCACCCAGGGCTTCCTGCGCGCGCTGGAGCAGCTGGACGTCGCCGTCCCCGGCGACGTCTACTGGGCGGGCCGCCTCACGCTCTGCGCCGGCCCCGACGACCTGCCCCGCTACGACCGCTGCTTCCACGCGTACTTCGGCGGCGCCAAGGCCACCACCGCCCCGGCCGCCGTCACCTCCGTCACCCGCTACACCGCGGCGGGCGAGAGCGCGGAGGGCGGGCGCGAGGGCGAGGCCGCGCCCGCCACCGCCAGCAGCACCGAGGTCCTGCGCCACCGGGACGTCGCCAGGCTCACCGAGGCCGAGCGCGCCGAGGTGCACCGGATGCTGACCATGCTCAGGGCCAGGCGGGCCACACGCCGCTCGCGCCGGTACGAGAGCGCCCACCGGGGCGTGCTCGACCAGCGCCGCACCATCCGCGACGCGCTCAGGAAGGGCGAGGTGGCCAGGCTGCGGCGCCGGCGGCACACCACCAGGCCGCGCCGCGTCGTGCTCTTCGTCGACGTGAGCGGCTCCATGTCGCCGTACGCCGAGACGCTGCTGCGGTTCGCGCACGCGCTGGTGCGCAGCGAGCCGCGGGCCACCCGCGTGTTCTCGGTCGGCACCCGGCTCACCGCCGTCACCGCCGAGCTGCGCCACCGCGACCCCGGCACCGCGCTCGACGCGGTGTCGCGGGCCATCCCCGACTGGAGCGGCGGCACCCGGCTGGGGGAGGAGCTGAAGCAGTTCCTGTCCCAGCACAGCGCGCGCGGCGCGACCGTGGTCATCGCCTCCGACGGCTGGGAACGGGGCGACCCCGAACTGCTGCGCGCCCAGATGGCCCGGCTGGCCCGGCAGGCGCACCGGGTGATCTGGGTCAACCCGCACAAGGGGTACGAGGACTACCAGCCGCTCACCGGCGGCATGCGGGCCGCCCTGCCCTACCTCGACGCCCTGGTGGCCGGGCACAGCCTGGCCGCCTACGAGGAACTCACCGAAAGGCTCGCCCATGCGTGACGTGCTCCCGGAGATCATGCGCTGGTGGAGGTCGGGGCTCGAGTTCGGGCTCGCGACGGTGGTCGGCACGTTCAACAGCGCGCCCAGGCCACCGGGCGCCGCCATGGCCGTGCGCGGCGACGAGGTGGTCGGCAGCGTGTCCGGCGGATGCGTCGAGGGCGCCGTGTTCGAGCTCGCCACCGAGACCCGCCGCCCGGTGCTGCAGCGGTACGGGGTCAGCGACGACGACGCGTTCGCCGTCGGGCTCACCTGCGGCGGCATCATCGACATCTTCGTCGAGCCGATCTCCCGCGACACCTTCCCCGAGCTGGGCGACGTGGCCGCCTCGATCGAGGAGCACGAGCCGGTCGCCGTCGCCACCGTCCTCTCCGGCCCCGGCGAGGTCGGCGCCCGCCGGATCATCTGGCCCGGCCGCTCCTCCGGCTCGCTCGGCCCCGGCCGCCTCGACGACGCGGTGGACGACGACGCCCGCGGCATGCTCGCCCAGGGGCTGACCGGCATCCGCCACTACGGCGGCGAGGGCGAGCGGCGGCTGGACGACCTGGCCGTGTTCGTGCACTCGTTCGCGCCGCCGCCGCGCATGCTGGTGTTCGGCGCGATCGACTTCGCCGCGGCCGTCGCCCGGGTCGGCAAGTTCCTCGGCTACCACGTCACCGTGTGCGACGCCCGGCCCGTCTTCGCCACCCCCAAGCGCTTCCCCGACGCCGACGAGGTCGTGGTCAAGTGGCCGCACGACTATCTGGCCTCCGTCTCGGTGGACGAGCGCACCGTGATCTGCGTGCTCACCCACGATCCCAAGTTCGACGTGCCGCTGCTGGAGGTGGCGCTGCGCACCCCCGCCGGGTACGTGGGCGCCATGGGTTCGCGGCGCACCCACGAGGACCGGATGGACCGGCTGCGCGAGGCCGGGCTGACCGAGGAGGAGCTGGCCCGGCTGCGCTCGCCCATCGGGCTGGACCTGGGGGCGCGCACTCCGGAGGAGACGGCCGTGTCCATCGCCGCCGAGCTGATCCAGCTCCGCTGGGGCGGGTCCGGCCGGCCGCTGTCGACCACCCGGGGCCGCATCCACCACGACGGGTAGGGGACGGCCATGAAGGGGAGCGGGGTGGCGGGGCTGCTGCTCGCGGCCGGCGAGGGCTCCCGGCTGGGCAGGCCGAAGGCGCTGCTGGAGCTGGCCGGGGAGCGGCTGGTCGACCGGGGGGTGCGGCTGCTGGAGGAGGGCGGCTGCCACCCGGTCGTGGTGGTGCTCGGGGCGGCGACCGTGCAGGTGCGGGGGGCGGTGGCCGTGCGCAACCCGGACTGGCGGTCCGGCATGGGGTCCTCCCTGCGGGCCGGGCTGGCGGCGCTGCCCGCCGAGTCGCGGGCCGTGGTGATCGCGCTGGTGGACCAGCCGCTGGTGCGGGCCGAGGCGGTGCGCGCGCTGATCGCCTCCGGCGCCGGGGTGGCCGTCGCCACGTACGGCGGCCGGCGCAGGAACCCGGTGCTGATCGAGCGCCGCCACTTCGCCGAGGTCGCCGCCCTGGCCCGCGGCGACGTGGGCGCCCGCCCCTTCCTGGCCGCCCATCCGGAGCTGGTGACCGAGGTGCCGTGCGCCGGCGACCCCGCCGACATCGACACCCCCGGCGATCTGGCCAGGCTGGAGCCTCGGCTGCTGGAACCTGAGTGAGCGGCCGCGGTCGCGTCGTCGTCAGAGACGGAACGAGGCGACGGCGGCCCGGTGGTCGCTGCCGGTGGCCGGGGCCACCTCGGCCCGCGTGGCGGTCATCCCGCGGAACAGGATGTGGTCCGGCCGCGTCACGGGGAACCCGGCCGGCCAGGTGAACCCGAACCCGTCGCCCGCGACCTCCTGCGCGTCGGTCAGCGGCGGCGTCAGCCCGCGCATGCCCCGGTCGGTGGTGGCCGTGTTGAGGTCGCCCAGCAGCAGGATCCGCTTGCTGCCGTCGCGGTCGATCAGCTTGCGCGCCTGCGCCAGCGAGGCGTCCCTGGAGGTGGTCTCGCCCGGCCGCGCCGAGGCGAGGTGCATCACGTACACGGTCACGTCGCCCTTGGGGGTCCGCACGGTCGCACGCAGGGCGCGCACCCAGCCCATGCCGACGTCCAGCGGGCGCTCGCGGCTGATCGGGTAGCGGCTCCACAGGCCGACGGTGCTCACCGCGTAACGGTGCTCGAACATCCGGTTGAGCTGCTTGGCCGCCGGGCCGCCCGGGGTGAGCTCCTGCGCCGCCAGCAGGTCGAGGTCCTCGGCGACGGCGCGTACGGCCTCGCCCGAGGCGTCGTTGCGCACGCCCACGTTCACCGTGCCGACCGCCAGGTCACTCGGCCCGCCTGGCGGGGTGCGCAGCAGCGCGGGACCGAACATGACGCCCCACACGGCCGCCGGAGCCAGCACGGCGCCGACGGCCGCGGTGGAGCGGGCCAGGGCCGCGCCCAGCAGCAGGACCGGCACGGCCAGGCCCAGCCACGGCAGCAGGCTCTCCATGACCGTCGTGAAACCGCCCAGGGCCGGCACGTAGCGGTGTCCGGCCAGGACCACGGCGAGGACGGCGGACACGACGACGACGACGCGCTTCAGCACTCTGACCAAGGTAGCCCCTCGCTGGCTCCAGCGCGGACACGCTAACCTGACGGCATCGGAACGGAACATCATTCTGTGGTGGGAGCGGGCATGCGGATCGGAATGACACTGGGCTACTCCGGGGGATTCAAGGAGACGGTGGGAGAGCTCGCCGACTACGAGAAGGCCGGGCTCGACATCGTCTTCGTCGCGGAGGCCTACAGCTTCGACGCGGTCAGCCAGATGGGATACATCGCGGCCGTCACCGAGCGGCTGCAGATCGCCTCAGGCATCCTGCCGATCTACTCGCGCACGCCCGCCCTGATGGCCATGACGGCCGCGGGCCTCGACTACATCTCCGACGGCCGCTTCACCCTCGGCCTCGGCTCCTCCGGCCCGCAGGTCATCGAGGGCTTCCACGGCGTGCCCTACACCGCCCCGATCGGCCGCACCCGCGAGGTCATCGAGATCTGCCGCAAGGTGTGGCGGCGCGAGCGCCTGCAGTACGACGGCCGCCACTACACCCTGCCGCTGCCGCCCGACCAGGGCACCGGCCTGGGCAAGCCCCTCAAGATCATCAACCACCCGGTACGTTCCCGCATCCCGATCGTGCTCGCCGCCATCGGCCCCAAGAACGTCGAGCTGGCCGCCGAGCTGGCCGAAGGCTGGGAGCCGATCTTCTACGTGCCGGAGAAGGCCGCCGACGTGTGGGGCGCCGCCCTGGCCGCCGGCAAGGCCAAACGCGACCCCGAGCTGGGCGAGCTGGACGTGGTCGCCCAGGCGTCCCTCTACATCGGCGACGACGCAGACGGCCTGCTGGACCTCGGCCGGCCGATGGCCGCCCTCTACATCGGCGGCATGGGCGCCAAGGGCAAGAACTTCTACAACAACCTCGCCAGGCGCTACGGCTACGAGAAGGAGGCCGAGCAGATCCAGGAGCTCTACCTCGACGGCAAGAAGGACGAGGCGGCGGCGCTGGTGCCGCGCGAGCTGCTGGAGAAGATGTCGCTGATCGGCGACGAGGCCTACGTCCGCGACCGGATGCGGGCGATGAAGGAGTCCGGCGTCACCACGCTGAACGTCACCCCGCTCGGCCGCACCCACGAGGAGCGCGTCCGCCTGATCGAGACCATCAAGGACATCGCCTCCTGATCACCGCCGCACCGGTACACACCCGTCGAAACGCCCGCCTTCCCCGTGCTGGAGGAGGCGGGCGTTTCCGTTGGGGCCTAAGGTTGGTCGAAAACTGAAGTTTGAGCATTGGCGGAGATATGTCCGACGCGACGCCGTCCCTGGTCGCCGGGCGGTACCGGCTTGATGAGCGCATCGGCAGCGGTTCGATGGGCGAGGTGTGGCGGGGGTACGACACCCGCGCCGACTGGACCGTGGCCGTGAAGATGCTGGGAGCCAAGGCGGTGGGGGCGGCCACCAGGGAGGTGCTGCGCCAGCACGCCCAGGCCGTGGCCCGGGTGATCCATCCCAACGTCGCCATGGTGCTGGACGTGGGGGAGCACGAAGGGTCCCCGTTCCTGGTGACGGAGTTCCTCACCGGGCCGAGCCTCGGCGAGGAGCTCGCCGGGCGCGGGCCGCTCAAGGTGGTGGAGGTGTGCGACCTGGCCGGGCAGGCCGCGGCCGGCCTGGACGCGGCGCACCGCGCGGGCCTGGTGCACGGCAAGGTCGGGCCCGACAGCTTCCGGATGGCCGGCAGCGGCGTGCTCAAGGTCGTCGGGTTCGGCCTGACGGGCCGGCCCGGCGGCGACCCCCGCTACCAGGCGCCCGAGCGGCTCGCCGGAGGCGACGGGCAGGCGTCGGCCGACCTGTACGGGCTCGGCGCGGTCTGCTACGAGCTGCTCACCGGCCAGGCGCCCGCCAGGGAGGGCGCGATCGCGCCGCCCAGTACCCTGCGCCAGGGCGTGCCCGCCGAGCTGGACCGGTTACTGCTCGCCATGCTCGACCCCGAGCCCGCCAAGCGGCCCGCCAGCGGCGAGGCGGTGCGCCGCGCGCTGGCCGCCATCGCCAGGCCACGGGCCGCCGCGCCCGCGCAGCCTGCCCCCGCCGCGACCCCGGCCGCGCGGGCCGGGGACACCGCGATCTACGACGCGTCCGAGCTGGCGCCGCCTCCGCCGTCCGGCCGCGAGAACCGCCGCCTGTTCGTCCAGGCCGGCGTGGCCCTCGCGGCCATCGTGGCGGTCACCGTAGTCATGATCTTCCTGGCGAGCGGTGACGAGGACCCGCCCGAGGCCGCCCCCACCACGCAGGTCACCGGCGAGGCGCCGCCCTCACCGACCCCCACGCCGACCCCGACCCCCACGCCCACTTTCACGGCCGAGCCGGAGCCCACCGAGCTCCGCGGCACCGACGCCCTGCCCATCCCCAAGGGCACCGTCGGCCAGTCGGTCCCGCCGGGCGGCTGGGAGACCTGGGTGAGGAGGTTCGACGAGGCGGTCACCAGCCAGATGGCCGTGAACGGGATGCACCCGAAGGTGGCCGAGAAGGCCCAGGACAAGCTCAGGAAGGCCGGGCGGAAGTTCGCCGAGGGCGACGAGCGGGCCGGCGTCAGGGAGGTCTCCCACGTCATCCGCGATCTGCGCAAGGCCAGGGACAAGGGCGAGATCGCCCCGGCCGGCCCGCTGTCCGACTGGCTCAACGACTGGCAGATCTAGCGGATAGTGGACCAACCGGAGATCCGCGTACATTAAGCGCGTGACCGTCAACTACGCACAGCGGCGAGCTCGGCTCGCGGCCCTGCTGCCCGCCCACGAGGTCGACGCCATGCTGGTCACCTCGACCGTCAACGTCCGCTATCTCACGGGGCTCGTCAGTTCCAACGCCGCCGCCCTGATCAAGGCCGACGGCTCGGCGCTGCTGGTGACGGACAACCGCTACATCGAGAAGACGCACGGCCTCGACGTGCAGGCGGTCGAGGCCGCCGACGTGGCCGGGGAGCTCGCCGCCCCCGGCGTCGGCATCGAGGCCGCCCACATGAGCGTGGCCACCTACGAGCGGCTCGGGCCCGGGCTCGTGCCGCTCGGGCCCCTCGTCGAAGGGCTGCGCGCGGTCAAGGACGACGACGAGCTGGAGCTCCTCCGTACCGCCTGCGCCATCACCGACCAGGCCTTCGCCGACGTGCTGCACACCATCCGCCCCGGCGTCACCGAGCGCGACGTGGCCCGGCTCCTCGAAGCCCGCATGATCGAGCTCGGCGCCGCCAAGCCCGCCTTCGACACCATCGTCGCCGCGGGCCCGAACGGCGCCATCCCGCACCACGCCCCCACCGACCGCGAGCTGCGCTCCGGCGAGCTGGTCACCATCGACTTCGGCGCCGCCTACCAGGGGTACCACGCCGACATGACCCGCACCGTCTGCCTGGGCCCGCCCGCCGACTGGCAGAGCGAGGTCTACGACCTGGTCGCCGAGGCCCAGCGGGCCGGCCGGCACGCCGTCACCCCCGGCGCCACCGCCAAGGAGGTCGACGCCGCCGCCCGCTCCCTCATCGCCGCCGCCGACCACGGCGACCATTTCCGGCACGGCCTCGGCCACGGCGTCGGGCTCGAGATCCATGAGGAGCCGTTCCTGGGCCCCGCACGTACCGGTAGACTTGAGGATCGAGTTCCGATCACCGTGGAGCCGGGGATCTACCTCCCGGGCCGGGGCGGTGTTCGCATCGAGGACACCCTCGTCACACGACAGGGCGAGCCGGAACTTTTCACCAAGACGACCAAGGAGCTGCTCGTCCTTTAGAGCGGCCACACGCGGGAGAGAACGAGTGGCGACAACCAACGACCTCAAGAACGGCATGGTGCTGAAGCTCGACGGTGGCGAGCTGTGGTCCGTTGTCGAGTTCCAGCACGTCAAGCCGGGCAAGGGCGGCGCGTTCGTGCGCACCAAGCTCAAGAACGTGCTCTCCGGCAAGGTCCTCGACAAGACCTTCAACGCCGGCGTCAAGGTCGAGGTGGCCAACGTCGACAAGCGCGAGATGCAATACTCCTACCGCGACGGCGACGACTTCGTGTTCATGGACACCGAGACCTACGACATGGTCAACGTGCCCTCCTCCACCGTCGGCGACGCCGCCAACTACATGCTGGAGAACACCCTGGCCACCGTGGCCTTCCACGAGGGCTCCGCGCTCTACGTCGACCTGCCCGCCGCGGTCGAGCTCACCATCGCCAGCACCGAGCCCGGCCTGCAGGGCGACCGCTCCACCGGCGGCACCAAGCCCGCCACGCTGGAGACCGACGCCGAGATCAAGGTGCCGCTCTTCATCACCACCGGCGAGCGGGTCAAGGTCGACACCCGCACCGGCGAATACCTCGGCCGGGCCTGAGGTGTCGGCACGGGGCAAAGCACGCCGGCGTGCGCTCGACATCCTCTTCGAGGCCGAACTCCGCAGTGAGGATCCGCTGAAGATCCTGGCCGAGCGGGTCGAGCGCCAGGAGCCCCCGGTCAACGAGTACACCTCCACCCTCGTCGAGGGGGTCACCCGCCATCTCGCCCGCATCGACGAGCTGATCACCACCTACTCCGAGGGCTGGACCCTCGAACGCATGCCCGCCGTCGACCGCAACCTCCTGCGCGGCGGCACCTACGAGCTGCTGTGGATGCCCGACGTCCCCGAGGGCGTGGTCATCAGCGAGTGGGTCCACCTGGCCGGCGAGCTGTCCACGGACGAGTCCCCCCAGTTCGTCAACGGGCTGCTGGCGCGTTTCAAGCAGCTCAAGCCCAGCCTGACGCTCTAGCTCCCGTACGGGCCGGTCACGGCGTCTCCCTGACCGGCTCCTCCGCACGGCGAGCCCGCCGCCACATCCACGTTTCACACCGGGCGTAACCCGCACCGCGGCGTCCGCGCCGTGTTAGCGCCGTGCTCGCGCTGGGTGTGAGCCGACCGCCGCGCCGGTCACGCGCTGGGCGTAACCCGCCCGGCCCCGCGCGGGCCCCGCCGGTGCCAGCATGGGCGGCGTGCCTCCCGTGCCAGAGCCACGTGGCTGATCGGGTGTTCCGTCCAGCCGCGCTCGGCAACCCCCGGTTCCGCCTGCTGCTGCCCGGCCAGGTGGCCGCGGTCGCGGGCGAGCAGATGTTCGCCGTCGCGATCACCGTCTCCGTCCTCCAGGCGGGTGGTGACGCGGTCGCGCTCGGCCTGGTCCTCGCCGCGCGCGGGGTCACGCTCGTGGTGTTCCTGCCGGTCGGCGGCGTGTGGGCCGACCGGCTGCCGCGGCAGCGGGTCCTGATGGCCGCCTACGGACTCCAGGCCCTCCTCGCGGCGGCTCTCGCCGTGACCGGCACGTTCCCGATCTGGGCGGCGGCCGGGGCCGTGCTGCTGTCGGGGCTGGCCGAGGCGTTCGTCCGGCCCGCCTTCAACGCTCTGCTGCAGGGCGTGCTCGGCGACCACGAGCGCGTCTCCGGCAGGTCGCTGGTCAGCGTCGCGATCCGTACCGGCGTCATGGCCGGGCCCGCCGCGGGCGCAGGGGTGATCACCCTGTCCGGCACCGGGGCCGCGTACGGGATCACCGCGATGACCTTCGCCGTCGCGGTCCTGGCCCTCTGGCGGGCCGGGGAACCCCGGCGGGAGCCCGCCCGCAGGGCCTCGTTCGTCCAGGACGTCCGCGCCGGCGTCGCCGAGGCGCGGCGGCTCCCGTGGGTGCGCGCCATTCTGATCTTCTCCGCGGTCAACCTCATGTTCGTCATCGCGCCGACGCAGGTCCTGCTGCCGGTCGTGACCACCGCCGCGTTCGGCTCGCCCGCCGTGTACGGCCTGGCGCTCACCTGCTACGGAGCCGGCGGCCTGGCAGGCGGCCTGATCACGATGGCGTGGCGGCCGCGCGCCCCCGGGGCCGTGGCGCTGACCGCGATCGCCCTCTACGCCGCGGCGCCCCTCTCGCTGGTCCTCGCTCCCTCGCCGGCCGCGATCTTCCTGGCGTTCGCGATCGCCGGGGCGGGGGTGGAGACGTACGCGATCCACTGGGAGGTCGCCCTGCAGCGCGAGATCCCCGAGCACCTGATCGGGCGGATCAGCTCGTTCGCCTGGCTGTGCGGCTTCGGCCTGATGCCGTTCGGGCAGGCGCTGACCGGGCCGCTGGCCGCCCTCGCCGGGCCGGCGGCGGTGCTCGCGTCGGCGGCGGCCGTCATCCTCCTCGTGCCGCCGGCGCTGCTCCTGGTCAGGGGCATGCCGCGATTCCGGGACCCGCCGTGACCGGTTGCCCCGGCGGGACGGGCGGGGCGAGGATCGGGACATGGCCACCGAAGACGACGTCCGCAGGCTGGCGCTCGCGCTGCCCGAGACCGGCGAGAAGACCATGTACGGCACGCCCGCGTTCTACGTCCGCGGCAAGTGGTTCGCCAGGATGCGTGAGGAACCGGACGTGCTCGCGGTGCCGGTGCCCAGCGAGGAGGAGAAGCTGGAGCTCACCGCCGCCCGGCCCGGGGCGTTCTTCACCACGCCGCACTTCGACGGGTACGCCGTTGTGCTGGTCCGGCTGCCGGAGGTGGACGAGGAGGAGCTGGGCGAACTGCTCACCGACGCGTGGCGGCTGCGCGCCCCCAAGCGGCTGGTGGCCGCCTTCGACGCCTGACGACCCGTACGGGAGCGGTCCAGATCGCAGGGGAGCGGGCGGCACCCGTACGGCGTAGGCTGGGGCGGACCCACGAGAAGAGGGAGGCGAGCCGACGTTGCGAGCTGAAGGCGTCACGAGGACCCCGGCGGTGCGGACCGCCGTCGTCTGGGACGCGCTGCGCGAGGTGCTGGCGGAGCTGGCCGGCGCCACCGGGCGCGACGCGCTCGACATCGTCGACGCGGGCGGCGGCACCGGAGGGTTCGCCGTGCCGCTCGCGGCGCTGGGCCACACCGTGACCGTGGTCGATCCCAGCCCCGACTCGCTGGCCGCGCTCGAACGCCGGGCCAAGGAGGCGGGCGTGGAGGTGCGCGGCCTCCAGGGCGACACCGCCGACCTGGGCGAGCTGCTCAGCCCCGGCTGCGCCGACCTGGTGCTCTGCCACAGCGTGCTGGAGTACGTGGAGGATCCCGTCGGCGCCCTGACCGAGATGGCCGGGCTGCTGCGTCCCCGCGGTGCGGTCAGCGTGCTGGCCGCCAACCCGGTGGCCGCCGCCATCCACCGCGCGCTGGCCGGGCAGTTCGACGAGTCCAGGGCCGCGCTGGCCGACCCGCTCGGCAGCTGGGGCGACCGCGACCCCACGCCCCGCCGCTTCACCGGCGAGACCCTCACCGGCCTGCTGTCGGCGGCCGGGCTCGGGGCCGGGCCGGTCCACGGCGTGCGGGTCTTCGCCGACCTGGTGCCCAGCCGGCTCGTCGACGGGGAGCCGGGCGCGGCGGAGGCGCTGGTGGCCCTGGAGAAGGCCGCCTCGGCCCATCCGGTGCTGCGCGACATCGCGACCCAGCTGCACGTCGTCGGCCGCAGGCCATCGGCCTAGAACGCCTGTTCGGATAGAATCGGCGGCGTGGCACGCAAGCAGATCACGGGCATCGGCCCCGCTCCGCGGACCGGGGCCGACGACACCGGCTGCCCGATCCTCCACGTCGACATGGATGCCTTCTTCGCCAGCGTCGAGCTGCTGGAGCGGCCCGAGCTGCGCGGCCGACCGGTGATCGTGGGCTCGCCCGCCGGGCGCGGCGTCGTGCTCAGCGCCACCTACGAGGCCAGGGCGTTCGGCGTCCACTCCGCCATGCCGATGAGCCGGGCCCGCCGGCTCTGCCCTCAGGCGACGGTCATCCCGCCCGGCCACGGAAAATACTCCGAGGTCTCCAGAGGCGTCATGGAGATCTTCCATTCGATCACCCCGATGGTCGAGCCCATCGCGTCCGACGAGGCGTTCCTCGACGTCGGCGGCGCGCTGCGCCGGCTGGGGCCGCCCGCCGCGATCGCCGCCGCGATCAGGGCGGAGGTGCTGGAACGCTTCGGCATCACGTGCTCGGTGGGCGTGGCCGGCAGCAAGTTCGTCGCCAAGCTCGCCTCCAAGCAGTGCAAGCCCGACGGCCTGCTGGTGGTGCCGCAGGAGGAGGTGGTGGCGTTCCTCCACCCGCTGCCCGTCTCCGCCCTGTGGGGCGTCGGCGAGCGCACCGAGCAGGCCCTCGTGCGCCTCGGCATCCGCACCGTCGGCGACCTGGCCCGGGTGCCCGTCGCCACGCTCCAGCGCGAGCTCGGCCCGTCCGCGGGCGGCCACCTGGCGGCGCTGGCGTGGGGCCGCGACGAGCGGCAGGTGAGCCCGCACGTCCCCGACAAGAGCATCGGCAACGAGGAGACGTTCGCCGCCGACGTCGACGATCCCGAGATCATCAAGCGCGAGCTGCTCCGCCTGTCCGAACGGGTCGCCGCGAGGATGCGTAAGGGCGGTCATGTGGGCAGGACTGTAAGTGTGAAGCTGCGCCGCGCTGACTTCTCCACCATCACCCGGTCCCGGACCCTTCCGGAGCCCACCGATGTCGCGCAGGAGATTTTCGCCACAGCCTGCGAGCTCTACCACGCCGCCGGGCTCGAACGGGTGCGCCTGCGCCTGGTCGGCGTCAGGATGGAGAACCTCCGGCCCGCCGATTCCGCCTCCCGTCAGCTCACTCTCGGTGAGCGCGAGACCGGCTGGCGTGAGGCCGAGCAGGCGATGGACCGGGCGATCCGGAGATTCGGTCCCGATGCCGTGCTCCCGGCTTCGCTAGTTCGGGGCAAACTTGATGAAATGGAGGCGTGAGGCGATGTCACGACTTCGGGGGAGGAGACCAAGATGGCCCAGAATGAAGCCATGACGTCACCTCCGGTTTGGTCTGCCTTGGACGTTTGCTTTCGCCTACGTCTACAGCCTCGTATTCTGGGGATAACCGACCGCGAGGTCCGGACACCCCGTGTCGTCCGTTGCCGTCTTCCCCGTCCTGGGGCCGTCCTTGGGAGGCGCCGTGCCGCTCTCTGAGCACGAGCAGCGCTTGCTCGACCAGATCGAGCAGGCCCTCTACGCCGAGGACCCGAAGTGGGCCAACACCGTAAGGATCAGTGACCCACGCAGCCATTACAAGCGGCGCCTGGTCAAAGCCACGATCGGCTTTGTCCTCGGCGTCGTCCTGTTGATGGTCGGCGTGGTGATCAACTTGATCCCGCTCGGCGTCGGCGGTTTCGTGGTCATGCTCGCTGCGTGTCTGTGGGGCCTGTCCAGCTGGAAACGAATGAATGGGTTCGGTGGTGACTCCTCGGCTCAGGGGGCTCCACCGCAGGGCAAGCAGGTCCGCCGGGGCAACCGGGGCACCTTCATGGAGCGCATGGAGGAACGCTGGCGTCGTCGTCACGACGAGCGCTGACACGCATCCCCCGATCAAGGCGTCCCCTAGACGAAGGTGCGGCCGTCCCCCTCGCGGGAGACGACCGCACCTTCGGTCAGATTCTCACGTCCCCTTCTGCGTCGCAGTCCTCCGCAGCCTGATGTTCTCCAGGCGGTCGAAGCCGTCCAGCAGCCGCTCGCCCACGAGCCGCAGCCGCCGCACCGTCGACGGCGGCAGCAGCACCGCCCGCACCCTCCTGGCACGTGACACGGTCGCCGCCAGGGCCTTGCGCACCCGGCGCAGGTCCCCGCCCATCGGCGGGATCTCGCCGGGCTCCCGCGAGTAGAGCACCCGCTCCACCGCCGAGGCGATCGCCGTGACGGCCGCCGCCGGTTCGGCCCCGAACTCGTACTGCTCGGTCAGCCGCCGCGCCAGCTGGCGCGGCGTCTCGCTGGGCTCGCGGGCCATCCCGTAGTCGTAGAGCGCGTCGTCCAGCTCCGCCCAGGCCGCCGCCACCGCCGGATGGCGGCCCGCCACGACCCTGGCCGTCATCTCGTCCGACGGCTCCGACACCTTCCAGCCCAGCGCCCGGACCCGCCTGCTCCTGGTGATCAGCCTGGCCGCGGCCGGGATCAGCAGCACCAGCAGCAGCACCGCGGCGCCGATGCCGATCTGCGCGGCGAGCGGCGTCGACTCCTCCGGCGGCAGCCCGCCGTTGGCCAGCAGCGCCTCCCGGTCCAGCTCGCGCACGTTGCCCCGGTTCTGCGGGCCCAGCTCCTCCTCCGCGCTGCCGCTGGAGGTCCGGTCCGGCGTCGGGGAGGAGGGGTCGGCCGTGGCCTCGGGCCGCGGCTGGGTGTACTCCGGCACCCGGGCGCTGCCCTGGCCCAGCGTGCCCGAGGGCGTCGGCTCGAACGGCAGCCAGCCCACGCCCTCGAAGTACAGCTCCGGCCACGAGTGGGAGTCGTTCGTGGCCACCGTCCACTGGCCGCCGAGCTGCGTGCCGCCCGTGTAGCCGATCGCCACCCGCGACGGGATGCCGACGACCCTGGCCAGGATCGCCATCGAGGCGGCGAACTGCTCGCAGTAGCCGGCCCGGCTGTGCAGCAGGAAGTCGGCCAGCGCCGAGTTGCCGTGCCCCTGGGTGCGCAGGCTGTAGGCGAAGCCGCCGGTGTCGGTGAAGAACCTCTGCAGCCGCACGGCCGCCTGGTAGGCGGTCTTGGCGTCGCCCGCCTGCTCCCGCGCGAGCTCCCTGATCTCCTCCGGCAGGTCGTCGGGGAGTTCCAGGTAGCGCTCGTCGATGCTCTGCCGGGACGACGGCGCCGACTCCAGCACCTCGGCCGTGGGTTCCGGGTCGCTGGTCGCGACCTGGTACTCCAGGCCCGCCGCCTCGTCGCGGGTGGAGAAGACCATCAGCGTGCGGACGTCAGCCCGCCAGTCGCCCTCGACGCGGATCTCCCGCGGCGGGTACGGCAGCGGCAGGAACGACAGCTTGGCGATCTCGTCGCTGATGGTGATCGTGGACGTGACGTTCTTCAGCTTCACGCCCCCGCCCAGGCCGGGCGGCGGCGGGAGCGGGCCGTTGTCCGTCCTGTTCTCCGGCGCGCCCTCCGGCTGCGTCATGCCGAACTGGTCGCCGTCGAAGGTGTCGAGGGAGTAGATGCGCAGGTACCGGGGCTGGTTGTCGGAGTTGGAGTAGGTCAGCACGGTCCGCTGCTCCGGCAGCTCCAGCTGGCCCTTCAGGTTCGCGATCGGGTTCGGGATGCTGATCGAGTTGCCCCGGCCGGGCCCGCCGCCCCCCACGCCGAAGGTGAAGAACGAGACCGGCTCCATGGCCGGCAGCATGGCCGGCACCAGCACGGCCAGCGCGATGGCGGCGAACCCGATGCGCTTGCCCGACAGGCGCAGCCCGCTCGTGTCGGCGGACGCGCCGGGGCCCCGCCTGTCCGGCCGCAGCTCCGCCGCCGTCGTCCGGGTCCGGCGCACCAGCACCGCCCGGCCCCACTGGCCGACCCGCTCGCGGCCGTCCGCGAGGAGCAGGCCGGTGAACCCGAACGCGGCCACGATGAACGCCGGCCAGCTGATCGGGTCGGACAGGATCGTGGCCGGCACCGTGGCCAGCGCCAGCAGCGGCAGCCCGGCCAGCGCCGCCTTGCGCAGCCTGGTCGCGAACAGGTCGACGACGATCGCGATCAGGCCCACGCCGCCCGTGGTCAGCAGCGTGATGGCCTCGTTGGCCGGGACCGGCGCCGCGTACCGCTGGATGTCGGCCCAGCCGGTGGCCAGCAGGCGCGCCACCTCCACCACGGAGTCCTCGGTCGGCACGAACAGCGCCCAGGCCTCCTCCGCCGCGAACGACACGGTCAGATAGACGAACAGCACGCCCACGCCGAGCAGCGGCGCCGCCCACGACGGCAGCGACAGCCGCCCGCTGACCAGGCTCGCCAGCATGACCGAGAGGACCGCGCCGAGCGAGCCCCAGAACCAGGCCCCGCCCTCGAACAGCGGATAGAGCAGGATCGCGGCCGTGAACGTCGCCACCGCGGCGGCGATCGAGAGCCTCATGAAGCCGTACCTCCGCTCACGGCGAACCGGCCGCGGCTGCCCGCGTCCTGCCACACCGACGCGATCGACACCCCGGCGGGCAGCCGGACGATCCGCCATCCGTATCCGGCCAGCACGGTCTGCACCGCCTGGTAGTCCTCGTCGGCCTCGCGGCCGTTCCACGTCTCCACGTCCAGCAGCACCGCCACGCCGGTGATGCCGCTGTGTCTCAGCCTGGCCAGGTCTCTGGCCTCCTCCGGGTCGAGCGAGCCGAGCACGGCCACGATCAGCCCGTCGCCGCCGCCCGCGCGCAGCGCGGAGACGCCCATCTCCAGCGAGCGCGCCGACGAGCCGCGCACCATCGCGAGCGTGTCCAGCAGCGACCAGCTCAGCCCGGTGTCGGTCAGGTGCTCGGGTCCCTGGTCGGTCACCAGCCGCAGGCCCAGCCCCTCACGGGCGAGGTGGACGCCGATCGAGGCCGCGGCCGAGACCGCCACCTCGAACGACGAGCGCGGGCCCTCGCCGCGGTGCGCGTACTTACGGGTGTCGAGCAGGAGGGCGCCGCGGCTCTGCCACTGCTGCTCCTCGCGCCGTACCATCAGCTCGCCGCGCCGGGCCGTCGAGCGCCAGTGCACCCGGCGCAGGTCGTCGCCCTGCCGGTACTCGCGCGGGGCCACGTCGTCGTCGCCGGCCGCCGCCACGCTCCTGGTGCGGCTGTCGCCGCCGCCCGTCCACTCGCCCGACAGCCGCACGTGCGGCAGCGCCACCACCTGCGGCGTCACCACGAGCGTGTCGGTGATCGTGAACGCACGGGTCAGCTCCACCAGCCCGAACGGGTCCGCGATGCGCACCGACAGCGGCCCGATGGGGTACCGGCCGCGCAGATCCGAGCGCACCTTGTAGTCGATCTCCCGGATGCCCCGCGCCTCCACCCGGTCCAGCACGAACCTCGGCCGCACGCCCAGCGCGTACGGGACCGTGTCCTCGATCAGCAGCAGGCCGGTGGGCAGCCTGGTCACGTTCTCCAGCCGCAGCGTCACCGTGGCCTCGCCGCCCGCCTCGGCCCTGGCCGGGTCCAGCCGCCTGGCGCAGCTCAGCCGGTAGCGGGTGCGCGCCACCACCATCGCGGCCAGCAGCGGCAGCGCCGCCACCAGCACCCCGATCCTGAACAGGTCGTTCTCGCCGAGCAGGAACGCCATCAGCAGCGCCGCGACGCCCGACGCCAGGAAGGACCGTCCCCTGGAGGTGAGCGCTCGCAGTCCCGCTCTCACGACGCCCGGGTCTCCGGCACCGGGACGCGCCTGACGAGCTCCATCACCACCTGCTCGGGCAGCCGCCGCTGCCCCTGCGCCTCCACGCTGGGCAGCAGCCGGTGCGCCAGCACGGGGACGGCGAGGTCCTGCAGGTCGTCGGGGATGACGTAGTCGCGGCCCGACAGCGCCGCGTGCGCCCGCGCCGCCCGCACCAGTTGCAGCGTGGACCGGGGAGAGGCGCCCAGACGCAGGTCGGGCGAGTGGCGGGTGGCCACCGCCAGGTCGATGGCGTACTTCTTGACCGGCTGCGACACGTACACGCCGCGCACCGCCTCGATCAGCGCGCGCACCTCCGACGTGGTGGCCACCGGCTCCAGCTTGTCCAGCGGCGAGGTGCCGCCGTGCACGTCCAGCATCTCCAGCTCGGCCGTCGGCTCCGGGTAGCCCATCGCCACCCTGGCCGTGAACCGGTCGCGCTGCGCCTCGGGCAGCGGGTAGGTGCCTTCCATCTCGATCGGGTTCTGCGTCGCGATCACCATGAACGGCGCGTCCAGCTGATAGGTGTGCCCGTCGACGGTGACCTGCCGCTCCTCCATGCACTCCAGCAACGCCGACTGGGTCTTGGGGGAGGCGCGGTTGATCTCGTCGCCCACCACGATGTTGGCGAACACCGGCCCCGGCTTGAACTCGAACTCGCGCGTCTGCTGGTTGTAGGCGCTCACTCCGGTGATGTCACTGGGCAGCAGGTCGGGGGTGAACTGCACGCGGCGCACCGGGCAGTCGATCGACCGCGCCAGCGCCTTGGCCAGCATCGTCTTGCCGACCCCTGGAACGTCCTCGATCAGCAGATGGCCCTCGGCGAGCAACACGGTCAGTGTGAGGCGGACGGCGTCGCCCTTTCCCTCGATCACCGATTCGATGGCCTCGCGGATGCGGTGAGCGGTGGTGACCAGCTCCCCGAGCTGGTGAGGGACGTCATGGGTTACTGCCACCAGGCCTCCATGCGAAGTGCGACGGCCACCTCGCGCGAGGCTGCGCATTGCGGGAGGCATGCCATTGTTTTCCATTATCTGTACGACCCTACGACTCTGTGCGTTCTTGGGCGACTTTTGTGGATATTCCAGAGAAGCCTGCTCCTGTTCGCGTTCTTGTCGCATAGCGGTGCGAATGCCGTAACACACTGGGCCGCGCGCCGCGCCACTTTCCCCCACCTCCGCCCCGCCCGTCACAGGGCCTCCTTATTGGCCCGGCTTTCGCGCGCCCCGACACGCCCGCCACCGGTCCGCGGGCGCTTCCCCGGCCCCACTCCGCACCACCCGCTATGACCTGCGACAACGCCTCCCAGTTGAGCGGCGGACAAGGTTCGAATCAGTTGACGGTGGGGAGAAGTGGAGTATGGTGGTGCGCAGTGGAGAGCGCGGTGCACCAGCGCCGAGCGCTTCACGAGGCACGGGAGGTGGCGCCGATGTTCCTCGGCACCCATCACCCGCGTCTGGACGACAAGGGACGGCTGTTCCTGCCGGCTAAGTACCGTGAGGAGCTGGCGGAGGGTCTTGTGATCACCAAAGGCCAGGAGCGATGCCTCTACGTCTTTCCTGTGGAGGAGTTCCAGCGCATCACCGAGGCTCTCAGGACCGCCCCGGTTACCGCCAAAGCGGTGCGTGACTACAGCCGCGTCTTCTTCGCCAGCGCGTCCGACGAGAAGCCAGACAAACAGGGGCGCGTCACCATTCCGCAGGGCCTGCGCCAGTACGCCGGCCTGGAGCGTGACTGCGTCGTCATCGGGGCCAACACCCGTCTGGAGATCTGGGACGCACAGGCCTGGGACACCTATCTCAACGAGCAGGAACAGGCGTTCGCCGACCTCTCCGAGGAGGTGTTGCCAGGGATCTTGTAAACAAACGGTCGAGCCGTCGGAGATGTCGTTCGGCGAGGTCTCCACCCGCAACCACTGCCGGCCAGCTGATGCACCTTCCCCGGTGTCAGATGGCAGGCGTCCACGAAGAGGGTGCGGATGGGGACCTGGCCGGGCGGCGCCGGGGTGGGGACCCAGGACAACCGACACATCGACCGGCCGCGTCATCCGCGAGCCAGGACGCGAAAGGGGGGTGGAGATGCACGACGACGCCGACACGACCGGTCACGTTCCGGTCATGCTCGAACGCGTTCTGGAGCTGCTGGAGCCCGCGATCACCGCGTCCGCCTCCGGCCCCGCCCCCGTCGTCGTCGACGCCAATCTGGGGCTCGGCGGCCACACCGAGGCCCTGCTCGCCGCACACCCCTCACTCCACGTGATCGGCATCGACCGCGACCCTTTCGCGATCGAGTACGCCACGCGCAGGCTCGCGCCGTACGCCGGGCGCACCACGCTGGTCCACGCCTCGTCCGACGAGCTGGACGCCGTGCTGGCCGGGGCGGGGCGCACCACCATCGACGGGGCGCTGTTCGACCTCGGCGTCTCCTCGCCGCAGCTCGACGAGGCGGCGCGCGGGTTCGCCTACTCCTATGACGCCCCGCTGGACATGCGGATGGACACCGAGCAGGAGCTCACGGCGGAGACGGTGGTCAACACCTACTCCGCGGCCGAGCTGATCCGGATCCTGCGCGACTACGGCGAGGAGCGGTTCGCGGCACGGGTCGCGCACCTCATCGTCAAGGAACGCGCCAAGGACCCCATCACGTCGACGAAGCGGCTCGCGGACCTCGTGAGGGACGCGATCCCCGCCGCTACCCGGCGCACCGGGGGAAACCCCGCCAAAAGGACTTTCCAGGCGCTGCGCATCGAGGTCAACGCGGAGCTCGCCGCCCTGGAGGTGGCGCTGCCCGCCGCGCTCGACGCGCTGGCACTGGGCGGGAGGGTCGTCGTGCTCTCCTACCACTCGCTGGAGGACCGGCTCACCAAGCAGGTCCTCACCGCGCGGACCAGGGACACCAGCCCGCCAGGGCTGCCCGTCCCGCTGCCGGCCCACCAGCCGCGGTTCCGCACCCTGACGAGGGGAGCCGAGCTCCCGAGCGAAGAAGAGCTGGCCCGCAACCCGCGGGCGGCTTCGGCCCGGCTCAGGGCCGCAGAGAGGATCCGTGTTGACGACCAGGACTGAGCAGGAGACCAGGCGGGGCGCGCCCGTCCGCGGCGCTGTGCCCACGACTGGGGCCAAGACCGGCCAGCGCAGGCCCGAGCCGCCGCACCCGGCCAAGCCCGTCCCGCAGCCGCGGCCCGACGCGGCCAGGCGCCGCCCGCGCGCCGACGACGAGCCGGCGCCCCGCGCGGCCCGCCCGGCGCCCTCGCGCGGCGAGACGGGCGCGCGCGCGAGCCGCGGCGCGGCCGGCGTGCGCGACCGCGCCACCCGCGTGGAGACCGACGAGCGCGCGGCCGGGACCGGCGTGCGCGGGTCGCGCACCGTCACAGAGCCGCGCAGGGCGCGTCCCGGCGTGCGCAAGCCGCGTCCCGAGGCCGCTCGGCCCGAGCAGGCGCGCCCGCGGCGCCCCGCCGCCGGGCGGCCCGCGCGGCGCCAGCGCGCCCCGTTCGTGCTGCTCGTCGTCGGGCTGCTGTGCGGTGGCCTGGTCACCCTGCTGCTCCTCAACACCGTCCTGGCGCAGGACTCGATGACCGCCTCCAACCTGGTCGACGAGATCTCCACCGCCCGCCAGCAGAACGAGGACCTCCAGCGCAAGATCGAGGAGGAGAAGCTCCCCGGCAGGGTCGCCGAGCGGGCCGAGGACCTCGACATGCGCCGTGACTGGGACTCGGTCAACAACTACGACGGCTCCGCCTCCAGTCAGGCGGGCCCGGCACGGTGAGAGACTCCGGCGGCAGGGGGCAGGGCCCCGGTCGCGGCGGGGGCGGCGCCGGCTCTCAGGGAGGGCCCGGCGCCGCTCGTCGTACGCCGGGCGGTCCCGGACGGGCGGGGCGCCCCGGCACGGGCCGTGCCGCGTCCCCGGACGATCCCTTCCACCTCCCCTTCGGCGACACTCCCCGCTCCCGGGGCGGTTCACCGGCCGACGACGACGTCCCCGACGACGACCCCGCTCCCGGCAGCCCACGCCGGCCCCGCCCCGGGCAGGGGAGACCACGCCGCGGTGATGACGACCTCCCCGCTGGAGGCCCGCACGCCGACGAACGGTCGCGCGGCCGTACCTCCCAGCGGGGCGGTTCCCGCCGGGGCGAGGACGACCTCCCAGCGGGTGGCCCGCACGCGGAGGAACGGTCGCGCGGCCGGGCCGGGCAGCGTGATGGCGAGGCGTCTCCCGGAGGCGCGCGCGGGGGGTCCGCCCGGGGAGAGCGGTTCCGCCGCGACGAGAGCGACCACCGGCGCGACGCCGGCCCCTCGCGCGGCCGGGCCGGGCAGCGCGACACGGAGGCGCGGCAGGACGACGCGTTCCGCCGCAGGCCCTCCGACACCGCCCGGCGTCCCCCGCACGACCGATCACGCGGCGACGGCGACGCGCGCGGCCGAGACGACGGCTCGGCGCGCCGCACCCAGGCCGACAACCCCGTCCGGCGTCCCCGGGACGAGGACGCCGGACGCGCGCGCCCCGGGGAAGGGCCACGCGCGGCGACACGTGCCGGCACGGACGCGGGCGGCCGTGGGGGCACCCGCGTCCGCGCCGGCGAAGGCGCGCGGCGCGACCCCCAGGACGGGGCGCGGCCGCGCGCGGGCGGCGGAGGCCGCAAGCCGCCCCCGCCGCCGAAACCGCCGCTCGTGCTCCGCCTCGGCAGCCCGAAGCGGCGCATCAGCATCGGCCTCATCGCCATGACCTTCATCCTGTCGATCTTCGCCGGCCGCCTCATCCAGATGCAGGGCCTCGACTCCAAGGTCTACGAGGCCGCGGCCACCAAGCAGCGCCTGCACGTCGAGAAGATCCCGGCCAAGCGCGGCTCCATCACCGACGTCAACGGGCACAACCTGGCGCTCACGGTCGAGGCGCGCGACATCTCCATCGACCCGTCCAAGATCCCCGCCGAGGTCAGGCAGGGCGTGGCCTCGCTGCTCGCCCGCACCCTCGGCAGGCCCGTGGAGGAGATGGCCGCCAAGCTGGCCAGGACCGACACCCGCTACCAACTGCTGGCCAGGGGCGTCGCCCCGCCCGTGGCCGACCGGCTGCTCAAGGAGCCGGTGCCGTCGCTCAACGCGACCAGCACCTTCCGCCGCGTCTACCCGGGCGGCGACCTGGCGGGCAGCCTGATCGGCTTCGTCGGCGACGACAAGGACGGCCTGACCGGCATCGAGCAGGTGAAGAACACCGCGCTGGCCGGGACCGACGGCGAGCTGCAGATCGAGACCGGCCGCGACCTGCAGCGCATCCCGATGACCGGCAGCCAGCGCACACCCCCCGTCGACGGCCGCGACGTGCGCCTGACGATCGACCGCGACATCCAGTGGGCCGCCCAGAAGGCGATCGGCGAGCAGGTCGAATCCGCCGGCGCGAGCAGCGGCACCGTCATCGTCATGGACGTGCGCACCGCCGACGTCATCGCCATGGCCAACGCCCCCGAGCTCGACCTGGCCAACTGGCGCGAGGCCCCCGAGTCTCACTACCTCAACCGCGCCGCCGCCGACGTGTTCGAGCCCGGCAGCACCAACAAGGTGATCACCGCCGCGGCCGCGCTGGAGGCCGGCGTGGTCGACTCCGACACGGTCTTCCACGTCAAGGACAACATCCAGTGCTACGACCGGGTGCTGCGTGACGCCCACGCCCACCCGCCGGAGGACATGACCTTCGCCCAGGCCATGGCGCAGTCCAGCAACGTCGCCACGGTCATGGCGGCGCGCAGGGTCGGCAGCGAGGGCCTGTACGACATGCTCAAGGCGTTCGGGTTCGGCACCAAACCCGGCGGCGACATGCCGGGCGCCGGGGCCGGTCTGCTGCCGCACCACGACAAGTGGTCGGGCAGCCAGAGCTGCACGATCGCCTACGGGCAGGGCGTGTCGGTGACCGCGCTGCAGATGGCCAGCGTCTACCAGACGATCGCCAACGGCGGCGTGAAGGTCGAGCCCAGGATCGTCGCCGGCACCACCGCCCCCGACGGCACGTTCACGCCGGCCAAGCCCGGAAAGAAGACCAGGGTCATCAGCACGGCCACCGCCAAGGAGATCACCGCCATGCTCGAGGACGCGGTCGGCGCGCAGGGCACCGGCGAGCTGGCCGCCATCCCGGGATATCGGGTGGCGGGCAAAACCGGCACCGCGAACCGCTACGATGCCGACCTCGGCCGCTACGACGGCTACACCGCCTCGTTCGCCGGTTTCACGCCCGCCGACGCGCCCCGCCTGGTGGTGCTGTCGGTGCTGCAGAACCCGAAGAACGGCCACTACGGCGGTCAGATCGCGGCCCCGGTGTTCAAGGATGTGATGACGTTCGCTCTCAAGAGCAGGAAGATCCCGCCTACAGGCTCTGCCGCGTCTCCGGCGCGCGCGGGCGCGGAGCAGTGAGAGGGGAGGGTACGCTGCCGCCGTGCGTCCCCCGTCCATGCGTCCCACCGACAGCCCGCCGCGCCCGCTGACCGCGCTGGCGACCATGCTCGATGCCGAGACCGGCACCGCGCGGTCGCCGCACGCCGCGCTCACCGGCGTCACCCACGACTCCCGCCAGGCGCGGCGCGGAGACCTCTACGTCGCGCTGCGCGGTGCGCGCGCGCACGGCGCCGACTTCTCCGCCGAGGCGATGGCGCGCGGCGCCGTGGCCGTCCTGACCGACGCCGCGGGCCGCGACGCGGCCGTCGCCACCGGCCTGCCGGTGCTCGTCGTGCCCGATCCGCGCGCCCTGCTCGGCCAGGTCGCCGCCTGGGTCTACGGTCACCCGGCCCGCGACATCACGGTCCTCGGCGTCACCGGCACCAGCGGCAAGTCCACCACCACGTTCCTGCTGGAGGCGGGGCTGCGCGCGGCGGGCCTGCGCACCGGCCTGGTGGGCGGCGTCGAGATCCACGCCGGCGACCTGTGCTTCGAGGCCGGGCTCACCACCCCGGAGGCGTCGGATCTGCACGGCCTGTTCGCGCTCATGCGCGAGCAGGGCGTCACCGCGGCCGCCATGGAGGTCTCCAGCCACGCGCTCGCGCTCAACCGCGTCGACGGCGTCTTCTACGACGTGGCGCTGTTCACCAACCTGTCGCAGGACCACCTCGACTTCCACAAGGACCTCGACGACTACTTCGCCACCAAGGCCAAGCTCTTCCAGCCCGAGCTGAGCCGGATCGGCGTGACCAACGTCGACGACCCCTACGGCCGCGAGCTGCTGCGCCTGGCCAAGGTGCCGATGACCACGTTCTCAGCCCAGGGCGACCCAGGCGCCGAGTGGCGGGCGCTCGACGCCCGCCTGGGCGCCGACGGCAGCGCCTTCAGGATCGTCGGCCCCGGCGGCGTCGAGGCCGACGCGCAGATCGCGCTGCCCGGCCCGTTCAACGTCGCCAACGCCCTCGGCGCCGTCGTCACCCTGGTCGAGGCCGGCGTGCCGCTGCAGACCGCGGTCCACGGCGTCGGCACCCTCACCGGGGTGCCCGGCCGGATGGAGCGGGTCACCGGCGCCGGCGACGAGTTCCAGGCCGTCGTCGACTACTCGCACAAACCCGGCGCCGTGGAGTCGGTGCTCCGCTCGCTCCGCGAGGTCACCGCGGGCCGGCTCACCGTCGTGCTCGGCTGCGGCGGCGACCGCGACAGGGGCAAGCGGCCGCTCATGGGCGAGGCCGCCGCGCGGCTGGCCGATGTGGCGGTTCTCACCAGCGACAACCCCCGCTCCGAGGATCCGCTGGCCATCCTGGCCGAGATGATGGAAGGGGCGCTGAGCGTGCCCCGCGAGGAGCGCGCTCATGTGATCATTGAGCCCGACCGCGCGGCCGCCATCGACCTCGCGGTGAACCGCGCCACGCGCGGTGACGTCATAGTCGTGGCAGGCAAGGGCCACGAGCAGGGCCAGTACGTTTCAGGCGAGGTGATCCCCTTCGACGACAGGGAGGTGGTCGCCGCAGCGATCGACGCACGCAAGGAAAGCAGGAAGTACGAATGATCCCGTTGCCTCTGGCCAGGATCGCCGAGATAACCTCGGGCGCGCTGTCGGGCATGGCCGACCCCCGCGCCGTGGTGCGCGGCCCCGTCGTGATCGACTCGCGGGCCGTCGAGCCGGGATCCCTCTTCGTCGCGTTCAGAGGCGCCCGCGTCGACGGGCACGACTACGCGGCGCAGGCCGTGCGGGCCGGCGCCGTCGCGGTGCTGGCCGGCCGCCCGGTCGAGGCGCCCGCCGTCATCGTGCCCGACACCACGGCCGCGCTGGCCGAGCTGGCGACCGCGCAGGCCGCGTCGCTGCCGAACGCGACCGTGATCGGGGTGACCGGCTCGGCGGGCAAGACCACCACCAAGGACCTCCTCGCGCGGCTGACCGCCAGGATCGGCCCGACGATCGCCCCGGCCGGAAACCACAACAACGAGATCGGCCACCCGCTCACCGTGCTCAAGGCCGGCCTCGACACCCGCTACCTGGTGCTGGAGCTGAGCGCCCGCCACATCGGCAACATCGCCGACCTGGCCCGCATCGCCCCGCCCACGATCGGCGTGGTCCTCAACGTCGGCACCGCCCACATCGGCGAGTTCGGCGGCAAGGAGGCCATCGCCAAGGCCAAGGGTGAGCTGGTCGAGGCGCTGCCGCGCACCGGCGTCGCGGTGCTCAACGCCGACGACCCGCTGGTCCACGCCATGGCCACGCGCACCGACGCGCGCGTCACCCTGTTCGGGCGCGGCGAGCACGCGGCCATCCGCGCCGAGGACGTCGTCGCCGACGAGCGCGGGCGCGCCTCGTTCACGCTCCGCACCCCCTCCGGCGCCGCCCCCGTCAGGCTCAGGCTGTACGGAGCACACGCGGTCGACAACGCGCTGGCCGCCGCCGCCGCGGGCTACGAGCTGGGCCTGCCCGTCGCCGCCATCGCCGAGGAGCTGTCGGCGGCCGAGCCGCGCAGCCGGTGGCGGATGGAGGTCACCGACCGCCCCGACGGCGTGACGATCGTCAACGACGCCTACAACGCCAACCCCGACTCGATGCGGGCCGCGTTCGAGACGCTCGCCGTGCTCGGGCGCGACCGGCGGCGGTTCGCGGTCATCGCCGCCCTGCGCGAGCTGGGCGAAGACAGCGAGGCGCTGAACACCGAGGTCGGCCGCCTGGCCGGCGCGGGCGGCCTGACCGGGCTCATCGTGGCGGGCCCCGACGCGGGCCCGGTGCTCCAAGGCGCCCACGCCGGCGCCGAGCAGGCGCAGCGGGGCGGGCCCCCGGGCACCCCGCTGCCCCGCATCGTGCACGTGCCCGACGCCCAGGCCGCCGCCGCCGAGCTCGGCCCGTGGCTGCGCCCCGGCGACGTCGTGCTCGTCAAGGGCCCGCGCGCCATGGGCCTGGAGCGCACCGCCGAGCTCCTGCTGGGAGGTGCAGGCCGGTGACCAACATCATCATCGCCGGCGCCGTCGGGCTCGTCCTGTCGATGCTCGGCACCCCCCTGGCCATCCGGGTGTTCTCCAGGCGCGGCTACGGCCAGGAGATCCGCGAGGAGGGTCCGTCCGGCCACCACGGCAAGCGCGGCACCCCCACCATGGGCGGCACCGTCATCGTGCTCGGCTCGCTGCTCGCCTACGGCGCCTCCCACCTGGCCACGCTGGAGCCGGTCACCGCCTCCGGCCTGCTCGTGCTGTTCCTGATGACCGGGCTCGGCGCCGTCGGCTTCCTCGACGACTTCATCAAGATCTACAAGCAGCGCAGCCTCGGCCTGCGCAGCGGCGCCAAGGCGTTCGGCCAGCTCATCGTGGGCGCGATCTTCGCCGTGCTGGTCACCCAGCAGCCGAACATCTACCAGATCACCCCCGCCGACACCCGGCTCTCCTTCCTGCGCGACTTCGGCCCGTCGATCGGCATCGTGGGGTTCACCATCTGGGTGCTCATCATGATCGTCGGGTTCTCCAACGCGGTGAACCTCACCGACGGCCTCGACGGCCTGGCCAGCGGCGCCACCGGCGTGGTGCTCGGCGCGTACGTGCTCATCGGCAACTGGCAGCTCCGCAACAACTGCATCGACCAGCTCGGCCCCAACTGCTACTGGGTGCGCGACCCGCTCGACCTGGCCGTGGTCGCCGCCTCGGTGCTCGGCGCGCTCGTCGGCTTCCTGTGGTGGAACGCCCCGCCCGCCAAGATCTTCATGGGCGACACCGGCTCGCTGGCCCTCGGCGGCGTGCTGGCCGGCCTGGCCATCGCCACCCGCACCCAACTGCTGCTCATCCTCCTCGCCGGGCTCTGCGTGGTCATCACCCTGTCGGTGATCATCCAGGTCGGCTTCTTCAAGATGACCGGCAAACGGGTGTTCCGGATGGCGCCGCTGCAGCACCACTTCGAGCTCAAGGGCTGGGCCGAGACCACGATCGTGGTCCGCTTCTGGCTGATCGCCGGCCTGTGCGCGGCGCTCGGGCTCGGGCTGTTCTACGTCGAATGGATGCCCCGCTGATGAGTCTCACCTGCGTCGCCGGGCTGGGCGTGTCCGGCACCGCCGTCGCCAGGGCCCTCGCCGGGCGGGGCGAGCGCGTGGTGGTCGTGGAGTCCGGCGGGGGAGAGCGGCAGCTGGCCGCGGCGGCGGAGCTGTCCGGCCGCGGCGTGGAGGTCCGGCTCGGCCCGCTGTCGCTGCCCGAGGGCACCACCCGGCTGGTCACCACCGGCTGGGCGCCGCACCACCCGCTGATCGCCGCCGCCCTGTCGGCGGGCGTCGAGGTGATCGGCGAGGTGGAGCTCGCCTGGCGGCTGCGGCCCGCCCAGCCCGCCCCCTGGCTGGCGCTCACCGGCACCAACGGCAAGACCACCGCCGTGCGCATGCTCACCGCCATGCTGACCGCCGCCGGTCACAAGGCCGCCGCCGTCGGCAACGTGGGCGTGCCCGTCGTCGAAGCCGTGCGCGAGCCGTACGACGTGCTCGCGGTCGAGTTGTCCAGCTTCCAGCTCCACTGGTCGGCCACGCTCGCCCCGCACGCCGCGGCCGTGCTCAACGTGGCGCCCGACCACCTCGACTGGCACGGCTCGATGGACGCCTACGCGGCCGCCAAGGGACGCGTCTTCGAACGGGCCGGCACCGTGATCTACAACGCCGACGACCCGGAGTGCGCCAGGCTGGCCGGGCCGTACCCCGGCGCGGTCGGGTTCACGCTGCGCGTCCCCAGGCCGGGCCAGGTCGGCCTGGTCGAGGACCTGCTGGTCGACCGGGCCTTCGTCGGCGACCCCGTGGAGGCGGCCGAGGAGCTCGCCACACTCGCCGACGTGCGCCCGCTCGCGCCCCACAACGTCGCCAACGCCCTGGCCGCCGCCGCGCTGGCCCGCGCGTTCGGCGTGCCGGCGGAAGCGGTGCGGCAGGGCCTGCGGGACTTCACGCCCGACCCGCACCGGCTGGCGCACGTCGCCAGGGTCGCCGAGGTCGACTACGTGGACGACTCCAAGGCCACCAACCCGCACGCCGCCGCGGCCGCGCTGGCGTCCTACCCGTCGATCGTGTGGGTGGCCGGCGGGCAGCTCAAGGGCGCCGACGTGGCCGACCTGGTCAGCCAGGCCGCGCCGCGGCTGCGCGGAGCCGTCCTGCTCGGCGCCGACCGGGCCAGGATCGCCGAAGCTCTCGCGCGACACGCGCCGAATGTCCCCGTCGTGGACATCGAAGGTCAGGACACTGGTGTGATGGACCGTGTCGTGACCGAAGCCTCCCGCCTCGCCTCCCCCGGGGACACCGTGCTGCTCGCCCCGGCGGGCGCCTCGCTGGACATGTTCCCCGGCTACCCGGCCCGAGGGGAGGCCTTCGCGCGAGCCGTACGCGCCTTGGAGGCGGACACGTGAGCACGGCCACCGGCGAACGCGCCGAGCCCGCCCGCCCGGCCGCCACGCAGCAGCCGTCCACCTGGGCCCGCGAGCGGCTCGGCACGCTCAAGGAGCTCCTCGACAAGCCGCTGGCGACCTACTACCTGATCCTCGGGTGCAGCCTGCTGCTGCTCGCGCTCGGGCTGATGATGGTGCTCTCCGCCTCCAGCATCGAGGCGATGCAGGAGACCGGCAACCCGTTCTACTGGTTCATCAAGCAGTCGCTGTCGGCGGCCGTCGGGCTGCCCATCATGTGGTTCTTCACGCAGCTGCCCTACCGGTTCTTCCGGTGGATGGGCTACCCGCTGATGGCGTTGTCGATCATCGCGCTGGTCCTGGTGCTGTTCATCGGCTCGTCCGAGCTGGGCGCGCAGCGGTGGATCTACTTCGGCCCGTTCACCGTCCAGCCGTCCGAGCCGGCCAAGCTCGGGCTGGCGCTGTGGGGGGCCGACCTGCTGGCGCGGCGGGTGCGCAAGGGCCGCATCGAGTGGCGGCAGATGCTCATCCCGCTGCTGCCCGGCACCGCCATCCTGGCCATCCTGGTCATGCTCGGCAGCGACCTCGGCACCACGCTCGTGCTGTTCCTGATCTTCCTGGCGCTGCTGTGGGTGGTGGGGGCGCCGGTCAAGCTGTTCGGCGGCATCCTCTCGCTCGCCGTGCTGGCCGCCGTCATCATGATCACCGTGGAGCCCTACCGGCTGGCCCGCGTCGGCGCCTTCCTCGACCCGTGGGCCGACGCGCAGGGCGCGGGCTACCAGGCCGTGCAGGGGCAGATCGCGATGGGCTCGGGCGGCTGGTTCGGGCTCGGGCTCGGCAGCAGCAGGCAGAAGTGGGACTGGCTGCCGCACGGCGAGAGCGACTTCATCTTCGCCATCCTCGGCGAGGAGCTCGGGCTGATGGGCACGCTGCTGGTGGTCGCGCTGTTCGGCCTGCTCGGGTACGCCGGGCTGCGGGTGGCCTCCCGGGTCAACGACGCGTTCGTCCGGCTGGTCTCCGTCGCGGTCGTGGCCTGGGTCGTCGGGCAGGCCATCGTCAACATGGGCGCGGTGCTCGGGGTCCTGCCGATCACCGGCATCCCGCTGCCGCTGGTCTCCTACGGCGGGTCCGCGCTGCTGCCCACGCTGGCGGCGCTGGGCATGCTGCTGTCGTTCGCCAAGCGGGAGCCGGGGGCGCGTGAGGCTCTGGCCGCGCGTGGCCCCGGACCGGCCGTGCGGGCCCTAAGCTGGCTTGGCCTGGGGGGCATGACCAGAGGCCGAGGAAGACGTTAGGGAGTGACCGACATGAGGGTGGTCCTCGCCGGTGGCGGGACGGCCGGGCACATCGAGCCGGCGCTCGCCCTGGCCGACGCGCTGCGCCGCCTCGACGCGAGCATCGGCGTGACCTGCGTGGGCACCGAGCGGGGGCTGGAGACCCGTCTCGTCCCGGCCAGGGGCTACGAGCTGGAGCTGGTGCCCGCCGTGCCGCTGCCCAGGGCGCTCACGCCGCAGCTGCTGACCGTCCCCGGCCGCCTCGCCGGGGCGGTCAACGCGGTCGCCGCCGTCCTCGACCGGACGCGGGCCGACATCCTGGTCGGTTTCGGCGGCTACGTCGCCACCCCCGCCTACCTCGCCGCCAAGCGGCGCGGCCTGCCGATCGTGGTCCACGAGGCCAACCCGAAGCCCGGCCTGGCCAACCGCCTCGGCGCCAAGCTCACCGACCACGTCTTCACCGGCTTCCCCGACGCCTCGATCGCCAAGGCCGAATACATCGGCACCCCGCTGCGCCGCCAGATCGTCGAGCTCGACCGGCTGTCCATGGGCGACAGGGCCCGCTCCTGGTTCGGGCTGCAGACCGACCGGCCGACGCTGCTGGTGTTCGGCGGCTCCCAGGGCGCCAGGTCGATCAACGACGCCGCGCTGGCGGCCGCGCCCGCCCTGCGCGCCGCGGGGGTGCAGGTGCTGCACGTGGTCGGCGCCAAGAACACCGTCGAGCACGAGCCGCCGCCCGGCGACCCTCAGTACGTCCTGCTGCCTTACCTCGACCGGATGGACCTCGCCTACGCGGCCGCCGACGTGGCGCTGTGCCGCAGCGGCGCGCTCACCTGCGCCGAGCTCACCGCCGTCGGCCTGCCCGCCGCGTACGTGCCGCTGCCGCACGGCAACGGCGAGCAGCGGATGAACGCCGAGCGCGTCACGGCGGGCGCGGGCGGCATGCTGGTGGACGACGCCGAACTGTCATCTGATTGGATCATTGATCACGTGCTGCCCCTTCTCCACGACCCCGAACGGGTCGCCGTCATGTCAGAGGCGGCCTCGGCGCTGGGCATGAAGGACGCGGACGTCACGCTCGCCAGGAAAGTGTTGGAGATAGTCCGATGAGTCTCGTCAAGCTGGTCGATCCCGTCGCCGCGGAAGAACTGGGCAGGGTCCACTTCATCGGCATCGGCGGTGCGGGCATGTCCGGCATCGCGCGCATCCTTCTCAAGCGCGGCGTGCGCGTGTCCGGGAGCGACGCCCGCAGCGGCGAGCTGGTCACCGAGCTGCGCGAGCTGGGCGCCACCGTGCACATCGGCCACGCCGCCTCGCACATCAAGGACGTCGACACGGTGGTCGTGTCCACCGCCATCCGCGACTCCAACCCCGAGCTGGGCGAGGCGCTCAAGCAGCGGCTGCGGGTCATCCCGCGGGCCGCCGCGCTCGCCGCCGTGATGTCCGGCCGCACCGGCGTGGCGATCGCCGGCACCCACGGCAAGACCACCACCACCTCGATGCTCACCGTCGCCCTGCAGAAGTGCGGCGCCGACCCGTCCTACTGCGTGGGCGGCCAGCTCGTCACGACCGGCCTGGGCGCCGACGAGGGCTCGGGCACGGTGTTCGTGGCCGAGGCCGACGAGAGCGACGGCTCGTTCCTCATGCTGGCCCCGGAGATCGCCGTGGTCACCAACGTGGAGGCCGACCATCTCGACAACTACGGCGACCCGCGCGCCGTGCACGACAGCTTCGCGCGGTTCGTCGACCGGGTCGGCGAGCTCCTCGTGGTCTGCGCCGACGACCCGGGCGCGGCCGAGGTGGCCGAGGTGGCCCGCCGCCGCGGCAAGCGCGTGGTGACGTACGGGACCGCCGCCGACTACCGGATCTCCGGGGTCAGGCCCGACGGGTTCGGCACCGTCTTCACCGTCGAGGGGCCGGGCGCGAGCAAGGGCGAGGTGCGGCTGGCCGTCCCCGGGGCGCACAACGCGCTCAACGCCACCGCGGTGATCGCCGTGGCCGACGAGCTGGGCCTGCCGTTCGAGGAGATCAGAGACGGGCTGGCGGCCTTCACCGGGGCCAAGCGGCGCTTCGAGGCCAAGGGCGAGGCCGGCGGAGTCGTGGTGTTCGACAGCTACGCCCATCACCCGACCGAGCTGGCCGCCGACCTCAGAGCGGCGCGCGACGTGGTCGCCTCCTACTCCGGCAACGGCCGGGTCATCGCGATCTTCCAGCCGCACCTCTACTCGCGCACCCGGTTCTTCGCCGACGAGTTCGGCACCGCGCTCGGGCTGGCCGACGAGGCGATCGTGCTGGACGTGTACGGCGCCCGCGAGGATCCCGAGCCGGGCGTGTCCGGGGCCCTGGTGGCCGGTCTGGTCCCGCTGCCCGCCGAGCGGGTGGCGTACGTGCCGGACCGGTCGGCGGTGGCCGACTTCGTCGCGGGCCGCGCCAGACCGGGCGACCTCGTGCTCACCATGGGCGCCGGAGACGTCACCGAGCTGGGGCCGCGGATCGTCGCGGCCCTGTCGCGCTGAGCCGGGGGCGCGGTGACCGCTCGCAAGGTCTTCCTGGTGCTGCTCACCGCCGGCGTGGTGGGCACGGCGGCGTGGCTGGTGTTCTTCTCGCCGGTGCTCGGAGTCCGGACGGTGGAGATCGTGGGAAATGTCACACTAGCGCCCGATGTGGTGAGGAAAGCCGCGGCGGTGCCCGATCTGCACCCGCTCGCCACCGTCGATCTGGCACAGGTCGAGGACCGGGTCCGCGGCATCCGTCAGGTCGCCTCCGCGAAGGTCGACCGCGTCTGGCCCGCCACGCTCCGCATAGAGGTGGTCGAGCGGGAGCCGGTCGCGCAGATCCCGGCCGGCGACAAGATCGCCGTCATCGACAAGACCGGGGCGGTCATCGAGTTGCGCGACGTGGCGCCGCCCATGCTGCCGGTGCTGAAGGTGGCCAGTCCGGCCGTCGGCGACCCCGCCACCATGGCGGCGCTGGACGTGGTGCGCGGCCTGCCGGCGAGCATCTCGGGGCGGGTTCGCCAGGTCAGCGCCACGACGGGGGAGGACGTCACCCTGGGCCTGTCCGACGGGCGCACCGTCGTCTGGGGCGGCACCGACCGGCCCGAGGCCAAGGCGCGCATCCTGCGGAGCCTGTTGAAGCGCAAGGCCGAGGTGTACGACGTGAGCTCTCCGGACGTGGTGACCCTCAAGTGATCCAATTCCGGATAAGACGCCGCGAAGCATCGCGCGTACCCGGGAAACACGGCGACTTCCCGCCAGGCGTGTCGCCGAGCCTGTGCCGGGCAGCAGGCGCGACGTGAGAGCCTGTAGATCGGGTAGAGCGGCAGGGAGTACCCGACCAGGCAAGACGTCAGAGCGAAACGGACAGCCCGCGACACGCCGGACGTGCTTGCGGCGCGGTTAGTTGACCCGCCCGGAGCGTAACTCCTACTGTCCGTATCAATCCTCAGGTTGACATAAATCTAAATCTCAACTTGAGGTTGAGAGTTACCCGAACTGACAAGACGCGGAGACAATCCGCACCGAAATGGCAAGTCAACGAGCGGAAAGGCCCCTCGTCGTGGCAGCACCGCAGAACTACCTCGCGGTCATCAAGGTCGTCGGCATCGGCGGCGGCGGAGTCAACGCCGTCAACCGGATGATCGAAGAGGGACTCAAGGGCGTCGAGTTCATCGCGATAAACACCGACGCCCAGGCGCTGCTGATGAGTGACGCCGACGTCAAACTGGACGTGGGCCGCGAGCTCACGCGCGGCCTCGGCGCGGGGGCCAACCCCGACGTGGGGCGCAAGGCGGCCGAAGACCACCGCGAGGAGATCGAGGAGGTCCTCAAGGGGGCCGACATGGTCTTCGTCACGGCGGGTGAGGGCGGCGGCACCGGCACGGGCGGCGCCCCCGTCGTGGCCAACATCGCGCGCTCCCTGGGCGCCCTGACCATAGGCGTGGTCACCCGGCCGTTCAGCTTCGAGGGCCGCCGCCGGGCCATGCAGGCCGAGGCCGGCATCGAGACGCTGCGCGACGAGGTCGACACCCTCATCGTGATCCCCAACGACCGGCTGCTGTCGATCTCCGACCGGCAGGTCAGCGTCCTCGACGCGTTCAAGGCCGCCGACCAGGTGCTGCTCTCCGGTGTGCAGGGCATCACCGACCTGATCACCACGCCCGGTCTGATCAACCTCGACTTCGCCGACGTGAAGTCCGTCATGTCCGGCGCCGGCTCGGCGCTCATGGGCATCGGCCACGCGCGCGGCGACGACCGCTCGGTGGCCGCCGCCGAGATGGCCGTCTCCAGCCCGCTGCTGGAGGCCAGCATCGACGGCGCCCACGGCGTGCTGCTGTCGATCGCGGGTGGCTCCGACCTCGGCCTGTTCGAGATCAACGAGGCGGCGCAGCTCGTGTCCATGGCGGCCGCGCCCGACGCCAACATCATCTTCGGCACGGTCATCGACGACGCGCTGGGCGACGAGGTGCGGGTCACCGTGATCGCCGCCGGGTTCGACGACGTGCCGCAGAACGACAAGCAGGCGCCGCGCCCGCAGACCCGCCCCGCCGCCGCGAGCGGCACCGGCGCCGCCTCCAGCGTGCCGCCGTCCGGGCTGCGCTCCAGCGCGCCGACGCCGCCCAAGCCGGAGCCCGCGCGCCCCGAGGCGCGTTCCGACTTCAGGCCGGAGCCCCGTACGGACTTCCGCCAGGAGCCGCGCTCCGACTTCCGCCAGGAGCCGCGCTCCGACTTCCGCCAGGAGCCGCGTCCCGAGCCCCGTCCCGAGCCGCGCTCCGACTTCAGGCCGGAGCCCCGCACGGACTTCCGCCAGGAGCCCCGTACGGAACCACGCCCCGAGCCGCGCCCGGAGCCCCGCCCCGAGCCGGTGCGTCCGGCGGAGAGCGTCCAGGACCCCGCCCCGGCCTCCTCCGCCGACGAGACGCCGGCTGACGGGCCTTCCGGCCCGGTGTCGATCCCGCGCCCCGCTCCGGAGCCTGCCAATCCGCCCACGCCCATCACCTCCCGCATGTCGGAGCCCGGCAAACGTCGTCCGGTGGTCTTCGAGGAGCAGGAGGAGGAACTCGACGTCCCCGACTTCCTCAAGTAACCGTTCCACCCGGCCGCCGCTCCCTCCGCCTGCGCACCCCGTGACGCGGTACGGGAGCGGCGCCGCCATGTCAGGCCCCGTTCGCGGGGCTGCCGGTGGAGGGCGGGGCGACAGGGCGTCCCGGGGGTCCTCCCCTCAGGCGGGTGCGTGGTGTGCGGGGGAGAATGGGCTGACAGGAAGGAGAGGCGTGCGGAAGGAAGAGATCGCCTCGCGCGTGGCCGAGGTGGACGAGCGGATCGCCGAGGCGTGCCGGGCGGCGGGGCGGGACCGGGACGAGGTGACGCTGATCGCCGTGACCAAGACGTACCCGGCCGACGACGTGCGGATCCTGGCCGGGCTGGGCCTGCGCGACGTGGGCGAGAACCGCGACCAGGAGGCCGCGCCGAAAGCGCGCGAGTGCGCCGACCTGACGCTGACCTGGCACTTCGTCGGTCAGTTGCAGACGAACAAGGTCCGCTCCGTGGTGGGGTACGCCGACGTGATCCACTCGGTGGACCGGCCCCGGCTGGCGAGGGCGATCAGCGGGGAGGCCGTCAAGCGGGGCAGGGAGGTCTGCTGCCTGGTGCAGGTGGCGCTCGACGACGACCCGGGGCGCGGCGGCGCCGTCCTGGCCGACGTGCCGGCGCTGGCCGACCTGATCGCCGGCGCTCCCGGTCTGCGGCTCGGCGGGGTCATGGCGGTGGCGCCGCTGGGCGAGGATCCGGCCAAGGCGTTCGCGAGGCTGCGTGATGTCGCGGTGGCCGTACAGGAGAGGCACCCACGTGCCACGATGATTTCCGCGGGGATGAGCGACGATCTGACGGAGGCCATCGCCCACGGCGCGACACACGTGCGGGTCGGTACGGCGTTGCTCGGCCGTCGGAAGCTCTTCGTCAGGTAATGTCCCCTCAAGTGGGTCTTCAGGCCCATGATCCGGTAGAGGTCGATCAGCGGTGAGCTCCAAGGGGGTACGGCTACCGCCTCGGACCCGGCGACAGGCCCGAGCGAGTGCGACCATGAGCAGGAGGACGACTTAGCGATGGCCGGCGCGATGCGCAAGATGGCGGTCTACCTCGGTCTCGTGGAGGACGACCGCTACGAGAGGTACGAGACCTACCCCGACGACTACCCGTACGAGGACGACGTCCAGCGCGCGGGCGAGGACCGGCCTGTCACGGTCCAGGACCGGGAGGAGGACACCGATCCGTCCGTCCCCGCCCCCAGGCCGGCCACCACTGTCCTTGAGCGCCGTACCACCGACCTGGCCCGGATCACCACCCTGCATCCCCGCACGTACAATGAAGCCCGAACCATCGGCGAGCACTTCCGTGACGGCACCCCCGTCATCATGAACCTGACTGAGATGGTCGACAGCGACGCAAAACGGCTCGTCGATTTCGCGGCAGGTCTGGTCTTTGGCCTACATGGAAGCATTGAACGTGTTACCAACAAGGTGTTCCTGTTGTCCCCTGCCAATGTCGAGGTGACCGCCGAGGACAAGGCTCGAATCGCGGAACGCGGGTTCTTCAACCAGAGTTAGAGTGCTCTGTATGTCAATCGGACTCAACCGGGTCTCGCCGAGACCGGGGGAGTGCATCAGAAGTGGAGGCGCGGCCGGACCGTGGGGATAGTCAGCCAGATCTTGGTCGTAGTCCTGTCTCTCTACCTGGTGCTTCTCATCGGCAGGATGATCTTCGAGACGGTGCAGGCGTTCGCCCGCTCGTGGCGGCCCACCGGGGTCGTGCTCGTGCTGGCGGAGGTCACGTACACCGCGACCGACCCGCCTCTCAAGTTCCTCCGCCGTTTCATTCCCCCACTGCGGTTGGGTACGGTGGCCTTTGACCTAAGCTTCACAGTCCTCTTCATCGTCGTGTTGATCTTGATCAACGTCGTAGGATCGTTCGGTCCGTGACGAGGTCTGCAGGGCACCCGGTCATGATCCAACTCGTGTCCGCGCTGAAGTGATTCGGGTGACCGTCCCTCCGGACAGACTCCAAGCGCGCCAAGGAGACCAAAATGCCGCTTACGCCCGCTGATGTGCGGAACAAGCAGTTCAGTACCACCCGGCTCCGACCGGGCTACGACGAGGAAGAGGTCGACGCCTTCCTCGACGAAGTCGAGGCTGAGCTTGACCGCTTGATCCAAGAGAACGAAGAGCTGCGTGCCAAGCTTTCCGAGTGCATGCGCGGCAAAGTGCCTGGTGGCATGAACATGCCCATGGCCTCCGCGCCCGTGCAGGAGCAGCCCAAGCCTGAGATGATGGCGCCGCCCCAGCCGGAGCCCATGCGCGCGCCGGAGCCGCCGCAGCATCAGCAGCCGCAGCCGGTGCCGGTGGGCATGAACATGCCGCCCGCCGAAGACAACATGGACACCGCCGCCCGCGTGCTCGCCCTCGCCCAGCAGACGGCCGACCAGGCGATCGCCGACGCCCGCCGGGAGGCGGACGAGACCGTGACCCGCGCCCGCCGCGAGGCCGACGAGATCCTCACCAAGGCCCGCCGCCAGGCCGAGCAGGTCATCGGCGACGCCCGCGCCCGCGCCGAGACGCTCGAGCGCGACGCCCAGGAGCGGCACCGTCAGGCGATGGGCTCCCTCGTCCAGACCCGCGACGAGCTCGAGCGCAAGGTCGAGGAACTGCGCAGCTTCGAGCGCGAGTACCGCAGCCGCCTCAAGCTCTACCTGGAGAACCAGCTCGCCGAGCTGAACGTCTCAGCGGAGGGCAGCGGCGGGTTCCCGGTCATGTCGGGCGGTCCCTCCGGCGCGCCGGCCATGTCGCACGCCGTGCCCCAGGGCGGTCAGCAGCCTCTGCCCGGCAACCCCAACCCGTTCGGCGGCGAGGCCCCGCAGGGCGCCTTCCCCGGCAGCGACGGTCCCCACAACGAGCGCCGGTAAGGTGTAGCGGGTCACACCAAGGACCCGTCACTCGAAAGAGCCCCTAGTGATCCTTATCAGTGCTGGTTTGGTGCTCGCGGCAGTGATTCTGCTGATCGCGGGCTTCGTACTGGCAAAGCCGTTCCTGATCATGTGGTCCATCGTGGTCAGCGTGCTGTCCGCGCTGTTCCTCGTGATCGGAGCGCTGCTGCGGCGTCACGAGCTGTTTCCCGGTGGTGGGCAGGCCGCGATGCCGGCCACCCCTCCTCCGCCGGCAGGGCTCGTGCCTCCCGGCGTCCCGCCGTACGCCCAGACCGGCCCCATGGGCGCGCCGCCGTCCCGTCCGCAGCCCTACCCGCGGACGGCGACCGTGCCGTCGCCCGCGCCCGGCGTCCCCACGCCGCACCGGCCCGCGGCCGGGGGGATCTCCCCCGACGCGATCGTGCTGGTGATCCCCGGGCGCAAGCGATACCACGTCCGAGGCTGCCGCCAGTTGGCCGGACGGGATCACGAGGAGCTCACCTACGAGGAGGCTCGCGAAGAGGGCTTCACGCCCTGCACCGCCTGCCTGCCCGACGCCGCGCTCGGCGGGCGGCAACTGCCCCCCGCCGACGACTCGGCGCCCGCGGTCCCCGCTGAGAGCCTCGCCGACCCCTCCGAGCCGACCCGCGACCTTCGGCCGCCGGTGCTTCCGCCGGAGCCCGCCACCCCCGCTCAGGAGTCCGCCGCCTCGCCCGCCGAAGCGGGCTGGTTCGGCCGCACCACCGAGGACGCGCCGCCGCCCGCGGGCAAGGGCGAGCCGTCCGCCGCCGCGCCGGAGCCTGAGGGTTCCCGTCCCGGCGCCCCCACCGCCGAGCAGACCCGCCCGGTCCAGCAGCGCGGCCGCCCGTCCGGAGATCGTCCTTCCGGTCCGTCTGCGGAGAGCCGCTCGTCCGGAGGTCGTCCTTCTGGTCCGTCCGCGGAGAGCCGCTCGTCCGAGGGTCGTCCTTCTGGTCCGTCTGCGGAGAGCCGCTCGTCCAGGCAGGACCGTCCGGAGCGCGACGACCCGGAGCCCGGGCGCGGTTCCCGGTCCCCGCACGAGCCGGGTCGTCCGGCGTCGGGATCCGGCTCATCGCCGCAAGGGCCCGGTCGTGGTGCCCAGGGCGCGGGCCGGCCGTCTCAGGAGCAGGGCAAGCGTCCGTACGCGGCTTCCGCACGGGCGGACGAGCCGGACTCCGGGCCTGACACCCGCCCGCAACCCCGCGTGACCGCCGCCGGCACGCCAGTGCCTCCCGCGCCCGCGTCGGGTACCCGTGAGGGCTCGGGTGATCGGCCCGCACAGGGGAAGCCCTCCGGTACGGGGGATCCCGCCACGGGCGGCACCCCGTCGGCGAGAGGGGACCAGGCCACACCCCGTGAGGAGAAGTCCGGGAGCGGTGGCTCTGTGAAGGGTGATCGGGCTGCGTCTCCTAAGTCAGGGAGCGGTGCCTCGTCTGTGACCGGTGCCGGCCGGGATGATCGGGCCGCGTCTCGGGAGGAGAAGCCTGGTGCCTCGGCTGTGGGTAGTTCCGCCAAGGGTGATCGGGGGGCGTCTCGGGACGACGCGGGTGAGAAGGGCGTGTCACGTGAGAAGGGCGGAGGCGACTCGTCCGTAGCGGGTTCCTCCGAGGGGGAGTCGGCTTCCGCGACGGAGAAGACTGTCAGGACGCGTTCCCTGTTCGAGCCCGCGTCCCCGGCTGGGGCGCAGCGGCCGCCGTCGTCGGCCGAGTCCGCCAAGGCCCAGGGGCCGTTGCCCAAGGGCGCCGCTTCTCGTGACACCCGTCCGTCCGAAGACAAGGCGGAGAACGGCAGGACCGCGCCAGGTGACAGTTCGGACGTCGACGATGCGCGCGACCAAGAGCCTGCCGAGGCGGCGAACGGTGACAGCGGGGCCAAGGGGTCCGGCACGGTCAAGGTCATCGTCGGCACCCGCCGCTACCACAGCACCGCCTGCCCGCTGATCAAGGGGGCGGGTGACTCGGGTGTGGAGACCATGACCCGCAACCAGGCGGAGGCCGCGGGTCTGACCCCCTGCTCCGTCTGCCAGCACGCTCACGAGACCGTCAGCTGACCGTAGGTCATCCCCGCGACAACGGTCCGGACCGCTCCGACGGGGTGCCCCAGAGTGAGTCGGGGCGTTGTCCGCGCAGTGCCCGTGTCGGGGGAGTCCGGACGGCGCGGCGCTGTGCGGGCCTTGAACTGGCAGAGCCGATCCGGCGGGACCGGCTGGCAGAGCCGATCCGGCGGGACCGGCTGGCTGGGGGTGATCCGGCGGGACCGGTCGGCCGGGGACGATCTGCGGGACAGGTTGGCTCGGGGGAGATCCTGCGCGACCCGTCGGGGGTGATCTGTGGAACCGACTGGCTCAGGGCTGATTCTGCGGGACCTGTCGGGTCAGGGGATGATCTTGCGGGTGCGGAGGTCGGTGAGGATGTCGAGGAACATCTTCTCCGTGTCGACGAACTCGTGGAAGCCGAAGCGGCGGGCCTTGGAGCCGTCGGCGATCACGTCGTAGTCCCAGGAGAAGACGGCGTCGCCGAACGCCCATGAGGACACCTCCTCGTAGGAGTGCGGTTCGAGCCCGTACTTCCCGGTCATCTCACGCCAGAGCGGCTCCTTGTCCGCCATGACCACCTGGAGTGACATGGGCAGCGGATCGGCCACCTCCAGGTCGAAGAAGCGGGCGATCTTCGGCCATATCTCGTTCCAGCGGAAGAGGTCGCCGTTGTTGATGTTGAACGCCTGGTTGGCGCAGCGCGGGTCCGTCGCCGCCCAGACGGTGGCCTTGGCCAGCAGGCCGGCGTCGGTCATCTCCAGCAGCTTGTCGTAGGCGCCCGGGCGGCCGGGGAAGCGCAGGGGCAGGCCGAGTTCCTTGGAGACGGCCGCGTAGACGGCGATCACCATGGCCAGGTTCATCGGGTTGCCCAGGGCGAATCCGCACACGACCGACGGGCGGAGCGCGCTCCACGTCCAGCCCGCCCCTCGCTGCCGCCTCTCCAGGAACGCCTGCTGGTCGACGTTGAACTCCGGCGGCATGTGGCCCGGGTCGGACTCGCGGGCCGGGGTCTTGAAGGGACCCAGGTGCGCCCCGTACACCTTGTAGCCCTGCATGAGGCTGACATGGGTCAGACCGGGCGCCACCGGCTCGATCGCGTCGACCACGTTGACCAGCATCGCCAGGTTGGGCGGCACGAGTTCGGCCCACGTCGGGCGGTCCTGGTAGGCGGCGTAGAAGACGTGGGTCACCTCGGTGATCCCGCTGAGCTTCTTGGCGGTGTCGTCCCGGTCGAGCAGGTCGACGGAGACCTGGCGGACCCGGCCGGTGGTCTCGCCACCGCGACGCGAGAGCCCGATCACCTCCCAGTCGCCGAGGGCGTCGAGGTGCTCGACCAGGTTGCGGCCGATCACCCCTTGGGCGCCGACGACGAGGGCGACCTTCCGCTGGACGCTGTTCATCTTTTCTCCTCTTCATGATGGTGTCGCCGCCCTTGGCGGCCTTTCGGAGCAGCGGCCCCAGGCCGTGCTCGCGCTGGGTGTGAGCCGGCCGCCGCGTCGGTGCCGTCATGGGCCCATTCCGCCTGTCCGGTACAAGTCTGGGGCGAGTGTCCTCTATAGGGCCAACTCATAGTTTCTATCGTCCTGATAAGTTCTGTGCATGATCAGCTTGCGGCAGCTCGAATACCTGGTCACGGTCGTGGACGAAGGGTCCTTCACCCGCGCCGCCGAACTCCTGCACGTCACGCAGCCCGCCCTGTCCCACCAGGTGCAGGCGCTGGAGCGGGCGATCGGGGCCGCGCTGCTCGAAAGGTCGCCGCGCGGCGTCACCCTCACCCCGGCCGGGCGTGCCATGCTGCCCCACGCGCGGGCCGCGCTGGCCGACGCGGCCGGTGCGGTGTCCGCGGTGCGCCGGGCCGCGGGGCTCAGCGCGGGTGAGCTGCGGCTGGCGGCCGTCTACTCGGTCAGCCTGGGCGTGCTGCCCGCCGCGCTGCGGGTCTGGAGCCGCCGCCATCCGGGCGTCGACGTGCGGCTGTTCGAGCACCGGCACGCCGACGAGCTCGCCCAGGCGATGGCCGGCGGGCAGGCCGACCTGGCCATCGGCCCCCGCCCGCACGGCTGGGCCGGGCCGGTGCACACCCTCGGCGAGGAGGAGTTCGTCATCGCCGTCTCACGGGACGACCCGCTGGCCGGCCGGCAGGCGGCCGAGGCCCGCCTGGAGGAGTTGCGGGAGCGGCGCTGGGTCCACTACGCGCCCGGCAACGGCCTCGCCGACATCCTCGACCGCGCCTGCGCCGCGGCGGGTTTCCAGCCGAAGATCGCCGTCAGGGCCGAGCAGACGGCGTCCGCGCCGATCCTGGCCGCCGCGGGGCTCGGGCCCGCGCTGATCCCCGCCGATGTGGTGCCGGCCGGCTACGACGGCCACACGCTCAAGCCGGTGCCCCGGGTTACTCGCGAGCTCACCGCCTACACCCGCGCCGCTCCCGACGCCCTCTGCGCCGCCTTCCTCGACCTGCTGCTCGACACCACGCGCGAGCGGCTGGCCCGCCCCTGGTAGCGGACGCGACCAGGGTGAAAGGGCGGCAGGATGGGTCGATGAGGATCACCAAGTACGGTCACGCCTGCGTACGGCTGGAGAAGGGCTCCCGGGCCCTGGTCATCGACCCGGGGGTGATGACGCCCGAGCCCGAGGCGCTGGAGGGCGCCGAGGCGGTGCTGATCACGCACGAGCACTTCGACCATTTCGCCCCCGAGCGGCTGCGTGAGCGTCCCGACCTGCCCGTGTACACCTGTCCGGGGGTGGCGCGGCACCTGACGGAGCTCGGGGACCGGGTGCGGGTGGTCAAGGACGGCGACGTGCTGGACGTGGCCGGGTTCCGGGTGGCGGTCCTGGGGGAGAAGCACCACGTCAGCCATCCCGACGTGCCGCCGGTCGACAACGTGGGGTTCCTGGTGGACGGGGAGGTGTTCCACCCGGGCGACGCGCTGACCGTCGTGGAGGTGCCGACGCTGCTGGTGCCGGGCCAGGCGCCGTGGATGACGGTGCCCGACCTGATCCGCTACCTGCGGGCGGTCAAGCCGCGGCGCGCGTACGCGATCCACGACGGGCTGCTCAACGAGTGGGGCCTCAAGGTCCTCGACGGCGTGCTCGCCGGCGAGGGGGAGCGGGCCGCCGCCGAGTTCCGGCGGCTGCCCGTCGGCGGCTCCGCCGAGATTTGACGCGCCCGGCGGGGAAGGACACCTTCCCCGCCGGACTGGGTCCTGCACCGTCAGGCGCGGCGGAGCTGGAAGGTGAGGCCGAGATCGGCGTCGGTGTGCTCCGGAAGGCCCGGCTCGTCGCCTTCCGTCACCGACGTGGCCAGCACCTCGTCGGCGACGACCTGGGAGCCCGCGCGCAGCGCCTCGGCCAGGTCGGGGTCGGACGAGCGCCACCAGAGGGAGATCCGGTCGGTGATCGACAGGCCCGTCGCCTTGCGGGCCTCCTGCACCAGGCGGATCACCTCGCGCAGCAGCCCGGCCCGGCGCAGCTCGTCGGTCAGCTCCAGGTCGAGCGCCACCGTCTCGCCGGTGCCGGTGTCGAACGCGCCGGTCTCCACCGCCCACCCGGAGCGCGGCTGCTCGGTGACGATCACCTCGTCCGGGCCGAGCGTCACCTCGCCCAGCTCGCCCGCCGCCAGCGTCACGGTCGCGCCGGAGCGGAGCGTGCGCGCCACCGACGCGGCGTCGGCGGCGCCGACCGCGGCGGCCACCAGCTTGGTCCGCGACCCGAACCGCTTGCCCAGCGCCCGGAAATTCGGCTTGACCGTGTAGGAGACCAGGTCGGCGCTGAAGCCCGACATGTCCTCCAGCGCCTGGACGTTCAGCTCGTCCGCGACCAGGCCGCGCAGCTCACCCGGCAGCGCCGGCCAGCCGTGCGCCCCCACCAGGGCGCGGCGCAGCGGCTGGCGGGTCTTCACGCCGGAGGAGGCGCGGGCCGAGCGGCCCAGCTCCACCAGCCGCCGCACCAGCGCCATCTGCTCCGACAGCGCCGGGTTCAGCAGTTCCTCGCGCACCGCCGGCCAGGAGGTCAGGTGGACCGAGGACGGCTGGTCCTCGGCGCGCAGGACGTCCCACAGGTAGTCGGTGACGAACGGCGTGAGCGGCGACATCAGCCGGGTCACCGTCTCCAGGCACTCGTACAGGGTGGCGAAGGCCTCCCGCGACCCCTGCCAGAACCGGCGGCGCGAGCGGCGCACGTACCAGTTGGACAGGTCGTCGAGGAAGTCGGCCAGCCTGCGCCCGGCCCGCTGCGTGTCGTACACGTCGAGCGCGGCCGTCACCTCGGCGACCGTGCGGTGCAACTCGGCCAGCGCCCACCGGTCGAGCAGCGGCCGCTCGGCCGCGGGCGGCGCCGAGGCCAGATCGGCCGGCGACCACTCCTCGGCGTTGGCGTAGAGCGTGAAGAAGGAGGCGGTGTTCCAGTAGGTCAGCAGGACCTTGCGGACGATCTCCTCCAGCGCGCCGTGCCCCACCCGGCGGGCCGACCAGGGCGAGCCCGCGCAGGCCATGAACCAGCGCAGCGCGTCGGCGCCGTGCTGGTCCATCAGCGGCATCGGCTCCAGCACGTTGCCGAGGTGCTTGCTCATCTTGCGGCCGTCCTCGGCCAGGATGAGCCCGAGGCAGAGCACGTTCTCGTACGAGGACTGCCCGAACACGAGCGTGCCCACGGCCATCAGCGAGTAGAACCAGCCGCGCGTCTGGTCGGTCGCCTCGCAGATGAACTGCGCCGGGTAGACGCCCTCGGGCTTGCCCGCCTCGCCCCACTGGGCGAACGGCATCGAGCCCGAGTCGTACCAGGCGTCGATCACGTCGGGCACCCGGCGCGCCTCGGCCGAGCAGGACGGGCAGGGGAAGGTCACGTCGTCGACGAACGGCCGGTGCGGGTCGAGCGACGAGAGGTTCCGGCCCGCCAGCTCGCCCAGCTCCGCCAGCGAGCCGACGCAGGTCACGTGGGACTCGTCGGCCGAGCAGACCCAGAGCGGCAGCGGCGTGCCCCAGTAGCGGGAGCGCGACAGCGACCAGTCGACGTTGTTGCGCAGCCACTCGCCGTAGCGGCCCCACTTGATCGTGTCGGGGAACCAGTTGGTCTTGGAGTTCTCCTCCAGCATCTGGTCCTTGACCGCGGTGGTGCGGATGTACCACGACGGCAGCGCGTAGTAGAGCAGCGGCGTGTGGCAGCGCCAGCAGTGGGGGTAGCTGTGGTCGAAGTGGCCGCCGCGGAACAGCAGCCCGCGCTCGCGCAGGTCGTCGGTGAGCCGCTCGTCGGCGTCCTTGAAGAACACCCCGCCCACCATGGGCACGTCGTCCAGGAAGCGCCCGTCGGGGCCGATCGGGTTGACCACCGGCATCGCGTACTTCTTGGTCACCGCCAGGTCGTCGGCGCCGAACGCGGGCGCCTGGTGGACCAGGCCGGTGCCGTCCTCGACGGTCACGTAGTCGCCGAGCACCACGTAGTGGGCGCCGGGGATGTCGACCAGCTCGAACGGGCGCTCGTACGGGGTGCGCTCCAGCTCGCGGCCGGTGAAGCGGGCCACCTCGGTGACGTCGTCGCCCAGCACCGCGGCCAGCAGCGGCTCGGCCACCACCAGCACCTCGCCGTCGCCGGTGCGGGCGGCGACGTAGGTCACGTCGGGGTGGACCGCCACGGCCGTGTTGGACACCAGCGTCCACGGCGTGGTCGTCCAGATGAGCAGCTTGGCGCCCAGCTCGGCCAGCGGCCCTGAGGTGACCGGCATCCGCACGAACACCGACGGGCTGGTCACGGTCTCGTAGCCGCCCGGCTGGCCCAGCTCGTGGTCGGACAGGCCGGTGCCGCAGCGCGGGCAGTAGGGGGTGATCCGGAAGTCGCGGAACAGCAGCCCCTTGTCGAAGATGACCTTGAGCGACCACCAGACGGCCTCGACGTAGTCGGGGTCCATCGTCCGGTAGGCGGTCGACAGGTCGATCCAGTAGCCCATCCGCTCGGTGAGCTGCTCGAACGCGTCGACGTGCCGCAGCACGGACTCGCGGCAGCGGGCGTTGAACTCGGCGATGCCGTAGGACTCGATGTCACGCTTGCCGGAGAGGCCGAGCTCCTTCTCCACGCCGACCTCGACCGGCAGGCCGTGGCAGTCCCAGCCGGCCTTGCGCGGCACGCTGAAGCCGCGCATCGACTTGTAGCGGGGGAAGATGTCCTTGAAGACGCGGGCCTCGACGTGGTGGACACCGGGCAGGCCGTTGGCGGTGGGCGGGCCCTCGTAGAACACCCACGCGGGGTTGCCCTCGTTCTGCTGGACGGAGCGCTCGAAGATCTTCCCATCGCGCCAGCGGTCCAGGACCTCACGCTCAAGCGCGGGCAGGTCGACCTGCGCGGGAAGGGAGCGGAACGGTGGCGAAGACATGTCGGGCGGGACCTCCACGCGTCTCTGATCTGCAGACAGGTTGCGTGAAGGGACGAGGCCGACACGGCCCCGCGGTACCACCCTTCTTGGCCTCACACTCGGTGAGACCCTCTTCTTTCTGGCTGCTGCCGGGTCTAGTGAGCTCGATCGAGCCGTTCTTCCGGCGGCTCCGGGGTGATGCCCCTCGCGAGAGGGCCCCATCAACGCCTTGCAGGTTCACACCATAACGCAGAGCGGAGACGGAAGCTTCCGGGTTTCGAGGCTGCGCACCAGGCAAGGGGGAGAAGTCCTGGAAGTGACAAATTTGTGGGAATGGAGTCGCCTGGGCAGGAGTTAGAAGGGCGAGGCGGGATAGTACGGGAGGGGTAATCCGTCCGGCGGGTCGTTTGCCGTTCCGTTATGAGGAACCTAGGCTGCCCGCACCAATCACGGCCTTGACCAGCCCGAGATCGGCATCGCCCAACAGCATGGAGGCAACCATGGCGGCAGTCACGCAGACCGCGACCCCGTCGATGTGGTCGGACGAGGAGCTGGCCGAGGTACGCGGCAGCCTGCGAACCGAGATAGACGAGCTGAACGCGGACATCCTGCGCCACGAGAGCGAGATCGCGTCCGGAGACGTCACCCAGGGCGCCGGCGACGATACGGCGGACGCCGGCGCCAAGACGTATGAGCGGGAACGCGAGATCGCCCTTACCCTGAATGCACGCGACCTGGTCGCGCAGAACGAACGTGCGATCGCCAGGATCGACGCAGGGACCTATGGAGTGTGCGAATCGTGCCACAAGCCGATCGGCAAGGAACGCCTTCAGGCGTTCCCGAGGGCGACGCTGTGCGTGACGTGCAAGCAGAGGGAGGAACGCCGGTAGCGGCGGGCGGACGGCGGGGCCGGGTCCTCGCCGTCCTCACCTCCCTCGCGGTCGTCATCTACGTGGCCGACCTCGTCACCAAGACCGTGGTGCTGGAGGCGCTGGAGGGGGAGCCGCCGCTGGTGGTGATCCCCGGCGTCCTCCAGTTCAGGGTGATCTTCAACTCCGGAGCCGCCTTCAGCATCGGCACCGGGATGACGTTCATCTTCACCCTGATCGCCGCCGGTGTGGTCGCCGCCATCATCCGCACCGCGCGCAAGCTGGTGAGCATGCCGTGGGCGATCACGCTGGGGCTGCTGCTCGGCGGGGCGCTCGGCAACCTCACCGACCGGCTGCTGCGCTACCCGTCCGGCTTCGGCCGGCCGACCCAGCTGCAGGGGCACGTGGTCGACTTCGTCGAGGTGCTGCCGGGCAACTTCCCGGTCATCGACTACTTCCCGGTGTTCAACGTGGCCGACTCGGCCATCGTGTGCGGCGGCATCCTGGCGGTGATCCTGGCCTGGCGCGGCTACCAGATCGACGGAACGAGGGAGGGCAAGAGTGGCCGAGCAGCGTAGCCTGCCCGTGCCCGACGGGCTGGAGGGAGAGCGGCTCGACGCCGCGCTCTCCCGGCTGTTCGGATTCTCGCGCACCCGCGCGGCCGAGCTGATCGCCGCCGGGGAGGTGATGGTCGACGGCAGGCAACCGGCCAAGTCCGACCGCGTGCGCGGCGGATCCTGGCTGGACGTGACGCTCCCGCCGCCGGTCGTCACGCCGATGCCGGTCGCCGAGCCGGTGCCCGGCATGCGGGTGGTCTACGAGGACGACGACATCATCGTGGTCAACAAGCCCATCGGGGTGGCCGCCCACCCGACCGTCGGCTGGACCGGCCCCACTGTGATCGGCGGGCTGCTCGGCGCCGGCCACACGATCGCCACCAGCGGCGCCGCCGAGCGGCAGGGCATCGTGCACCGGCTCGACGCCAACACCACGGGCGCGATGGCCGTCGCCAAGAGCGAGCACGCCTACTCCCACCTCAAGCGCGCCTTCAAGGAGCGCACCGTCGACAAGCGCTACCACGCGCTGGTGCAGGGCCACCCCGACCCGTTCAGGGGCACGGTCGACGCCCCCATCGACCGCCACCCGTCGGGCGACGGCAGGTTCGCGGTGGTCGCGGGCGGCAAGCCGTCCGTCACCCACTACGACACCATCGAGGCGTTCCGGGCGGCGTCGCTGCTCGACATCAACCTGGAGACCGGCCGGACCCACCAGATCCGGGTCCACATGTCCGCGCTGCGTCACCCGTGCGTGGGCGACATGCTGTACGGCGCCGACCCGACGCTCGCCGCCCGGCTGGGCGTCACCCGCCAGTGGCTGCACGCGGTCTCGCTCGCCTTCGAGCACCCGTCGACGGGGGAGTGGATGTCGTTCGGCACCGACTATCCCGAGGACCTGCAGAAGGCGCTGGACCTCGTACGCGCCGAGTCCTGACCGGCTACTCCCAGGCGTGCCAGTGCTCGGCCTGCGCGCCGCCGCCGCGCGACGGCTCCACCTCGCCGGGCCCGTCCTCGTCCGGCTCGGGTTCCGGCTCCGGCTCCGCGGATCGGGTGGGCGCGGCCGACCTGGTGGGCCTCTCCTCGGGCGTGGGGTCGGCCCGCCTCTGGGCGCGGCGGTCGGGGCCGGGGTCCCGGTCGGGGCGCGACGTCTCGTACGTGGCGGGCGGTGAATCGTCACGGCGGGCGTCGGAGCGGCCGGGCGGGTCCCCGGCCTCGCGCCCGTCGCCGTCCTTGGACCCGGTGCTGGGCGGCGGGCCGGAGACGGTCGCGGTCTGCTGCGGCGTGTGCACCACGGCCGGCGGGCCCGACGTCTCGGGCGGCCGGTGCGACCACCACGCCGCGCCGCCTGTGACCAGGGCCGTGACCAGCGCGCCGAGGCCCAGGGCGAGCAGCGGCTGCCTGCGCCTGCCGGGCAGCGTCCGCGCCGCCGGCGCGATCGCCGCCGCGTCGCCGCCGGTCACCTCCGCGATCGGCACCGGCCCGGTCGGCTCCGGCCCGATGCCCCTGATGATCGCGGTCAGCCGTTGCTCCGCCTCGTCCACCGTCATCCGGTCGGCCGGGTTCTTCCGCAACAGCCCCAGCAGCACCGGCCCCAGCACGCCCGCCCGCGACAGCGGGGCGGGCTCGGCGTGCATGACCGCGCCCAGCGTGGCCAGCGCGTTCGACCGGTGGAAAGGCGAATGGCCCTCGACCGCCACGTACAGGGTCACGCCCAGCGACCACAGGTCCGAGGCCGTCTCGGCGGGGCCGCCCGCCGCCCGCTCGGGAGCCATGAAGGCGGGGGTGCCGATCAGGATCCCGGTCCTGGTGACCGGCGCCTCGTCCTCGGTGGTGGCGATGCCGAAATCGGTCAGGACGGCCCTGCCGTCGTCCGTCAGCAGCACGTTGTCCGGCTTGACGTCCCGGTGCAGCACCCCGGCCGCGTGCGCCGCGCGCAGCGCCTCCAGCAGCTGCAGACCGACGTTCGCGGCCTCGGCCGGCCGCATCGGCCCGTTCTCGCGCACCAGCTCGCCCAGCGTCCGCGACCGGACGAGCTGCATGACGATCCACGGGTGCCCGTGCTCCTCCAGCACGTCGTACACGGCGGCCACGCACGGGTGCGCGACCCGGCCGGCCGCGCGCGCCTCCCTGAAGGTGCGCACGGTGAACAGGTCGCGTTCCGGTCCTGTCAGATCGGGGGGCGGGAGGACCTCCTTGACGGCCACGTCCCTGCCGAGCACCTCGTCGTGGGCCTGCCAGACGGTACCCATGCCGCCACGCCCGATCGTCCTGACCAGCCGGTAACGGCCCCCAACAATCCCCACAGAATCGGACATGCGGGGCGACTACCCCAGAAAGACCCGGGCAACCGCTGTCACGGCGGCGGCCGCCGCCAGAACCACCAGGAACGGAGCACGCAGCAGCAACGCGACGACCGCCGCCCCCAGACCGGCCGTGCGGGCCAGGTCGAACGCCAGCGCGCCGTCCTGCGTGAACATCTGCACCCCGATGAGCGCCGCGAGCAGCGCCACCGGCACCAGCTCGGCGAAGCGGCTCACCACCGGGTGGTCGAGCACCTGGCGCGGCGCGGCCAGCCCGGCCAGCTTGAGCGCGTAACACCCCAGGCACACCCCGGCGATCGCCCACCACAGCGCGGTCATCGCAGCATCACCACCAGCACCGCCACGGCCGCCAGCAGCACCGGCACGCCCGGCGGGAAGAACGGAGTCGCCGCCAGCGCGATGGCCATGCCGCCGGCCGCCAGCGCGCGCAGCTCGGCGCGCTCCTTCAGCCGCGGCCACAGGATCGCCAGGAACGTGGCGGGCCCCACCACGTCCAGCCCGAGCATCCCCGGGTCGCCGAGCGAGCTCGTGCCGATCGCCCCGAGCAGCGTTGTCACGTTCCAGCCCACGTAGACCGCGGCGAAGGTGGTGAAGAAGCCCGCCCTGGCCGCCTCGGGGGTCGGCTGGGCCAGGGCGACGGCGGTCGTCTCGTCGATGACCCCCTGCGCGGTGCCCAGCTTGCGTGCTCCGCGCACCCGCAGCACGTCGGCCATGCGCAGCCCGTACAGCGTGTTCCTGGCGCCGAGCAGCAGCGCGCCCGACGCGGCCGAGACCAGGTCGCCGCCCGCCCCCACCGCGCCCGCGAACGCGAACTGCGAGGCGCCCGTGAACGCCAGCAGGCTCAGCACGCACGCCTGCGGCACGGTGAGCCCGGCCGTGACCGCCGCGGCGCCGAAGGCGACCCCGGACAGCCCGACGGCCAGACCCACACCCAGACCGTCCCGGATGGCGGCGGAACGGAGTGTCGTCTGTTCCATGGGATATGAGGATATGCGCAGGTCACTACCGTTTCTTGTACGTTCCTGCGGTGCGTTGATAGGCAGCCGGTGGTACCCCTACCACGCGTTTGAAGTGACGGTTCAGGTGTGCCTGGTCGGTGAAGCCCACCTCGGCGGCCACGTCCGCGGGCCGCACGCCGGCGCGCAGCAGGTGCCGGGCCTGCCGCACCCGCAGCGAGTTCAGGTAGGCGTGCGGCGGCAGCCCGGTCGCCGCCTTGAACGCCCGCAGCAGCGGGAACGGCCGCGCGCCGACCATCCGCGCCAGGTCGTCCAGCGCCGGCGGGTCGGTCAGCCGCTCGTGCAGCACCTCCATCGCCTGCCGCACCGCCCGCCGCCCCTCGGGCGACAGCGTCACCGCCGGGCGCGGCACCGCGTACCGGGCGAGCAGCCGCCCGAACAGCGTGCGGGTCAGCGTGGACGCCGCCAGGTCGTCGCCGCGCTCGGTCGCCTGGTGCGCGCGCGCCATCAGCGCCGCCACCTCGGGGTCGCGCACCACCTGCTCGGGGAAGTACGGAGTGCCCTTCGGCAGGCCCAGCTCGGCCGCCACCTCGCCGACCGCCGCGACCGACGGATAGAGCATCCGGTACGCCCACCCGCCGTCCACACCGGCCTGGCCCGTGTGCACCGAGTCCGGGTTCACCAGGACCACCTCGCCCGCCGCGGCCCGGTGCAGGTCGCCCCGGTACTCGAACTCCTCCACGCCGTCGAGGATGATCCCGATCGCGTACCCCTCGTGCACATGGCGGGAGAAGCGGTGGGTGACGTAGCGGGCCTTGAGCAGGTCCACCTCGGGCACCGTCGGATGACGCCAGAAGCGGGCCCGCTCCTGTGGCCGGCCGCTCATCGCGCCGGCCGGAACGTGGCGGTGAACGTCTCGAAGAAGCGCCTGTCGCGCTCCCAGCGGGCGCCGGTGGTCTCCCAGTAGAGCGCGAACGGGCGGCCGCCGGCGGTGGTGAAACCGCGGTTGATCACGTGGATCGCGGTGCCGTCGCGGGAGCGGGTGAACTCCCAGTCGGCGGCGGGGCGGCCCTGGTACTCGATCGCGCGGATGGCGACGCGTTCGTAGCCGGGGAACTCGCCCTTGCGGAGGATCTCCCGCTCCAGCGCCCGCCAGTGGTCGGCCGGGGTCGCGTGGTCGCCCTCGGGGACGGTCCATTCGACGATCATCACGCCGGGGGTGCCGGGGCCGCTGAAGGTGACGCTGTCGCGCTGCGGGTTCTTGACGGCGCGCCAGCCGCGCGGCACGGCGACCGAGAACCCGCCGGCCGCGTTCCGATACGCCCGCCAACCGGCGGGGACCGGGTTCCCGGTGGGCTCGCCGGTCGCGTTCCCGGTGGGCTCTCCGGTCGCGTTCCCGGTGGGCTCTCCGGTCGTGTTCCCGGTCGGCTCGCCGCTCGCATTCCCGGTGGGCTCGCCCGTCGGCTCCCCTGTACCGCCCGCTGTCGGGTCCCCACCAGGTTCCCGGGTCGGCTGGCGCGGAGGCTCTCCGGACGGCCCGTGGGTGCTCTCCGTCGGCCCGACGGCACCGATGCCCGGTTCGCTCCCCAGCAGATTGACGAGCACCACGCCTCCGCCGCCGACCACCACGAGCGCGGCCACGGCCGCCGCCACCACGACCCACCGCTTCCCGCCCGACCGCCCACCGCCGGTCACCGTCCCATGCGGGGACCTCTGCGGGCCCGTCCCCTGCGGTGGCGTCCCGTACGAGCCAGAGCCTCCGTGAGAGTCGAGCAGGGCGGGACCCCCTCCGCCCGGACCCGAATGCCCGTGCGGGACGCCGGCGTGATGAGGCGCTGGGCCCGCGCCGTGGGGCCCCGAGGCGCCGGCGTGGTGGGGTCCCGAGCCCACGTCGTGAGGGCCCGAGGTTCCGTACGGGGTGCTGGCGTGGTGGGGCGCTGGGCCCGCGCCATGTTGGGCTGCGGGGGCGTGGGGTGCGGGGTCTGCCGGTGGGCTTGCGTATCGGTTGTCGGGGGTGAGGGGTGCCGGTTGCTGGTGGAATGCGCCGTACGGGCTGGGCGGCTGGTGTCCGTGGCCGGGGAAGGGCCGGTCCATGGACGCGGCGTTGAGGAGCTGGGCGGCCTGGCCGGCGGGCAGGCGGGTGCCCGGGTCCCGCTGGAGCCAGCCCATGATCACCGGTGTCAGCGCCCCGGCCCGGCGGGGCGGCTCGACCGCGTCGCGGAGCACCGCCGCCACCGTCGCCGCCCACGAGTCGCGCCGGAACGGCGGCCCGCCCTCCACCGCCGCGTACAGGGTCGCACCCAGCGACCACAGGTCGGACTCGGGCCTGGCGGGCTCGCCGTTCAGCCGCTCGGGAGGCATGTACGCGGGCGTGCCCACGAGGCTGCCGGTCGCCGTCAGCCCCGCCTCGGACTCCATGGTGGCGATGCCGAAGTCCGTCAGCACCACCCGCCCGTCGTCGGCCAGCAGCACGTTCTCCGGCTTGACGTCGCGGTGCAGCACCCCGGTCGCGTGCGCGGCGCGGAGCGCGTCGAGCACCCGCGCGCCGATCGCCGCAGCCCGCGCCACCGGCAGCGGCCCGTCCGCGCGGATCGCCTCCGCCAGGGAGCGGGAACGGACGAGCTGCATGACGATCCACGGCCGCCCGTCCTCCTCGACGACGTCGTGGATGACCACCACCGACGGGTGGTCCAGACGGCCCGCGGCCCTGGCCTCGCGGATGGTCCTGCGGTTGAGCTCGGCCCGCTGCCGCTCGCCGACCCCGCTGTAGCGGACCTCCTTGATCGCGACCGTACGGTCGAGCAGCTCGTCGTAGGCACGCCACACCACGCCCATGCCGCCCTCACCGAGCGGCTCGACGAGGCGGTAGCGATTGCCGACCTGCCTGTCCACGCGGGGCAGCCTACTGGTCGGGTTTGAAGGTCGCGCAGAACGTCTCGAAGAAGTGGTAGTCCTTCTTCCAGCGACTTGCGAGGTTGTGCCAGTAGATGGCGTAACCACGGCCGTTGTCGGTGATGAATCCCCGGTTGCGCACCCTCGTCTTGCCGGTGTTGGTGTTCCAGGTGAAGTCCCAGTCGGCGGCGGCCTTCTGGTAGTCGACCGCCTTGATGTCGATCAGCTGGTAGCCGCCGAACCCGTACTTGGCCGTCTTCTCCTGCTTCCGCCAGTCCTTGACCGGGTCGCTGCCGGGCTTAGAGGCCCGGTCGACCGACACGAACGCGTTGGAGCCCGCGCCGGGCCCGCGGAAGAACACCTGGGAACCCTCACGCTTGTAGACGTCCCAGCCCTTGGGCAGCCCTATGGTGAAGTCGAGCTGCTTGTCCTTGTACCACTTCCAGCCCGAGGGCAGGGTGGCGGCCTGTGCCGTCTCCTCCTCGGTGGGCGTGGGGGAGGGCGTGGCCGACGGGGACTCGCTGACCGTGGGGGAAGGGCTCGACGACGGCTCGGCCGCGTCCGTGGTCGCCGCGCCGGTCGGCTCGGAGGTGGCGGCGGTGCTGGCCGCCGTCGTAGGTCCGGGGCCGCCGGACGGGTCCTCCGGGGTGGCCCGCAGGCCGAGGTAGCCGCCGACGCCCGCGACCAGGAGCACGGCCGTCACGGCCGCGATCACCGGCAGCGCCTGGCGCCTGCCGGCCGAGTCGGCGTTCATCGTGGACTCGGCGTCGTGAGGCGGCGTCGGTGGGTGCTCGGTCGCCGGCGTGATCCGCGCGCCGGTCTCGGGCGGCGGCGCCACGGAGGGCCGGGGCGCGGGCTTGGACACCGGCTGAGGAGCGGGACGGGGCGGGGGCACCGGCATCAGGTTGGGGTCGGTCGGCATGTCGTCCTCGACCGGCGGCACCTTCGGCATCTTCGCCGTCCGCACGGCCGGTGGCTCGCTCGACGCGGCGATCGTCTGCCGCAGCAGCCGCTCCGTCTCCTCGTACATGAGCCGCTGCACCGGCTCCTTGGCCAGCAGCCCGTCGATCACCGGCGCCAGCGGCCCGGCGTGCGTGGCCGGGTCGGGCTCGTCGGTGAGCACGGCGTGCATGGTGGCCAGGGCGTTGCCGCGTTCGTGCGGCGAGCGGCCCTCGACGGCGGTGTAGAGCGTCGCGCCCAGCGCCCACAGGTCGGACTCGCGCCGCGCGGGCAGCCCTTTCAGCCGCTCGGGGGCGATGAACGCCGGCGTGCCGGCCAGGCCGGTCACCGTCAGCTGCGTCTCGGTCTCCAGCGTGGCGATGCCGAAGTCGGTCAGCACCACGCGGCCGTCGTCGGCCAGCAGGACGTTCTCCGGTTTGACGTCGCGGTGGAGCACCCCCGCCTCGTGGGCGCGGTGCAGCGCGTCGAGCACCGCCAGGCCGATCTCGGCCACCCGCTTGGGAGGGAGCGGCCCGTCGTTCTTGATCACGGCGCCGAGCGACCGTGACTGCACGAGCTGCATGACGATCCAGGGCCGGCCGTCCTCCTCGATCACGTCGTGCACGACGATCACGTTGGGATGCTCGAACCTGGCCGCGGCCCGCGCCTCACGCATCGTGCGCCGGTTCAGCAGTTGCACCTCGTCGCCCAGAGCGGCCGCGTATCTGACCTCCTTGACCGCGACGGTGCGGTCGAGCAGTTCGTCATGGGCTCGCCACACGATGCCCATGCCACCCTTGCCAATGGGTTCTTGCAGGTGGTAACGACCGGCGATGCGGCGTCCGCCCGGCTTGTGATCCGACATCAACGGCCTCAAACCCTCCCTCTAGGCCAAGAAATACTCCCATAGCCGGGGATCAACGGCGACTCGCCGCGAGGACAGTCCGCTATTCGAGAAGCCCGTCCCACTAGGTGGAGTGAGCCGTGTAAAGTGCGAACATGACTCGTCGCTACGTGTTTACCGAGCCGGCTCCGGGAGGGCCGGTCGTCAGCTAGCGACCACCTGGAGCCGGCAACAAAGGCAGAGACGCCTCGTCTCTGCCTTTTCACGTTCTTTGCCGGCTCCCGGTGAGCCGGCCGAGTGGGGAGCCGAGATGTCATCGACCTTGGAACGCCACGTGGTCCCGCTGGGCGGCCATCCCGTGGGCGAAGGGCCCGCCGTGGTGATCAGTGACCGGGTGAGCCTGCGCGAGCCTGACGCGGTGCTGCCCGCCGCCGTCACGCTCGCCGAGCCCGCGAGCGCCGCCGACCTGCCCGCCATCGCGGCCAGCGCGCAGGGCGTGGTCATCGGCGGCGCGTGGACCAGGGACATCCCGCTGGTGCGCGCGGTGGCGGGGCTGGGGCTGCCGGTGGTGGTGGAACGCCGCCGCACGGCCACCCTGGAGGAGTGGCTGGGCGTGGCCGACTACTGCGAGGCGGAGGGCGGCGTCCAGGTGATCCTGTGCGAGCACGCCGACCTGGGGCTGCTGCGCGAGGCGCGCGCCGTGTCGGGCCGCCCGGTGCTGGCGGACGTCACCGCCGACCCCGGCCTGTCGACGGCCGCCGTCGCTGCGGGCGCCGACGGCCTGATCGTGTCCGCCGACGGGCGGCACGAGGCGGAGGAGGCGGCCGCCCTCGTCGGCGCCCTGCTCCGCCCGGAGGACCCGGCCACGCTGGCCGAGTGCCGTCAGGCGATCGACCGCGTGGACGCCGCCCTGGCCACCCTCCTGGAGCGCCGCGCCGCCCTCGCGGGCCGCGTCCAGCGGCTCAAGCCGGTCGGCGGCTTCGCGGGCCGCGACCCCGGCCGCGAGCGCGCCCTGGTGGCCCGGATGGCCGAACGCGCCCCCAGCCTGGGCGAGGCCAGGCTGGCTCCCGTCATGAACGCGGTCATCGAGGCCGGCCTGCAGCTCGCGGAGGAACGCGCGACCGGATGAGCAGCCGCCCTGCCCGCTCAGACGGCCCGCGACGCTCCCGGGGGAGACCCTCGGCAGCCGAATGCCAGGAGGGGAGGACCTCCGATGGGTGATGCCGGAGGACCTCCCGTGGCGGCGACGCTGGGGGCCTCCGGGTCCGGAGGCGCTGTGAGAAGGGGGTTCCGCGGCGCGGGTGGTGCTTCCTCAGGGCGTGCTGAGGTGGAAGTTGTTCAGCGGGCGGCCGGGGCCCGTCGTGATCTGGGCGTTGATCAGTTCGGCGAAGCGGCGGTAGCCGTCGGCCGTCGGGTGGAAGCTGCGCGGATCCACGGTGAGTTGCTCCATGTCCACGATCACCCCGTTGAGGTACGGGCGCGGCCGGCCCACCTCGTGGCCGTCGAACGCCTCGTACGCGTCCACGTACTCGACGCTGCCGGGCCCGCCGAAGGCGACGATCGCCCGGTCGAACTCGTCGGCCACCTCGCGCACGACGCCGTTCAGCCGCTCGGTCATCGAGTTGAGCCAGCGCTGGTCGGCGACGCCGAGGTTGTCGATCCGCCCCGGCGGCGAGGCGGGGAACGGCCGCGGGTAGCCCAGCAGCACCACCCTCGCCTCGGGCGCGCGCGTCCTGATCTCGGCCAGCACGGCCCGCATGCTGCCGCGAAGCTCCCCGATCCGGTGCCGCACCTCGGCGTCCTGGTCGACGCAGGCCGACGACCACGGGAACTTGACGATGCACTCGGTGAGCACCGGCGCGAACCCCGCGTCGTTGCCGCCGATGCTCAGCGTCACCAGGCTCGTGCCGGCGCCGACGCGCTCGATCTGCGGCTGCTGGCCGTGCTGGCCGCGCAGCAGGTTGCCGGTGGTCGCGCCGCTGCACGCCCAGAACCCCGTCTCGCCGCCGAACGCGTGGGCGCCCGCCACGAGCGGCACGTACGAGCCGCCGGCGCGGTGGCAACGGTCGGCGCCGCCGTCCAACGGCGCCTCCCCGCGCCGGTAGACGCCCTCGCCGGACGAGTAGGAGTCGCCCAGCGCCACGTAGGCCCCGCCGAGCGCGACCTCGGCTGCGGTCAGCCTGGTCACCTGCGGGAGCCGGCCCGCCGGCTCCCCGGTCGCCGGACAGCCGGCGTCCAGCAGCGCGCACGCGAACCCCGTGTAGACACCCGCCGGCAGCCCCGCGACGGCCAGCGCCACGCCGAGCAGCACCGCCGCGACGACGCCCGCCGCCTTCCTCACCCCAGTCAGTGCGACCTCCCCCGAGACTCCGCCTTCGAGGGTAGATCAGGGGACTGCTTACGGTCACGGTCGTTTTGCGTACGTTCCGGCCCCGCGGTGATCTTCAGCCGCCCGGACTGCTAAGATTCCGGTGATCGCCTGAGCCTTCCCGGCGCGGACCACGTCCGCCGGGGAGGCTTTTTTCATGTCCGGATCCCCCTTCGACGACGTGAGGCCCCGCATGACCACGCAGACCCCCGCCGCCGGCACCTGGAAGCTCGGCGACCTGACCGTCAACCGCATCGGCTTCGGCGCGATGCGGCTCACGGGCGGCGCCGCCTTCGGCCTCGGCACGCCGAGCGACCGCGACCGCCCGATCGCCGTGCTGCGCCGCGCGATCGACCTCGGGGTCGACCACATCGACACCGCCGCGTTCTACTTCTCCTCGACGCGGTCCGCCAACGAGCTGATCAACCGGGCGCTGTCGCCTTACCCGGAGGGCCTGGTCATCGCCACCAAGGTCTGGGCGGGCAGGGACCCGTCGGGCGAGTGGATCTGGGCCACGCCAGGACAGCTGCGCGGCCAGGTGGAGGAGAACCTGCGCCAGCTCGGCCGGGACCACATGGACGTGGTGAACCTGCGCATCCCGCGGAGCCGCGCGACCGGCTCGATCGCCGAGCACTTCGGCGCGCTGGCCGAGCTCCGCGACGCCGGGCTCGTCCGCCATCTGGGCCTGTCCAACGCCACACCGGCCCAGCTGGCGGAGGCCGTGGCCATCGCGCCGGTGGTCTGCGTGCAGAACGCCTACACCGTGGGGGCGCCGGCCGCCGAGCAGGAGTTCCTGCGGGCCTGCGGCGAACAGGGCATCGCGTACGTGCCGTTCTTCGCGATCGCCGGCGCGGGGCGCGAGCGGGGAGCGGTCGCCGGGGAGCAGGAGTCCGTGCGGGCCGTCGCGCGCGCCCACGGCGCGACGCCCGCGCAGGTCCGGCTGGCCTGGACGCTGGCGCAGGGGCCGCACGTGCTGGCCATCCCCGGCACCGGGAACCCGGACCACCTCGCCGAGAACGTGGCCGCGGGGGCGCTGCGGCTGACCGGCGAGGACCTGGCACGCCTGGCCGGTGTCACTCGGCTGGACTGACCGCGGGGGAGGCCGGATCGGCCGCGGCCGCGAGGCGCTTCCTGCGGAGGCGGAGCAGGAACCACCCGGCGGCGATGCCGGCGGCGACGACCGGGAGCAGGTAGAAGGCGACCCGCTGGTCCCGGTCGGCGAACGGCATCAGGAAGACCACCAGGGCGAGGAAGGCCAGGGTGAGCCAGTTGGTGTAGGGGGTGCCGGGCATCGGGAAGGCGGAGCGGTGCCCGGTGCGCCGCAGGCGGAGCTGGCAGTAGACCAGCGTGCCCCAGGTGGTGACCACGCCCAGCGAGGCGCACGCGGTGGCGATGTTGAAGGCGCGCTCCGGCACGAAGGAGAACAGGGCGATGCCCGCCAGGAACATCGACGCGGTGAACAGCACCCCGCCGATCGGGATGCGGCGCCGGCTGAGCGCGGCGGTGAAGCCGGGCGCCTCGCCCTTGAGTCCCATCGACCGGACGATGCGGCCCGTCGCGTACAGGCCGGAGTTGCACGACGAGAGCGCGGCGGTGATCACGATGAGGTTCATGGCGTCGGCCGCCCACGGCACGCCCAGACCGGCGAACACCGTGACGAACGGGGACGTGCCGGCCTCGTAGGCGGTCCACGGCAGGACCATCGACAGCAGCAGCACCGAGCCCACGTAGAAGAGCGCGATCCGCCACACCACGCCGTTGACCGCCTTCGGCATCACCTTCTCGGGCCGGGCCGTCTCGCCCGCGGCGATGCCGACCAGCTCGATCGACGCGTACGCGAACACCACCGACTGCAGGCTCATCAGCACCAGCGGGAACCCGGTCGGGAAGAACCCGCCGTGGGCCACCGCGTTCGCCGGCGTCGCCTGGCCGACGGTGAACACCACCAGCACCAGCCCGACCACCAGGAACGTGACGATGGCCAGCACCTTCAGCAGCGCGAACCAGAACTCCAGCTCACCGAAGAGCTTCACCGACAGGAGGTTCACCACGAGCACGAAGGCCAGCGCGAGCAGCGCCGTCAGCCACTGCGGGAACGCCGGCGCCCAGTAGTGGACGTAGGTGGCGATCGCGACCAGCTCGGCGACGCCGGTGAACGCCCAGTTGAACCAGTACATCCACCCGCTGGCGAAGGCGGCCCACGGCCCGATGAACTCGTGCGCGTACACCACGAAGGAGCCCGAGGCGGGCCGGTAGAGCGCCAGCTCCCCGAGCGCCCGCATGACGAAGAACGCCGCCAGCCCCGCGGCCGCGAACGACAGCACCAGGGCCGGCCCCGCGGCGGCCAGCCGCCCGCCGGCGCCCAGGAACAGCCCCACGCCGATCGCGCCGCCGATGGCGATCATCTGCACCTGGCGGTTGCCCAGGGCGGGCCGGTATCCTTCGTCGGACTCCGTGTGCACTGAGTGTCTCCTTCGTGACTTTCCGTCACGGAGAGGGTATAGGCGCTGATCGAAGGAGAGGGGTCCGGCACGCCGTCCCCAGGCCACGCCCGGAGTGTCGGTGCGGACCACTAGAGTCGGAGCGCACACCACACGTTCAGACCGGGAGGCGCCGCTCCATGTCGTCCAGCGACTCGTTCGTCCATCTGCACGTGCACACCGAATACTCCATGCTCGACGGGGCCGCGCGGCTCAAGCAGATGTTCAAGCAGGTCGGCGAGCTGGGCATGCCGGCGATCGCGATCACCGACCACGGCAACATGCACGGCGCCTACGACTTCTACCGGCAGGCGACCGGCGCGGGCGTCAAGCCGATCATCGGCATCGAGGCCTACGTCGCCCCCGCCTCGCGCTTCAACAAGAAGCCGGTGCTGTGGGGTGAGCCGCACCAGAAGAAGGACGACGTCTCCGCGGGCGGCTACTACACCCACATGACGATCTGGGCGCGCAACAAGACCGGCCTGCACAACCTGATGCGGCTGTCCTCGCGCGCCTACACCGAGGGCTTCGTCCGCAAGTGGGCGCGGATGGACGCCGAGATCCTCGCCGAGCACGCCGACGGGCTGATGGCCACCACCGGCTGCCCCTCCGGCGAGGTGCAGACCAGGCTCAGGCTCGGCCAGTACGACGAGGCGGTCAAGGCCGCCGCCAAGTTCCAGGACATCTTCGGCAAGGACAACTTCTTCCTGGAGGTCATGGACCACGGCCTCGACATCGAGCGCCGCGTCCGCGACGGGCTGACCCGCATCAGCAAGGAGCTGGGCATCCCGCCGCTGGTCACCAACGACTCCCACTACACCTACGAGTCCGACGCCTCCTCCCACGACGCCCTGCTCTGCATCCAGACCGGCAAGCAGCTGTCCGACCCCGACCGGTTCCGGTTCGACGGCAGCGGCTACTACATCAAGACCGCCGACGAGATGCGCGCCGTCGACTCCTCCGACCTGTGGGCCGAGGGCTGCCGCAACACGCTGCTGGTGGCCGAGAAGGTCGACCCCGCCGGGTTCTTCGAGCACAAGAACCTCATGCCGACCTTCCCCGTGCCCGACGGCCTGACCGAGGAGGAGTTCTTCCGCCAGGAGGTCTGGAGAGGGCTTGAGCGCCGCTTCCCCGAGGGCGTCGACGAGGAGCACCGCGCCTGGGTCGAGAACGAGCTGCGGGTCATCGTCCAGATGGGCTTCCCGAGCTACTTCCTCGTGGTCGCCGACTTCATCATGTGGGCGAAGAACAACGGCATCCGCGTCGGCCCCGGCCGTGGCTCAGCGGCCGGCTCCCTGGTGGCGTACGCGCTCGGCATCACCGACCTCGACCCGATCCCGCACGGCCTGATCTTCGAGCGGTTCCTCAACCCCGAGCGCGTCTCCATGCCCGACGTCGACATCGACTTCGACGAGCGCAGGCGCGGCGACGTGATCCGCTACGTCACGGAGAAGTGGGGCGCCGACAAGGTCGCGATGATCGCCACGTTCGGCACCATCAAGGCCAAGGCCGCCATCAAGGACGCCGGCCGCGTCCTGGGCTACCCGTACGCCCTCGGCGACAAGGTCTCCAAGGCGTTCCCGCCCGCCGTGATGGGCAAGGACATCCCGCTGTCGGGCATCTTCGACAGCGACCACCCCCGCTACGCCGAGGCGGGCGAGCTGCGCAGGCTCTACGAGGAGGACGTCGACGTCAAGGCGACGATCGACCTCGGCAAGGGCCTGGAGGGCCTGATCAGGCAGACCGGCGTGCACGCCGCCGGCGTGATCATGTCCGCCGAGGTGCTGACCGACCACATCCCGATCATGCGCCGCGACTCCGACGGTGTGATCATCACGCAGTTCGACTACCCGACCTGCGAGACGCTCGGCCTGCTGAAGATGGACTTCCTGGGCCTGCGCAACCTCACGATCATCGACGACTGCCTGAAGATGATCGAGGCCACCACCGGCGAGCAGATCGACCTGCTGGCGCTGCCGCTCGACGACCGCAAGGCCTACGAGCTGCTGGCCCGCGGCGACACGCTGGGCATCTTCCAGCTCGACGGCGGCGGCATGCGCTCGCTGCTGCGGCTCATGCGCCCCGACAACTTCGAAGACATCTCCGCCGCCCTCGCGCTCTACCGCCCCGGCCCGATGGGCGCCAACTCCCACACCAACTACGCCCTGCGCAAGAACGGCCAGCAGGAGATCACCCCGATCCACCCTGAGCTCGAAGAGCCGCTCAAGGAGATCCTGTCCACGACCCACGGCCTGATCGTCTATCAGGAGCAGGTCATGGCCATCGCGCAGAAGGTCGCCAACTACTCGCTGGGCGGCGCCGACCTGCTGCGGCGCGCGATGGGCAAGAAGAAGAAGTCCGAGCTCGACAAGCAGTTCGTGACCTTCGAGCAGGGCATGAAGGACAACGGCTTCTCCGCCGCCGCCATCAAGGCGCTGTGGGACATCCTGCTGCCGTTCTCCGACTACGCCTTCAACAAGGCCCACACCGCCGGCTACGGCCTGGTGTCCTACTGGACGGCCTACCTCAAGGCCAACCACCCCGCCGCCTACATGGCCGCGCTGCTGTCGTCGGTCAAGGACGACAAGGACAAGTCGGCCCTCTACCTCAACGAGTGCCGCCGGATGGGCATCAAGGTGTTCCCGCCGGACGTCAACGACTCCGACTTCGACTTCACCCCGCGCGGCACCGACATCCGCTTCGGCCTGTCGGCCATCCGCAACGTGGGCGCCAACGTCGTCGACGGCATCATCAACGCGCGCAAGGAGAAGGGCCGCTTCGCCGACTTCAAGGACTTCCTGCGCAAGGTGCCGGCGCTCGTCTGCAACAAGCGCGTCATCGAGTCGCTGATCAAGGCCGGCGCGTTCGACTCGCTCGGCCATGTCCGCAAGGGCCTGGTCATGGTGCACGAACAGGCCGTCGACGCGATCATCGACATCAAGAAGAACGAGGCCATCGGCCAGGACTCGCTGTTCGGCGCGATCGAGGGCGGCGAGGACCAGACCTTCGACGTGCAGATCCCGGTGGGCGAGTGGGACAAGACCACGCTGCTGCAGTTCGAGCGGGAGATGCTCGGCCTGTACGTGTCCGACCACCCGCTGTTCGGCGTCGAGCACATCCTGGCCGCCGGGGCCGACTGCTCGATCGCGGCGCTGCAGGACGACAGCCGTCCCGACGGCCAGGTGGTCACCGTCGGCGGCATCCTGTCGGGCGTGCAGCGCAAGGTCACCAAGAAGGGCGACACGTGGGTGCTCACCCAGCTTGAGGACCTGGAGGGCGCCATCGAGGTGATGATCTTCCCGTCGGCCTACCAGCTCTGCTCGACGATCCTGGCCGAGGACGCGATCGTGTTCGTCAAGGGCCGCATCGACAAGCGTGAGGACATCGGCAAGATCATCGCGATGGAGGTGACGGCGCCCGACCTCACCCAGGAGGCCGGCGGGCCGCTGCTGGTGAGCCTGCCGCTCAACCGCTGCACCGCCCCCGTGGTGAGCAGGCTCAAGGAGATCCTGACCACCCACCCCGGCACCTCCGAGGTCCACCTCCAGGTCCACAACGGCCCCAAGACGACCGTCCTGCGGGTCGACGACCGGCTGCGGGTGGCGCCGTCACCGGCGCTGATGGGCGATCTGAAGCAGCTGCTCGGCCCGGCCTGCCTGGGGGCCTGACCCGTCCGCCGGTGGCGGAGTTCGACCAGGCCGGGGCCGCTGCCTGGGCAGACCTCGCCATCGTGGGCCGCCCCCGGGTGGGGGAGGATCACGGGGTGAGCGAACTGCACTACCTGAGCGCCACCGAGCTCAGCCATCTGATCCGTACCCGCCAGGTGAGCGCGGTCGAGGTGCTCCAGGCCCACCTCGACCGCATCGAGCAGGTCAACCCCCGGGTCAACGCCGTCGTCACCCTCGTCGCCGAACAGGCCATGGACGCCGCCAAGGCCGCCGACGCCGTCGAGCCGGTCGGCCCGCTGCACGGCGTCCCGGTCGCGCATAAGGACCTCACCGACACCGCGGGGATCCGGACCACCTACGGCTCGCCGCTGTTCGCCGGCCACGTGCCGGAGCGCGACGACCTGGTGGTGCGGCGGCTGAAGGCGGCGGGCGCGATCACCGTGGGCAAGACCAACACGCCCGAGTTCGGCACCGGCTCCCACACCGTCAACGACGTGTTCGGCCTCACCCGCAACCCGTACGACCTGACCAGGTCCGCCGGCGGCAGCAGCGGCGGCGCGGCGGCGGCGCTGGCCACCGGGATGGTGCCGCTGGCCGACGGCTCCGACATGGGCGGGTCGCTGCGCAACCCCGCGTCGTTCTGCAACGTGGCCGGGCTGCGACCCACGCCGGGGCGGGTGCCGGCGGTCTCCGAGATCGCGGCCTGGTACACGCTGTCGGTGCAGGGGCCGATGGCCAGGAACGTCGACGACCTGAGCCTGATGCTGTCGGTCATCTCCGGGTTCGACCCGCGCTCGCCGTACGCGATCAAGGAGGCGTACGCGCCCGAGCCGGAGGAGGGGGTGGCCGGGCTGCGCGTGGCGTGGAGCCCCGACCTCGGCGGGCTGCCGGTCGACGCCGCGACGGCGGCGGTCACCGCGACCGCGCCCGCGGTGTTCGAGCGGCTCGGCGCCCGCGTGGAGGAGGTCGAGCTGGACCTGGAGGACGCCGAGGTGGCCTTCCGCACCTACCGCGCGTGGTTCTACGCGCTGGCCTACGGCGAACTCGACGGGCTCGGGGCCAACACCGCGTGGAACGTCGAGCGGGGGCGCGAGGTCACCGGCGCCGACCTGGCCCGCGCCGAGCGCGCCCGCAGCCGTCTCTACCAGCGGATGGCGGACTTCTTCGACTCCTACGACGTGCTCATCGCCCCGGTCAGCCAGGTGCCGCCGTTCCCTGCGGAGGAGCCGTACGTGCGCGCGATCGACGGCGTGGAGCTGCCCGACTACCTGGCGTGGATGCGGTCCGCCTACTGGGTCAGCGTGATGCACGCCCCGGCCGCGTCCGTCCCCGCCGGGTTCACGCCGTCGGGGCTGCCGGTGGGGGTCCAGATCATCGGCCGTCCCTTCGCCGACGCCCGCGTCCTGCGGGTGGCCCGCGCCTTCGAACAGGCCACCGGCCACGCCTCGCACCACCCGCCCCTCTGACGGCCTCAGCCGGGCGGGGGAGGGCCGTCCCCGGTGGGCGGGTGGGGCTTGCGGAGGGGGGACTCGCGGTAGCCGTGCATGCCCTCCAGGAACCCGAAGAGCCCCACCGCGAGCATCGGCCACGACACCAGGACGCCCTTGGCCGTCAGATCCAGCGGGCCGGGGACGAACGTGACGCCGGGGAAGGCCGAGGCCTCGACGGTGACGACGCCCACGGTGACGGTCGTGCCGATCCACCAGGCGGCCAGGGCGCCCGCGGCCCCGCCCAGGCAGAGCCCCAGGAGGACCGGGAGCTGGACGCGGCGGCTGAGGAACCAGGCCAGCGCCCCGCACGCCAGCCCCAGCCCGCCGGTGATCGTGGCGAACCAGCCGTCCGCCGCGATGAGCGCCTGCGTGGACGGGTCCGCCAGCGTCGGCGCCTGGTCGAAGACCCGGTACGGAGGCCGCGGCGACAGGGCGGACCACAGAAGGCCGGCGGGAAGCCCGAGGGCGGCGAGTGCGAGGACAGTGATCGCGAACGCGCGTACTTCCCTCGTCACGCCACGCCCCTTCAATCGCCGGCAGGACCAGATCGATGGTATCTCCCGGTTAGGCTCACTTCGTGATTGAAGAGAAGGTCTGGGTGATAGAACCCTCTGGCCCGCTTCGCGGCGATGTCGTGGTGCGCGGGTCGAAGAACGGGGTCTCCAAGCACATGGTCGCCGCCATGCTCGGCGGCGGCGAGAGCACCATCCACAACGCCCCCGAGGTGGGCGAGGTCGGCATCACCGCCGCCATGCTGGAGGCGCTCGGCATCCACGTCGAGATCAGCAAGACGGAGATCCGCATCGGCCGGGGCCAGGAGATCAGGCCGCGGGTGCCCGACGCGTTCACCGGGCTGAACCGCATCCCGATCCTCATGCTGGGCCCGCTGCTGCACCTGGCGGGGGAGGCGTTCGTGCCGCTGGTCGGCGGTGACCCGATCGGGCGGCGGCCGATCAACTTCCACGTGGAGGCGCTGCGCGCGATGGGCGCCGAGGTGGAGGTCGGTGACACCGGCGTGTTCGCCAAGGCGGGACGGCTCCACGGCACCCGCCTGGAGCTGCCGTACCCGAGCGTGGGCGCGACCGAGACGATCCTCATGTCCGCGGTCCTGGCCGAGGGCAAGACCGTGCTGAAGAACGCGGCCACCGAGCCCGAGGTGGTGGAGCTGGCGCTGTTCCTGCAGCGGATGGGCGCCATGATCGAGCTGTCGCCGGACCGCCGGATCGTCATCGAGGGCGTGGAGCGGCTGCGCGGCGCCTCGACCTGGCTGGCCGGCGACCGCATCGAGGCGTTCTCGTACCTCGCGGCGGGGCTGATCACCGGCGGCGAGGTGCGCGTGCACGGCTGCCCGCAGGACCGGCTGGTCACCGCGATCACCACGCTGGCCAGGATGGGCGCCCGGTTCGACATCAACGACGAGTACCTGTGCGCCACCGCGCCGCCGGAAGGGCTGCGGGCGGCGGCCGTGCAGACCGACACCCATCCGGGGTTCATGACCGACTGGCAGACGCCGCTCATGGTGCTGTTCACGCAGAGCCAGGGGATGTCGGTGCTGCACGAGACGGTGTTCGAGAACCGTCTGGTGTACGTGCCGGCGCTGAAGAGCATGGGCTGCGAGATCGAGGTGTTCGACCAGTGCCTCGGCGGCCCCGCCTGCCGCTACCACGACACCAACGCGCGCCACTCGGCCGTCGTGCGCGGGGTGTCCCAGCTGCGGGGCGCCGACGTGACGCTGCCCGACATCCGGGCCGGGTTCTCCGCGGTGCTGGCAGCAGCCGTGGCCGACGGGCGCTCGACGCTGCGCGGCGTGCACCACATCGAGCGCGGCTACCACCACCCGTTCGAGCAGTTCCAGTCACTTGGTCTGAACATCAGCAGAGGTTAGTAAAGAGACAGGAATCGGGCGTTTGCCGGGGATCGGGCGGTCGCACATCAATGTCGTGACTGTCCGCACATCCATCGCCACGCTCGGCATGGTGGGCGCCCTCGGCGGGGTGCTGGTCGCGGCGTTCGCCGCGCCCGTCGTCGCCGGGGCGGGCCTGGCCGCGAAGGGCACCGCCGACACCTTCACGCACCTGCCGCCGGCGCCGCGCGAGGAGCCGCTCAGCGAGGTGACGCGGCTGGTGGACGTGAGCGGGCACACCTTCGCCCAGTTCTACCAGGCCAACCGGACCACGGTACGGCTGGACCAGGTGGCGCCGGTGATGCGGCAGGCCATCGTGGCGATCGAGGACGCCCGCTTCTACGAGCACGGCGGCATGGACGTCATCGGCACGCTCCGGGCGCTCATCGCCAACACCCGGGCGGGCTCCATCAAGCAGGGCGGTTCCTCGCTCACCCAGCAGCTGGTGAAGAACATCCTGGTGGAGAGCGCCAAGACCGAGGAGGAACGGGACCGGGCCCGCGCCCCCAGCGTCTCCCGCAAGATCCACGAGCTGCGGCTGGCGCTGGCGATGGAACGCAAGTACCGCAAGGGCGAAATCCTGGAGAAGTACCTGAACATCGCCTACTTCGGCGCCGGCGCGCACGGCGTCGAGGCGGCGGCCAGGCGCTTCTTCTCCACCTCGGCCGCCGAGCTGACCCTCACCGAGGCGGCCACCCTGGCCGGGGCAGTGCGCACCCCGTACTCGACCGACCCGTCCATCGGCCGCGCACAGCGCGCGCGCCTCAAGGAACGCCGCGACCTGGTCCTCGACCGCATGGCGGGACTCAAGCTGATCACCCGCGAACAGGCGTCCGAGGCCAAGGCGAGCCCGCTCGGGCTGAAGCTCAAGCCCGAGCCCGGCGGCTGCTCGCAGAGCGAGCACCCGTACTTCTGCATGTACGTGCACCGCGAGCTGCTGACGAACGAGGTCTTCGGCAGCACGGCGGCGGTACGGCGGGCCCGCATGGAACGCGGCGGGCTGGTGATCAGGACCAGCCTGAACCCGAAGGCGCAGAAGGCCGCGGAGCGGGCCATCAGGGAACGGGTGAACCCCGACGACACCGAGGTGGCCGCCGAGGCGATGGTGGAGCCCGGCACCGGCTGGATCCGGGCGATGGCCGCCAGCAAGAAGGTCGGGCCGGGCAAGAAGGGCGGCGCGCGCACCACCTACAACCTGGTCGCCGACGTCCGGCACGGCGGCGGGCAGGGGCTGCAGGCGGGCTCCACGTTCAAGGTGTTCACGCTGGCCACCGCGCTCAAGGAGGGCTGGCGGTTCGGCGACGGGTTCGACACCCCGGGGTCGCTGGTGCCCTCGAAGGGTTACCGGGACTGCGCGGGCAAGCCGGTCAACGACCCGTCGGCGCAGGTGTTCAACGCCGGCGGCGAGGGCAGCGACGGCGGCCCGCACAGCCTGGAGACCGGCACCTGGAAGTCGGTCAACATCTTCTACATGATGCTGGAGCGCAAGGTCGGCCTGTGCGACGTGGTCAAGACCGCCAGGGAGCTCGGCGTCGTCAGGGCCGACGGGCGGCCGCTGCGCGAGGTGCCGACGTTCACGCTGGGCGTCAACGAGATGGACCCGCTCACGGTCGCCGCCTCGTTCGCCGCGCTCGGGGCCCGCGGCCGGTACTGCCGCCCGCTGGCCATCGTGGAGATCGCCGACAGGAACGACCGGCGCACCCGCGTGCGGCCCGACTGCCACCAGGCGATCGAGCGGCCCGTCGCCGACGCGGTCAGCCACGTGCTGACCGGCGTGTTCGACAAGGGCACGATGCGCGGCCAGGACCCCGGCATGCCCGCCGCCGGCAAGACCGGCACCAACAACGGCTACACCTCGGCCTGGTTCGCCGGCTACACGCCCCGGCTCGCCGCCGCGGTCAGCGTCGGCGACATCCGCGGCTCCTACCGCCACCCGCTGAGGAACGTGGAGATCGGCGGCCAGTACTACGGCTCGGTGCAGGGCGCCTCGCTGCCGGGGCCGATCTGGGTGGACTCGATGCGGCGGGCGCTGCGGGGCGAGGAGAACCGGGGCTTCCACGGCCCCGACATGTCGCGCTTCGGCGGCGGTCACACGCCGGGCCTGGAAGAGGCGCTGGCGGAGGAGCGGGGGGAGACGCGCGAGAGGGGCGACCGCCGCGGCCGCGACCACCCGATCTCCAAGCGGCACCGCAAGATCATCGAATGGCTGCTCGGCGAGCGGCGGCACCCGCCGCGCAACCGGTGGTGAGGCGTCAGGCGGGCTTGCCGATGGGCGCCGTCACGGCCCCGGTCAGCTCGATCAGGCGGGCCGGCGCGGTCTCGATCTGCAGCCCGCGCTTGCCGGCCGAGAAGTAGACCGTCTCGAACTCCAGCGCCGAGGAGTCGACCACGGTCGGCAGCCGCTTGCGCTGCCCGAGCGGGCTGATGCCGCCCACCACGTAGCCCGTCACCCGCTCCACCTTGGCCGCGTCGGCCATCGCCGCGCGCTTGCCGCCGAGCGCCGAGGCCAGCGCCTTGAGGTCGAGCTTGCCCGCCACCGGCACCACCGCGACGGCCAGGCCGCCCTCTGTCTCGGCCACCAGGGTCTTGAAGATCCGCTCGTAGGGGACGCCGAGCGCGTCGGCGGCCTCCTCGCCATAGGCCTGCGCGGCGGGGTCGTGATCGTACGGGTGGAGCGTGAACTCCGCCTTGGCCCGCTCCAGCGCGACGGTGGCGGGGGTGCCGCCCTTGGTCTTCGACTTGCCCACAGGACGAGTGTAGCGAATCTACAATGTAAAGGCGCGGCCGGGGGTGTACCCGAGCGCCCGCCGGAACGCGTCGATGAAGGCGCTCGCCGACGACCAGCCGCACCGGTGCGCCACCTGGGTGACGGTGCCGCCCTCGGCCAGGAGCAGCAGCGCGTGGTGCAGCCTGAGCTGGGTGCGCCACTGCGGGAACGTCATGCCGAGCTCGGCCCGGCAGAGCCTGGCCAGGGTCCGGTCGCTGGTGCCCGCGTCGGCGGCGTGCCGGGCGAGCGTCCGCGGGTCCGCCGGGTCGGCGTGCAGCGCGGCGCAGACGGCCGCCAGGCGCGGGTCGCGCGGCGTGGGCAGGTGCAGCGGCTGCTCGGGGGAGCGGCGCAACCGGTCGAGCAGCACGGCGAGCAGCCGCCCGCGCTCCCCGCCGTCCGGGCCCGCCTGTGCCGCCTCGCCGGTGTAGGCGATGATCAGCTCGCGGAGCAGCGGGCCGACGGCGAGGACGGCGGGGCGGCCCAGGCCCAGCGGGTTGGCGGTGAGGCCGACCAGCCGCACCTCGGTGGCGCCGTGGGCGCGGTGCTCGTGCACGGTGCCCGCCGGGATCCAGATGGCGCGGTTGGCCGGGGCGACCCAGGTGCCGGCGCCGGTGGTGACGGAGAGGACGCCGTGGCGGGCGTAGACGATCTGGTGGGTGTCGTGGCGGTGGGCGTCGATGCCGCTGCCCGGCTCCAGGGGGCGGAGGCCGGTGGGCGCCTGCGGCAGATGGCGGATTTCCATGACAAGTTGGCACTTTATCGGAAGCGCGCCATCCCAGGCCCCGGCGATGATCGGGGGCGTGCGGGCGAACAAGGTGGGGATGCTGGCGGCCGGCCACGCCGGGGTGGACGTCTACCAGGGGGCGGTGCCCGCGCTGGTGCCGTTCCTGGTGGCCGAGCGCGGTTACGGGTACGTGGCGGTGTCGGGCGTGGTGCTGGCCGCGACGTTGCTGTCGTCGGTGGTGCAGCCGGTGTTCGGGGCGCTGGCGGACCGGTGGCGGATGCCGTGGCTGATCCCGGCCAGCATGGTGACGGCGGGGCTCGGGGTGGCGCTGAGCGGGGTGACGGACTCGTACGCGCTGACCTGGCTGGCGGTGGCGCTGTCGGGGCTGGGCGTGGCCGCGTACCACCCGGAGTCGGCGCGGCTGGCGAGGATCGCCAGCGCGGGCAGCCACGTGCGGATGAGCTGGTTCTCGCTGGGCGGGACGCTGGGGTTCGCGTCGGCGCCGGTGCTGGTGACGCCGCTGCTGGCGGTGGGCGGACTGGGCGCCTCGCCGTGGCTGGTGGTGCCGGGGGTGGTGGGCGCGCTGGTGACGCTGCCGGTGATCCGGGCGCTGTCGGGGCGCGGTGCGGCGCGCGGCGCGGCGGCGGAGGCGTCGGGGCGCGACGACTGGGCGTCGTTCGCCCGGCTGACGCTGGTGATCGTCTTCCGGTCGGTGGTGTACGTGGGGCTGAGCGCCTTCGTGGCCCTGTACGCCGGGGGCGGGGCGGCGGGGGCGGTGGCGCTGTTCGTGCTGTTCGGGGGCGGGGCCGTGGGCACGGTGCTGGGCGGCAGGCTGGCCGCGCGGTGGGGCCGGGTGCGGGCGATGCGGGCGGCGTACGCGGCGAGCGTCCCGGCGGTGGCCGGGGTGGTGCTGGCGCCGGGGCCGCTGATGTACGTGTTCGTCGCGGCGGCGGCGATCACCCTGTACGCGCCGTTCTCGCTGCACGTGACGCTGGGCCAGGACTATCTGCCGCGGCGGGTGGGCACGGCGGGCGGGGTGACGCTGGGGCTGGCGGTGAGCGCGGGCGGGCTGGCCAGCCCGCTGGTCGGCTGGGTGGCGGAGACGGCGTCGCTGCGGGTGGCGCTGGGCTGCCTGGCGCTGGTCGCGATACCGGCCTGGCTGCTGTCGCGCACGCTGGCGGAGCCGTCCAGGCCCGCCGTCACGAGCGAGACCTGACGGCCGCCGCGGTCAGCCGACGGCGGAGGCGCCGCCCGGCGAGCCGGGGCCGATCAGGCGGACCTCGCCCGGCCGCCGGTCGGGGCGCAGGCCGCGCCAGGAAGGGTGGCGCAGCCGGTGGTCGCCGGTCACCTCGGCGTACTGGACCTCGCCGACCATGACGGGCCGCACCCAGTGGGCGCCGCGGGCGTGCTCGCGCGGGACCGGTTCGGCGAAGGGCGGGTCGTCCTGCTCCAGCGGGGCCAGGCGCCGGCGCAGGTCGCCCAGCATGGCCTCGGTGAAGCCGGTGCCGACGTGCCCGATGAACAGCAGGCGCCCGGCGTCGTCGTACGAGCCGAGCAGCAGGGAGCCGATGGTGCCTGAGCGCCGCCCGGAGCCGGGCTTCCAGCCGCCGATGACGACCTCGACGGCGCTGACGTTCTTGACCTTGGTCCACTCTCCGGTCCGCCTGCCGGGCCGGTAGGGGGAGGCGAGCCGCTTGCAGACGACGCCTTCGAGGCCGAGGCGGCGGGAGGAGGCGAAGGCGTCCTCGGCGTGGTCGTGGAAGCGGACGGGCACCTGCCAGCGGTAGCCGGGGGTGAAGACGGTCTCCAGCAGCTCGCGGCGTTCGGTGTAGGGCAGCTGGATGACGGGGTCGTCGTCGAGGTGCAGCAGGTCGAAGGCCATGAAGGTCACGGGCACGGTGCGGGCGAGCTCGGCGACGCTGACCGGGTTGCGCTGGTGCATGCGCGGCTGGAGCGCGCCGAAGCTGGGGCGGCCGGCCTCGTCGAAGGCGACGATCTCGCCGTCGACGACGGCCTGGCGGCGTCCGGTGGCGCCGGCCATGAGCTGGAGCTCGGGGTAGGCGGAGGTGATGTCCTTGGCGTTGCGCGACATCAGCCGGACGGTGCCGCCGGCGATGTAGGCGATCGCGCGGACGCCGTCCCATTTCATCTCGACGGCCCATTCGTCCTGGTCGGCGGAGGGCAGCGCGCCGGCCTGGGCCAGCATCGGCGCATAGGTGGGCAGCGGCGCCATGACCGGTGCCATACCCCGGCTGGGTCGTGGACGTAACCCGAAATAACCTGACAGTTCGGTCAAGCCGGGGCGTGGCCGTCCTCGACGAGCTGGCCCAGGTCGACCCCGTGCAGGGCGAGCTCGGTCACGCTGGCGCAGTATCCCTGCAGGTAGAGGCGGCCGCCGATGTCGTGTGAGATGCGGAGGAGCGGCCGGTCGTCGAGCACGATGGCCTCCACCACGATGCCGCCCGGGGCACGCCAGATCGCCATGCCAGGATCGTACAAAGGTGTAGGTAAAGCACAAGTAATGACAAAGTAGACATAAAGTCCGATGGCCGGAGGGAAAGGCTCGTCAAAGGGCGGGTGTGTCAGTTCCCTCGGATCATGGGGAGGCGTCAGCGCCGAGTTTCACCCGGCCGTCCCTCTTGGGCTCGCCCGGAGTGTCCGCATGCTGGACGGAAGCGGATTCAGGGGTTGGACTCCGTAGACTGTGGGGGTGATTTCCCGTATCGACATGCGCGGGTCCCTTCCTGCGGACCTGCGCGACGTGCTGCCCCGCGCCGAGCTCGACGTCGAGGCCGCCCTGGAGAAGGTGCGGCCCATCTGCGAGGACGTGCGCCATCGCGGGGCGGCAGCCGTACGGGAGCTGACCGCCAGGTTCGACGGTGTCGAGATCTCCACCACCCGGGTGCCCGCCGAGGCGATCGCCGGGGCACTCGCCGGGCTCGACCCGAAGGTCAGGGCCGCGCTGGAGGAGTCCATCCGCCGCGCCAGGCTGGTCCACCGCGACCAGCGCCGCACCGAGGTCACCACCCAGGTGGTGCCCGGCGGCACCGTCACCGAGCGGTGGGTGCCGGTCGACCGCGTGGGCCTCTACGTGCCCGGCGGGCGCGCCGTCTACCCGTCGTCGGTGGTGATGAACGTCGTCCCGGCGCAGGAGGCCGGGGTGCCCTCGCTGGCGGTGACCAGTCCCGCCCAGCGGGAGTTCGGCGGCCTGCCGCACCCGTCGATCCTGGCCGCCTGCGCGCTGCTCGGCGTCGACGAGGTCTACGCCGCCGGCGGCGCCCAGGCCGTGGCCATGTTCGCCTACGGCACCGAGGAGTGCCCGCCCGCCACCATGGTCACGGGCCCCGGCAACATCTGGGTGGCCGCGGCCAAGCGGCTGCTCAAGGGCCGCATCGGCATCGACAGCGAGGCCGGCCCCACCGAGATCGCGATCCTGGCCGACGCCACCGCCGACCCGGTGCACGTCGCCGCCGACCTGATCAGCCAGGCCGAGCACGACGTCATCGCCGCCGCGGTCCTCGTCACCGACAGCGAGGAGCTGGCCGAGGGCGTGGAGAAGGAGCTGCCCGCCCAGGTGGCCGCCACCCGCCACAGCGAGCGCATCGCCGAGGCGCTGCGCGGCCGCCAGTCCGCGATCGTGCTGGTCGACGACCTCGACGCCGGTCTGAAGGTGGTCGACGCCTACGCGGCCGAGCACCTGGAGATCCAGACCGCAGACGCCGCCGCCGTGGCCGCCCGGGTACGCAACGCCGGCGCGGTCTTCGTCGGCCCGTACGCCCCGGTCTCGCTGGGCGACTACCTCGCGGGGTCCAACCACGTGCTGCCCACCGGCGGCTGCGCCTGCCACTCCGGCGGGCTGTCGGTGCAGACGTTCCTGCGCGGCATCCACGTCGTCGACTACACCCGTGAGGCCCTGGCCGAGGCGGCCGCCCACGTGTCGGTGCTGGCCGACGCCGAGGACCTGCCCGCCCACGGCGCCGCGATCCGCGCCCGCTTCGACTGGCAGGTGCCGTCATGAACCTGGACGACCTGCCCATCCGCGACGACCTGCGCGGCAAGAGCCCCTACGGGGCGCCGCAGATCGACGTCCCCGTGCGGCTCAACACCAACGAGAACCCGCATCCTCCGTCCGCCGAGCTGGTCGCCGACCTGGCCGAGGCGGTCGGCAGGGTCTCGGGCGAGCTCAACCGCTACCCCGACAGAGACGCCGTCGAGCTGCGCGCCGCGCTGGCCGACTACCTGGGCCACGGCCTGACCACCGAGCAGGTGTGGGCGGCCAACGGCTCCAACGAGATCATCCAGCAGATCCTGCAGGCGTTCGGCGGCCACGGCCGCAGCGCGCTGGGGTTCGAGCCTTCCTACTCGATGCACCCGATCATCACGACCGGCACCAGCACCGAGTGGATCCACGCCGCCCGCGAGGAGGACTTCTCGCTCGACCCGGGCAAGGTCGTGGCGGCGATCGGCGAGCACCGGCCCGACGTCGTGTTCGTGGCCTCGCCCAACAACCCGACCGGCACCGCCCAGCCGCTGGAGACGATCGAGGCGATCCTGGACGCGGCGCCCGGCATGGTCGTGGTCGACGAGGCCTACGCCGAGTTCGCCCGCGAGGGCACGCCGTCGGCGCTCACCCTGCTGCCGCGCCACCCCAGGCTGATCGTCACCCGCACCATGTCCAAGGCGTTCGCCATGGCCGGCACCCGGCTGGGCTACCTGGCCGCCCACCCCGCCGTGGTGGAGGCGCTGCTGCTGGTGCGGCTGCCGTACCATCTGTCGACGCTCACCCAGACGGCGGCGCTGGTGGCGCTGCGCCACCGCGCGGAGCTGCTGGGCACCGTCGACGCGCTGCGGCGGGAGCGTGACGCTACGGTTGACTGGCTGCGGTCCAAGGGGCTGGCGGTCGCCGACTCCGACGCCAACTTCGTGCTGTTCGGGCGCTTCCCCGACCGGCGCGCGGTGTGGGAGGGGCTGCTGGCGAGGGGCGTGCTCATCCGCGAGGTGGGCCCGCCCGAATGGCTGAGGGTGTCGATCGGCACCGGTGAGGAGATGGCGGCGTTCCGCGCCGCCATGGAGGGAGTTCTGTGAGTCGCGTAGGCCGCGTCGAGCGCACGACGAAGGAGACGTCCGTCCTGGTCGAGGTCAACCTCGACGGCACGGGCGCCGTGGACGTGTCCACCGGGGTCGGCTTCTTCGACCACATGCTGGCGCAGATCGGCAAGCACGGGCTGATCGACCTGACCGTCAAGACCGAGGGCGACCTGCACATCGACTCCCACCACACGATCGAGGACACCGCGCTCGCGCTGGGCGCCGCGCTCCGCGAGGCGCTGGGCGACAAGTCGGGCATCAGGCGGTTCGGTAGCGCGTCGTGCCCGCTCGACGAGGCGCTCGCCGAGGTCACCGTCGACCTGTCCGGCCGCCCCTACCTGGTCCACTCCGAGCCCGAGGGCATGGCCCCGATGATCGGCCCCGACTACGACACCACGATGACGCGCCACATCCTGGAGTCGATCGTCGCCCAGGCCGCCATCTGCCTGCACGTCCGCGTCCCGTACGGCCGCAACGCCCACCACATCGTGGAGGCGCAGTTCAAGGCGCTGGCCAGGGCGCTGCGCGCGGCGTCGGAGCGTGACCCGCGGTCGACCGGGGTGCCGAGCACCAAGGGCGTGCTATGACCGAAAACGCGATCGCCGTCATCATGGTGTTCCTGGGCCTGTTCCTCATCGGCGGCGTGGTCTCGCTGATCAAGCAGGGCATGAAGGTCGGGGCCGCCGTGTGCGGGCTGGGCGCGGCGATGGCACTGTTCGCGGGGGTGATGTGGTGGTGAGCAAGAACGTCGTGGTGCTCGACTACGGGTCCGGCAACCTCCGCTCGGCCGAGCGGGCGCTGGCCAGGGTCGGCGCCGATGTGACCGTCACCTCCGACTTCGACGCCGCGCTGGAGTGCGACGGCCTGGTGGTGCCGGGCGTCGGCGCGTTCGCCGCCTGCATGGCCGGTCTCAAAGGCGTGCGCGGCGACCAGATCGTCGGCAGGAGGCTGGCCGGCGGCCGGCCGGTGCTGGGCATCTGCGTCGGCATGCAGATCCTGTTCGCCCGCGGCGTCGAGCACGGCGTGCAGACCGCCGGCTGCGACGAGTGGCCCGGCACGGTCGAGCGGCTCGACGCGCCGGTGCTGCCGCACATGGGCTGGAACACCGTCAAGGCGCCGGCGGGCAGCGTGCTGTTCGCCGGGATCGACCCCGCCACCCGCTTCTACTTCGTGCACTCCTACGGGGTGCGCGAGTGGGAGCTGCGCACCGGCGACGGCTTCGCCGAGCCGGTGGTCACCTGGGCCGAGCACGGCGTGCCGTTCGTGGCCGCGGTCGAGAACGGCCCGCTGATGGCCACCCAGTTCCACCCGGAGAAGTCCGGCGACGCCGGCGCCGCGCTGCTGAGCAACTGGCTCGGCACCCTTGAGTAAGGAGCGGGCGCGCCGCCGCGCCGAGCGCGAGGCCGCGCGGGCGCGGGCCATCCGCCTCAACGAGGAGCGTCAGGCCCGCCGCGCCCGTCGCAGGGCGGCACTGGCCCGCCTGGTGCCGCGCCCGGTCCGGGTCGCGCGGCAGGGCGGGCTGCTGGCCCGCCGCCACCGCGCCCAGAACGCCGCGGTCGCGCTGGGCTTCCTCCTCGTGCAGGTGCTGGCCTGGCTGATGTGGGGCTCGCCGCTGGTGACCTTCGGCGTGTTCGTCTGCTCCCTGCTCCTGCTCCCCGTACTCGTCACACTCGCTTTCGACCGGAGGACCTGATGTCGCTCGTTTTGCTCCCCGCCGTGGACGTCGCGTACGGCGAGGCCGTACGCCTCGTCCAGGGTGAGGCCGGGACCGAGACCGGCTACGGCGAGCCGCTGGCCGCCGCGCTGGCCTGGCAGGAGGCGGGCGCGGAGTGGATCCATCTGGTCGACCTGGACGCGGCCTTCGGCCGCGGCTCCAACCGCGAGCTGATCACCGACCTGATCGGCCGGCTGGACGTGAACGTGGAGCTGTCGGGCGGCATCCGCGACGACGAGTCGCTGGCGGCGGCGCTGGCCACCGGCTGCCGCCGGGTCAACATCGGCACGGCCGCGCTGGAGAACCCCGAGTGGTGCCGCAAGATCATCGCCGAGCACGGCGACAAGATCGCGGTCGGCCTGGACGTGCGCGGCACCACGCTCGCCGCCCGCGGCTGGACCGAGGACGCCGGCGACCTGTGGGAGGTGTTCGACCGGCTGGAGGCCGACGGCTGCCCCCGCTACGTGGTCACCGACGTGACCAAGGACGGCACGCTCAAGGGCCCCAACCTCGACCTGCTGAAGCAGGTCTGCGCACGCACCGACAGGCCCGTCGTGGCCAGCGGCGGCATCTCCTCGCTCGACGACCTGTCCGCACTGGCTTCTCTCGTCCCCGACGGCGTGGAAGGTGCCATCGTGGGAAGGGCCCTGTACGCCCAGGCGTTCACGCTGGAGAGCGCACTGGCCACTGTCCGCAGTTAGATCCCTGTCGGGAGGGGGCGTGATGGGCACCATGAGTATGGACAGCATCGGCACGCGGGTGTTTTCGGGCGGCGTCTGGGAGGAGAAGTACGGATACGCGCGAGCGGTCATCGCCGGAGACCGGGTCATCGTGTCAGGCTGCACCGCCACCGTCGAGGGGGAGGTCCGCCACGTCGGCGACCCCTACCATCAGGCGCTCACCGCGATGGAGATCGCGCTGGAGGCCGTGGTGAAGGGCGGGCTGTCCCGTGAGGACGTCGTCATGGTGCGCTACTACGTGGTGGATCAGCGCCACTTCGACCAGGTGGGCAAGGCCATCGCGGAGGTGTTCGGCAAGGTCCGTCCGGCCTGCACCGGAGTGCGGGTGGCCGGCCTGGTCGACCCGAGGATGCTGGTAGAGATCGAGATAGAGGCACAACGAGCATGACCGTAGCCGTCAGAGTGATCCCCTGCCTGGACGTCGACGCCGGGCGGGTGGTCAAGGGCGTCAACTTCGAGAACCTGCGCGACGCGGGCGACCCGGTGGAGCTGGCCAGGCGCTATGACGAGGAGGGCGCCGACGAGCTGACCTTCCTCGACATCACCGCCTCGTCAGGTGAGCGCGACACCATGCTGGACGTCGTGCGCCGCACGGCCGAGCAGGTGTTCATCCCGCTCACCGTGGGCGGCGGGGTCCGGTCCGCCGACGACGTCGACCGGCTGCTGCGCGCGGGCGCCGACAAGGTGTCGCTCAACACCGCGGCGATCGCCAGGCCGGAGCTGCTCACCGAGGCGTCGCGCCGGTTCGGCGCGCAGTGCGTGGTGCTGTCGGTCGACGCCCGGCGGGCGCCGGGCACGCCGAGCGGCTTCGAGGTCACCACCCACGGCGGCCGCCGCGGCACCGGCATCGACGCGATGGAGTGGGCGGCCAGGGGCGAGGAGCTGGGCGTGGGCGAGATCCTGCTCAACTCGATGGACGGCGACGGCACCCTCGACGGCTACGACCTGGAGATGATCCGCGCGGTCCGGGCCGTCGTGCGGGTGCCGGTGATCGCCAGCGGCGGGGCCGGGCGCCTGGAGGACTTCCCGCCCGCCGTGGCGGCCGGCGCCGACGCGGTGCTGGCCGCCAGCGTGTTCCACTTCGGTACGCTGAAGATCGCCGAGGTGAAGGACACCCTCCGGGCGGCCGGCCACCCGGTCCGCTAGAACACCCGCATGTGCTGGAAGCACTCGTAGGAGGCGTCCCGTCCGGCGAACGCGGCCGCCTCCGAGCGCTTGACCGCGAGGAAGGCGTCGCGCCGCAGCGGGCCCAGCGCCTCCGTCAGCGTCTCGTCCGCCTCCAGCGCGTCGAGCGCCTCGTCCAGGGAGGTGGGCAGGCGCGGGTAGAGGCCGGGGCGGGTGTCGGGGTCGACCGTGACCGGCTCGCCCGGGTCGAGCTTGCGGCGGATGCCGTCCATCCCCGCGTGGATGACCGCGCCGAGCGACAGGTAGGGGTTGGCGGAGGAGTCGGACGGCTTCAGCTCCAGGTTGGGCTCGCCGAGCTCGCCCAGCGGCGAGCAGACGCGGACCGCCGCCTCCCTGTTGTCGGGGCCGTATACGGCGTACGCGCTCGACCACCTGCGCGGCGCCAGGCGGCGGAAGCTGTTGACGCTGCCGCAGGTGAGCGCGGTCAGCGCGGGCAGGTGGGCGAGCAGCCCGCCGATGAACCAGGCGCGCACGTCGCCGTCCTCGCCGAACACGTTCGTGCCGTCGCGCCACAGCGACAGGTGCAGATGGGCGCCGTTGCCCGCCTGGTCGGCCAGCGGTTTGGGGGCGAGTGACGCCCACATCGCCATGCGCATGGCGACCCCGCGCACGGTCTCGCGGTAGAGCACGTGGTTGTCGGCGGCGCGCAGGGCGGGCGCGTGGCGTACGGACAGCTCCTGCTGGCCGGGGCCGAGCTCGGGATGGCAGTGCTCGACCCGCAGCCCCTGGGTCTCCAGGGCGCGGATCAGCTTGATCGTGTAGTCGTGCGCGGTGTCGAAGCCGGTGCCCGCGTAGCAGAGGGAGTCGTCGATCGGCACCAGGCGGTCGGGCCCGCCGGACGGATCGGGGAGCCGGCGGCCGAGCGTGAACTCCGGCTCGAAGGCCGCCAGCAGCAGGTAGCCCTCGGCCGCGAGTGAGGCCACCGCGTCCTTGAGGAAGGAGCGCGAGCAGGCCTCCCAGGGGGAGCCGTCGGGCAGGCGCAGGTCTGACAGCATCGCGGCCGCGCCGGGCGCGTGGGGGAGGGTGACGTAGGTGGAGGGGTCGGGAACGATGCGCACCTCGCCCACCGGACCCATGTGCTCGACGTCCTGCAACTGGTCGAGCATGTTCATCGCCATCATGGCCACCGTGTGCCCGATGCCGGACGTGAGCCGCTCCGCGAGACGCGACCGGGAGGCGGCCTTGCCGCGGACGACGCCGCCGTGGTCGACGTACAGAAAGCGGATCAGCTCCACGCCTTCGAGCTCCGCTCGCTCGAGGATGCGCCTGACCCCGGGGTCGGGCTGGTGGAGCGTGTTGGCGCCTGGACGATCTGTCATCCTGCCTGCGTAACACGTCTGGGCGGCGCGGGGAAGCATCTCCCGCAGACAGGACCGACTATCAGGTCAAGACATTGGTAAAGAAGACAGCCAACTGGTTGGCTCCGTTGATGATTCCGTCAAATACTCCGTTGACCGCGGCGGCGGCTTCGGCCGGCCGGGTGAACAGGTAGAAGACCACGAACGCCACCAACACGTACGTGAGCACCTTCTTGACCTGCATGGGGGGCCTCCTGCAGTCCGTTCCCAGCCGTATATACCCGGATCTGGGCGATCACCTTGCATCTTCTGTGAAGATGTTCATGATCCTAACCGGGGGGCTTGTCTCTGGCCCATGGTACGGCCTGCCGGCGCCGCGGGAGCGCCTTCCGCGCAAGGGTTTTCAGGCGTCGCAGGTGAGGGTGTGGCGTGACCCTCGTCACCATGCCCCGCCCCTGGTCAGACGCCCAGCCGGGCGCTCCTCAGCCGCTCGATCGCGTCGGCGTCGCCGCTCAGCTCGGCCCGGGAATGCGCCTGGCGGCCGAAGCAGAAAAGCAACAGTTCGCTCGCCGTTCCGCTCACCTCGACCTTGGGACCCTGCTGGGCGCCGCCCAGGACCACGGACCTGGCCCCGCCGCCACCCCGGCGGTGGAGCACCACGCCGACGGGGGCGCGGCGCAGCATCATCTTCGCCATGGCCGACAGCCGCTTCCAGATCAGGTCCTCGAAGTCGGCGGGCAGCTCGCGCGGCTCCCAGCCCGGCTGGGCGCGCCGCACGTCCTCGTGGTGGACGAAGAACTCCATGGTGTTGACCGCCGTGTCGAGGAACGGCAGCAGCCCGTACACGCCGCCGGGCCTGCGCACCAGGGCGACCAGCGCGGGGAACGGGTGCTTGGCCTTCAGCCCGCGCTGCACCGAAGCCGTGTGGCCGGCCAGCGCGCGCACCGCGATGCCCGGCATCGCGTCGGGCCGGCGCTCGCGCAACGCCAGGTGCGCGGCCAGGTCGTAGGTGTCCCAGCCCTCGCAGAGGGTCGGCTCTCCGGGGCCGAGCTGGTCGAGCAGGTCGCAGAGTGCGGCGCGTTCGCTACGGGCGTGAGTCACATCGTCAACCCTACCTGTGGGAATAACGGGGCGATCAGACGTGATAGTGACTTACGTAGAAACGTCGGGTGTGAAAGGAATTTTCCGAGTGGCGAACAAGGTCACCTCGGCCGTCATGCGTCAAGGGCTTCGCGTCCTTGGGGTGGCCATTCGCACCGAGAAGGTGGTGTTCACCTTCGCCGTGCTGGCGAGCGCCGTCTACGGCGGGATGACCGTCGCCTCGGCCTGGGCGCTCGGCTGGGCGACCCAGAACGTCGTGCTCGCCGCGTTCGACCGGGGGGAGGTCACCACCGGCGCGCTCTGGACCGGCGTGCTGCTCATCATGGGGACCGCCCTGCTCAAGGCCCTGGGCGTGGCCGGGCGGCGCATCCTGGCCGGGCTGATGCAGTATCGCATGCAGGCCCGCTCCCGCCGCGACGTCACCAAGCAGTATCTGCGCCTGCCGTTGTCCTGGCACCACCGCCACCCGACCGGCCAGCTGCTGTCGAACGCCAGCTCCGACGCCGAGGCCGCGTGGGCGCCGCTGGCGCCGCTGCCGATGGCCGTCGGCGTGGTCGTCATGCTGTTCACCGCGGCGATCGGCATCCTGTTCACCGACCTCATGCTCGCCCTGGTCGGCTTCTTCATCTTCCCGGCCATCGCGCTGCTGAACCTCGTCTACCAGCGCCGGCTCAGCCCTCTCGTGACCCGCGCCCAGCAGCTCCGGGCCGAGGTGAGCGAGATCGCCCACGAGAGCTTCGACGGCGCGCTCGTCGTCAAGACCCTCGGCAGGGAGGAGCTGGAGACCGACCGGTTCCGCCGTCGCGCCCACGAGCTGCGCGACGCCAACATCGCCGTCGGCAAGGTGCGCGGCCTGTTCGACCCCTTGCTGGAGGCGCTGCCGACGCTCGGCGTGCTCGCCGTCCTGGCCGTCGGCGCGCTGCGGCTGTCCACCGGCTCGATCGACTCCGGGCAGCTCGTCCAGGTCGCCTACCTGTTCACGCTGCTGTCGTTCCCGATCAGGGCGCTCGGCTGGGTGCTGGCCGAGCTGCCGCGCAGCGTCGTCGGCTGGGGCCGGGTGCAGGCCGTGCTGGACGCCGAGGGCTCCATGACCTACGGCGAGACCGCGTCCCGGCCCGACGGCCCCGCGTCCCTGGAGGTCAAGGACGTCTCCTACGCCTACGGCGACACCGAGGTGCTGCACGAGGTCAGCTTCGACGTGCCCGCCGGGCGCACCGTCGCCCTGGTCGGGCCCACCGGCTCCGGCAAGTCCACGCTGGTGCAGCTCCTGGTCAGGCTCGTGGACCCCGCCTCGGGCCAGGTCCGGCTCGACGGCGTGGACCTGCGCGACCTGCCCTATGGTGGCATCGCCGAGTCGGTGGCGCTGGTGCCGCAGCAGACGTTCCTCTTCGACGACACCGTACGCGGCAACATCGCGCTCGGCCTGCCCGTCGACGACGAGCGGGTGTGGCGGGCGCTGCGCCTGGCGCAGGCCGACGGCTTCGTCGCCGGGCTCGGCGACGGCCTCGGCACCCACGTCGGCGAGCGCGGCACCACCCTGTCCGGCGGCCAGCGCCAGCGCCTCGCGCTGGCCAGGGCGGTCGTCCGCGAGCCCCGCCTGCTCATACTCGACGACGCCACGTCCAGCGTCGACCCGCAGGTCGAAGCCAGGATCCTGTACGGGCTGCGAGACCGGTCGCAGGCGTCGACCGTCGTGGTCGTCGCCTACCGGATGGCCACGATCGCGCTCGCCGACGAGGTCGTTTTCCTCGACCGGGGCCGGGTCGCCGACCGCGGCACCCACGCGGAACTGCTGGACCGCTGCCCCGGCTACCGCGACCTGGTGACCGCCTACGAGCGCGAGGAGCTGGAACGGGCCACGCTCGACACGGACACAGACACGGACACCGACCGGCGGCCCGGTCTCGAAGAGGAAGAGATCAGCGCATGACCGTCGAAAGCGGGCGCATCGGCGCCGGTGCCGAGAGATCCGCCTGGGGCGTGGTCCGGCAAGGACTGTCGCTGACCCCAGAGTTCCGCAAGGGCCTGGGGGTCACGCTGGTGCTGGCCGTGATCGCCACCAGCGGCAAGATCATCGTTCCGCTGGCCGTGCAGCAGACCATCGACACCGGGATCGCCACCGGCCATCCGGATCTGCCGTACATCACCCGGATGGTCGCGGTGTGCGCCATGGCGGTGCTGCTGACCGCGGCGGCCGCGTACCTGATGAACGTCCGCCTCTACAAGGCGACCGAGTCGTCGCTGGCCACGCTGCGGGTGCGCGGCTTCCGGCACGTGCACGACCTGTCCGTGCTCACCCAGAACACCGAGCGGCGCGGCGCCCTGGTCTCGCGCGTCACCAACGACATCGACCAGATCAGCACGTTCATGCAGTGGGGCGGGCTGATGATCATCATGGCCTTCGGGCAGCTGATCATCGCCTCCGTGCTGATGTTCGTCTACTCCTGGCAGCTCACGCTGCTGGTGTGGGCCTGCTTCGTGCCGTTGATGATCGCGTTGCCGCGCTTCCAGCGCTGGCTGTCGGCCGCCTACACCCGGGTACGCGAGCGCACCGGCGACATGCTGGCCGCGGTCAGCGAGTCCGTCGTGGGCGCCGCCGTGATCCGCGCCTACGCCACCGAGCGGCGCACCGCCGAGCGCATCGACCAGGCCGTGGACGCCAACAAGGCCGCCCAGGTCAAGGCGCAGACCATCGTCGGGTTCGTGTTCCCGCTGACGGAGATCGTGGCGGCCCTGGCCATCGCCGGGATCGTGCTGCTCGGCGTGCGGCTCGGCCTGTCGGGCGACATCACCGCCGGCCAGCTGGTCGCCTTCCTGTTCCTCATCACGCTGTTCGTGGCGCCGATGCAGACCGCCACCGAAGTGCTCAACGAGGCGCAGAACGCCATCGCGGGCTGGCGGCGGGTGCTCGGCGTCATCGACACGCCCGCCGACGTGGCCGACCCCGGCGACGACGGCACCGCGCCGCCGCGCGGCCCCATCTCCGTCGCCTTCGAGGACGTCACCTTCGCCTACCCCGGCGGCCCGCCCGTGCTGCGCGAGGTCACCGTGGACATCCCGCCCCGCTCACGCCTCGCCGTCGTCGGCGAGACCGGCTCGGGCAAGACCACCTTCGCCAAGCTGCTCACCCGCCTCATGGACCCGGTCTCGGGCCGCGTCCTCGTCGACGGGCACGACCTGCGCGGCGTCCGCTTCTCCTCGCTGCGCGAGCGCATCGTCATGGTGCCGCAGGACGGCTTCCTGTTCGACGGCACGCTCCAGGAGAACATCCTGTACGGCAAGCCGTCGGCCACCCGTGAGGAGATCACGCTCGCCCTCACCGAGCTGGGCCTGGCCGACTGGCTGGAAGGCCTGCCCGCCGGCCTCGACACCCCGGTCGGCCAGCGCGGCGAGTCGCTGTCGGCGGGCGAGCGCCAGCTCGTCGCGCTGGCCCGCGCCTACCTGGCCGACCCGGACCTGCTGCTGCTCGACGAGGCGACCTCGGCCGTCGACCCGGCCACCGAGGTGCGGCTGGCCCGGGCCCTGGAAGGCGTCACCCGCGGCCGCACCGCCGTCACCATCGCGCACCGCCTGTCCACCGCCGAGAACGCCGACGAGGTCCTCGTCTTCGACGGCGGCCGGCTCGTCCAGCGGGGCCCGCACGCGGAGCTGGTGGGCGAGCCCGGCGTGTACGCCGACCTGCACGCCTCCTGGATCTCCGCCGCCCGCTCCTGACCGGCTCACGACGCCGCGAAGGTCACCGTCGTCCCGCCGGGACCCGAGACGATCGTGAGCTGCTCGCACAGGAGCCGCGTGAGCCACAGGCCCCGCCCGCCCGCCTCGAACGCGGCGGGCGGGGGCGAGGCGGTGGACCAGCCCGGCGGCAGGCCGGGGCCGTCGTCGGCGACCTCGCACCACAGCCGCCCGTGCTGCCACCACAGGCGCAGCCGCCCGCCGCCCCCGCCGTGCAGGACCGCGTTCGTGGTCACCTCGTTGACCGCCACCACGAAGTCCTCCAGCCGCCGGCCCGCCAGCCCCTCCTGGGCGGCGCGGGCCGTGACCATCTTGCGCAGCAGCGTGATCCGGCCGCGCGCGAAAGTCTGCGAGAGTATCTGCCTACACATCACCGGCCGGGCGCACGCCGAGGGCGTCGCCCGCCTTCAGCAGGCGCAGCAGCCGCGCCAGCGGGCTGCCGCACGCCACCACCGTCCGCCCCGGCCGCCTGGCCAGGGCCATCGCCACCAGCAGCTGCGCCGAGCCCGCGTCGATGAAGTCCAGCTCCGTGGCGTCGATCACGACCTCGTCCCGCTCCGCCCGCAGCGGCGCCAGGATCGAGGCGAACGCCTGGCGGTTCGTCAGGTCGACGTCGCCCCGCAGCCGCAGCCCCGGCGGCGACGACGTGGCGGCGTACCGCAGCAGCGCTTGGTCCGGCGAGATCGGGTGCACGCCCGTCACCCTGTCGAGCGCCTCACACGGAAACAGCGCCCGGTCGTACTGGCAGACGGCCGCCAGCCCGCACTGCCCGAACAGCGCGTTCACCGCCGACTCGGACGCCACCTGCCCCGGCGGGTCGTGCACCCCCCACGAGGCGTCGACCAGCGCGTACAGCCCCCGGTAGCCCTGGGCGAGAGCCCGCTCCCCGGCGGCCTCCAGCCGGTCGAGCGCCCGGCAGGGATCCGGCCGGCCGCCGGTCAGACGCGTGCCGGCGATCTCGATCCGCCCGGCCGACTCCGCCTCGCGGAACCCCGGCACCAGCGGCGTCAGCCACGCCCGCGTGCGGTCGGGGGAGTCGGCGTGCGTGATGATCAGCACCTTGGTGCGGCGGCGCAGCCCGTTGAGCGTGAACAGCCGGGTCGCGGCCCGCCGCTCCCGGTCGCCGAGGAACGGCAGGCATACGTGATCGCCCAGGTCTGGGTCGAGGGCGGAGCCGGTGACACGGACCACGATGCGCTCCCTATCGGCGTGGTCTCGAAGATACCGGTCGGAGCGATATCACGCAGTGCGTTCTCCGTAAAACAGTCAGTGACGGACCAAGGAAAGGTGTAGCTTCGACGCGGGCCGCCTTGTCACAGGGCGTGAGGAGCATGGCGTTGGAACTGCTGCAGATGACTCGCCGGAAACACGGCGAGCGGACCGTGGTCAGCCTGGCCGGCGAGGTCGACGCGGACAACGTGTCGGAGGTGCGCACGTGCCTCGCCGAGGCGGTGCGGGCGCACGGCCCGCGCCTGGTCGTCGACCTCAGCAGGCTGACCTTCATCGACACCACGGGCCTGGGCGTGCTGGTGCGCCAGCTCGCCGCCCTGCGCGAACGCGACGGCACCATGGCGCTGGTCGCACCGGACGGCCAGGTCCTGCGCCGGCTCCGCCGCACCAACCTGGCCCCGCTCTTCCCCATCTACGACACCCTTTCCCAGGCCCTCGACTGACCTTCGCGCGCGTCCTGGAGATCACGGGGAGGGCGCACGGCACGGGGGAGTGCGGGAGCGCGCCGCGGGGCTGGTTGAATGGCGGCATGCCGCTTGATCCCGAGATCGCCGCGAGACTGAAGCGCGACGGCGACGGGCTGGTGCCCGCGATCGTCCAGCAGCACGACACCGGTGAGGTGCTCATGCTCGCCTGGATGGACGACGAGGCGCTGCATCGCACGCTCACCACCGGCAGGGCCACGTACTGGTCCCGCAGCCGCCAGGAATACTGGGTCAAGGGCGACACGTCCGGTCACGTCCAGTACGTGCGAGAGGTCGCGCTCGACTGCGACGGCGACACCTTGCTGGTCCGGGTCGACCAGGTCGGCGCGGCATGCCACACCGGCGACCGCACCTGCTTCGACGCCGACCGGCTGCAGGCCGTCCAGGGCGCCGCCGCCGCGCCCGCGGAGCGGTAGATGGGCTCCGGGCAGGGCGCGGGCCGGCGGGAGCTGTGGCTGTGGGTGGCGCTCACGGCCGCGGGCTGCCTCCTGGTGCTGCTCGCCGCGGGCCGCCCTTGGGTGGACGGCGTACGGGCGAGCGGCGAGCTGACGGTCCCCACCGGCGGCGACCTGAGCCCGGTGCTGACCCCGCTCGCCCTGGCGGGGCTGGCCGGGGTCGTCGCCGTGCTGGCCACCAAGGGCGCCGGACGGCGCGTCGTCGGCGCCCTGCTGGCGCTGTGCGGCATCGGGGCGGCGGCCGCGGCGTGGGGCGCCACCGGCCGGGCCGGGATCGAGACCTGGCTGCGCGAGCACAACGTGCTCAGCGCGGCGGGCCCGCTGGAGTGGGACGTCGTGACAGCGTGGCTCGCCGCCGCCGGGCTGGGCGCGCTGCTGATGCTCGCCGGCGGGGTCCTCGCCGTCATCCGCGGCGGCAGGTGGGCCGGCATGTCCGACCGGTACGAGCGAGCGGCCGACCGCCCCCGGCCCCAGGCCGACGGTGACAGGGCCCTGTGGGACGCGCTCGACCGCGGGGACGACCCCACCGAATCGCGCTGAGTTCGTTCACGTACGGATGTCTCTCCGGGCCTGTCCGCCCAGGCCGCCGGCGGCATGATGGTGACGCTGCCCGGTCCCGCCGCGACCGCGTCGGCCGGTTACTGAAGTTTTGCAGGCGGATTACAAGTTGTCCGCAAGCTGAACGTTATTGCATGTCGCCCATGGTTTGTCGCTAGGCTGCCGCGCGCACCTCACCACGAACTAACGATATGAGGAGTTAAAGGGACATGAGTTACGGAAACCAGGGCGACGGCGGATATGGCGCCCAGCCGCCCGGTGGCGGTTACGGTCAGCAGCCCCCGAGCGGTGGCGGCTACGGTCAGCAGCCGCCCAGCGGCGGTGGTTACGGTCAGCAGCCGCCCAGCGGTGGCGGCTACGGCCAGCAGCCCCCGAGCGGCGGTGGCTATGGTCAGCAGCCCCCGAGCGGTGGCGGTTACGGCGGTTACGGCGAGCAGCCGCCGAGCGGCGGCGGCTACGGCGGCCCGCCTCCCGGCTACGGCCAGCAGCCCGGCGGATACGGCACCCCGCCGGACAACCACCTGGTCGCCGCCATCCTGACGACCCTGTTCTGCTGCCTGCCCCTGGGCATCGTCTCGATCGTCAAGTCGACGCAGGTCAACCAGAAGTGGCAGATCGGCGACATGCAGGGTGCCATGGCCGCGTCCGAGGAGGCCAAGACCTGGTGGAAGCGGTCGCTGATCGCGGGCATCGCGATGTACGCCCTCATCATCGTGGGCTACATCGTCTTCTTCATGATCATCGCCGCGAGCGTCACGACCACCTATGGCACGTACTAAATAACCATGACCGACGCGAACCTCGATCGGCGCGGCGCTGACCGGCTCAAGGCAGTGCTCGCGCCGCTCGGTGTGGCCGCGGCCGCCGGCGCCGTCTTCGCGGTCGTCGGCACGATCGACCCCAACCAGCCGGGCAACTACCCGACCTGCCCCTTCCTGTGGGCGACGGGCCTCTACTGCCCCGGATGCGGCACGCTGCGCACCATCCACGCACTCGCCCATCTCGACCCGGTGACGGCGCTCGGCCTGAACCCGCTGGCCCTGGCGATGGTCCCCTTCCTGCTGTTCTGGTGGGGACGGTGGATGGTGAACGCGTGGCGCGGCAGACCGCGGCGCACCACGCTCGCCCACCCCGCTTACCTGTGGACGTTCCTGGCAATAGTGATTCTTTATTGGGTCGTCCGCAATCTCCCATTCGGGGTGTTCCTGGCTCCCTAGTCAACCCCCCTGTGGCGAGCCGACCTCGCCGGGGCCGATACCATCGCAGAGTACGGGGCCGGGAGCGGACGCCTTGCGAACTACCGGTCTCCACCCCCACTGCCGACCGGAGGGACCCTAAGCGCGTGAGTGAGCGGACGGAAGGACCTAGTGTCCTCGACGACATCCTCGACGGGGTGCGTGCCGATCTCGCCGCACGCCAGCAGACCGTGTCACTCGGCGAGCTCAAGCAGCGCGCCGAGCGGGCGCCGGCCCCCCGCGACGCGCTCGCCGCGCTGGGCGGCGACCGGGTCTCGGTGATCGCCGAGGTGAAGCGTTCCAGCCCGTCCAAGGGGGCGCTGGCCGCGATCGCCGACCCGGCGGCGCTGGCGGCCGACTACGAGGCGGGCGGCGCCCACGTGATCAGCGTGCTGACCGAGCGGCACAAGTTCAGCGGCAGCCTCGACGACCTGGCCGCCGTGCGCGCCCGGGTCGACATCCCCATCCTGCGCAAGGACTTCATCCTCACCTCCTACCAGCTCTGGGAGGCCCGGGCCCACGGCGCCGACCTGGCGCTGCTCATGGTCGTCTGCCTGGAGCAGGAGGCGCTGGTGTCGCTGATCGAGCGCGCCGAGTCCATCGGGCTCACCCCGCTCGTCGAGGTCCACACCGAGGAGGAGCTCGACCGGGCCGTCTCGGCCGGCGCCCGCGTCATCGGGGTCAACGCCCGCAATCTCAAAACTCTCGAAGTCGACCGCGACGTCTTCAGCAAGTTGGGGCCGAAGATCCCCGATAATGTCATCAAGATCGCAGAGTCGGGTGTGCGGGGCCCGCACGACCTGCTCGCCTACGCCAGATGGGGCGCCGACGCGGTGCTGGTGGGAGAGAGCCTGGTCACCGGCAAGGACCCGCGCAAGGCCGTGGAGGCGCTGGTGACCGCAGGCGCCCACCCGGCGACACGCCCGGATCACGGAGCAGAGGGATAGCAGTGGCAAACGAAGGCACGATCCTTACCGCCGCCGATCTCGCCGGCAACGGCGTCCACGGCGACGATCCCGATGTGCACGGCAAGTTCGGCATCTTCGGCGGCCGGTTCGTGCCCGAGGCGCTCATCCCGGCGCTCGACGAGGTCGCCCGCACCTACGCCGAGGCGCGCGCCGACGCGCGGTTCCTGCGCGAGTTCGACCACCTGCTGCGCACGTACGCGGGCCGGCCCACCACGCTCACCGACGTGCGGCGCTTCAGCGAGCAGGCCGGCGGCGCGCGGGTCATACTCAAGCGCGAGGACCTCACCCACACCGGCGCCCACAAGATCAACAACGTTCTGGGCCAGGCCCTGCTCACCAAGCGCCTCGGCAAGAAGCGCGTGATCGCCGAGACCGGAGCGGGCCAGCACGGCGTGGCCACCGCCACCGCCGCCGCGCTCCTCGGCCTCGAGTGCGTGATCTACATGGGCGCGGTCGACTGCGAGCGCCAGGCGCTCAACGTCGCCAGGATGAAGCTGCTCGGCGCCACCGTCGTCCCGGTCCACAACGGCTCCAAGACGCTCAAGGACGCCATCAACGAGGCGTTCCGCGACTGGGTCACCAACGTCGACACCACCCACTACCTGTTCGGCACCGTCGCGGGCCCGCACCCGTTCCCGGAGATCGTGCGCGACTTCGCCCGCATCATCGGCGTCGAGGCCCGCCGCCAGATGCTGGAGCTGACCGGCGCGCTGCCGACCGCGGTGTGCGCCGCCGTCGGCGGCGGCAGCAACGCCATCGGCATCTTCCACGCCTTCGTCGGCGACGAGGGCGTCCAGCTCCACGGCTACGAGGCCGCGGGCCGGGGTCTCGACAGCGGCGAGCACGCCCTGACCCTCACCGCCGGCACGGTCGGCGTGCTCCACGGCTCGCGCACCTACGTGCTGCAGGACGAGGAGGGGCAGACGATCGAGTCCCACTCGATCTCGGCCGGCCTCGACTATCCGGGCGTGGGCCCCGAGCACGCCTGGCTCAAGGACAGCGGCCGGGCCACCTACCACGGCGTCACCGACGACGCGGCCATGGCGGCGTTCTCGCTGCTGGCCAGGACCGAGGGCATCATCCCGGCCATCGAGTCCTCCCACGCCCTCGCGGGCGCGCTGGAGCTCGGCCGGGAGCTGGGCCCCGAGGCGACCATCCTGGTCAACCTCTCGGGGCGCGGCGACAAGGACATGGGCACGGCCATGAAGTACTTCAACCTCTGACGACCAGGACCACCAATGACGACTCTTCAGACGGTGTTCGCCAAGGCCAAGGCGGACAACAGGGCCGCCCTCGTCGCCTACCTGCCCGCGGGCTTCCCGACCAAGGACGGCGCCGTCGCCGCCGCCGCGGCCCTGGTCGAGGCCGGCTGCGACGTCATCGAGATCGGCCTGCCCTACTCCGACCCGCTGATGGACGGTCCGACCATCCAGGACGCGGTGCACCGCGCCCTGGTCAACGGCACCCGCATCGCCGACGTCCTGCGCACCGTCGAGGGCGTGGCGGCCACCGGCGCGGCCACGCTCGTGATGACGTACTGGAACCCGATCGACCGCTACGGCGCCGACCGGTTCGCCCGCGACCTGGCCAACGCCGGCGGCGTCGGCACCATCACGCCCGACCTGACCCCCGAGGAGTCTGGGCCGTGGCGCGAGGCGTCCGCCGACGCAGGCATCGACACCGTGTTCCTGGTCGCGCCCAGCTCGACCGACGAGCGCATCGCGGCGGTCGCCGCCTGCTGCACCGGGTTCGTCTACGCCGCCTCGCTCATGGGCGTCACGGGCGCCAGGGAGTCGGTCAACGTCGCCGCCGAGGGTCTGGTGGAGCGCACCCGCGCCCACACCGACCTGCCCGTGTGCGTCGGCCTCGGCGTCGGCACCGGCGCGCAGGCGGCCGAGGTCGCCCGCTACGCCGACGGCGTCATCGTCGGCTCCGCCTTCATCCGCCGCCTCCTGGACGCGCCCGACGAGGCCGCGGGCCGCGCCTCGATCCAGAAGCTGGCCCGTGACATGGCCGAGGGAGTCCGCGCCCGCGGCTGACCCGGCCCGCGAGCCCCCCGGGAGCTCCCGGGGGCTTCGCCTTGTCACGCGCCTTGTCCCGTGCGACCTGCGGCAATCGGCGCTTAGCCGAGTCTTATCGGCAGCGTGATCAGATAGATCCAAGGTACTGTGCGCTTTCCCGGTACACAGCGGAAGAGGAGATGGCCCGTGAACGCGTCGGAGGCGTCACGCAACGCCAGATCAGCGATACCCTGGGTGACGACCGCCGCCCGGCTGGTCCTCGGCGGGGTGCTGATCGTGGCCGGTGGGCTCAAGATAGGCAACCCGTCCGAGTCGGTCGTGGCGGTCAGAGCGTACGAGCTGCTGCCCGACGCGGTGGCCACGACGGTCGGCTACGGCCTGCCGATCGTGGAGATCGTGGTCGGCGTGTTGCTGATCATCGGGCTCATGACCAGGGTGGCCGCCGTGGTCGCCGCGCTGCTCATGCTGGCCTTCGTCTTCGGCATAGCCTGGGCGTGGGCCCACGGGCTGCGCATCGACTGCGGCTGCTTCGGCGGCGGCGGTCAGCTCGGGGCCGGGCAGGAGCCGACGTACCTCATCGACATCCTGCGCGACTTCGGCTTCGTGCTGCTGGGCGTCTGGATCGTGCGATTCCCGCCCGGGCGCGTCGCGCTCGACCGGCCGCTGGGCCTGGCGGGGCTGGAGCATCCGATCGGAGAAGAGGAGAACGGCGATGGGCAAGGGCGACCGGGCGAAGTCGGCGCGTGAGAAGATCGAGCAGCAGCGCGCAGCCGACCGCGTGCGGGAGCGGCGCAAGAAGCTCGTCACCTACGTGACGGCCGGCGTGGTCGCGCTGGCCGCCGTCGGCGCCGGGTGGTGGTACGCGGCCAGCACGTCGCAGTCCGAGCAGGCCGGCGAGGCGCTGGCGCCGATCACCGTGAACGCCGAGGGCGCCGTGGTGATGGCCAAGGAGGGCGTGACCCAGCCGGTGATCGACATCTACGAGGACTTCCAGTGTCCCGCCTGCCGCGAGCTGGAGCGGGTCAGCGGCGCCACGTTCAAGAACCTCGCCGCCGAGGGCCTGGCCAAGGTCGTCTACCACCCGATCACGATCTTCTCCCAGGAGCCGACCAAGTCCAACTCGGTGCGGGCCGGGGCCGCCTCCCGCTGCGTGCCCGACGGCCCGCAGTGGATGGCCTTCCACGACACGCTCTTCGAGCACCAGCCCAGCGAGGTCGGTGAGGGCTTCAAACTCGACGAGATGGTCGGGTGGGGCAAGGACGCCGGCATCACCGACCCCGCCTTCGAGACCTGCGTCACGTCCCAGACCTACGCCAAGGCCCAGCTCGACTACAGCAAGAAGATCGGCGACGAGCAGAAGATCCAGGGCACCCCGACGGTGAAGCTCAACGGCACCGAGCTCGACAGCAGTGTCGCGTTCTCGCCTCAGGAGCTGCGCGAAACCGTCACCGAGGCCGCCAAGTAGCGCGGCGTCCGCTACCCTCACCTGACATGCTCCTAGCCTCGATTCCCAGCCCCTCCCAGGGGGTCTGGTATCTCGGAATCATCCCGATCAGGGCCTACGCGCTCTGCATCGTGCTCGGCGTGGTCGTCGCCGTCTGGCTGGGCGAGCGCCGCTGGCGCGCTCGCGGCGGCGAGAAGGGCACGATCATCGACATCGCCGTGCCGGCGGTGATCTTCGGCCTGATCGGCGGCCGCCTCTACCACGTCATCACCGACTGGCAGACCTACTTCGGCAGCCGCGCGATCAAGGAGCCCATCCAGGCCCTGTTCATCTGGGAGGGCGGGCTCGGCATCTGGGGCGCGGTCGCGCTGGGCGCCGTCGGCGTCTGGCTGGCGTGCCGCCGGCGCGGCCTGTCGCTGAGCGCCGTCGCCGACACGGTCGCGCCCGGCATCGCCTTCGCCCAGGCGATCGGCCGCTGGGGCAACTGGTTCAACCAGGAGCTGTACGGCTCGCCGACGACGCTGCCGTGGGGCCTGGAGATCGACATGCAGCACGGCGGCGAGCCCGGCGTGCTCTACCACCCGACGTTCCTGTACGAGTCGCTGTGGAACGTCGCGCTCGGCTTCGCCCTGATCTACGCGGGCAAGCGGTTCTCGCTGCGCCACGGGCGGCTGTTCGCCCTCTACGTGGCCGGTTACACGCTGGGCAGGTTCTGGATCGAAGGGCTGCGCATCGACCCCGTCGGCGGCGTCGACCACGCCGTCGAGTTCCTCGGCCTGCGCATCAACCAGTTCACCGCCATCGCGCTGTTCGTCGGCGCCCTCGTCTACTTCTGGGTCACCAGGAACAAGACCTCCGAGGAGGTCGTCGTCGCGCGGCCGGACGCCGCTGCCGACTCCACTGCCGACTCCACTGCCGACTCCACTGCGGACGACGACGCCGATCCGGCGCACCGGCCCGATCAGGCCGACCCCGACGACGACCCCGCCACCGAGGAGGCCTCCGGCGCGGACCGGGTTCCCGGGCAGGACTCCGAAGCCGTACCCGAGGAGAAGAACAGCCGATGAGCGAGCGCGCGGAGGCTCACCACCAGCACCGCGACGTCGCCGGCGGCTGGCTGCGGCCGTCCGTGTTCGGCGCCATGGACGGCCTGGTGTCCAACTTCGCGCTCATCGCCGGGGTCGCGGGCGGCACCGGCGATCCCGGGATCATCGCGCTCGCGGGCGTCGCCGGGCTGGCGGCGGGCGCGTTCTCCATGGCGGGCGGCGAGTACGTCTCGGTCGCCAGCCAGCGGGAGCTGGCCCTGCGGGAGATCAAGGTGGAGGCGCGCGAGCTCGCCCACCACCCCGACGAGGAGCTGGAGGAGCTGGCCCGGTCCTTCACCGACCGGGGCGTCGATCCCGCGCTCGCCGCCGAGGTGGCCAGGCAGCTCTCCCGCGACCCCGAGCAGGCGCTGGAGCTCCACACCCGCAACGAGCTGGGCATGACTCCCCGTGACCTGCCCAAGCCCAAGGTGGCGGCCGTCTCGTCGTTCCTGTCGTTCGGGCTGGGAGCAGCCCTGCCGCTGCTGCCCTACCTGTTCGGCGCCGTGGAGCTGTGGGTGTCGGCGGTGGTGTCGTGCCTGGCCCTGTTCGGCGCGGGCGCGATCGTGTCCGCTGTGACGGCCCGCAGCTGGTGGTACTCCGGGTTGCGGCAGCTCGTCGTCGGCAGCGTCGCCGCCGCGCTGACGTTCGCCCTCGGCCACGCGATCGAAGGCGCGACGCTGTGACCGGCCCGCAGCGCAGCCGCAGGCGCCGCCGGACCCGGCCGCCCCGGTCCGACTGGCAGTTCCCGTTCCTCACCGACTGGGGGGTCCGGCCCGAGCGGCAGAAGCTCCTCGTCATCGTCACCTCGTCGATCGCCGTCCTCGCCGCGGCGGTCGCGCTCGTCGTCGTGGTGGCCTCACTCGGCTCCTACACGCCCGAGAGCCGGACCGGCGCCGCCATCGCGCAGACGAGCTCCGCGCTGCCGCAGACCTTCCACGGGTGGGCCTCGCCCAAGCTGTTCGAGCCGATCTCCGACCGCGCCGAGGACGCCAAGCCGCTCACCGCGAAGGAGGTCTTCGCCCAGAAGACGCTCACCGGGGAGAAGAAGCTCAGGCTCCGGCTGGTCGCCAGCAAGATCGAGGCCGACTGCTCGGCCGCCCTGTGGGGGGAGGCGCTGATCGAGCAGGTGTCCGCCGCCGAGTGCAGCCAGGCCGCCCGCGGCCTCTACACCAGCGCCGACGGCCGCTACGTCGGCCAGTACACCCTGCTCAACCTGCGCGACGGGCAGGCGGCGGCCGAGCTGGTCGAGTCGCTCAAGACCCTCTACCGGGGAGGCTGGACGCTCCCCCTGGAGAGCGCCAAGGCCGCCTTCCCCGGCAGCGGCTACACCGAGGCGGGCGGCTACGCCCTCGGCCACTACGTCGGGCTGGTGTGGATCGGCCGGGCCGACGGCGCCGAGCCCACGGCCAAGGACGACTACGTGTCGCTGGCCCTGACCCTGCGCGGCGCCGAGAAGCCCGTCTACCAGCGCGTCGTGGCGATCACCGGGCCGGGGTCCTGATGGTGTACGCTCCCACGCGCTCGTCCGGTTACCGAGGAGGCCGCTCGTCCGCAGCGGCAGGTTGTTGGCGTCACAGGGGGACTAGATGCCGGTCCGACTCGTCATCGCGCTGGTGTCGGCCGCGCTCGCCGTCGTCGCGGCGGGCGCGTGGCTGTGGCTGGGACGGGACGCGCCCCGGCCCGCCGCGCTGCGCACCCAGCCCACGTCCGCCCTGTACGCGCTCGTCGACACCCGCCAGGCCGACACCCGTCCGCTGACGGCGGCCGAGGTCTTCACCGGCGCCACGCAGACCCTCGGAGCGCTGCGGCGCGAGGCCGTCGAGGAGCTCGACGACTGCGCGGACGCGCTGTGGGGGGTCGAGGCCGACGGGTGCACGCAGGCGCTGCGTGCCACGTACCGGGGGGAGGGGATGGCGGGGCAGTTCGTCATCTTCAACCTCCCGGACGGGCGGGCCGCCGACGCGCTGGTGTCCGCCCTGCGCACGGACGGGTTCGTCCGGCAGGCGCTCCCGTTCGACCCGGCCCGCAGCCGTGCCGAGGTCCGCGCGCTGGGGCACTACGTGACGGTCAGCTGGGCGGGTGTCCTGGAGGGCGCCGCGGAGGGCGATCTCGTGCAGCCTCTGATCGCCCTCGACGGGCTGAGCGCCGTCGTCCAGTCGCGCGTCCTCGACGCCACGTGAGCGGGGTTTCTCTCGGGCTGTGCGTGACCGGCCGTAGTGCGTGAAAAGCTTCAAACCCTTTGGGGAACCCCCCGGGTGAGGCGCCGTCATGCGTGCCTTACGGCCCGCTGTTCCCACCGTAGGGATTCGAAACGCCGCTGTTCCCGTCGTCGGGGAGGGAGTGGAGGGTGGCGGCGATGGCTGAGGGGAGGGCCGTCAGGCGGTGGAGTGGGGCGTCCAGGGGGGTGAGGTCGCCGGCCCAGGGGGCCGCCTCGCGGATCAGGGCGCGGGCCTCGTTCTTGGTGAGGGTGACGTCGTGGGTGGCGGCTACCGCGATGAGGGCCTCGCGCCAGGTGTTGGCCAGTTTGGCGTGGCCGCTGTCGAGGATGCGGCGCAGGATCTGGGCCTGCGGGGCCTCGGGGCGGGGGCGGCGGGTCGCGGTGAGCATGGCGCCGGACTCGGTGAAGCTGTAGACGGGGTCCAGCGCTGAGGGGATGTCGAAGGGGCCCGCCAGGTGGACCTCGACGTGCGGGGCGCGGGTGGCCAGCAGGAGGCGGGGGAGGGCAGCCTCCAGGCCCGGGGGGACGGCTATCGCGACCCTTTCCACCGAGGCCGCGTACGGTTTGCCCAGCCAGGTCGCCAGCTTGACCCGGGGCTGGGGGAGGGTGGCGGGCCAGTCGCCGACCAGCAGGTCGGCCTCGACGGCGGACGAGAGGCGGGTGGCGGACTCGGCCATGCTCGCGGGGGTCGGGCGGGGCTCCGCTTGGCCGGGAGCGGGCGCCGGGGCGGACTCGACCGACTGGGGGCCGTGGGTGTAGATGGCGGTGGTGAGCTGGGAGAGGCGGGAGCGCACGGCGGGGGCGGTCTTGGTGGTGGGGCGCAGGATGTAGAGGTCGGCGGCGGAGCCGATCGCCTCTGCCCCAAAATATCTGTTGAAATCTGGGTAAATCGCTTCAAACGCCACGTTCAACGCCGACAGGGCGTTCTGCACCTTCAGCGCCAGCGCCGGGGTCCGCTCGCTCGCTCCGTACGCCAGCAGGACGCGCCCGTTCTCCGTCAGCCCTTCCAGCGCGCGGGCCACGAACAGGCCGACGCCCTCCGGGGTGTACGGGGGGTCGGTGACGGCCAGGTCGTGGTCGCGGGCCGACGCGGGCAGGCCCAGCCGCAGGTCGGCCCAGCGGGTGTGGATCCCCAGCCGCTGCTCGTCGATGTAGGCCAGGATGCGGTCGTCGACGTCCACCACGGTCACGTCGGTCTCCGGATGCACCAGCTTGACCGCGACCGAGGTCAGGTCGTGGTCGCCGACACACAGCAGTCGCCCGCCCGGGAGCCAGAAACGGGCCCCGAGCAGCAGCGCCCGGCGCAGGACCGTCTCGGGCGTGGCCGGCACGTGGTCGAGCGCGTGGCGGGGCCGCGGCGCCTTGGCCACCAGCTCGCGCAGCCGCTCCAGCGCGGGCTCGTAGTGCGCGACCAGGTGCTGGACCGGGTCCTCCGGAGGCGGCGCGAGCGCCAGCAGGTCCTGGAAGTCCTGCCAGTGCGCCGGCGGCAGCCGGAACCGGTCTCCCTCCCGCTCCGTCCGCAGCTCGCGTAGCAGCTCCTCGATGGTGCGCCGGGACGTCGCGGTCTCCCTGACCAGGTCGGCCAGGGACCACCAGCGGCCGTCGCAGAGCAGGGTCAGCGCGTGCCTGAGCCGCCTGCTGTCCACCCCTGCCGCGCCGAGCAGGCGCTCCACCCCGTCACGCTCCATACGGCCACCCTATCGATCCGCCGCGCCAAGATCCGAGCCGCTGACCTCGGATAAGTGCGACATGTTTCGTAAAACGGACGCGATGGGCACCATTCCGGCAGCGTGCGGTAACCTCTACACACGATATGCAGCAGGGCCAACGTCGTCCCCGCCTGTAAGCAGTTCAAGACAGACGATGACGACGGGAGGGATGCAATGCCTGCTGCCCACCTCGGGTTCCCCGAGCCCCAGGGCCTCTACCACCCCGCCAACGAGCATGACGCCTGTGGTGTCGCCATGGTCGCCGACGTCGCAGGACGCCGGGGGCACGGGATCGTGGTCAAGGCGCTGACGGCGCTGTGCAATCTGGATCATCGGGGGGCCAAGGGTAGCGAGCCGGACACCGGCGACGGAGCCGGGATCCTCACCCAGATCCCCGACGCTTTCTACCGCGCGACCACCGGCTTCCCGCTGCCCCCCGCCGGGCAGTACGCCACCGGCATCGCGTTCCTGCCCATCGACGAGCAGGCGCGGGCCATCGCCACCGGCATGATCGAGGAGATCGCCGCCGAGGAGGGCCTCACCGTCCTCGGGTGGCGCGACGTGCCGGTCGACCGCGCGCTGCCCGGGCCGAGCGCCCGCGCGGTCATGCCGTACTTCAAGCAGATCTTCGTGTCCTCGCCGGGCGGCGAGGCCGGGCTCGGCCTCGACAGGCTCGCGTTCTGCCTGCGCAAGCGGGCCGAGCACGAGGTGGACGTCTACTTCCCGTCCCTGTCGGCGCGTACGGTCGTCTACAAGGGCATGCTCACCCCCGAGCAGGTCGAGCCGTTCTTCCCCGACCTGTCCGACGAGCGTTACGAGAGCGCGATCGCGCTGGTCCACTCGCGGTTCTCCACCAACACGTTCCCGAGCTGGCCGCTCGCGCATCCGTACCGCTACATCGCGCACAACGGCGAGATCAACACCGTCAAGGGCAACCGCAACTGGATGCGCGCCCGCGAGGCCATGCTCCAGTCGGACCTGATCCCGGGCGACCTGGCACGGCTCTTCCCGATCTGCGACCCCGACGCGAGCGACACCGCCTCCTTCGACGAGGTGCTGGAGCTGCTCCACATCGGCGGCCGGAGCCTGCCGCACGCGGTGCTCATGATGATCCCTGAGGCGTGGGAGAACCACACCGAGATGGATCCCGCGCGCCGCGCCTTCTACGAGTTCCACTCCTCCCTGATGGAGGCGTGGGACGGCCCGGCGTCGATCACGTTCACCGACGGCACGCTCGCCGGCGCCGTGCTCGACCGCAACGGCCTGCGCCCCGGCCGCTTCTGGGTGACGGCCGACGGGCTCGTCGTGCTCGCCTCCGAGGCGGGGGTGCTCGACTTCGAGCCCGGGGACGTGGTCCGCAAGGGCCGCCTGCAGCCCGGCCGGATGTTCCTCATCGACACCGCCCGCGGCAAGATCATCGAGGACGACGAGATCAAGGCCGAGCTCGCCGCCGCGCTCCCGTACGAGGACTGGCTGCACGCCGGGCTGGTCAGGTTCGAGGAGCTGCCCGCGCGCGAGCGCTGGGTCGTGTCGGAGACGCGCGAGGTCGACAGCCCCAGCCACGAGGCGCTCGTCAAGCGGCAGCAGACCTTCGGCTACACCGAGGAGGAGCTGCGCGTCATCCTCACCCCGATGGCCCGCACCGGCATCGAGCCGATCGGCTCCATGGGCACCGACACCCCGGTCGCGGTGCTCAGCGAGAAGCCCAGGCTGCTGTTCGACTACTTCAGCCAGTTGTTCGCGCAGGTGACGAACCCGCCGCTGGACGCCATCCGCGAGGAGCTGGTGACCAGCCTGGCCAGCACGCTCGGTCCCGAGGGCAACCTGCTCGACCCCGGGCCGACGTCGTGCCGCCAGCTCGTGCTGCCGTACCCGGTGATCGACAACGACGAGCTCGCCAAGATCATCCACATCAACGACGAGCACGACCTGCCGGGCTTCCACCCGCACGTCGTCTCCGGCCTCTACGAGGTCGCGGGCGGCGGCGAGGCCCTGCTGCACCGCCTCGACGAGATCCGGGCCGAGGTCTCTCAGGCCATCGCCGACGGCGCCCGGATCATCGTGCTGTCCGACCGCGGCTCCGGCGAGGCGCTCGCGCCCATCCCGTCGCTGCTGCTCACCGGCGCGGTGCACCACCACCTGATCCAGGAGAAGACCCGCACCAAGATCGGCCTGGTGATCGAGACAGGCGAGGCCCGCGAGTGCCACCACATGGCGCTGCTCATCGGCTACGGCGCCGGCGCGGTCAACCCCTACCTCGCCATCGAGACCGTCGAGGACCTGGTCGACAGCGGAACGCTCAAGGTCGACAAGCGCAAGGCCGTACGCAACCTGATCAAGGCGTACGGCAAGGGCGTCATCAAGGTCATGTCCAAGATGGGCGTGTCGACCGTGGCCTCCTACACCGGCGCGCAGATCTTCGAGGCGCTCGGCCTGAGCCAGGAGGTCATCGACTCCTGCTTCACCGGCACCACCTCGCGGCTCGGCGGCGTCGGCTTCGACGTGCTGGCCAGAGAGGCCGCCGAGCGTCACGCGCACGCGTACCCGAGGGCGGCGAACGCGCACCGCCGGCTCCAGGTCGGCGGCGAGTACCAGTGGCGGCGCGAGGGCGAGCCCCACCTGTTCAACCCCGAGACCGTCTTCAAGCTGCAGCACGCCACCCGCACCCGCCGCTACGAGATCTTCAAGGAGTACACCGGCATGGTGGACTCCCAGGCGGAGCGGCTGATGACCCTGCGCGGCCTGTTCAAGCTGCGCGCGGGCACCCCGATCCCGATCGAGGAGGTCGAGCCCGTCTCGGAGATCGTCAAGCGGTTCTCCACGGGCGCGATGTCGTACGGCTCGATCTCGATGGAGGCGCACGAGACGCTCGCCATCGCGATGAACCGGCTGGGCGGCAAGTCCAACACCGGCGAGGGCGGCGAGGACCCCGAGCGGCTCTACGACCCGGCCCGCCGGTCGGCGATCAAGCAGGTGGCCTCCGGCCGGTTCGGCGTCACCTCCGAATACCTGGTGAACGCCGACGACCTGCAGATCAAGATGGCCCAGGGCGCCAAGCCCGGCGAGGGCGGCCAGCTGCCCGGCCACAAGGTCTACCCGTGGATCGCCAAGACGCGCCACTCCACACCCGGCGTCGGCCTCATCTCGCCGCCGCCGCACCACGACATCTACTCGATCGAGGACCTCGCCCAGCTCATCCACGACCTGAAGAACGCCAACCCGGCGTCCAGGGTCCACGTGAAGCTGGTGGCCGAGGTCGGCGTCGGCACGGTCGCGGCCGGGGTGTCGAAGGCGCACGCCGACGTGGTGCTGATCTCCGGCCACGACGGCGGCACCGGCGCGTCCCCGCTGACCAGCCTCAAGCACGCGGGCGCGCCGTGGGAGCTGGGCCTGGCAGAGACGCAGCAGACGCTGCTGCTCAACAACCTGCGCGACCGCATCGTGGTGCAGGTCGACGGCCAGCTCAAGACCGGCCGCGACGTGGTCATCGCCGCCCTGCTGGGCGCCGAGGAGTACGGTTTCGCCACCGCGCCCCTCGTGGTCAGCGGCTGCGTGATGATGCGGGTCTGCCACCTCGACACCTGCCCGGTGGGCGTCGCCACGCAGAACCCCGAGCTGCGCAGGCGGTTCAGCGGCAAGCCCGAGTTCGTGGTCAACTTCTTCGAGTTCATCGCCGAGGAGATCCGCGAGTACCTCGCCGAGCTGGGCTTCCGCTCGCTCGACGAGGCCATCGGGCACGTGGAGATGCTCGACACCACGGCGGCCGAGGACCACTGGAAGGCGAGCGGGCTCGACCTGTCGCCGATCCTGCACCGGCCCGACCTGCCCGCGAGCACCGCGCTGCGCCGGGTCACCGGCCAGGACCACGGCCTCGACCACGCGCTGGACAACACGCTGATCCAGCTCGCCGAGGGCGCGCTCCGCGACGGCACCCCGGTCACGCTCGACCTGCCCATCCGCAACGTGAACCGCACGGTCGGCACCATGCTGGGCTATGAGGTCACCAAGCGTCACGGCGGCGAGGGCCTGCCCGACAACACGATCGACATCTCCTTCACCGGCTCGGCGGGCAACTCGTTCGGCGCGTTCGTGCCCCGCGGCATCACGCTGCGGCTCACCGGCGACGCCAACGACTACCTCGGCAAGGGCCTGTCCGGCGGTCGCGTCACGCTGCGCCCGCACGAGGAGGCGCCGCTCGACGGTCACATCATTTCCGGAAATGTCGCCTTGTATGGTGCTACGTCCGGAGAAGTGTTCATCCGTGGCGTCGTCGGTGAGCGGTTCTGCGTGCGCAACTCCGGCGCGACCGCCGTCGTCGAAGGCGTCGGCGACCACGGCTGCGAGTACATGACCGGCGGCAGGGTGGTCGTGCTCGGCCCCACCGGGCGCAACTTCGCGGCCGGCATGTCCGGCGGCGTCGCCTACCTGCTCGACCTCAAGGCCGAGCGGGTCAACCGCGAGATGGTCGCCATCGAGGCGCTCACCGGCGAGGACGCCGAGTTCCTCAAGGAGACCGTCGAGAAGCACTTCGCCGAGACCGGCTCCCCGGCGGCCAAGCAGCTGCTGGCCGACTGGGACTCCGCGCTCACCCGGTTCGGCAAGATCATGCCGACCGACTACCGGCGGGTCCTGGAGGCCGCGGAGGCCGCCCGCATCGAAGGCAGGGACATCGACGAGGCCGTCATGGCGGCTGCGGTTCAGGGATAGGGAGGCGTACCGATGGCTGACCCCAAGGGGTTCCTCACGCACGAGCGGGAGCTGCCGGCGCGCCGCCCCGTCGACGTCCGCATCGGCGACTGGCAGGAGGTCTATCAGGACTTCCCGTCCGGCAAGCTGACCAAGCAGGCGGCCCGCTGCATGGACTGCGGCATCCCGTTCTGCCACAACGGCTGCCCGCTGGGCAACCTCATCCCGGAGTGGAACGACCTCGTCCACCGCACCGACTGGCGCGAGGCGATCGAGCGGCTGCACGCCACCAACAACTTCCCGGAGTTCACCGGCAGGCTCTGCCCGGCTCCGTGCGAGGCGGCGTGCGTGCTCGGCATCAACGCCGACCCGGTGGCGATCAAGCGGGTCGAGGTCGAGATCATCGACCGGGCGTTCGCCGAGGGCTGGGTGACCCCGCAGCCGCCGCAGCGCAAGACCGGCAAGCGGGTGGCCGTGGTCGGCTCCGGCCCGGCCGGGCTGGCCGCCGCCCAGCAGCTCACCCGCGCCGGTCACGACGTGGTGGTGTACGAGCGGGCCGACCGCGTCGGCGGGCTGCTGCGCTACGGCATCCCCGAGTTCAAGATGGAGAAGCGCCACATCGACCGCCGCCTGGCGCAGATGCGGGCCGAGGGCACCGAGTTCCGCACCGGCGTCAACGTCGGCCTCGACGTCACCGCCGCCGAGCTGCGCGAGCAGTACGACGCGGTGGTGCTGTCCGGCGGCGCGACCGCGTGGCGCGACCTGCCGGTGGCGGGCCGCGAGCTCAAGGGCGTCCATCAGGCGATGGAGTATCTGCCGCTGTCCAACAAGGTGCAGGAGGGCGACTTCGCGGTCTCCCCGATCTCCGCCGAGGGCAAGCACGTCGTGGTCATCGGCGGCGGCGACACCGGCGCCGACTGCATCGGCACCGCCATCCGGCAGGGCGCCGCGTCCGTCACGCAGCTGGAGATCATGCCGCGGCCGCCCGAGACCCGGGCCGCCGGGCAGCCGTGGCCGACCTTCCCGATCCTGTTCAAGATGGAGAGCGCCCACGAGGAGCTCGCCGAGCAGGGCGGGCAGCGGGTGTACGCGGTCTCCACCACGGAGTTCGTCGGCGACGCCGACGGCAACGTGAAGGCGCTGCGCCTGGTGGAGGTCGAGGGCCCGCAGTCGGGCTTCAAGCCGATTTCCGGCACCGAGCGGGAGATCCCGGCCGAGCTGGTCACGCTCTCCATGGGCTTCGTCGGCCCGGAGCGGGGCCCGCTGCTGCGGGACCTGGCCGAGCTGGGCGGCGACGGCTTCTACGACGCCCGCGGCAATGTCGCGCGCGACAAGACCTACATGTCCAAGGTCGACGGCGTGTTCGTGGCCGGCGACATGGGCCGCGGCCAGTCGCTCATCGTCTGGGCCATCGCCGAGGGCCGCGCCGCCGCCAGCGGCGTCGACCGGTTCCTGACCGGTGACACGGCGCTGCCCTACCCGATCCTGCCGACGGCCCGTCCGCTGGTCTGACCTGCGCTGGCACGAAACGCCCGCCCGGCCCCTTCCCGGGCGGGCGTTTCGCGTCCCGGCTCGTCCCCGTATCCGGCGGGTTGCATCAGTTGCCGCAGGTCGGGAAGATGCACATTCTGGAGAAGTACGGATGATAGGGGAGAAATGAGGCGTGTTGCCCCGGTCCTCGCGGCGCTGTCGGCGACAGCCGCGCTGACCGCCTGCTCCCCGGTCACCCCCGCGGCCGCGGCCGCCGCCGACTACCTCGTCTTCTACGCCGACGGCCGCCGGGCCGACGCGCTCACCGCCGTGCGGAAGGCCGACGGCACCGTCACCCACACCGAGACCAAGCTCGGCTACCTGATCGCCCAGGGCTCCGGCGAGCGCTTCGCCGAGACCGTCGGCGCCGACCCCGCCGTCGTCGGCGTCTCCGGCGACAGGGCCATCGGCCGCACCTCCGCGACCGCCGCCAGGGCGTTCCCCGACGGGTCGGCCTTCGGCGAGAAGGGCTCCGCCGAGAAGAGCGACCCGCTCAGCGGCCTTCAGTGGGACATGCGGATGATCGGCGCCGACCGCGCCAACGAGAAGGCGCCCGGCACGAAGAAGGTCCTCGTCGGCGTCATCGACACCGGCATCGACGGCAACCACCCCGACATCGCGCCCAACTTCAACCGCGGGCTCAGCCGCAACTTCGTCACCGACCGGCCCAAGGACGAGAACGGCGAGAACCTCGACGGCCCCTGCGAGGCCGCGGACTGCAAGGACCCCGTCGACCAGGACGACGAAGGCCACGGGACGCACGTCGCCAGCACCATCGCCGCGCCCATCAACGGCATCGGCATCGCCGGAGTGGCCCCCGGGGTGCAGCTCGTCAACATCCGGGCCGGCCAGGACTCCGGCTTCTTCTTCCTCAAGGCCAGCCTCGACGCCCTCACCTACGCCGGCGACATCGGCGTCGACGTGGTCAACATGAGCTACTACGTCGACCCGTGGCTGTTCAACTGCCGGGCGAACCCGTCCGACAGCAAGAAGGAGCAGCTCGAACAGCGCGCCATCATCACCGGCATGCAGCGCGCCCTCGACTACGCCAGGAAGAAGGGCGTCACCCTCGTCTCCGCGCTCGGCAACGGCGCCACCGACCTCGGCCGGCCGAAGGCCGACAACGACAGCCCCGGCTACCCGCGCGGCGATGAGAAGATCCGCAGGATCGACAACGGCTGCCTCAACGTCCCCGCCGAGTCGGAAGGCGTCATCTCGGTCGCCTCGGTCGGCCCGTCCGGCCGCAAGGCCATCTACAGCGACTACGGGACGGAACAGGCGGACGTCGCCGCGCCCGGCGGCGACGCGCTCGACGGCAAGGGCGCCTCCCCGACCCGCTCCATCCTCGCCGCCGCCCCCGAGAAGGCGCTGCGCGCCAAGGGCCGCATCGGCGCCGACGGCAAGCCCAAGGGCCAGGACGTCGTGCGCGACTGCGCCCGCGGCACCTGCGCGTACTACCAGTACCTCGACGGCACCTCCATGGCCGCCCCGCATGCCACCGGCGTGGCCGCCATCATCATCAGCCGCTTCGGCAAGCCGGGGCCGGGCGGCGTCACCCTCGCGCCTGACACCGTCGAGGAGTACCTGTACAAGACCGCGACGCCGGCGGCGTGCCCCGTCCCGCGCGCGTACGTCTACGACGTGTACGGGGAGAAGACCACGCACGTGTGCGAGGGCGGCCCGGACAAGAACGGCTTCTACGGCCACGGCATCGTCAACGCCCTGGAGGCGGCCACCTTCAAACCATGACGGCGACACGTGCACGTGGCGCGCTCGCCGGTCGCCGTTGCCGTGCTGTTCTCCCGCGCGCGGTACGTTCTGCGTCGTCCTTGACTGCCAAGTGGTCTGTACCAATTAAGGTAGGACTCGTGACACGTCGCGCGAAAATCGTCTGCACTCTAGGCCCAGCCACGTCCTCACCCGAACGCCTGCGCGATCTCATCGCCGCGGGCATGGACGTCGCACGGTTCAACCTCAGCCATGGCGACCATGACATGCACAGAGAGGTCTTCGATCGCGTCAGGGAGGTGGCGGCCGACCTCGGCCGCGGTGTAGGCGTTCTCGCCGACCTGCAGGGCCCCAAGATCCGCGTCGGCCGCTTCGAGGAGGGGCCGGTCCGGCTCGGCTTCGGCGACGTCTTCTCCATCACCGCCGAAGACGTCCCCGGCGACCGCGAGCAGGTCTCCACCACCTACAAGGGTCTCGCCAAGGACGTGCGCCCCGGCGACACCATCCTCGTCGACGACGGCCGGCTCGTGCTCGAGGTCACCCGCGTCGACGGCGACCGGGTCGTCACCCGCGTCGTCATCGGCGGCATGATCTCCGACAACAAGGGTCTCAACCTGCCCGGCGTCAACGTCAGCGCCCCCGCGCTCACCGACAAGGACGAGACCGACCTGCGCTGGGCGCTGCGCACCGGGTTCGACATGATCGCCCTGTCGTTCGTCCGCCGTCCCTCCGACGCCGACGTCGTACGCAACATCATGGAGCAGGAGGCCGTCCGCCTCCCCCTCCTCGCCAAGATCGAGAAGCCGCAGGCGGTCGAGCGCCTCCCCGAGATCGTCGAGGCCTTCGACGGCATCATGGTCGCCCGCGGCGACCTCGGCGTCGAGCTGCCGCTGGAGCAGGTGCCGATCGTGCAGCGGCGCATCATCGAGCTGTGCCGCGAGAAGGCCCGCCCGGTCATCGTCGCCACGCAGATGCTCGACTCGATGATGAGCGCCCCCCGCCCCACCCGCGCCGAGGCCTCCGACGTCGCCTACGCCGTCATGGACGGCGCCGACGCGGTCATGCTGTCGGGCGAGACCTCCGTCGGCAACTACCCGATCGAGTCCGTCTCCACGATGGACCGCATCGCCTGCGCCGCCGAGGCCTCCTCGCTGCACGCCACCCACACCCTGGAGCGCATGCCGGAGACCACCGGCGGCGCCATCGCCCGCGCCGCCGCCGAGGTCGGCGCCATCGTGGGGGCCAAGGCCCTGGTGGCCTTCACCATGTCCGGCGAGACGGCCCGCCGGCTGGCCCGCTACCGCTCGCCGATCCCGCTGCTGGCCTTCACCTCCGCGCCCCACGTCCGCGGCCAGCTCTCGCTCACCTGGGGGGTGGAGACGTTCCAGGTGCCGTTCGTGCACCACACCGACGACATGGTGCGGCAGGTGGAGGCGTCGCTGCTGTCTCTGGGCCGGCTGGAGAAGGGCGACAAGGTGGTCATCGTCGCCGGCTCCCCGCCCGGCACCCCCGGCTCCACCAACGCGCTGCGCGTGCACACGATCGGCTCCGCCGTCTCCCACGCCAGCTGAGGGACCGTCCGTCGGCCGGCTGCCCCCGGGAGGGAAGCCGGCCGGACGCTAGTTGGCGTGCAGCGCCTCGTTCAGCTCGATGCCGGTGCCCTGGCGGGTCACCACCTCCACGGCGCCGGTCTCGGAGTTGCGGCGGAACAACAGCCCGTCGCGCCCCGACAGCTCCCTGGCCTTCACCACGCCGCCGTCCGGCAGGCGCACCTTCGTGCCCGCCGTCACGTACAGCCCGGCCTCGACGACGCAGTCGTCGCCCAGTGAGATGCCGATGCCCGCGTTCGCGCCGATCAGGCAGCGCTTGCCGACCGAGACGACCTCCTTGCCGCCGCCCGAGAGCGTGCCCATGATGGACGCGCCGCCGCCCAGGTCGGAGCCCTCGCCGAGCACCACGCCCGCTGAGATCCGGCCCTCGACCATGGACGCGCCCAGCGTGCCGGCGTTGAAGTTGACGAACCCCTCGTGCATCACGGTCGTGCCGCTCGCCAGGTGGGCGCCCAGGCGCACCCGGTCGGCGTCGGCGATCCGCACCCCGGACGGCATCACGTAGTCGACCATGCGCGGGAACTTGTCGACCCCGTAGACCGCCACCGGCCCGCTGGCCCGCAGCCGCGCCCGCGTGATCTCGAAGCCGTCCACGGCGCACGGCCCGTGACTGGTCCACACGACGTTCGCCAGCTTGCCGAACACCCCGTCGAGGCTCAGGCCGTGCGGCCGGACCAGCCGCGCCGAGAGCAGGTGGAGCCGCAGGTAGGCGTCGTGGGCGTCGGCCGGCGGCTCGGAGAGCTTGGCGATGCCGGTGCGGACCGCCACCACCTCCACGCCGCGCGCCTGGTCGGGCCCCACCAGCCCGCCCAGCTCGCCGGCCTCCTCGGCGGAGAGCCGCTCGGTGCCCGTCACGGGCGGCTCGCCCAGCTGAGGCTCGGGGAACCAGGTGTCGAGTACGGTGCCGTCAGCGGCTATGGTCGCGAGGCCGATGCCGAAAGCGCCGGTCACGGCAGGATCGATAGCAGTCACATGCCTCAAAATACCGTGACGGTGCTCCTCAGATGGCGCCCAGGTCGGCCGACAGCCAGTGTTCGGGCCGCATCCGGAACGTCACCAGCGCGCCCAGGTCGGACCCCTCCACGTAGCCGGGAACCGCCTCGACCGGCAGGTAGCGCGAGGCGATCCTGGTGAGCTGCTCCAACGTCGTCGGCCCCGACCACACGACCGGCCCCTCGACGGACACGTACCGATAGGTCGGGCTGGTCCGCTGCACCAGCAGCGTGAACCGGCCCGTCTTCCCGATCAGCGCCGCCTTCCGGGAGTCACGCCCGGTCAGGAACTCCACGTCGCCGCCCGGTTCGTAGTCGTACCAGACCGGCACGCTCAGCGGCCCCCGGTCCGCTCCCGCGTCGACCGCCACACCGGCCACATGCGGCTCCGCCAGGAACTTGGCCCGCTCCGCCACGTTCAACCCCACGGCATCCACCTCCGAAAAGCCACCGTGATCCGTTCATTACCGATCTTCGGTCACCCTATGCCTGCTTTGGAGGCGTACCTTCGAGGCGAAAGGTCACGTGGAGCAGGGGGAGGGCGTCTCGACGGGGCGTTCGGTGCTCGACCTGGCCGCCGCAACCGGCCGATCGGAGAGCACGATCAAGGGTCACACGAGGGTGCGTGCGACGGTTTCCGGGGTGCCGGAAGCGGGATTCGAACCCGCACGCCCTTGCGGGCAGACGCTTTTGAGGCGTCAGTGTCTGCCATTCCACCATTCCGGCATATTTCCAGACGTGTCCGGAAACTTGTGGGGGTTCACCTCTTCAGGGAGACTGTCGAGGATGCCGCCGTGGATCTAATGTACCGGACATCGGTACTCTTCTGCTCGTGAGTACGCAGCGGCGAGTGGTGATCGCGGAAGACGAGGCGCTCATCCGCCTCGATCTCAAGGAGATGCTCCAGGAGGACGGCTACGTCGTCGTGGGGGAGGCCGGCGACGGGGAGCAGGCGATCCGGCTGGCCACCGATCTGCGGCCCGATCTCGTCATCCTGGACGTCAAGATGCCGGTGCTCGACGGCATCTCCGCGGCGGAGCGGATCGTGGCCGAGCGGATCGCGCCATGCCTGATCCTCACCGCGTTCTCCCAGCGTGACCTGGTGGAGCGGGCCAGGGAGGCGGGGGCGATGGCCTATCTGGTCAAGCCGTTCACCAAGGCCGACCTGGTGCCGGCGATCGAGATGGCGGTGAGCCGTCACGAGGAGATGGTGGCGCTGGCCGCCGAGGTGTCGAGCCTGACGGAGCGGCTGGAGACGCGCAAGCTGGTCGAGCGGGCCAAGGGCAGCCTGATGACGCAGCACGGCTGGAGCGAGCCGCAGGCGTTCCGCTGGATCCAGAAGGCGTCCATGGACCGCCGGCTGAGCATGCGCGAGGTCGCCCAGATCGTCATCGAGGACGCGGCCGACCGGGGCTGAGCGCCCCGGCGCGGGTTCACGACGTGGGCAGGCCGCACACGTCGAGCGCGTAGTGGATGAGACGGTCCTGGACGTCCTTCGGCGGGCTGACGATCACGACGCGCTGCTCGCCGCCGTCGACGCTGGCGCGTACGGGGAACAGGAACGCCTTCTTGGCCTCGGCGAAGGCGTGCGGGTCGCACCGCCCGGGGGTGAGCCGGATCTCGGCCGCGATGCTCGGGGCCGCGGCGTCCAGCTCGGCGATCGGGTCGCCCTCGGTGACCGGGGCGGCGATGTAGTGCGTGGTGCCGTCGATGCGGTGCACGGTGACGGCGCCTTCGCCGCGGCGGGTCAGCACGAGGGTGCCGTGCATGGCGTCGCCGACCCGCTTCCACTCGGGGCCGAAGGCGATGTCGGCCGCCAGCTTGATCAGATGCTCCGAACACTCGTCGCGCAGCAGCCGGGTCAGCAGCGGATCGGGGTGGGGGATCTCGAAGACCACCTTGCGCGGCTCCTGCTCCGCGCCGACGCGGACGTGGGCGACGACGGTGGCCGGCTGGACCCCGGGAAGACGGCCGGGCGTGCAGTTGGCTTTCCCGAAGGGGATGGGTAAGTCGGTTCTCTCCGTCTTCTTGACCGTGATTTCCACGTTTTGTGGGGCCAATGTGGTGAATGATGGCGTCACCAGTTGAACGTCGGTGAAGTGCACCGGAGTCTCGGAGGTGTTGCGCACGGCCACCTGCATCCTGTGCGCGGGCTCGTCCGAGCGCCACTGCGCGAGCGAGACCGATACGCCCGGCGGCGGTGCGGCGTCGGGCGGTGGCACGCTGTCACCGCCGCAACCTGCGAGGAGGGCCATCAGGGGGAGGAGTGCCGTTATCCGCTTCACCGAGGCAGATTAAGCACCTGCCGATCACGCGCGTAAGTTGAGGACTGATTACGACTCCGCATCCAAGTGCCGACAGTTACCCCGCTGCCCTGGCATCACCATGCAGGCATTTTGTACGTTTCCGTCATTCGATCGGGAACGCTCGGCGTGCTGACGGATCCCGGCCTGGAATGAAGGAGATTACTTCATGGTCCGCATTGCTCCCGTGGGACGGGTGCTGGCTGTCGTGGCTGCCACCAGCCTCGCCCTGACAGCTTGCGGTGGTGGCAGCGACACCGCCTCGCAATCCACACCTTCGTCGGCTGCGCCATCCTCCGCGGCCCCCGCGGCAGAGGGCGACGGCACGCTTACCCTGGGCACGCTGCTGCCGCAGACGGGGTCGCTCGCGTTCCTCGGCCCGCCCGAGTTCGCGGGCGTCGACCTGGCCGTCAAGGAGATCAACGAGGCCGGCGGCGTGCTCGGCAAGGACGTCGTCAAGATCCACACCGACTCCGGCGACACGACCACCAACATCGCCTCCCAGTCGGTCGACAACCTGCTGGCGCAGAAGGCCGACGCCATCATCGGCGCCGCCTCCTCGTCGGTCTCGGAGACGGTGATCGACAAGATCACCGGCGCGGGCGTCATCCAGTTCTCCCCGGCCAACACCTCCGACACGTTCACCACCATCGCCGACAAGGGCCTCTACTTCCGCACCTCGCCGCCGGACAAGCTGCAGGGCCGCGTCCTCGGTGACCTGATCGTCGCCGACGGCAACGCCACGGTCGCCATCATGGCGATGCAGGACTCCTACGGCACCGGCCTGGCCGACCAGGTCGTCAAGACCGTCCAGGACGGTGGCGCCGAGGTGGTCGAGCGGGTCGACTACGACCCGAAGGCCGCCGACTTCGCCGCCGACATCGCCAAGATCAAGGCGAAGAACCCCGCGGGCATCGTGCTCATCGGCTTCGAGGAGACCGCCAAGGTCATCAACGAGCTGGTCAAGCAGGGTCTGCCGGCCGACAAGCACAAGTGGTACATGGTCGACGGCAACACCTCCAACACCAACTACGTCGACATGCCCAAGGGCACCCTGAAGGGTGTCAAGGGCACGATCCCCGGCGCCGCGTCTCCTGAGGACTTCCAGAAGAAGCTCCTCGAGGTGGACGGTGACCTTGAGGACTTCAGCTACGCGCCGGAGTCGTACGACGCCGCCAACCTGATCGCGCTGGCCGCTGAGGCCGCCAAGAGCGACTCGGGCACGGCCATCGCGGCCAAGCTGGCCGAGGTCAGCAAGGGCGGCGAGAAGTGCGACAGCTTCCCGACCTGCGTCGAGCTGCTCAAGGCCGGCAAGGACATCGACTACGACGGCGTGAGCGGTCCGGTCGAGTTCAACGACGCCGGTGACCCGGCCGTCGCCACCATCGGCATCTACGAGTACGGCGACGACAACAAGTACGGCACCAAGGCCGTCGAGTACCGCACGGGCAACATCGAGGGCTGATCGCTCCTCCGGTGAGCCACCGGGCCCCGGTCCCTCCCCCCTGAGGACCGGGGCCCTTTCACGTGCTCAGGAGCAGCCCTCCTCGATCCGCCCCGCGGCGGCCCGGTACTCCTTGAGCAGTGCCACCTGCCGCGCGCGCGGCAGGCTCGCCACGGACAGGTCCTGGGTGGTGGCCTCGACCGTACGGACGGCGCCGCCGAGCGAGGCGGGCAGGCGGGGGCCGAACTGGAGGGTGATGCCGCGCACCTCGGCCAGGCGGCCGAGCACGGCGTCCTCGAAGCGCTGCGCGTCCTCCTCGCCCGCGGGCTCCAGCAGGAGGCCGGCGTAGCCGATGGCGGAGACCACGCGCGCGCACGGATCGTCGCCGGGGTCGCCGCCGGTGCTGTAGGCGCCGGCGGCGGGGGCCTGCCCGCAGGCCGCCAGGACGGGGAGCATGAGCACGAACGCCACGAAACGGTTCACATGGACATTGAAAACGGAGAAGGGGCCCCGGGTGGAGCCCCTTCTCCGTTTCGTGCCGTGATCTACGCCCTGGCGAGGGTCCCGAGGTACAGCTCGATGACCTTGGGGTCGTCGGCGAGCTGGCGTCCGGTGCCGGTGTAGGCGTTACGCCCCTGGTCGAGCACGTAGCCGCGGTGACAGATCTGCAGGCAGCGCCGGGCGTTCTGCTCCACCATGATGATGGTGACGCCGGCCTTGTTGATCTGCTGGGCCTGGAGGAACACCAGGTCCTGCAGCTTGGGCGACAGGCCCGCCGACGGCTCGTCCAGCAGCAGCACCGACGGCTCGGTCATGAGCGCCCTGGCCATGGCCACCATCTGCCGCTCACCGCCCGACAGGGAGCCGGCGCGCTGCTTGCGCCGCTCCTTGAGCGCCGGGAACAGCTCGCAGACGAATTCGAAGCGCTCCTTGAACTTGGCGGGCGCCTGGAAGGCCCCCATCTCGAGGTTCTCCTCGATGGTCAGGCTGGGGAAGACGTTGTTGGTCTGCGGGACGTAGCCGACGCCGCGCGAGACCAGCTGGTGCGCCTTCATGTTGGTGATGTCCTCACCCTTCAGCGTGACCGTGCCGCTGCGGATGTCGACCAGCCCGAACATGGCCTTGAGCAGCGTCGACTTGCCGGCCCCGTTGGGGCCGATGATGCCGATCAGCTCGCCGTCGCCCACGTACAGGTCGGAGCCGTTGAGGATGTTGACACCCGGCAGGTAGCCGGCGATCAGCTCGTCGCAGCGGAGCACGGCGTTCTCGGCGCCGCTGAGATGGTCGCTGCGGTCGGTGACGGCGGCCTTGGACTCGGGGACGGCGTTCACTTGCTCTCCTCCTGGATCTCGGCCTCGAGCGCCTCCTCGGCCTCGTGAAGCTGCTCCTCCAGCTCGCTCTCCGAGAGCGGCGCGTCATGGTGGGCGCCCAGGTAGGCGTCGATGACCCGCTGGTCGGACATGATGGTGTCCGGCGGGCCCTCGGCGATGACGGCGCCCTGTGCCATGACGATGACCCAGTCGCTGATGTCGCGCACCATGTCCATGTCGTGCTCGACGAACAGCACGCTCATGCCCTGCTCGCGCAGGTCCTTGACGTGGCCGAGCAGCGACTGGGTGAGCGCCGGGTTGACGCCCGCCATGGGCTCGTCGAGCATGACCAGCTCGGGCTCGACCATGAGGGCGCGGGCCATCTCCAGCAGCTTGCGCTGGCCGCCGGAGAGCGAGCCGGCGAAGTCCTCGCGCTTGGCGTCGAGCTTGAACCTGGCCAGCAGTTCGTCGGCCCGGGCGGTGATCTGGTCCTCCTGGCCGCGCCAGGACCCGGGGATCAGCGCGCGCCAGAAGTTCTCGCCCTTCTGACCCTGCGCGCCGAGCCTCATGTTCTCCAGCACGGTGAGCCGCGACAGCGCCTTGGTGAGCTGGAAGGTACGGACCATGCCGGCGCGCGCGACCTTGTGGGCCGGCACGCCGTTCATCTTGCGCCCGTTGAACGTCCACTCGCCCGAGTCGGCGGTGTCGAAGCCGGTGAGCTGGTTGAAGAACGTGGTCTTGCCCGCGCCGTTGGGGCCGATGAGGGCGGTGATGGAGCCGCGCTGGACCTCCACGTGCCCGACGTCGACGGCCGTCAGGCCGCCGAAGCGGCGCACGACGTTGTCGACCACGAGGATCGGGTCGGGCTTGGCCACGCCCGGCTCGTGGGGGAGGTCCTTGAACGCGGCCAGCGCGGCGGCCTTGCGGTCGGTGGCGGTCTCAGCGTGCATTGATGGCCAGCTCCCTCTTGTCGCCGAAGATGCCTTGCGGGCGGTAGACGAGCAGGAGGATCAGCCCCAGTCCGACCAGCAGGAAGCGGAACGGGCCGACCTGCGTGATGTCCATGAAGGTGATGACTCCGGACTGCACCGCGCCGCTGAGGAGACCGTTGACGAGCACCAGCAGCACCCAGAAGATCGACGCGCCGACCACCGGGCCGAACACGCGGGCGGCGCCGCCGAGGATGACGATCGTGTAGGCGAAGAACGTGGTCTCGGTGCCGAAGATGTCGGGCTGCACGGACCCGGTGGCGAGTCCGTAGACGAAGCCGCCCAGGCAGCCGAGCACGCCGCCGAGGATCAGCGACTGCATCTTGTAGGAGAACACGTTCTTGCCGAGGCTGCGCACGGCGTCCTCGTCCTCGCGGATGGCCTTGAGCACGCGTCCCCACGGGCTCTTCATCAGCAGGAAGACGATGAGGCAGGCGATGGCGATCAGGACCCAGCCGACGGTGAGCACCCACATCTCGCGCTCGTTGAAGCTCAACGGCCAGAACCCGTAGGTCCCCTCCGCGTAGGGGTTGATCTCGTAGAAGCCCTGTGAGAAGCCGCGCCGGCCGTCGGAGCCGCCGAAGACGCTCTTGAACTCCACGGAACGGAAGATGAGTCTGACGATCTCCGCCGCGGCGATGGTCACGATGGCCAGATAGTCGGCGCGCAGCCGCAGCGTGGGGATGCCCAGGAGGAAGGCCAGCAGGACCGCGGCGACCAGGCCGACGCCGATGCCGATCCAGAAGGGCAGCCCGATCACGGTGACGGTGACGGCCAGGCCGTAGCCGGCGACGGCCAGGAACGCCGACTGGCCGAAGTTGAGCAGGCCGGTGTAGCCGAAGTGGATGTTGATGCCGATGGCGGCGAGCGCGTACCACACCGTCTCGACGCCGATGGCGGCCTTGAGGGTGGTGGAGAGGATGATGTCCCAGTTCATGATTCCCCCGTCAGCCGATCCGCTCTCGGCGGCCGAGGATGCCCTGCGGCCGGAAGAGGAGCACGAGGATGAGCACGGCCAGCGCGCCGACGTTCTTGAGCTCCGGTGGTATCCACAGCGTCGAGACCTGGATGAACAAGCCGACGATGATCGAGCCGATGAGCGCGCCGAAGGCGGTGCCGAGGCCGCCGAGCGTGACGCCGGCGAAGATGAGGAGCAGGAGCTCCTGGCCCATCGTGAACTTCAGGTTCTGCGACAGGCCGAGCATGACGCCCGCGAGCGCGGCGATGGCGCCGCCGCCGGTCCAGATGATGCGGATGATCCGGTCGACGTTGATGCCCGAGGAGGCGGCCAGCGCCGGGTTGTCGGCGACCGCGCGGGCGGCCTTGCCGGTACGGGTGCGCAGCAGGGCGAACCCGACGGCGATGAGCACGATCAGCTCGATGCCCATCGAGATGAGGTTCTTCGGCGTGGCCGAGATGGGGCCGAGCTGGAGGCCGGCCTGGGCGTTGTACTGGGCGTACGCCTGGGTCTCGCCGCCGAACAGGATGAGGAACAGGTATCTCATGAACAGCGCCACGCCGATCGAGACGATCATCGCGGCGATGATGCCGGTGCCGCGCCTGCGCAGCTGGCCCCAGAAGAACCGGTCCTGCGCGTACCCGATCCCGCCGGCCAGCATGACCGCGATGACCGCGGCCGGGACGATGTGCAGGCCGAAGGGAACGTTCACAAGATAGGCGAGCAAGGCCCCCAGGGTGACCAGCTCGCCGTGGGCGAAGTTGGTCAGGCCGGTGGTGCCGTAGATGAGCGACAGGCCGAGCGCCGCCAGGGCGATGATCAGCCCCAGGTTGAAGCCTTCGAAAGTCAGCTGCGCCGCGCGCTGCCAGAACGCGCTGCCGCCGCCCTCGTCGGGCGCCGCGGCGCCGTCCGCGGCCTTGGCCTGCAGGGCGAACAAGACGGTGGTCGGGTTGCCTTCGTACACGGTCGGGGCGCGTTGGTTGTTGCCCCCCCGGATCGCCATGTTCTGCGGGAGCGTGGCGGCGTCCAGTGTGACCTTGTACTGGCCGGGTTCCTCGATCGGCACTTCCCACGTGCCCTGGGCGTTGCTGGTGACCTCCTGAACGGGTTGCCCGCTCTCGGTGGTAACCACGATCTTCACGCCGTTCACTGGCTGGCCTTGGAATGTGAGTGTTCCCCTGAGGCTCTGTTCCGGTGCGGCCGCATGGGCCGGGACGGTGAGCAGCAGGATGAGTCCACCCAGGAAGGCCGTGAACGCGATCACGGCTCTGCGCAATGGTGCTCCCTCAATTAGGTCAAGGCGGGGTTGTGCCCCTCCATCTCGACACGCGGGCATCGCAGGCACAACTGGGATGCTGTGGCGGGAGCTTATTTCGCGTACGCCCGGTTCAGTATCCTTCGTCACCATTTAGTGACATGTGTGTGTCACTCATGTGAGCAAACGAAGGTGGCAGGTCAGGGGCTAAATCGAGGGTTGCACCTGGCAGGTGACAGTCACAGATTGCTAACGATCGAGGGGGGAATGAAAGAGCCCGAGGGGCGGCCTTTGGGGCCATGCAAGGCTTTCCCCGGCCTCACCTGTTATCTACTCGGCCTCCCCGCGGGCTCTAGTGCACACAACCGTAGCGACCTGTGGGGGGCATACGCAAAGGGCGGACAAAAGTCACGCAAAGGACTCAGGCGTCACGCAGCATGCATGTGAGGCGCGAGGTGCACACCCGCCGCCCGGCTTCGTCCGAGATCTCGATCTCGTAGGTGGCGAGCGTACGCCCGGCGTGCAGGGGAGTGGCGACGGCTGTGATGAACCCCGACGTCGCCGAGCGGTGATGGGTCGCGTTGATCTCGACGCCGACCGCGATCCTGCCGGGCCCGGCGTGCAGCGCCGCGCCGGTCGAGCCCACCGTCTCGGCCAGCACCACCGAGGCGCCGCCGTGCAGCAGCCCGTACGGCTGCGTGTTGCCCTCCACCGGCATGCGGGCGACCACCCGCTCCGGCGTGGCCTCCAGGAACTCGATGCCCATGCGCTCGGCGAGCACGCCGGTCTTGTCACGGACGAAGGCGAGGCCGACCGCGGGATCGATCTGCGTCAAGGGGACGCCTCCAGTCTTTCCAGCTCGGGTTTTCTGTCGTAGTCGCAGACTAGGCTGCCTGTGTGCCGAAGAGTGAAGTGACCCCCAGCCGCCCGTGCCTGCTGCTGCTCGACGGGCATTCCCTGGCTTACCGCGCCTTTTACGCGCTCAAGGACGCCAACCTCATGACCACCGACGGTCAGCACACCGAGGCGGTCTACGGGTTCACGTCGATGTTGACCAACATCCTGCGCGACGAGCAGCCGACGCACATCGCGGTGGCCTTCGACCGCTCGGAGCCGACCTTCCGGCACGAGGAGTACGCCGCCTACAAGGCCAACAGGGCGGAGACCCCCGAAGACTTCCGCGGCCAGATGCAGCTCATCTACGAGCTGCTCGACATCCTGCGCATCCCGCGGCTGTCCAAGCCCGGCTTCGAGGCCGACGACCTCATCGCCACCCTCGCCACCCGCGCCTCCGCCGAGGGCATGAGCGTGCTCATCGTCACCGGCGACCGCGACGCGCTGCAGCTCGTCGACGACGACGTCACCGTGCTCATGACCCGGCGCGGCATCAGCGACATGACCCGCTTCACCCCCGAGGCGGTGCAGGAGAAGTACGGCCTCACCCCGCGGCAGTACCCCGACTTCGCCGCGCTGCGCGGCGACCCCAGCGACAACCTGGCCAGCATCCCCGGCGTCGGAGAGAAGACCGCCGCCAAGTGGGTGCGCGAGTACGGCTCGCTCACCGCGCTCGTCGACCGCGTCGACGAGGTCAAGGGCAAGGTCGGCGACAAGCTGCGCGAGCACGTCGCCCAGGTGCTGATGAACCGCCGGCTCACCGAGCTGCTGCGCGACGTCGTGGTCGAGGCCGAGCCCGCCGAGCTCAGGCAGGGCGCGTGGGACCGCGAGGAGCTCAACAAGCTGTTCGACACCCTCCAGATCCGCGGCGAGCTGCGCGAGCGCGTCTTCAAGACGCTCGGCACCGGCGAGCAGGAGCCTGACCAGGGCTTCGAGGTCGAGACCGTGATCCTCGGTCCCGACCGGGTGCCGGGCTGGCTGTCGTTCATGCCCGAGGGCCGCGCCGGCCTGGCCTTCAAGGGCTCCTACGGCAGCGGCACCGGCCGCGTCGACGCCATCGCCGTCGCCTCGCCCGACGGCACCGCCGCCCATCTCGACCCGGCCAAGCTCACCGAGGCCGACGAGGCGGCGCTGCGCGCCTGGCTGGCCGACGAGTCCAGGCCCAAGGCCGTCCACGACGCCAAGGGCCCGATCCTGGCCCTGTGGGCGCAGGGCCTCGACCTGCGCGGCCTCACCTGCGACACCGCGCTGGCGGCCTACCTCGCGATGCCGGGCCAGCGCACCTTCGCCCTCGAAGACCTGGCCAGGCGCTATCTCCACCGCGACCTGCGCGCCGAGGAGGAGCCCAGCGGCCAGGCCGCGCTGTTCGGCGACGACGAGGACGCCCCCGCCAAGGACCTCGCGCTGCGCGCCCACGCGGTGCGCGAGCTGGCCGACGCGCTGGAGGCATTCCTGACCGGCCGTGGCGGCACCCAGCTGCTCACCGACGTCGAGCTGCCGCTGCTGACCGTGCTGGCCGAGCTGGAGCGGGCGGGCGTGGCCGTCGACCGCGACTACTTCACCGGCCTGGAGGCCGAGTTCGGCGCCGCGGTCAAGCACGCCGTCGAGGAGGCCCACCGGGTCGTCGGCGAGCAGTTCAACCTGGGCTCGCCCAAGCAGCTGCAGGAGATCCTTTTCACCAGGCTCGGCCTGCCCAAGACGAAGAAGATCAAGACCGGCTACAGCACCGACGCCGACCAGCTCGCCTGGCTGGCCACCCAGACCGACCACGAGCTGCCGGTCATCATGCTGCGTCACCGCGACCAGACCAAGCTCCGCACCACGGTCGAGGGCCTGATCAAGGAGATCGCCGACGACGGCCGCATCCACACCACGTTCAACCAGATCATCGCCGCGACCGGCCGCCTGTCGTCCGAGAAGCCCAACCTGCAGAACATCCCGATCCGCACCGCCGAGGGCCGCCGCATCCGGCAGGGCTTCGTCGTCGGCGAGGGCTACGAGACGCTGCTGACCGCCGACTACAGCCAGATCGAGCTGCGGATCATGGCCCACCTGTCGGGCGACGAGTCGCTGATCGCCGCCTTCGAGTCGGGCCACGACTTCCACCAGGCGACCGCCGCCCGGGTGTTCGACCTGCCGCCCGAGCAGATCGACGGCGAGCTGCGGGCGCGCATCAAGGCGATGAACTACGGCCTGGCCTACGGGCTGTCCGACTTCGGCCTGTCGGGGCAGCTCAACATCCCGGTGGCCGAGGCCCGGGCGCTCAAGGAGGAATACTTCCAGGAGTTCGGCGGCGTGCGCGACTTCCTGCAGGAGATCGTCCGCCAGGCCCGCACCAACGGCTACACCGAGACCATGATGGGCCGCCGCCGCTATCTGCCCGACCTGACCAGCGACAACCGCCAGCGCCGCGAGATGGCCGAGCGGATGGCGCTCAACGCCCCCATCCAGGGCTCGGCGGCCGACATCATCAAGGTCGCCATGCTCCACGTGCGCCAGGCGCTGCGGGAGGAGGGGCTGTCCTCGCGGATGCTGCTCCAGGTCCACGACGAGCTGGTGTTCGAGGTGGCGCCCGGCGAGCTGGAGACGCTCAGGCAGCTCGTCACCGACCAGATGAACGCCGCCTACCACCTCCGGGTGCCGCTGGAGGTGTCGATCGGCGTGGGCCGCACCTGGGAGGACGCCGGCCACTGACTCCTGCCGGGTTTGCCCTCTTTTGACCGGGTAACCCGTAGGGCTCAGAGGTCCGCGGTGGTTCTGGACTACTCTGTGGGTTCGATTTCCCCGAGCGGTACGGGAGTTCTGTGCGGTCCACATCGTTCCAGGCGCGCATCATCGGCTTGGCGAACGTCGTGGTCGTGGTGACGGCGATCATCGGGCTCCTGCTGATCTCCGGAGAGCCCGCCCCGCCACCCTCGGCGTTACCCCAACGCGCCACGCCCGCGCCCACCGCGCCCACCACAGCGGCCACCGAGGCGACGCCGCCGCCGGGAATCGTCGCCACGCCCGAGCTCGCCCGCGAGGTCAAGGCCAACGAGCTCGGCAAGATCCCGGTGATCATGTACCACCGGATCGTCAAGAAGCGGCAGGCGTCCATCGACCGCACCCCCGCCCAGTTCAGGAAGGAGCTGGACAAGCTCGCCCGGCAGGGGTACGTGCCGATCAGCGCCAGGGAGTTCGCCGCCGGCGACATCCGGGTGCCGGCCGGGAAGTTCCCCGTCGTGCTCACCTTCGACGACGGGCACCCCAGCCACTTCGGGCTCGACGTCCACGGCAACGTCAAACCCGACACGGCCGTGGCGATCATCCTGGAGACGGCGGCCAGATATCCCGACTTCCGGCCCGTGGCCACGTTCTGGATCAACCACACGCCGTTCGGCCTGCGGACCGAGCAGGAGCAGGCCGCGGCCGTGCGCTGGCTGGCCGGCAACGGGTTCGAGGTGGCCAACCACACCTGGGGCCACCCCAACCTCCGGGCCGTGCCCACGCGGACCGTCCGCAAGCAGCTCGCCAAGCTGGAGCGCCTGCTCGTCCGCCTGGGCGCCGGTCCGGCCAAGACCATGGCGCTGCCGTACGGGTCCATGCCGCGCAAGAAGAAGGCCGCGCGCTCCGGCGCGTGGGAGGGCACCCGATACGCCTTCGACGGGGTCTTCCTGGCCGGGGCGGAGCCGTCGCTTTCGCCGTACGCGAAAAAATTCGATCGTGGCGCGATCCAGCGGATCCAGAGCAACGGCAAGAAGGGAGAATGCCGCAAGTGGTGCTCGCAGCACTGGCTGGAGTGGCTGGACAAGCATCCCCGTGAGCGGTACGTCTCCGACGGCGACCCCGGGCGGATCTCCGTCCCGGCCCGACTTAGGGGTAATATCGGGGCCAAGCGCGGTCTCCTGATCAACAGCTACTAGATGTGGCGAATGTCCTGGCCGGATTGACCCCGCCGCTCTGGTCTCATATGCTGATCGCTGCGCTGTGGGCTCGCGCGCGCCTCAGACGGAGCGGGCTCGCGCTCGGTCTCGTCGATGTCGTAATTCCTCGGCTTGATGCGGAAGAGGGCCTGCCGCGCGTCCGCCACATCGACATCCTGTCCGCGTTCGGAGCAATTCCACACATGACGTCCAGCACTGAGGCCACCTCGAGCACCCCGCAGGTAGCGGTCAACGACATCGGGTCCGAGGAAGCCTTCCTCGCCGCGATCGACGAGACCATCAAGTACTTCAACGACGGCGACATCGTCGAGGGCACCGTCGTCAAGGTCGATCGAGACGAGGTCCTTCTCGATATCGGCTACAAGACCGAGGGAGTCATCCCCTCGCGTGAGCTTTCGATCAAGCACGATGTCGATCCGGCTGACGTCGTGGAGGTCGGCGAACACGTCGAAGCCCTCGTTCTCCAGAAGGAGGACAAGGAGGGCCGCCTGATCCTGTCCAAGAAGCGTGCTCAGTACGAGCGCGCCTGGGGCACGATCGAGAAGATCAAGGACGAGGACGGCATCGTCACCGGCACCGTCATCGAGGTCGTCAAGGGTGGTCTCATCCTCGACATCGGCCTCCGCGGCTTCCTCCCGGCGTCCCTCGTCGAGATGCGCCGTGTCCGCGATCTGCAGCCGTACGTCGGCCGCGAACTCGAAGCCAAGATCATCGAGCTCGACAAGAACCGCAACAACGTGGTCCTGTCGCGCCGTGCCTGGCTGGAGCAGACGCAGTCCGAGGTTCGCCAGACGTTCCTCAACACCCTCCAGAAGGGCCAGGTCCGCAAGGGCGTCGTGTCCTCGATCGTCAACTTCGGCGCCTTCGTCGATCTCGGCGGCGTCGACGGTCTGGTCCACGTGTCCGAGCTGTCCTGGAAGCACATCGACCACCCGTCCGAGGTCGTCGAGGTCGGCCAGGAGGTCACGGTCGAGGTCCTGGACGTCGACATGGAGCGCGAGCGCGTCTCCCTGTCGCTCAAGGCGACCCAGGAAGACCCGTGGCAGCAGTTCGCCCGCACCCACCAGATCGGCCAGGTCGTGCCGGGCCGCGTCACCAAGCTGGTGCCGTTCGGCGCGTTCGTCCGGGTCGAGGAGGGCATCGAGGGCCTGGTCCACATCTCCGAGCTGGCCGAGCGCCACGTGGAGATCCCGGAGCAGGTCGTCCAGGTCGGCGACGAGATCTTCGTGAAGATCATCGACATCGACCTCGACCGTCGCCGCATCAGCCTGTCGCTGAAGCAGGCCAACGAGGGCGTCGGCGCCGAGGTCGAGTTCGACCCGACCCTCTACGGCATGGCGGCCACCTACGACGACCAGGGCAACTACATCTACCCCGAGGGCTTCGACCCGGAGACCGGGGAGTGGCTGGAGGGCTTCGACAAGCAGCGTGAGGAGTGGGAGCGGCAGTACGCCGAGGCCCAGACGCGCTACGAGGCCCACCGCAAGCAGATCGAGGAGGCTCGCAAGGCCGAGGCCGAGGCGGGCGAAGCGGCTCCCACGTCCTACGGCGAGCCGCAGGGTCAGCAGGGCGGCGGCCAGTCGGCCCCGGCCGGCGGCGCCCTCGCCTCCGACGAGGCGCTGGCGGCCCTCCGCGAGAAGCTCGCGGGCGGCCAGAGCTGATCTCCTGGCAGCACGTCACCGAGAAGGCCCCGCACGGCATCGTGCGGGGCCTTCTCGCGTGCGGACGCCGAGATCGCCCTGACGGCGGCGAGGAGGCTCCCCGGGCCTTCGCTCGGAGGACGTGCCGTCCGGGCGTCACGGGAGCTTTCAGGGGCGTGGGGAGGGCGGCGACGCGTGTAGGGTGCTCGGCGTGGAGATCCAGCGGGCCAGGGCGGAGGACGCCGGCGAGATCCTGACCCTCCAGCGCGCGGCCTACGTGAGCGAGGCCCAGCTCTACGGTGACCCGTACATCCCGCCGCTGGTGGAGTCCGTCCAGCAGGTCCGCAAGGCCATCGAGACCGGCCTCGCGCTCAAGGCCGTCGAGGCCGGGCGGATCGTCGGCGCGGTGCGCGGCGCCCTGTCGGGCACCACCTGCCTGGTGGGCCGGCTCGTCGTGGCGCCCGACCGGCAGGGGGAAGGGCTGGGGACGGCCCTGCTGCGGGCGCTGCACGACGAGGTCCCGGAGGCGACGGCGTTCGACCTCTACACCGGCCACCTGTCGGAGGGCAACCTGCGCCTCTACCGCCGCCTGGGCTACCGCGAGACCCGCCGCGAGCGCATGGACGATCACCTCACCCTCGTCCACCTGAGGCGCTGACCCACCGGTAGGCTGCCGCTGTGCTGAAGATTGGGCTCACCGGCGGCATCGGTTCGGGCAAGAGCGAGGTGTCCAAGAGGCTGTCCGCCAGGGGCGCCGTGGTCATCGACGCCGACAAGATCGCCCGCGAGGTGGTCGAGCCGGGCACCCCCGGCCTGGCCCGGGTGGTGGCGACGTTCGGCGAGGAGGTGCTCCGCCCCGACGGCTCGCTCGACAGGGAGAAGCTCGGCTCGATCGTCTTCGCCGACCAGGAGAAGCTGGCCGCGCTCAACGCGATCGTGCATCCCCTGGTGGGGGAGCGGGTCGCCCGGCTGCAGAGCGAGGCGCCCGACGACGCGATCGTGGTCTACGACGTGCCGCTGCTGGCCGAGAACGGCCTGGCGGGCATGTATGACGTGGTCATCGTGGTCGACGCGGCCGACGAGGTGCGCATCGCCCGCCTGGCCGACCACCGCGGCATGGCCGAGCACGACGCTAAGGCCCGCATCGCCGCCCAGGCGAGCCGCGAGGACCGGCTGGCCGTGGCCGACGTCGTGATCCCCAACGAGGGATCGCTCGACGACCTGGACGCCCGGGCCGACGAGGTCTGGGCCGAGCTGCTGGAGCGCGCCGCCCGGGGTTAGAACGGCGAGTCCAGCGGCACCTGGCGCACCCCCGGCAGGTAGGCGTCCAGCTCTCCCAGCTCGAACCTCGACATGCCGACGACGTGCCAGAACTGCCCCGCCGTCTCGCCGTGCACCTTGTAGCGCCCGTCGGGGGCGAGCGCCGCCCAGCCCTCCGGCAGCCCGAGCAGCGTCACCAGCCGCTCCGCGCCCTGCCACAGGATGACCGCCCCGTCGTCGCCCGCCGTGGCCAGCAGGTCGGAGACCGGGCTGAAGGCCACCGACCAGACCCGCCGCGCGTGCCCTTCCAACCGGTGCAGCAGCCGCCCCGACTCCGCGTCCCACACCCGCACGGTCAGGTCGTCGCCGCCGGTCGCCAGCCGCTCTCCGGACGCGTCGAAGGCGACGCTCCACAGCCGGCCCCGGCCGCCGTCGAGGGTGTGCCGCAGCAGCGGATGCCACGGCTGGCCCGGCCGCAGCTCCCACACCAGGGCCCGGCCGTCGTTGCCGGCGCTCGCCAGCAGGCGGCCCGACGACGAGAACGCCACCGCGTACACCCGGTCGGTGTGCCCGTCGAGGGTGGCCACCCGGCCGCCGGACTCCACGTGCCAGATCCGTACGCGACGGTCGTCGCACCCGGTGGCGACGTAGCGGCCGTCGGGGCTGAAGGCGATCGAGCGGACCCGGCCGCGGTGGTCGGCCAGGTTGGTGACCAGCCGGCCCGTGGAGCGCCACCAGACGCGCACGCTGTCGTCGTCGTTGGCGGTCGCCAGCATGGTGCCGTCGGGGCTGAACGCCTCGGCCCACACGTGGTCGGTCTCGGTGTTCAGCTCGCGCTCGTACTCGTGGGTCGTCACGTTCCAGAAGTGCACGCCGCCGTCGTTGCTGGAGGCGGCGAGCAGCGGGCCCGCGGGGGAGAACAGCGCGGAGATGAGCCGGTCGGAGGTGCCGGTGAACTCGGTCAGCTTCCGCCCGGTGCGCGGCTCCCAGATGCGGACCACGCCGTCGTTGCCGCTGGTGGCCAGCATCGTGCCGTCGGCGCTGAACCGTACGGAGGTGATGCGCCTGCCGTGGCCGCGCAGCACTCGCTGGCACTTGCCGGACACCGGGTCCCACAGCCGCACGGTGCCGTCGTTGCTGCTGGTGGCGAGCTGCCCGCCGTCGGGCCGCCACGCGAACGGCCACACCGAGCTGCGGTGGCCGGTCAGCTCGGTGCGGTGCGGGCCGCCCACGGTCTGCAGCCGGACCACGCCGCCGGAGTCGCCGGTGGCGAGCGTGTGCCCGTCGGGTGAGAACGCCACCTGGTAGACGGCCGCCGCGTGGGTGGTGTGCAGGCCGCGGAACTCGCCGGACGTCTCCCACAGCCGCACGTCGCCCGAGGTGTCGCCGGTGGCCACCAGCGAACCGTCGGGGGAGAACGTGACGCAGTAGATGCTGCCCCGGTGGCCGGTGAGCGCGTGCCGCCGCTCCCACGTGCGGGTGTCCCACAGCCGCAGCGTGCCCGCCTCGTCGCCGGTGGCCAGCAGCGCGCCGCCGGGGGCGTGCACGGCCCGGTAGACGCCGCCGCGGTGCCCGTCGAGCGTCGTGACGAGCTCTCCGGACGTGAGGTCCCACACCCGGACCACGCCGGCCGAGTCGCCCGTCACCAGCGCCGACCCGCCGAACGAGGCCGTGTAGACCGGGGCCTGGTGGCCGGCCAGCAGGTGGACGGACTCGCCCGTCGCGGTGTCCCACACCCGGACCACGCCGTCGCCGCCGCCCACCGCCAGCAGTTCGCCTGTCGGGCTGAGCCGCACCGGCCAGGCGCCGTCGGAGTGACCGGTCAGCGTGCGCAGCCGCTCACCGGTCAGCGCGTCCCACAGCACCACGGTGCCGTCGCTCGCGCCGCTCGCCAGCAGGCCGCCGGCGAACGAGACCGCGTACACCCGCCCGGAGTGCCCCTGCAGCGTGCGCACCGGCAGCCCGCCGACGCACAGCAGCACCCCGCCGTCGTCGTGGCCGATCGCGATCGTCGCGCCGTCGGGGCTGTAGGCGATCGGCTCGGGCAGCCGGCTGGTCTGGAAGTGATAGCCGTACGGGACCCCGATCTCGGCAGGCGCCAGCTGGGTCTCCACCGGCTGGCCGGGCACCACGGCGGCGCCCGGCAGGCGCGGGAGCGTGCCGCGCACGTCGATCAGCGCGGCCCGGTGCCAGCGGGCGCCGGACACGGCCGCGTCGCTCAGGTCGGTCCTGGCCAGCCGCGCCCCCGACAGGTCGGCGCCCGTCAGATCGGCGCCGGCGAGCACCGCGCCGTCCAGCCTGGCCCCGACCAGGCGGGCGTCGCGCAGCACCGCCCTGGACAGGTTGGTGCCGGCCAGCGTCGCCTCGGTCAGGTCGGCGCCGGTCAGATCGACCTCCCGCAGGTCTCTGGCCGACAGGTCCTCACCCTTGAGGTTCGCGCCGCGCAGGTCGGCCCTGGCGGGGGTGCGCAGCCGGGCGGCGATCTTGACGGCGTTCGCCCTGGCCACGTCGTCGGCGGGCGGGTCGGCGACCCACGCGCGCAGCGCCCGCACGTCGGCCAGGTCGCACAGGAACTCCACGGTCAGCGCCGACAGCGGCCGCCGCGACAGCACCGCCGGCGCCTCCAGCGTCGCCGCGACGTGGCGGGCGATCAGCCATTCCATCACCGAGGCGTGGATGAACCCGAACATGCCCTCCTCGGTGCGGACCATCAGGCTGCCCGACCCCATCGCGTACGCGGTGTGCGCGGGGGTGAGCTGGCCGCCCGCCAGGTCGGCCAGCGTTTCGGCGATCTCGGTCAGCTCCTCGACGCCGAGCAGCGACTCGCCGGTCTCCCACAGCCGCAGCGCCAGCGCCGTCACCGCCTGCCACAGCTCGTCCTTGGTCAGCGCCGCCGCCGAGCCGGGCATCCTGGCCCGGTGCTCCTCGAAGGCCAGCCAGGCCTCCAGGATCTGCTCGTACAGCAGCGCCGGGCTGATCGTGTGGCGGGCCTCGGCGACCGTGCGCAGCCGCTCGGCGTCCAGGTCGGCGATGAAGGTGAGCATGCGCGGGTTCCTGGCCAGCGCCAGCAGGTCCTCGATGCCCTCCATCAGCGACATGCGGGCGGCCGCCTCGTCCTCGCGGGCGAACCGGTTGTGCAGGTAGGAGCGGATCTGGTCGCGGGTGAAGTTCTCCAGCCCGAGCACCCGCCGCTGCGGCAGCACGCCCACCATCTCGCCGAGCGAGGTCAGCACCTGGCTGTGCGACTTGAAGTGTTGCGTGCGGCTGGCGACCACGATCTTCGCCTTGTCCTCCGCCGCGGCCAGCAGCGTCGCCAGGTGGTCGGCCGCCCGGTCGTAGGTGAGCCGGGTGACCAGCTCGTCGAACCCGTCGAACAGCAGCACGATCCGCCCCTGGCGCAGCAGGTAGCGGAACGCCTTCAGGTCGATGACCTCCTCGCCGTGGTTGGCCAGGTGGGCCGCCACCAGCCCGTCGACCGAGTGGGACTTGTCCAGGGCGCGCAGCTCGATGAGGATCGGCGTCAGGTGGGGCAGCTCGGCCGGGATGCGCCGGGCCAGCTCGCGCAGCGCGAACGTCTTGCCGTGGCCGAAGTCGCCGAGCAGCAGCAGGAACCGGCCGTGGTCGGCCGACAGCAGCCGCATCAGCTCGTCGGTCAGGCCCGGCCTGACCTGGCCGCCCGGCCGGTCGAGCTCGCGGTAGCGCTGCGGCACGTACAGATCGGGCGGGTAGCGGCGGTCGGTGGTCAGCCTGGCCGTCTGCTCGGCCACGTAACCGGACAGGTCGAGCAGGCCCTGGAACTCGGTGAAGCTGCGCAGCCGCACCCCGCGCCGCATCAGGTCCTCACGCAGCGCGCGTGGCGGGGGCGGCCCCTGGTAGACCAGCTCCGCCGCCAGCTCCGTGGCGTGCGCCTGCCGCACGAAGGCCGTCGCGTCCTCGGCCGTCAGGTCGCCGACGTGGGCGCCGATCATCGTCTGCCGGACGAACCCGTCCTCAGGATGGGTGACCACCAGGTGCTCGCGCAGCCGGCGGATCCTGGCCCGCTCGTGCCTGGCCTCGCACACCTCGGTGATCCGGTCGAGCAGCAGGTCGACCGGGCTCGGCTGGCGCCCGTCGGGCTGTCCGGGCCCGGCCGGCGGGGCGGGCAGCCGCGCGGGGGGCGTCTCGCCCGCGAACGTGGCGCGGGCGGCCCGCCAGGCCCTCGGGGACCGTTCCGGCTCGCCGCCGTCGGGCAGCCACATCCTGACGCCGCCGGAGGTGATCTCCACGACGTGGTGGCGGCCGGAGCGCGGCGCGGCGACCGCGAGCTCGCCGCCCTGCCCGCCGCTCTGGAAGAGCAGGTTGAGCCGGTGCGCCAGCAGCCGGTCGTACGCGGGCGCGTCGTGCAGCGCGTCGGGCGGATGGCCCAGCACGCCGAGCCGCAGCCACGCCCGCTCCTCGTAAGGGCGCAGCCGCTCGGCGAACCAGGCCGCCTGCGCCTCGCCCAGCATCGCGTACGCGTGGCGCTCGAGATGACTCATGGCCATGGTCGAGTTGAGCCCGGCCACCACCACCTTCAGATCGGGCACCTCGAACAGGGTCCACGGCTGCCCGCCGTCGAACACCCGGTCGTCCAGCCCCTGGTAGACCTCCTCGAACAGGCCGGCGAAGTGGCGCCACTTCGGCCAGTAGGGCGGCTGCGGGCGCACGTCGTCGGCCTCGCACGTCATGAAGTAGGCGCTGGCCGCGGCCTTCGTCACGTCGCGCGGCCCCGGCACGATGACCAGCCGGTGCGGCTCCAGCCCGATCAGCATCCGCAGGTCGGTGACGAACCGGGTGGCCTGCCCGAACTGGCCGAGGGTGCCCGACTCCGTCAGGTCGCCGCTGACCACCATCAGGTCGGGCCGCGGCATCCCCCGGTCGTACATGGAGGTCAGGTCGGCCCAGATGCGCGCCTGCATGTCTTCCGGCGTGAACGGCTCACCGGGGTCGGGCAGCGCCCGGCCGAAGCGCGGACCGCCGATGTGGAGCACGCTGACGGACTCGCGCGCCGGATGCGGGCCCGTGGCGGGCGGGAACTTCGGCGCCGACACCGGCGTGCGGCGCGCCCTGGACCGCTCGCCGGGCGGCGGCAGCGAGGGCGCGGGACCGGCGACCGTCCTCGTGCCGGTGGGGAACGCCGGCGCGGCCTCCGGCTTGGCCCGGCCCGCCAGCGCCTCGCGCACCCGGCCCAGCAGCAGCGCCCTGGCCTGCCCCGCGTCGGTGACGCCCAGCAGGTCGACCCAGGTGATCGTGGACAGCAGCCCTTCGAGCCGCACGTCCTCCAGCCGGATCGTGACCAGCTTGTTGGACGGGTTGTCGGGATCGGCGCGGAGCGCCGCCTGCCACTCCATCCGCCCGTAGCGCGAGCTCAGGTAGTTGCGCGAGAGCACGGCCACGACCAGTCCGGCCTCGCTGACCCCGCGGTCCATGAAGTCGATGAAGTTGGTGCCGGGCACGAAGTCCCATGCCTGGATCATCGTCCGGTAGCCGGCCGCCTCCAGCTCCCAGGCGATCCAGGTGGCCCACGCCGTGTCGGCGGGGGAGTAGCTGACGAAGATCTGGGTCGGCCTGCCGTCACGCGCCATCCGTCCAGTATCACGCGTGGGATCGGCCTTTCGCAGCCCGTGTGCGATCATCGTCCTCGTGTTGCGTCGTCTTGGCGTGCTCGACTGGATCAGGATCGGGCTGCTCGCGCTCGGCCTGCTCTTCGTGGCGACCGGCCTGCTCCCGCTGCCCGACGCCGCCGAGAGCCTGGCGGAGATCGGGCCGCTGCTGGTCTTCCTGGTCGGCATCATCGTGCTCGCCGAGCTGACCAAGGAGGCCCAGGTCTTCGACGCCATCGCGGCCAGGGTGGCGGTGCTCGGCCGCGGGAACTACGTCGCGCTTTTCCTGCTCTGCACTGCCTTCGCGTCATTTATCACGATATTTCTGAATCTCGATACGACTGCCGTCCTCCTCACCCCCGTCATGCTCGCCCTGGCGTCCCGGGCCCGCATCGCCGCCCTGCCGCTGGCCATGACGACCATCTGGTTCGCCAACACCGCGAGCCTGCTGCTGCCGGTGTCCAACCTGACCAACCTGCTCGCCATGGACGAGATCGGGCTGTCGCCGCTGGAGTTCGCCGCCCGCATGTGGGCGCCCCAGCTCGTCTCGATCGTGGTGACGATGGCGTTCCTGTGGGCGTTCTTCTGGCGCCGCGGCGAACGCCGTGAGCTGCGCTACACCCCGCCCGTGCTGCAGCCGGTCGGCGACCGCGTGCTGTTCGGCGCCGCCTCGGCCGCGTGCCTGCTGTTCATCGTGGCCCTGCTGGCCCGGGTGGAGGTCGGCGTCGCCGCGGTCGCCGCGGCGCTCGTCGTGGTGGTCGCCTTCGCCGTGCGCGACCGCGCCCGGCTCACCTGGGGGCTGGTGCCCTGGCAACTGCTCGTCTTCGTGACCGGGCTGTTCCTGGTGGTGCCCACGCTGAGCCGCTACGGGCTGGCCGACCTGATGAACTGGCTGCTCGGCACGGACCGCGACCCGTACAGGACCGCAGCCGTCGGCGCCGGTCTGTCCAACGTCATCAACAACCTGCCCGCGTACAAGGCCGTGGAGGAGGTCATCCCGCCCGGCGACCGCGGCCAGCTGTTCGCCCTGCTCGTCGGCACCAACGTGGGGCCGGTGATCACGCCGTGGGCGTCGCTGGCCACGCTGCTCTGGTTCGAGTCGTGCCGCCGCCACGGCCTGCGGGTGCCGATGCGCCGCTTCCTGCTCACCGGGGCCGGTCTGGCCGTCGTCGGGCTGGTCACCACCACGTGGGCGCTGGTGACTTTCGGATAGTCCCGAACGAGCCGTCAAGGTCCGCGACAATGGGCGCCATGCCCGAATCGCGAAAGATGACCATCGCAGCGCTCGCCATGATCATGGCGCTGGCGGGTTGCGGCGGCGCCACCGACGCCTCCGCCCCCTCGGAAGCGGTGCCCTCCACGGCGTCCGCCGACACCCTCCCGGCCACGGACGACGCCTCCGCCCTGGCGGTGCGCCAGGTCAAGCTGGAAGTGCTCGGCAAGGGCACCTCCGCCCAGCCGATCGTCTACCACCTCGACACGAACGGCACCGAGAACGACGCGGACCTGCCCTGGTCGAGGACCGCCGAGATCGAGCTGACCGCCGCCGAGCAGAAGGCCGGCCGGCTGATCACCCTCGTGTCAGGGTCCGTACGGGACGCGAACGGCCAGTTCCAGCCCGCCGCCTGCCGGATCACCGTGGACGGCGAGAAGGTCGCCTCCGGCAAGGGCACGTGCGAGCACCTGCTCAAGTAGTGCGCCGGAGCTTCACCGGCCGGGGAGGGCGGCGGCGCCTGCGGCGCTCGTCCTCCTCCGGAACCTGCTCCGACGGGCGCGGCCCCACCACGACCGCGAACCACGGATGGGCCCAGTCCTTCCCCCGCTCATTGGTCATGCCGTCACCAGCCGATTCCGGAAGGCGGCCGCACGGATCCGCTCGGGGGTAAAGGCGTCGGACGGTTGCGCAGCGGAGGCGAAGAGCACCCGCGCCGGCTCGCTTACGGTCACATCGGTCAGCATGGTCGCCATGGTGATCTCTCCTTTCCCTGCGGTGCCGCTTCCAAGCACCCTCTTCATCGACATCGACATCGACGGCAGACGGAAGTCATCGACCTTCCCACCTCGCCGGATCGTCAGCTGACAAGGGCCAGCAGGCCCGGCAGGGCCTTGGGGTGCGCGGCCACGAAACTGCGATCTCCGGCGCCGCCGTCGATGCTCTCCTCGAACGGCCCGCCGTCGAGCGCCCGGATCTCGATGCCCGCCTCCTGGGCGATCAGCGCCCCGGCCGGCAGATCGATCGCCTCCGCGCGGTAGCCGACGATGCCGTCGATGTCGCCACGGGCGAGCATCACCCACTGCAGCAACGGGGCCCACAGCTGCAGCACTCGTCTGGCGCTCAGCTCCAGGGCCGACTTCAGCAGGCACGCTCTGGCGTCTTGCCTGCTCACAGCATACCCCTGGGTCCAAGCCAGGAGCGGCCCGTGCGGAGAGGGCCGGTAGGACGCCGACAGCCGCGACCCCGACGGGGCCAGCGCGCCGCGGCCCTGGATCGCCGACCACGTCCGCGCCGTCACCGGGTCGTGCACCACGCCGAGCACCGGCCGGCCGACCCGGCACAGCGCCAGCCCGACCACGTAGGCGGGCAGGCCGATGGCCACGTTGTTGGTGCCGTCGAGCGGGTCGACCAGCCACGTCCACTCGCCGCCCGAGGCGCCCAGCAGGCCCGACTCCTCGGTGATCACCGAGTGTGACGGGAACGCCGTCAGGATCCGGCCGGCCAGGAGCTCCTCCGACGCCAGGTCGAGATCGGTGACCACGTCGCCGGCGTCGCCCTTCTGGCGCACTCCGACCTCGCCTCGGGTGCCGTCCAGGAGCAGCGCCCCCGCGGCCTCGGCGGCCTCGACGGCGACCGCGCGGGCGTGATCCAGATCCATCGGGAACCCCTCAGCTCAGGTGGGCGGCTATCAGTCGGACGGCCAGCGCCGTCTCCGCGGTGTCGAGCGCCTGCCTCGGCACGTGGTGGCCGCCCGTGCGGAGCGGGCCGAGCGACAGGTCGCGGCTGCCCGGACGGCTCCGGCCGAGCGCGATCGTGGCGGTCTCCCCGCCCTCGGGGACGACGCTGCTGTGGAAGCGTCCTGACGGCAGCGTGTAGGTGTCGCCGGGCCCGAACACCTCCACCAGGCCCGTCTCGTGACGGACGGTGCGCGGGGTGGGGGAGATGCGGTCGCCGCCCGGCCCGCTGACGACCTCGAACACCCGGTGCGTGGCGTCGTGACCGGCGTCGGTCACCACGGCGTGCACATTGCGCACCTGGCCGTAGAGGACGTGGCTGACCAGGTCCCAGCTGTGGCAGTGGATCTGCGAGGTGGTGCTGCGCGCGGGCGCCAGCGAGTCGGACCACAGATGGATACATACCCCCTCGCCGCCGTCGCGCTCCAGCGGCAGGCAGACGAATCCGAGCGGGTGGCGCACGCCGCGCAGACCGTCACCGGAGATCGCCGCCAGAGCCCAGGCCCTGGCCTCGCCGCGCGCGAGCCGCTGGAAGACGCCGCCGTAGCTCATGGGACCGCCGTCTCCCGCAGCGGCTCGCCATAGGGGTCGACCGCGCGCAGCGCCTTGCGGGCGATGTCGACGACGTCGCGGCCGTTGTAGGTCTTGGGCAACGGCACGCCGATCCGCTCGAACAGGTCCTGCACCTCCTCGATCGTGGGCTCGTCGCCGAGCTGCACGCTCCGGTACTTGTCCAGCGGGACCCGGCGCGCCTGCTCGAAGCTGAGCCGCAGCTCGGTGTCGCAGTTCTCGTAGTAGAAGGTGCCGGCCAGCGCCGTCATCGCGCGGTTCGGGTCCTCGACCGTCATGATCAGGCGGCTGCTGGACAGGTCCCAGCGGAACGTGGTCATCGTCGACGACAGGCCCACCCCGATGTCGAGCAGCCCGTAACGCTGCCGGTGCCAGAACGCCGCCAGGATGGTCGCGTACGACTCCTTCCTGACCCGGTCGGTGGTCCACCGCTCGCCGGTGCCGTCGGGCAGGTCGGACAGCGACCGCCGGTAGTGCGCGTACGTCTCGCAGACCTCGACGTCGGCCGGGTCGATCACCTCGATGCGCACGGTCAGGTGGCGCTTGTCGCGGCGGGCGGCCGCCACGCACGCGGGCAGGGTGACGGCGCGCAGGTAGGTGCCGGTGCCGCCCTTGAAGCTCCACCGCGTGGTGTCCTCGCGCGCCTCGGCGTGCGCCTGCGCGATCTCCTGCGAGCTGCCCAGCACCCGGACGAGCTGCAGCGCGTCCAGCGCCTTGCGGGTACGGTCGACCAGCGACTCGATCTGCTCCAGCCGGTCGAGCCTGGTCGGCAGCCGGCCGAGCACGTCGGAGGTGATGGCCTCCATCGGCGCCTGGCGGGCCCGGTCGCGCAGCAGCGCGGTGGCCACCAGCGCCAGGATCACCAGCGTCGCGGCGCTGACGAGCTGTGTCTGCACGGTGGCGCCGTTGTCGCCGAAGATCTCGTCGGGCATGATGCCGAGCACGCCCACCACGACGGCCAGTAGCAACGCGATGGCGACGTCGGCGTTCTGGACCGCCCACGGCGCGATCCGTTTCAACGCCCCCACGAACCGTGCCATCGCTGCCCCGTCCGACGAACAGTCAGTCCCGCCGTCATGGTAACGACGCTGCCAGGCCAGGGGCTAGCACAGGGAAAGCGCGTCCCCCGTACCGTTTAAGATCGACGGCCATGACCATCGACCCGGAGACCCTGGGCTACTACGAGCAGGGCGGCGAAGTGACCCGGCTCCGTGAGGGCGTCGGGCGGCTGGAGTTCTGGCGTACGCAGGACGTGCTGCGCCGGGTGCTGCCGCCGGCTCCCGCCAGGGTTCTCGACGTGGGGGGCGGTACGGGCGTGCACGCGGAGTGGCTGGCCGCCGACGGCTACGACGTCGAGCTGATCGACCCGGTGCCGCTGCACGTGGCGCGGGCCGAGCGGCTGCCGGGGGTCACCGCGCGGCTGGGCGACGCCCGCTCGCTGCCCGCGCCGGACGGCGGGGCCGACGCGGTGATGCTGCTGGGGCCGCTCTACCACCTGACCGAGCGCTACGACCGGGTGCGGGCGCTGGCCGAGGCGCGCCGGGCGGTGCGGCCCGGCGGGGTGGTGGTGGCGGCGTTCATCAGCCGTTTCGCCGGGTTGCACGACGGGTTCGCCCGCGGCTTCGCGCTGCGGCCGGAGCATCTGGCGGCCGAGTACCACGCCGCGGAGACCGGGCTCATGGTGTCCCCTAGGGAGGGAGGGTTCCGGGGCTTCTTCCACGACCCCGACGAGATCATCGGGGAGTTCGCCGACGCCGGGCTCGCCGAGCCCGTCCGGTACGGGCTGGAGGGCGCGTTCTGGCTGTACGGCGACATCGACGTGTGGCTGGACGACGAAGGGCGGCGCGAGCTGCTGCTCGACGCCGCCCGTCGGCTCGAATCGGTGCCGTCACTGCTGGGCGTGAGCGGCCACCTGCTGGCGGTGGCCAGGAAGGGCTAGAACCAGCCGCGCCTGCGCGCCATCGACTCCAGGCCGCGCTGGAGGGCCTGGTCGACGCCCGCAGGGTGCTCGTCGTGGCGGACGGTGAAGCGGTTGTAGGTGTCCTGGCCGGCACGCAGGAAGCCGTCGCGCTGGTCGGCCTCCAGGATGACGTCCATCTGCCGCGGGCCGGCGATGAACGTCAGCTCCAGCTCGTTGAAGTGGCGCCGCCACGAGCCGCCCGCGTAGTACTCGATCTCCTGGAAGAACGGCATCGTCGACCCGTGCAGCGTGCCCCGCTCCAGGTCGGCCTTCTTGAACCGGAAGCCGAGCCGGTCCAGCGCGGCGAGCACGTGGTCCTGGGCCGGGAGCGGGTTGACGAACAGCGGGTCCAGGTCGCCCTTGTCGAGTGCGCCGGCGAGCGCGAGCTCGGTGTGCACGCCGAGCCGCATGCCGTGCAGCGGGTGGCCGCCGATCGCGCTGATCGGCGTCTCCCACGGCACCAGGATCTCGAACGGCTGCCGGTGCTCGGCCTTGGCCGCCAGTTGCAGCGGGCCCGACACCTGCTGGCGCAGGAAACTGTAGGTCGTCTTGTACTCGCTGTCGCCGGACTCGACCTCCACCACGGCCGTCAGGTCGACGGTGATGGCCTCCACCTTGTAGTCGGAGCCGCCGCCGCGGAAGTGGACCACCCCGCGCAGCGGTTCGCCGGGGCGGACGCTGGCGTTCGACAGGACCGTGTCTACCTCGACGCCCGCGCCGAACGCGGCCATCAGCTTGCGGAACACCATGGGGGTTCTCCTATGTGGTGGGTGGTTGTGCCCCGAGGCTCCTGCCGTTGGCCGAGATCCGGGGGAGCAACTGGGCCAGCAGAAGCGTGGACAACGCGGAGTCGCCGCCGCCCTGCTGGGTGCGGACCACCAGCGGCTGCGGGGCCTTCTCCGCGAGGGTGGCGCCCACGTCGAGGCGCCTGCGGGCGAGCTCGTACTGGAGCACGGCCCGGTTGTCGCGGTAGGAGTCGGCCAGCCGGCGCAGCGCCTTGGCCTCGTTCTCGGCGGCGGTCAGCTCGGCGCGGCCGCGTGCCTCGATCTCCCAGCGCACCCGCTGCGCCTCGGTCTCCTGCTCCTCCAGCATCCGGGCCACGTCCTTGCGCGCCGTGTTGTGCGCGGCCTTGACCTCGACCACGCGGGCGTCGCGGGTCTTCTTGGCCCGCTCGATCTCCATGAGCAGGGTGTCGATGCGGCGCTTGCGGGTCAGCTCCCACTCGCGCTCGTACGCCTGCAGCTCCTTGGCCACCTTCTCGCGGGTGGACAGGTGCTGCTGGTACTGGTCGGGCAGTTGCACGTCGGGGATGTTGGCGCCGGTGACGCGCACCCCGTAGCGGCCGAGCTGGCGGTTGAGCGCGTCCTGCATGTCGCCCACGTCCGAGCCGCGCAGGTCGTAGGCCCGCTCGGTGTTCACCCTGCGGCTGCGCTGCCGGATCGCGTCCTGCACGGCGCTGGACAGCACCAGGTCGAAGTTGCCGGCGCCGATCGTGCGGACGAACGCCACCGGGTCCACGATGCGGAACTTCAGGAAGAACTCGATCGACTTCAGCGGCACGTTCTCCGCCGTCGGGCAGGCCACGATCGGCGCCGAGTACGGGATCTCGGTCGAGGTGTCGACGACCGCGTCCACCCGGTCCCAGGGCAGCCAGAGGTAATGCCGGCCGGGAGGCAGCGTGGAGACGATCGCGCCCCAGCGGCTGCGCACCCCGGTGGTGCCCTCCTCGATCTCGATGATCGCCCGCCGCCACATCGTGAGCAGCGCGACGACCAGGAAGAACAGCGCGGCCAGCGCGGCGAGGACGGTCCAGTCCGTCAGCACCGCCATGCCGGCGAAGTAGACGGCCAGGAAGATCAGGATCATCCAGCTGAAGCCGCGCCGGTCCTTGGGGATGACGACGGGCACGAGCTGGCCCTGCTCGCCGCCACGCAGCAGCTGGCGGATCTCCGACCAGGACGCCAGCGACTCCTTGATCTTCGAGAACTCGCGGCTCATCGCTCGACCTCCGTGGTGATCTCCAGGTCCGGGGCTTCCGTGACCTCGTCGGCGACCCGCTTCAGCAGCGCGTTGATCTCCGCCTCACGACCGGACACGCGGGTGCCGATCTGCTGCAGCCTGACGCGGATGGCGGCCATGTCCTCGGGCGTGAACAGCACCGCCTCCTTGCCGCCGACCAGGCTCTGGGCCAGCTGGAGGAAGTCGATGTCGCTCTGCTCGCCGACGTGCACCACCTGCGGCAGCCGGTTCGCGACCGACTCCAGCTTGTCCAGCAGGTCCTGCTGGAAGCGGTAGTCGAGGATCTCCGGCGCCTCGGCCGCGCTCAGCGCCCGGATGTCCAGCGCCTGCGCCTCCAGCAGCGCCGAGTTGGCCTTGGCCTCGGACTCGGCCTCGACCAGGCGCTGCCTGGCCTGAGCGGTGGCCTGGTGGGTGGCCCGCTCCAGCGCGGTGTCCATCCGCGCCTGGTAGCCGGCGATCTCAGCCTGGATGGCGCTCAGCGTCTCCTGCAGCCCGGCCAGCTCCTTGACCAGGTCGCCCTCGTTCTGCTCCTTGCGCAGGTTGAGCTCGTACTCGTAGGTGTAGGCCTCCTTGGCCACCCGGACCATCTCGGGGGCGGCCAGGTCCATGCGGTACTCCTGGCTGGAGGGCTCGGCGTGGGTGATGTTCACGTCCGTGAGCCGCACCGCGGGCAGGAACTGCTGGTTCAGGCTGTCGAGCATGCCGTGCGTGCTCTCGCCGACCAGGTCGTAGATCTCCTCGGCGCGCTGGGCGTAGATGAGGGAACGGGTGACCTCGCTGATGGCGTTCTGGAGCTTGGACTGGAAGCCGCTCACCGAGCCGAGCACGAAGATGAACTCGGCCGGGTTCTCGATCCTGAACTGCAGGAACAGGTCGACGCTGGCCTTGACGCCCTGCTGGGTCGGCGCCTCGCTGATGGGCGCGTTGAAGGGGTACTCGCGGGTGGTGTTGACGATGTAGCTGACCCGCTTCCACGGGTTGAACAGCGTCACCCGGCCCGGGTCGGCGATGTGCACCAGCTTGCCGAACTGGGTGATCAGCGCCTTGCAGCCCTCCGGCACCATCACCACGCTGCGCCGCCACCACAGGAACGCCGCGGCCAGGACCAGGACCACCCAGTAGTGGGGGCCGAAGAACAGGTCGGTGTTCGGGATGACGTTGCCGAGCGCGCCGATCAGGCCGAGCGCCACCAGGATGACCAGGGGGACGACGACCTTGGCGGTGCCGCTCTTGGGGATCACCACGGGCGAGATGACGTGCATGCCGTTCTCGGCGAAGCTGCGGTTGACGATCTCGCCGGCCTCGTTGAGCGAGGCGGTGCGCGCCTCGATCAGCGTGCCGACCGACACGCCGCCGTCACGGGCGGCGGCGAAGTCGTGCGGGTTGAGCGCGAACCCCTGGACCTGGTTGGTGTATTGCCCGGACTGCTGGACGACCTGGCCCATGGCCTGTCCGACAGCCTGACGTACGTTTCCTCCTTGGGCGACCGCTTGGGCTACGCCCTGGCCCGCCTGCCTCAGGGCCTCTCTGGGTCGTGACATGAAACCTTCCTCTTCCGCTACAAGCGAATTCAGACCGTATCGGGTGAGGCTTGCCATCTGCTTGCAAAGCGGTGTCGTACGTCTATTGCCATAAGTAGTAGTCGTGCTATGAATGTAGTAGTCCTACTACATCGGAGGGGGTCATGAGCACCACCAGAGAACTGGACGGTGACCTCAATGTGACGAACGAGGGCACCGCGATCGAGGTCAGTGGCCTGCGCATGGCGTACGGCGACAAGGAGGTGCTGCGGGGCGTCGACTTCGCCGTCGCGCCCGGCGAGGTGATCGCCCTGCTCGGGCCGAACGGCGCGGGCAAGACCACCACGATCGAGATACTCGAAGGCTTCCGGATCCCCTCCGGCGGCCGGGTGCGGGTGCTCGGCACCGAACCGGCGCGCGGCGGCGAGGCGTGGCGGGCCAGGATCGGCGTGGTCCTGCAGTCCTGGCGCGACCACGGCCGCTGGCGGGTGCACCAGCTCCTGCACCATCTGAGCCGCTACTACGTGCCGTACGCGAAGCCCGGGCGGCTGCCGCTCGACACGGCCGACCTGATCGAGGCGGTCGGCCTCGGCAAACACGCCGGTCAGCGCGTCAGCCGGCTCTCCGGCGGCCAGCGGCGCCGCCTCGACGTCGCCATCGGCATCGTCGGCCGCCCCGAGGTGCTCTTCCTCGACGAGCCGACCGCCGGCTTCGACCCGCAGGCCAGGCGCGACTTCCACGACCTCGTGCACCGCCTGTCGGACCTGGACGACACCACGATCCTGCTCACCACGCACGACCTCGACGAGGCCGAGAAGCTCGCCGACCGCATCCTCATCCTGGCCGGCGGCAAGATCGTCGCCGACGGCAGCCCCGACAGCCTGACCCGCCAGGTCTCCCGTGATGCCCAGGTGCGCTGGAGCCGCGACGGCGAGCACTTCGTGCACGCCACCGACGACGCCACCGCCTTCGTCCGTGGCCTGTTCGAGCAGCACGGCAGCGGGATCACCGACCTGGAGGTGCGCCGGGCCACCCTGGAGGACACCTACATGGCCATCGTCAAGAGGGAGGAAGCGTGAACCCCACGCTGCACGCCGCCCGGCTGGGGCTCACCCGCGGGTGGATGGAGTTCAAGCATCAGGTGACCAGCGCGCAGGACATGGGCTTCACCGTGGTCACCACCGCGGCCTTCGTCGTCGTGCTCTACTTCCAGCGCGACGCCACCCTGCCCGGCACCGGCCTCTCCCTGGCGGCGGCCACGCTGCCCGGCCTGCTCGGCCTGATGATCCCGATCAACGCGCTCATGGGCGCGGTGGGCACGCTCTCCGTCGAGCGTGAGGACGGCACCCTGCTCAGGGCCAAGGCGCTGCCCCAGGGCATGGTCGGCTACCTCGCCGGCAAGGTCGTCGTGCTCTCGATCTCCACCCTGGCCTCCCTGGTGGTGCTGCTCGTCGCCGGGCTGTTCCTCGTACCGGAGCTGGCCGGCACAGGGGTGGGCGGCTGGCTCACCATCGCCTGGATCACGGTGCTCGGCCTCCTGTCGGCGCTCCCGCTCGGGGCGGTCATCGGCGCCGTGGCCGGCAGCCCGCAGGCCGCCGGCGGGCTGGTGATGCTGACCGTCGGCGGGCTCACCGCGATCTCCGGGATCTTCTACCCGATCACCGCGCTGGCCGGCTGGCTGCAGGGCTTGGCCCACGTCTTCCCGCTCTACTGGCTCGGCCTCGGCATGCGCTCGGCGCTGCTGCCCGACGCGGCCGCCGCCGCGGAGATCGGCGGTTCGTGGCGCCCGGTCGAGACCACGCTCGTGCTCGTCGCCTGGGCCGTGGCCGGGCTGGTGCTGGCCCCGCCGATCCTGCGCAGGATGGCCAGGCGCGAGTCCGGCTCGCTGATGGAGCAGCGCCGTCACCGCGCCATGCAGCGGATCGGCTGAGAAGATGGGCGACGATGAGCGAGAACGTCTACAACCGCATCGCCCTGCTGCGGGCCGAGCGTGGTGTCACCCGAAGGCAGCTCGCCGACGCCCTGGGGGTGCACTACCAGACGATCGGCTACCTGGAGCGCGGCGAATACAGTCCCAGCCTCTACCTGGCGCTGCGCATCGCCGGATACTTCGAGGTGCCCGTGGAGGTCGTCTTCTCCACCACGCCGTTCCCGCGCATCGGTGAGCGATCGGCCTGACGGTTTATGTCAGTGGCTGCGCCTACAGTGGGCAGTATGCGTCCGGTCACAGATTTGCAGCGGAAGGTGGCGCCGTTCGAGGTCGTCACCGAGATGACTCCCTCGGGCGACCAGCCGACGGCCATCGCCGAGCTGGAGCGCCGCGTCAAGGCCGGGGCCAAGGACAGCGTGCTGCTCGGCGCCACCGGCACCGGCAAGACCGCCACCATCGCGTGGCTCATCGAGCGCCTGCAGCGGCCCACCCTGGTCATGCAGCCCAACAAGACGCTCGCCGCCCAGTTCGCCAACGAGCTGCGCGAGATGCTGCCCAACAACGCGGTCGAATACTTCGTCTCCTACTACGACTACTACCAGCCCGAGGCCTACGTCCCGCAGAGCGACACCTACATCGAGAAGGACTCCTCGATCAACGACGAGGTCGAGCGGCTGCGCCACTCGGCCACCAACTCGCTGCTGACCCGCCGCGACACCGTCGTGGTCGCCTCCGTGTCCTGCATCTACGGCCTCGGCACGCCGCAGGAGTACGTCGACCGCATGACCCGGCTGCGCGTCGGCATGGACATCGACCGCGACCGGCTGCTGCGCCGCCTCGTCGACATGCAGTACACCCGCAACGACCTCGCCTTCACCCGCGGCACGTTCCGGGTCCGCGGTGACACCATCGAGATCATCCCCAAGTACGAAGAGCTCGCCGTCCGCATCGAGATGTTCGGCGACGAGATCGAGAAGCTGTCCACCATGCACCCGCTCACCGGCGAGGTCATCACCGAGGACGACGAGCTCTACATCTTCCCCGCCTCCCACTACGTGGCGGGCGAGGAGCGGATGTCCGCCGCCGTCGCCGGCATCGAGGCCGAGCTGGCCGACCGGCTCGCCGAGCTGGAGCGGCAGGGCAAGCTGCTGGAGGCGCAGCGGCTGCGCATGCGCACCACCTACGACATCGAGATGATGCGCCAGATCGGCACCTGCTCCGGCATCGAGAACTACTCGCGCCACATGGACGCCCGCGAGGCCGGCAGCGCGCCCAACACGCTGCTCGACTACTTCCCCGAAGACTTCCTGCTGGTGCTCGACGAGTCCCACCAGACCGTGCCGCAGATCGGCGCCATGTACGAAGGCGACGCCTCCCGCAAGCGCACCCTCGTCGACCACGGCTTCCGGCTGCCGTCCGCGCTCGACAACCGGCCGCTGAAGTGGGAGGAGTTCCTGGAGCGCATCGGGCAGACCGTCTACCTGTCCGCCACCCCCGGGCCCTACGAGCTGGGCCGGGTCAAGGGCGACGTCGTCGAGCAGGTCATCCGGCCCACCGGGCTGGTCGACCCCGAGGTCGTGGTCAAGCCGACCAAGGGGCAGATCGACGACCTGGTGCACGAGATCCGCGAGCGGGCCGAGCGTGACGAGCGGGTGCTCGTGACCACGCTGACCAAGAAGATGGCCGAGGACCTCACGGACTACCTTCTGGAGCTCGGCATCCGGGTCCGCTATCTCCACAGCGAGGTCGACACGCTGCGCCGCATCGAGCTGCTGCGGGAGCTGCGCAGCGGCGAGTTCGACGTGCTCGTGGGCATCAACCTCCTGCGTGAGGGGCTCGACCTGCCCGAGGTGTCGCTGGTCGCCATCCTCGACGCCGACAAGGAGGGCTTCCTGCGGTCCGAGACGTCCCTCATCCAGACGATCGGGCGGGCGGCGCGTAACGTGTCCGGGCAGGTTCACATGTACGCCGACAAGGTCACGCCGTCGATGGAGCGGGCCATCGACGAGACCAACCGGCGGCGGGCCAAGCAGGTCGCCTACAACAAGGCCAACGGCATCGACCCGCAGCCGTTGCGTAAGAAGATCGCCGACATCCTCGACTCGTTGCAGCGGGAGGACGCCGACACCCGGCAGCTCATGGGGGGTGGGCGGTCCCAGTCGCGGGGCAAGGCCCCGGTGCCGGGGTTCGCCGCCAAGGCGGGGCAGCATGCCAAGGCGATCGCGGGGGAGATGCCTCGGGCGCAGATGGAGTCGTTGATCGACTCGTTGACCGAGCAGATGCATCAGGCGGCTGCCGACCTGCAGTTCGAGGTGGCGGCTCGGCTTCGTGACGAGATCAAGGAGCTCAAGCGGGAGCTTCGGGACATGCGTGAGGCTGGGGTTCGCTGACTCTCGGCCTTTGTGTCGCTGTGGTGAGCGTTTCCGCTTTTGTGTCGCTTCTGTGAGCTTTTCGGCCTATGTGTCGCCGTCGTGGGCGTTTCGGCTTTTGTGTCGCCTCTGTAGGCTTTTCGGTCCTTGTGCTGCGGGGGTGTCCTGGTCTTTGTGCCGCTGCGGTGGGCGGGCGACCCGGCCTCGCGCGATTGCCCGGGGTCTGGTGGTCTTCGCCTTCGGCGTGGGCCGGGCGCGGGGGTACCTGGCACGGTCTTAACTCGGCCGGGTCGCCCGCCCACCTCCGCTTGCCCCTCTCCGTCCGTCCGGACTCGCGCCGTAGTGGTGGTTGCCGTTTTTGCGGCTGCTTTGCCGCCGATGCTGAAGCTTTGGCTCACCTCGTGCTCGGGTGCCCGCCGTAGCTGAAGCTTCGCTTTCCGGGCCATGTGAGCGCTGGTCGTCGTAGCTTTCCGGGCTCCGGTACGGTCAGCCGCGGCGTTTTTTGCGGCGGTCGGCGCGTTGCTTCTTGGCGGTGCGGGGAGGAGCGCCTGCCGGTTCGCCGAATTTCAGGGAGTCGAGTCGGCGGCGGGCCGCCGCCCAGGCCACGCCGAGGAGCGCCAGCGGGAGGAGCCAGAGCCAGGCCGTGTGCCTGAAGGACACGATCGCCGCCACCGTCGGCTCGCGGAGGCTGGTGGCCAGGACGTCCACGGTGACGGCGCCGGCGTGGTAGGTGTCTGGGTCGCTTACGTCGATCACGCGTTGTTCGCGTCCTCCGGTGATGGCGCGGGGCTGCGAGGCCGGGGTCGTGGTCTCGACTCCCAGCCGGGGGAAGCGCAGGGTGATGGACGGGCCGGGGCGGGGGCGCAGGGTTACCGTCAGCTTGTCCGCCGGCGGCTTCGTTCCGCCGGTCAGGTGGGCTATGGCGGATTGGTCCTCGGGGAGTCCGCGGGTCGGCTCGATGAGTGGTTCCTCACCCTTGACCTCGGCGGGGATGGGGATGCGGTGGGTGACCGACGGTGGCCAGCCGCTCGGGGTCGGTTGCTGGGGCCCCGCCGTTCGCTGCGACGTGGGCCCGTTCCCGATCTCCGTCTGGTCAGGTGGCCGTGCCGCCTGTGATCCTGCCGATGCTCTCCTTGGCGGCCTGGTCGAAGGATTGCGCGACCAGGGTGCCCAGGGGGTTCTGGGCTGCCATCTCCTGGGCGCGTCGGCGTTCCGGTTTCGGCAGGTTCTTGGGGAGGAGCTTGCCCGCGTGGGCCAGGGAGACGAGTGCCGAGACGCGGGCGTCGGGCTCGGCTCCGGTCAGCACGGCTCTCAAGCGGTCGTGGAGTGCCGCTCTTGGCGCCGGGCTGGTCTCAGGGTAGACCTCCTCTTTGAAGATGCGCAGGTAGCGGCGGGTTTCTGCAGTGATCAGGCCTTGGCGTACGAGCGCGGCCAGTAATCGGGTGCGGCGCTCCGGTGTGTACATCGAGACCCACCAGTCGGTGAAGGCCGGGGGTGGGCCGCTGTGGGCTGTCAGGTGGTGGAGTGTCTCGTCCAGTTCGGGGTTGCCGGTGGGCTCGGGGTCGCGTACGTGTTGGTGGCCGTTCTCCAGGGCGAGTCTGTCCATTGACGACGAGTTCGGCGAGCACGGCGGCGCTCAGCGTGTGGTCCAGCATCTCCTGGTTGACCGAGACCACGCCGTCGGGGCGGAGGGCCAGCAGGAGGAGCTCTTCGGCGATGAGCGGCTTCATGGATCCAATCTGGCGCATCGCGAGCCGGCATGGGCACCCGAAGCCTCTGGAGGATCGCCCGGCGAGTGGCCCGGGAAACTGCGAGGAGGCGGCTGCCGAGGAACGGCTAGGGTGCGGGGATGCGGCGGTGTGCGGGGTGCGGGTTGTGGGAGCCGGCCGGGGCGCCGGGGTGTGTGAAGTGCGCTCGGGTGGTGGACGGACTCGTCGAGGAGGGGTGGCGGGAGTTTCTGCGGGGGGAGTTCGGAGGGCTCTCCGCTGAGGAGGAGAGGGGGGTCGCCGAGATGGTGATCGACGAGCTCGACCGGCATCTCTGGCGGGTGGTCGACGCCGCCTATGACCGGCTGGTCTGCGGGGAGTGCGGGGGAGCGCTCAGCCGGGGGGTCGCCGGGTGCGCCACGTGTGATCGGGCGCATGGTTACCGGTACGCGGCGGTCGAGGTGGATCGGCCGGGGGTGGTGCCGGGGAACGAGCATGCGCTGCGGGTGAACGTGTCGGTGGTGCGGCGGCCGTACGGGATCTCCGAGAAGGAGTTGCTGGCGCGGCGGCTGTCGCTGCCGATCCTGCTGGAAGGACATCTGCCGACCATCGAGCAGGCGCAGGCGGCCCGGGCCGTTCTCAACAAGGGCGGATCGGCCGAGGAGTACGCGGCCTTCATCTATCAGGAGTGGAGTTAGCGGGGCCGCCTCAGCGCCTGACCTTGTCCACGTCGAGATCGACGTCGACGGGGAAGCCGATGTCGGTGCGCAGCCGGCCGCGATGGATGCCGGTGGGCAGATAGGCCTTGACGGCGGGCTCCAGCTCGAAGGTGTAGGCGACGGGGCGGTCGTCCTCCAGCTCGACGCGCCAGAAGTGTTTGATGCCCGCGCTCGCGTATTTGCTCGGCTTGGTGGTGCGGTCTCTGTCGCGGGACTCCTCGGAGACCACCTCGACGACCAGATGAACGTCTGCCGGCTTGAAAGTGGTGAGGCCGATCTGCTGGGCGGCAGCGGTCTTCACCAGCATGATGTCCGGCTCGGGGCGCTGGCGCAGGCCCAGGGTCACGGTCATCTCCCGGATGACGACGAGGTGGTCGGGCGGGCGGAGCTCCCTTTCCAGCAGCCTGAGAACAAGCATGTGGAACATTGTCTGGGGCGACATCATGATGAGCCCACCATCGATCAGTTCGACGTGCGGGGGCGCGTCGGGGGGGAGGTGATCGAGCATGTCGGCGGTCCAGCCGCCCGGAGGGCCGGGGTAGAACCATTCCGGAAAGGCTGTGGTCATGACGACGCCTCCTCGGAGATGTGACCCTTCGGAATCATGATGCCACAGTGGGTGGTGTCAGGGCTGCTCTTTGCGGTCCTGCATGGTCCTGCGGTAGAGCTCGTCGATCTCCTGGAGGGGGTCGGGGGCTGGGCGGCGGGCCTCGATCTCCAGGTCGGTGCGGGTGCGCAGGTCCTCCAGGCCGGTGGCCGAGTGTTGCACCTGGTCGCTGAGGAGATCGGCGCGGATGCGGGCGCACATGGCCGTCAGCTTCGCCTGGTGCTCGCGCAGCGTGCCCAGCGTGGCGTGGTCGACGTAGCGCGAGACGCGGGCCTGCTGCGCGTACATGCCGAGCTGGCCGTCGTGCACGTCGGCCTGGGCCGTCAGGTCGGACAGCAGGCGGGGCAGGTCGCCCAGGCCCCAGCCCTGGCGCTGGGCCTGCTCGACCGCCTGGCGGGTCAGCGAGACCTCGCGGCGCAGGTCGAGGCGGAGGCGCTCGACCTCGGCGGCGTCGCCGGCGCCCATGGCGTTGACGTGCGTGGTCAGCCGGGTGGTGGCCTCCCGGGCCTTGACCGCGGCCTTCTTGCCGACCTTGACCAGCACGTAGACGCCGACCCCGGCGATCAGCAGCAGGAACGCCAGGATGACCAGCACGATCATGAGGAGCTCGCCGATCGGGGACACCTCCTGTGTGGGGCTCTTGGTTTCGAGGATAGTGCCCCCGCGGCGATGGGAAAGGCCCGGCAGCGGGGTGAACGCTGCCGGGCCTCTCGTCATGCGGGCGCGGGGCGGGGGCCACTGAGCGCCCGCACGGCCGGCGGGCCGCCGTGGGGCGGACGCGGAACCCGACGGTACGGAACGAAGCGGGCGCGCCACATCCGCCTGGCAGGTGTTGACGCGGTGACCGGTGCCGCGCTACCGGTCAGATCCGGTTCCGGCGGGCGCGCCGGCGGCGGACCTTCCTGATCACCCACCAGGCGATCAGCGCCAGCAGGATCAGGGCGAGGATCACCAGGACCGGCGCGAACACCGCCACCAGGCTCAGGCCCAGGGCGCCGCTGTCTTCGGCGACGCTGGCCACCGGGGCGCCGGCGCCCGCCGTGGTGGCGTTGACCACCGGCCGGGCAGCGGTCTTCAGCAGGTGCACGGCCAGCGCCATGACGATGCCCAGCACCCAGCCGAGCCAGGGGTTCTCCGCCATCCAGGCCGAGCTGTCCAGCTCGGCCGCCGCGGTGGTGGCGCTGAACACCACGCCGCCGGACGCCGGCCGGACCGCCGTCTGGATCACGTCGTTCACCGTGTCGACGGCCGGCACCTTGTCCAGCACGAACTCGGCGGCCAGCAGCACCGCGATCACCCCGAGCACGCCCCAGTTCGACAGCCAGGCGTACCCGTCGGGCAGCTTCACCGCGTCGGTGACGTTGGCGAGCACGCCCACGACCAGCAGGGGGATGTAGGCGTTCAGCCCGGCGGCGGTCGACAGGCCGAGTCCGGTCAGAGTGGCGAACATGGTTCTAGTCTGCCCGCGCCGCCTCGTCCATGAGGGACGGAAGCTCCGCGCCGGTGAACTCGGCCACCGCCCGCTCGTACTTCTCCATCCCCCACGACCAGAAGTCGAAGTCGATCGGCTGGTCCGCGCCGTCCTGGATCGACGCCCACAGGGTCCAGCCGTACTTCGCCATCAGCCCCAGCAGCCGGGCGCGCGCGATCTTGTGGCGCAGGCGGCGGCCGTAGTAGGCGGTCACCAGCTCCTCCAGCTGGCCGGGCGAGAGGTCCGACTCGCTCCACAGGTTGCCCAGCTCGAAGCAGGGGTCGTTGTTGCCCGCGTACTCGTAGTCGATCAGCCAGAGGCGCTGCCCGTCGTCGATGATGTTGCCGGCCAGCAGGTCGTTGTTACACGGAACCGTCGCTTCCCGCCGCACTTCCAGACATTTCTGGATTTGAGCGACCTGGGGCATGAACTCCAGATACCGCGCCGGCAGCCGGAACCCGCGCTCCCGCACGATCCCGAGATACCGCCGCTGCACGTCGAACATGTCGAACTCGCGGGGAAAGCGCGGCCCCGCGTGCAGCCGCCGGCACGTCTCGGCCAGCCGGGGCAGGTTCGCCGGGTCGCGCACGTCGGCCTCGGTGAACGTACGCCCGGGGATGTAGCCCACGACCAGCCCCTCACCCGGCAGATAGGCGTGCACCGGAGCGCCCACCCCCGCCTCGGCGGCGGCCAGCGTCGCCAGGTGCTCGGCGTCCCTGTCGATGAAGAGCAGCGAGCCGTCGCCGCCGAACACCCGCACCACGAACGTCCCGCCGTCGGTCGTCACCTTGAAGTTGCGGTTCGTCAGCCCGCCGGGCAGCTCCTCCACGGAGCGCGGCACGCCGGACAGGAGGGGGATGCGGTCGAGGATCTCGAGCACGGCCATGGTCGATGCTAAGCCGACGCGCGTTAAACGGTCTAGACCTTTAGAGTCACCGAAGGTTAGCCTCGCCGCATGAGCGACTCCGCGCGCATCGTGATCATCGGGGGTGGCGTCGGCGGCGCCTCCGTCGCCTACCATCTGACCCTGCTCGGCGAGCGGGACGTGATCCTGCTGGACCGGGACGAGCTCACCAGCGGCTCGACCTTCCACTCGGCGGGGCTGGTCGGCCAGCTCCGCGCCGACCCCACGCTGACCAGGATGAACCAGTACTCCGTGGAGCTCTACCGGACACTGGACGCGGGCTGGACCGAGTGCGGCGGCATCAAGCTGGCCTCCACCCCCGAGCGGATGGCCGAGATCCGCCGCCAGATCGGCTGGGCGCGCACCTTCGGCCTGCCGCTGGAGGAGATCTCCGTCGCCGAGGCGGCCGAGCTGTTCCCGCTGATGAGCACCGAGGGCGTGGTCGGCGCCGCCTACCTGCCCACCGACGGCCAGATCGACCCCTCCCGGCTGTGCTACGCGCTGGCGGCCAGGGCCAGGGAGGGCGGGGCGCGCGTCCGTACCCGCACCAGGGTGCTCGGCCTGGACGTCACGGACGGCCGCGTGACCGGGGTGCGCACCGACCAGGGCGACATCGCCTGCGAGGTCGTCGTCAACTGCGGCGGCATGTTCGCCGCCGAGATCGGCCGCATGGCCGGCGTGCGCGTGCCGATCGTGCCGATGTCGCACCAGTACGTGGTCACCGAAGGCTTCCACGAGCACCGCGACCTCCCCACGCTGCGCGACCCCAACCTGCTCGTCTACTACCGGCAGGAGGTCAGCGGGCTGGTCATGGGCGGGTACGAGCGCGAGTGCGCCCCCTGGACGGCCACGGCCGCCTCCCACGACGCGATACCCGCGGACTTCAACGGCCGGCTGCTGCCCGAGGACTGGCCGCGGCTGGAGGAGATCTTCGACAACTCCCGGCTCCGCGTGCCCGCCATGGCCGACGTCGGCATCCGCAAGCTGATCAACGGGCCGGAGGCGTTCACCCCGGACAACGAGTTCATCCTGGGCGAGACCGAGGTCGGCGGGTTCTACGTGGCGGCCGGGCTCTGCGCGCACGGCATCGCGGGGGCGGGCGGCATCGGCAAGGTGATGGCCGAGTGGATCGTCGAGGGCGAGCCGTCCATGGACCTGTGGCACATGGACGTCCGCCGGTTCGGCGCCCAGTACCGCTCGCCGTCCTACACGCTCGCCCGCGCGGTGGAGAACTACGAGACCTACTACGACATCCGCTACCCGGGCGACGAGCGGCGGGCCGGCCGGCCGCTGCGGGTCTCTCCCGCGTACTCCTGGCACCGCGGCCACGGTGCCGTGTTCGGCGAGAAGTCCGGCTGGGAGCGGGTCAACCACTACGGGAGCGACGCAGGCGCCGGCGACGGCGACGAGCGGCCGCGCGGCTGGGCGGGGCGCAACTGGTCGCCCGCCATCGGCGCCGAGCACCGCGCCACGCGCGAGGCCGCCGGCCTGTTCGACGAGAGCTCGTTCGCCAAGATCGAGGTGACCGGCCCGGACGCCGCCGCCCTGCTGGAGTGGGTCTGCGACAACCGGGTGGCCCGCGCGATCGGCGCGGTCACGTACACGCAGGCGCTCAACCGGCGCGGCGGGATCGAGTGCGACTTCACCGTCACCCGGCGCGGCGAGCGGGAGTTCCTCATCGTCACCGGCACCGCGTTCGGCTCGCACGACCTCGGCTGGCTGCGCAAGCAGGCCCGGCTGCGCGGCGCCGACGTCCGGATCGCCGACGTGACCGGCCAGTACGCCTGCTTCGCGCTGTGGGGGCCGCGCGCCCGCGACATCCTCGGCGCGCTCACCCCCGACCCGCTCGGCTTCCCGTTCATGACCTCGCGCGAGCTGACCGTGGGCGACGTGCCCGTGCTGGCGCTGCGGGTGACGTTCGTCGGCGAGCTGGGCTGGGAGCTCTACTGCTCCAGCGAGTACGGGCTCGCCCTGTGGGAGACGCTGTGGCGGGCGGGCGAGCCGCACGGCATGGTCGCCGGCGGCTACAAGGCCATCGACAGCCTGCGCCTGGAGAAGGGCTACCGGGTGTGGGGGGCCGACATCGGCCCCGAGACCACCCCGTACGAGGCCGGGCTCGGTTTCTGCGTCAAGATGGACAAGGAGTTCCTCGGCCGGGAGGCCCTCGACCCGCGGCCGAAGCGCAGACTGCGCTGCGTCACGCTCGGCGACCCCCGTGCCGTCGCGCTCGGCAACGAGCCGGTGCGCGTCGACGGCGAGGTGGCCGCCCGCGTCACCTCCGGCGGCTACGGCTACACCGTCGGGTCCTCCATCGCCTACGCCTACCTGGAGGCCGAACCGGGCACCAAGGTCGAGATCGAGGTGGAGGGCACGTGGGTGCCAGGCACCGTCGTCAAGGAGCCGCTGTGGGACCCGGCGGGGGAGCGGGTCCGCTGACCCCGGACCGCACCGAGATCCGCACCCGGTCCGGCCGGAACAGGTCGCGGGCGTGCTCGACAGGCGTGCCGTCGCCGGCGTAGGCGGTGCGCTCGATCCGCATGAGCGGCGCGCCCGGCTCGATGCCGAGCTCCGCCGCCTCCGCCGGGCCCGCGACCACCGGGTCGAGGTGCTCCAGCGCGGTGCGCGGCGCCAGGTCGTAGCGCTCGGCCAGCAGCGCGTACAGCGACCTCGTCAGGTCCTCCTCCAGGAAGCCGGGCAGCGCGGGGAAGAACGAGCGCTCCAGCGCCACCGGCGAGCGGCCCGCCGAGCGCACCCGCGCCACCTCGTGCACCGGCTCGCCCGCCGCGAGCTCCAGCGCGGCGGCCACCGGGGCCGGCGCGGGCACCGTGCGCGCCACCAGGACGCGCGCCTCGGCCCGCAGGTGAGCGCGGCGCATCTGCTCGGTGAACCCGGCCAGCCCTGTCAGGTCGCACTCGACGCGCGGCTCGGCCACGAACGCCCCGCCCGCCCGGCCGGGCACCCTGATCAGCACCCCGTCGGACTCCAGCCGCGCCAGGGCCTGCCGGAGCGTCATCCGGCTCACTCCGAGCCGCCCGGCCAGCTCCCGCTCCCCGGGCAGCCGGTCACCCGGCGCCAGCTCGCCCCGGTCTATCGAGTCGAGCAGCCACCGTTCGATCTGCACGTGCGCGGGCACGCCGGTGCCCCGCTCCAGCTCAGGCGGTGTCCCGACCACACCGCATACTGACACGCTTCGGGGGCTGAGCGCCAAAGCGGGTGAAGCGTCACTCCGCCAGCCGGTTGAGCCGATCCAGCGCCTCGCCGAACTCGCTGATCATCTCGTACACCACCTCGCGGGCCGGCTTGACCTGGTTGAGCTGCCCCACCACCTGGCCGACGAAGTAGCCGGCCAGCTCCAGCGCGCCCGGCTCGCCCCGCTCGGCCGCCGCCGTGATGCGGGCCATCGCGTGCTCGGCCACCAGCATCTGCAGCGGCATGCCCAGCGGGCCGGGGCTCTCCTGGCCGTGGTCCCACTCCTCGGTCCACGCGGTGGCGAGCTGGCGGGCCGGCTTGCCGGTACGCGAGCGGGACCGGACCGTGTCCAGCGACGAGGCCGCCAGGAACTTGCGCTTGACCGCCTGGGGCGTCTCCGCCTCCTCCGTGGTCAGCCAGACCGAGCCGCACCAGACGCCCTGCGCGCCGAGCGCCATCGCCGCCGCCATCTGACGGCCCGAGGCGATGCCGCCGGCGGCCAGCACCGGCACCGGCGCGACCGCGTCCACCACCTGCGGCGTCAGCACCAGGGTGGAGATCTCGCCGGTGTGGCCGCCCGCCTCGGTGCCCTGCGCGACGATGACGTCCGCGCCCGCGGCCACCTGCCGGCGCGCGTGCTCCACGGTGCCGACCAGCGCCGCCACCGGCACCCCCGCCGCGCGCGCCCGCGCCACCATCTCCGGCGGCGGCGGGCCCAGCGCGGAGGCGATCAGCCCGATCGGGTGCTTGAGCGCCACGTCGATCAGCCCGGTCGCGCCCGCCGCCGACACCCGCCGGGCGAACTCGTCGGCCGCCGCGCCCACCGGCTGCTGCCCGGGCCCGCCCACGCCGTACTTGGCCATCAGGTGCGTGACGAAGTCGCGGTGCCGCTCGGGGATCAGCCCGGCGACCCGCACGCCGCCGAGGGCGGCGGCGTCCACCTTGCCGGGGACGAGCACGTCCACGCCGTACGGCCTGCCGCCCACCTGCTCGTCGATCCAGGTGAGCTCCACGTCGAGCTGTTCGGGGGTGTACGCGATCGCGCCCAGCACACCGAACCCGCCCGCGTTCGTCACCGCCGCCACCACGTCACGGCAGTGGCTGAAGGCGAACAGCGGGAACTCGATGCCTAGACGCTCGCTGATGGCGGTCCGCATGCACCGACGCTAACCGCCAGAAGCATGTTCGGTCCAGATGGTCAGGAAGCGGCCAGCGGCGAGACGCCCGGCGCGTGCCAGCCTAAGTCCGCGTCGTACGCCCGCACGAGCTTGGCCGGCACCCCCGCCACCACGCTGTGGTCGGGGAACTCGCCGCGCACCACCGCGCCGCCCGCCACCACGCACTGCCGCCCCAGCCGGGTGCCGGGCAGCACGATCGCGCCCGCGCCCAGCCATGAGCCCGACCCGATCGAGACCGGGTTGTTGCGCGGCCACTGCCGGCCGATCGGCACGTCGGGGTCGTCGTAGACGTGGTTCTGGTCGGTGATGTAGACGTACGGGCCGGTGAAGACGTCGTCACCGATGTCGATCGACTGGTGCGCGACCACGTGCGTGCCGCGGCCGATCGAGCAGCTCTCGCCGATCCGCAGGATCGAGTCCGGGCCCAGGTCGGCGCCCGGCCACATGCCGCACGACAGCGACACGCGCTCGCCGATCAGCGTGTGGTCGCCGATCTCGATCCATTCCTCGCCGAAGATCGCCCCCGGGGGGAAGGCGATCTTCGCTCCCTCGCCCAGATGGCGGAACCGGTAGCCGGCGGGAGTGCGCGGGGTGATCGCGCCGGCCTCCCGGACCGCCGCGTAGGCACGGTGGATCAGCGTGCCGATCGCCCGCCGTACAAGTGACATAAAGACCAAAGTTACCGCTTGGTCATACCGTTCGGGCATGTGAGGGGCGTTGTTTGATATCCTGAGAGCCCGTGGACACTAGCCACACCTAGCCACGGGAGCCTCCTTGCGCAGCGCCACGCAAACCAAGCATCTGTTCGTCACCGGCGGCGTCGCCTCCAGTCTCGGCAAGGGGCTCACCGCCTCCAGCCTCGGCCGCCTGCTCAAGGGCCGCGGACTCCGGGTCACGATGCAGAAGCTCGACCCCTACCTCAACGTCGACCCCGGGACGATGAACCCGTTCCAGCACGGCGAGGTCTTCGTCACCGACGACGGCGCCGAGACCGACCTCGACGTCGGCCACTACGAGCGCTTCCTCGACACCGACCTGCACGGCTCGGCCAACGTGACCACCGGCCAGGTCTACTCCAACGTCATCGCCAAGGAGCGGCGCGGCGAGTACCTCGGCGACACCGTCCAGGTCATCCCGCACATCACCAACGAGATCAAGGACCGCATCCGGGGCATGGCCGGCCCCGACGTCGACGTGGTCATCACCGAGGTGGGCGGCACCGTCGGCGACATCGAGTCGCTGCCGTTCCTGGAGGCCGTGCGGCAGATCCGCCACGAGGTGGGCCGCGACAACGTGTTCTTCCTGCACGTCTCCCTGCTGCCCTACATCGGCCCGTCGGGCGAGCTCAAGACCAAGCCCACCCAGCACAGCGTGGCCGCGCTGCGCAGCATAGGCATCCAGCCCGACGCCATCGTGCTCCGCTCCGACCGGCCCGTCCAGGTCGCGATCAAGCGCAAGATCAGCCTGATGTGCGACGTGGACGAGGACGCCGTGGTCAGCTGCGTCGACGCCGCCTCCATCTACGACATCCCGCGCGTCCTGCACTCCGAGGGGCTCGACGCGTACGTGGTGCGCCGCCTCGGCCTGCCCTTCCGCGACGTCGACTGGAAGGAGTGGGACCAGCTCCTGCGCCGCGTGCACCGGCCGGCCAAGGAGGTCACGATCGCGCTGGTCGGCAAGTACATCGACCTGCCCGACGCCTACCTGTCGGTCACCGAGGCGCTGCGCGCGGGCGGGTTCGCCAACGACGCCAGGGTCAACATCCGCTGGGTCAAGAGCGACGACTGCGAGACCCCCGAAGGCGCCGAGCGCGAGCTCGACGGCGTCGACGGCGTGCTCATCCCCGGCGGCTTCGGCGTGCGCGGCATCGAAGGCAAGATCGGCGCCATCCGCCACGCCCGGGAGAACAAGATCCCGCTGCTCGGCATCTGCCTCGGCATGCAGGGCATGGTCATCGAGGCCGCCCGCGACATGGCCGGCCTGGAGGACGCGAACTCCGCCGAGTTCGACCCCGACACCAAGCACCCCGTCATCTCCACCATGGCCGACCAGGAGGACGTCGTCGCCGGCGAGCGCGACATGGGCGGCACCATGCGGCTCGGCAGCTACACCGCCAAGCTCGGCGAGGGCACCCTCGCCCGCCAGCTCTACGGCAAGGCCAAGGCCGCCGAGCGCCACCGCCACCGCTACGAGGTCAACAACGCCTACCGCGAGCGGCTGGAGAAGGTCGGCCTGGTGTTCTCCGGCGTGTCGCCCGACGGCCGCCTGGTCGAGTACACCGAGCTGCCCGCCGACGTGCACCCGTTCTTCATCGGCACCCAGGCCCACCCCGAGTTCCGCTCCCGGCCCACCCGCGCCAACCCGATGTTCAAGGGGCTCATCGGCGCCTCGCTCGCCTACGCCGACAGCAGGGTGGCGGCTAAGGTGGCCAAGTGAAGATCGGCTCGGGTGACCGGCAGGGGGCGGAAGCGGGTGCGGACATGATCCAAGACACGCCCGAGTCCTGGGAGGTCGTCGAGACCAGGAAGCGGTTCGAGGGCTACGTGATCGACGTGGTCACCGACACCGTGCGGATGCCGCGCGACGAGACCGCCGACCGCGACTACGTCCGCCACCCCGGCTCGGTCGGGGTGCTCGCGCTCGACGACGACCGGCGGGTGCTGCTCATCAGGCAGTACCGCCACCCCGCCCGGCGGCTGCTGTGGGAGCTGCCCGCCGGGATCCGCGACGTCGAGGGCGAGCCGCTGGTCGAGGGCGCCGCCCGCGAGCTGGCCGAGGAGGCCGGCTACCGCGCCGCCACCTGGCACACCCTCGTCGACATCCTCACCTCGCCCGGCTGCTCCGACGAGCGCATCCGCGTCTTCCTGGCCCGCGGCCTGGAGAAGATCCCCGACGAGGAGAACCACTTCGAGCACCGCCACGAGGAGATCGGCATGCCGGTCGAATGGGTGCCGCTCGACGACGCCGTGCGCCGCGTGCTCGCGGGGATGATCCACAATTCTGCGGCCGTGGCCGGTATTCTCGCCGCATATGCGGCCGCGGCCGACGGGTTCGCCGGCCTGCGCCCGGCGGACGCTCCGGAGGCATGAAGGAAAGGACCATTCCCGTGGAGGCGGTGCTGTCCAGCTACCTCGCCCACCTCGCGGTGGAGCGCGGCCTGGCCGCCAACACGCTCGCCTCCTACCGGCGCGACCTGCGCCGTTACGCCGAGCACCTGCGCTCACGCGGCCGGGCCGAGCTCGACCAGGTGGCCGAGTCCGACGTACGCGCCTTCCTCGCCGCGCTGCGCGAGGGCGACGGCGAGCACCCGGCGCTCGTGGCCAGCTCGGCCGCACGCGCCGTGTCCGCCGTGCGCGGCCTGCACCGCTTCGCGCTGCGCGAGGGCGTCACCGTGCACGACCCCGCCCACCAGGTGCGCCCGCCACGCCAGCTCCGCAGGCTTCCCAAGGCCGTCTCCGTCGACCAGGTCGAGCGGCTCATCGCCGCCTCGGGCCCCGACGGCGCGCCGCTCACCCTGCGCAACCGCGCCCTGCTGGAGGTCCTCTACGGCACCGGCGCCCGCATCTCCGAGGCCGTCGGCCTGGCCGTCGACGACCTGGAGGACGACCAGGTGCGGCTCTGCGGCAAGGGCGGCCGCACCCGCGTGGTCCCGCTCGGCCGCTACGCCCGCGCCGCGCTCGACGCCTACCTCGTACGGGCCAGGCCGGGTCTGCTGGCCCACGGCCGCGGCACTCCCGCCGTGTTCCTCAACGCCCGGGGCGGGCGGCTCACCCGCCAGGGCGCGTGGGAGGTCCTGCAGGCCGCCGCCGAACGGGCCGGACTGGCCGGGATATCTCCCCATGTTCTCCGCCATTCGTTCGCAACACACCTCCTCGACGGCGGCGCCGACGTTAGGGTGGTGCAGGAGTTGCTCGGCCACGCCTCCGTGACGACCACCCAGGTCTACACGCTGGTCACGGTCGACAAACTCAGAGAGGTGTACGCGGCGGCGCATCCCCGCGCCCGTCAGTGATCTATAGTCTTTTGGGTCGTGCGGCACTCCGGCGTGCCGCCTTGCCGCGTTAAGTGGTGACGCCATAGTGTCCGTCCGGACGGTCCGGTTCGGGATCGTCAGGGAGGTTCGAGCTGGTGACTGTGAAGACCAACGGTTCGACCCCGGGGACCCCCGACAACCCCTGGGGTGACACCAAGACCAACGCGCCTTCCAAGGGCGTCAACCTGGGCCCCACGCAGCGGCCCCGCCCGGTGTTCCCGGAGCCGGTGCCGCGCGACGTCCACGGCCCGGCCCGCGTGGTCGCCATGGTCAACCAGAAGGGCGGGGTCGGCAAGACCACCACCACCATCAACCTCGGCGCCGCCCTCGTCGAATGCGGTCTCAAAGTGCTGCTCGTCGACTTCGACCCGCAGGGCGCGCTCTCCGTCGGCCTCGGCATCAACCCGCTGCAGCTCGACCTCACGGTCTACAACCTGCTGATGGAGCGCAACGTCAGCGCCGAGGACGTGCTGCTGGAGACCGGCGTCGAGGGCCTCGACCTGCTGCCCAGCAACATCGACCTGTCCGCCGCCGAGGTCCAGCTCGTCACCGAGGTGGCCCGCGAGCAGGTGCTCGGCCGCGTCATCAAGCCGCTGCTGCCGCACTACGACGTCTGCCTCATCGACTGCCAGCCGTCGCTGGGCCTGCTCACCATCAACGCCCTCACCTGCGCGCACGGCGTCATGGTGCCGCTGGAGTGCGAGTTCTTCGCGCTGCGCGGCGTCGCCCTGCTCATGGACACCATCACCAAGGTGCAGGAGCGGCTCAACGAGGACCTCGAGATCGAGGGCCTGCTCGCCACCATGTACGACGCGCGCACGCTCCACGGCCGCGAGGTGCTCGCCCGCGTCGTGGAGGCCTTCGGCGACAAGGTGTTCCACACCGTGATCAACCGTACGGTGCGCTTCCCCGACGCCACGGTGGCCGGCGAGCCGATCACCACCTTCGACCCGTCCTCGCTCGGCGCCAACGCCTACCGCGAGCTGGCCCGGGAAGTGCTCTCGCGCTGGCCGCAGCCTGCCACAATGGCGAGGTGACAGAGCAGCAGGCCGAGCCCCAGGGCTTCCAGGTCCACCTGGACGTCTTCGAAGGGCCCTTCGACCTGCTGCTCGGGTTGATCTCCAAGCACAAGCTCGACATCACCGAGGTCTCCCTCTCGCAGGTGACCGACGAGTTCATCTCCTACATCCGCTCCCGCGGCCCCGAGTGGGACCTCGACCAGACCAGCCACTTCCTGCTGGTCGCGGCCACCCTGCTCGACCTCAAGGCGGCCCGGCTGCTGCCGTCCGGCGAGGTCGAGGACGAGGAGGACCTCGCCCTGCTGGAGGCCCGCGACCTGCTGTTCGCCCGCCTCCTGCAGTACAAGGCCTACAAGGAGGTCGCCAAGATCTTCGCCGGGCGGATGGCCGACGAGGCGCTCCGCTTCCCGCGCAGCGTCCCCATGGAGCCGCAGTTCGCCGGCCTGCTGCCGGAGCTGGTGCTCGGCATCGGCCCCGAGGAGCTGGCCCGCATCGCCGCCCGCGCCTTCACCCCCAAGCTCCCGCCGACCGTCGGCGTCGGCCACATCTACCAACCGCTCGCCAATGTGCGCGAGCAGGCCGCTATTCTGGTGGAGCGCCTGCGCCGCATGCGCAGAGCCACTTTCAGGGCCCTGGTCGCCGACTGCGAGGGCACCTACGAGGTCATCGCCCGCTTCCTGGCCGTCCTGGAGCTGTTCCGGGAGTCCGCGGTCAGCTTCGAGCAGGTCGAGCCACTCGGCGACCTGCACGTCACGTGGACGGGCACCGACGACGGCGACGTCTCGGTGGGAGACGACTACGAGGAGAGCCCGGAGAAACCCGCAGATGGCTGACGACTCCCGCCCGCGCAAGGACCTGCCCGCCTGGATGACCCTCCCCGGCTCCCTGATCCCGTCCTCTCCCGAGGACCTCCAGGACGCCGCGGAGGCCCCCGAACGTGTCGATCCACAGGAAGAGCCTGAGGACGCCCGTTTCGAGGAGCCCGTCACTGAGACACCTCCGCACGAGGCGCCGGGTCCCGAGCTCAAGCCGGCTCCGCAGGAAGAGCCTGAGGACGCCCGTTTCGAGGAGCCCGTCACTGAGACACCTCCGCACGAGGCGCCGGGTCCCGAGCTCAAGCCGGCGCTGGAGGCCATCCTCATGGTCGTCGACGAGCCCGTACGAGAGGTCACCCTGGCCCAGGTGCTGGAGCGGCCCACCCACGAGGTGGCGGCGGCGCTGCGTGAGCTCTCAGCGGAATACGAAGCCTCCGCGCGGGGTTTCGATCTGAGGCAGGTCGCGGGAGGGTGGCGATACTATTCGCGCCCCGCGTACGCGCCGCTCGTGGAGCGGTTCGTCCGTGACGGCCAGCAGGCGAGGCTGACCCAGGCCGCGCTTGAGACGCTCGCGGTCGTGGCCTACCGGCAGCCGGTGAGCCGGGCGCGGGTGGCCGCCGTGCGCGGCGTCAGCAGCGACGGCGTCATGCGGACGCTGGTCGCGAGGGGGCTGGTCGAGGAGGCCGGCACCGACCCGGAGAGCCAAGCCGTGCTCTACCGGACAAGCTCATACTTCCTTGAGCGTCTGGGACTGAACGACGTCAGTGAGCTTCCCGAGCTCGCGCCGTTCCTCCCCGACGACGTGGAGAACATCGAGGAGACGACGAAGTGATCAACAGGCGAAGCACCCCGTCCGGTGATGGACGCGGTCGAGGACGCGCCGGCGGCTCCGGCCGCGGCGGGCGTCCCGCCTTCCGCTCGGACGATTCGCGCGGCCGTACGCGCCGCGACGACTCCCGTGACGGTTCCCAGCGAGACGAGCGCCGGGGTTCCGGCAGAGACGACTTCAGCGGCGGCTCCCGCCGCGACGACGCGCGCGGTTCCTCGGGCGGGTCCTACCGTGGGGACGACGCGCGCGGGGGTTCCCGCGGTGGCGGTTTCCGCGGGGACGACCGCCGGGGTTCCGGCGGGGGTATCCGCAGCGACCGTCGGGGTTCGCGGGACGACCGCGGCGGATTCCGCCGTGACGACGCGCGTGGGTCTTCGGGCGGTTCGTTCCGTCGCGATGACGCGCGTGGGTCTTCGGGCGGGTCCTTCCGCCGTGATGACGCGCGCGGGTCTTCGAGTGGTTCGTTCCGTCGTGATGACGCGGGCGGTTCCTTCCGGCGTGATGACGCGCGCGGGGGTTCCCGCGGTGGCGGTTTCCGCGGCGACGACCGTCGGAGTTCCGGCGGGGAGTTCCGTGGTGACCGTCGGGGTTCGCGGGATGACCGTGGCGGATTCCGGCGTGATGACGCGCGCGGGTCTTCCGGCGGGTCCTTCCGTCGCGATGACGCGCGTGAGGGTTCCCGTCGTGAGGGGTTCCGTGGCGATGACCGCCGGGGTTCCGGCGGGGAGTTCCGTGGTGACCGTCGGGGTTCGCGGGATGACCGTGGTGGGTTCCGGCGTGATGACGCGCGTGGGTCTTCAGGCGGTTCGTTCCGGAGTGATGACGCGCGTGGGTCTTCAGGCGGTTCGTTCCGGCGTGATGACGCGCGTGGGTCCTCCGGCGGGTCCTTCCGTCGTGATGACGCGCGCGGAAGCTCGCGTGGGGAGGACCGGTACGGCCGGGACCGGGGCGACGGACGTGACTCGCCGCGCGCCGGCAGGGACGGCGGTACGCGGGCCAGGTACGGGCATGACGGCGGCCGTTCCGAGCGGCCCGCGCGGGACGACCTCGGCTTCTCCGGCGACGACATCGAGTACGAGTCCTCCGGCGGCGGGCGCGCGGAGGAGCGCGGCGGGTTCCGGGTGGACCGGAGCGGGCGCAGGGAAGGCCCCCAGGGTTCGTCGCGGGCCCGTTACGGCAGGCGCGACGAAGGAGACCGCGGCGGCTCGGGCCGCACGCCCCGGCGGGACGAAGGCGCCCGCAGCGGGCGGGTAACCAAGCGCGACGGCGTCCACACGCTGGGCGACTCGCGGCGCGGCGCCGGCGAGCGGACCACGCCCAAGGACCGGTTCAAGACCGCACGCCAGCCCGTCCGCGACCGCGACTTCTACCCCGAGGGCTACACCGACGAGCGTGACACCACCGAGGTCCCGGGCGGGGTGCGCCTGCAGAAGGTGCTCGCCCAGGCCGGGGTCGCCAGCCGCAGGGCCTGCGAGGAGATGATCGGCGACGGCCGCGTCACCGTGGACGGCCAGGTGGTGCGCAGGTTCGGTGCCAAGGTCGACCCGGCCAAGCAGGTCATCCACGTCGACGGCAGGCGTATCCCGACCGCGCCCGACCTGGTCTACTACGCGCTGAACAAGCCGATCGGCGTGGTGTCGACCATGGAGGACCCGCAGGGCCGGCCGTGCCTGGCCGACTTCGTGGAGGAACTGGCTCCGCGGCTGTTTCACGTCGGCAGGCTCGACACCGAGACCGAGGGCCTGCTGCTGCTCACCAACGACGGCGAGCTGGCCAACCGGCTCACCCACCCGAGCTACGGGGTGCCGAAGAAGTACTGGGCCAAGGTGCCCGGCCCGATCCCGCGCGACCTGGGCCGCCGGCTCAAGCAGGGCATCGAGCTGGAGGACGGCATCGCCAAGGCCGACGACTTCCAGATCGTGCAGGAGCACGGCCAGCAGGCGCTGGTCGAGGTGGTGCTGCACGAGGGACGCAAGCACGTCGTACGACGCATGCTGGAGGAGTCCGGCCACCGGGTCATCGACCTGGCCCGCATCGAGTTCGGCCCGGTGAAGCTGGGCCGCACCAAGCCCGGCACGCTCAGGGCGCTGACGCTGCGTGAGGTCGGCGAATTGTACGCCGCGGTGAAGCTGTAACCTGGCCACGACGCTGGAGCCCGTGCGAATCTCCGCACGGGCTCTCCCGCTATAGAAGGAGCGAAGCGCATGGTGCGGGCGATCCGCGGCGCGATCCAGGTGGACGCCGACGACCGTAACTCGATCATCGAGGGGACGACCGAGCTGGTCGCCCAGGTCATGGAGCGCAACGAGCTCACCACGGACGACGTGATCAGTGTGCTGTTCACCGCCACTCCCGACCTGACGGCAGAGTTCCCGGCGCTGGCGGCGCGCAAGCTGGGGTTCCACGAGGTGCCGCTGATCTGCTGCACCGAGATCGGCGTGCCGGGTGCGCTGCCCAGGGTGGTGCGGCTCATGGCGCACGTCGAGACCGACCGGCCCCGCTCGGCGATCCAGCATGTGTATCTGCGCGGCGCCGTCGCGCTCCGTCAGGACATCGCCCAATAAATCGCCCAATAATCTGCCCGTACGACTCCCGTACCGAAATCAGGACAACGACATGGCCTCCGAACTCCGCACCGTGCTGGTTGTGGGCACCGGTCTCATCGGCACCTCGCTGGCGCTCGCGCTGCGCAAGCACGAGGTGCGCGTGCTGCTCGCCGACCGAGACCAGGGGGCCGTGCGGCTCGCGCGCGAGCTCGGCGCCGGTGAGGAGTGGCGGCCCGGCGAGAGCGCCGACCTGGCGGTGATCGCGGTGCCGCCCGGTTACGTCGCCACCGAGCTGCGGCGGCTGCAGGAGGGCGGCGCGGCGCGGTTCTTCACCGACGTGGCCAGCGTCAAGGCGGAGCCGATCGACCGGGCGCGCGAGCTGGGGTGCGACCTGTCCGCGTACGTGGCCTCGCACCCGCTGGCGGGCCGTGAGCGGTCCGGGCCGGGCGCGGCCAGGGCCGACCTGTTCCTGGGGCGGCCGTGGGCGTTCTGTCCCACGCCCGAGGCGTCCGCGGAGGCGACGGCGGCGGTGCTGCGGCTGATCGAGCTGTGCGGCGCGAACGCGGTCGAGGTCGACGCGGCCGAGCACGACCGGGCGGTCGCGGTGGTCTCGCACGCCCCGCACGTCGCGGCCTCGGCGGTGGCGGCTCGCTTGGCCGACGCCTCCGATGTGGCGCTCGGCCTGGCCGGTCAGGGGGTGCGCGACGTGACCAGGATCGCCGGCGGTGATCCCGGCCTGTGGCTGGGCATCCTGTCCGGCAACTCGGCCCCGGTCGCCGAGGTGCTGGAGGCGGTCTCCCGCGACCTGGCGGAGGCGGCGTCGGCGCTGCGGGCGCTGTCCGGGGGCGACGGCACCGCGTCCGGCGAGCTGACCCAGTTGCTCAAGCGCGGGGTCGTGGGCCACGGGCGGATCCCGGGCAAGCACGGCGGCCCGGCTTCGGCGTACGCGGTCGTCCAGGTCGTCATCGGTGACAGTCCGGGCCAGCTGGCGCGCCTGTTCCAGGTGTGCGACGAGGTCGGGGTCAACGTCGAGGACGTCCGCCTGGAGCACGCCCCCGGCCTGCCCCTGGGCGTGGCCGAGCTGTCGGTGCAGCCCGACGCGGCCGGCTCGCTGAGCCAGGCCCTGCGCGAGCGCGGCTGGCAGGTGCCGTAGCGGCATGGTGAAGGGTCCCGGCGTGGTGCCGGGACCCTTGGTGGTTCAGCGCCGGGTGATCGCTTGGCTGACGGCGTTGGGGCCGTCGTACTCGCGGTCGGGCATGGCTTCCAGGGCGCGCATCGTGTCCTGGTCGGCGCCGTGTTTGCGGGCGGCCTCCAGCAGGTCGGCCTTGGAGGCCGGGTAGTCGACACCCTTGAGGTGCTTCTGCAGCTGGATCGGGTTCGGTGCTGTAGTCATAACCCATTGCTACCCAAAAGTCACAGATTGTAACGATCAAGCGCTTTTCGTGCTCGTTCGACCTCCGGCGGCAGTGCCTCGCGCCGGGCCAGGGCGCGGCGCAGCCGGGGGAGGGCGTCGAGCAGGCCGCGCCGGCCCGCCCTGCCTTGACGCAGGGCGTCCAGCGACCGCCGGGCCACCACCGGCCACGGACGGCGCAGCAAGGCTGTCAGCAGCGCGTTGCGCGCCGCCAGGGCCTGCCGGGCCGCAGGGTCGCGAGGAGGCGTCGGGTGGTGGTGCGCCACCACGTCGTCGGCGTAGGCGAGACCCCAGCCGTGCGCGGCCAGGTCCAGCGCCAGCCGCTCCTCCTCGCCGAAGAAGAACACCACGTCGTCGAAGCCGCCGGCCTCCAGGAAGGCGTCCCTGCGCACCATCGCGCCGCACGCCAGGAAACCGAGCACGCTCGGGCCGGGCAGGTCGGCGGCGACCCCCAGCGGCGAGCGGCGCATCTCCTCGCTGACCGGGTCGAGCCGCTCCTCGGGCCCCACCAGCACGCGCGCGCCGAGCACGGCCAGGCGCGGGTGGGCGTCGAAGAGCCCGGCCGCGCGCTCCAGCGCCCCGGGCGCCCACCACGAGTCGTCGTCGGCGAAGGCCACGTACGGGGTCCGCGCCAGCCGCACGCCCACGTTGCGGGCGGGCGCGCCGAGGTTGCGGCCGTTCTCCACGACCTGGACGTGCGGGTGGTGACGGCGGACGAACCCGGCGGTGCCGTCGGTGGAACCGTTGTCCACCAGGATCACCGGGCCGCGGTGGCGGGGGAGCGAGCGCTGCAGCGTGCGCAGGCGGTCGCGGGTCACCACCACCACCGTCACCTTGCTGTCAGCTCTCACGCACGGCTTCTCTCCCGAGGGAGTCCGCTCATGCCTTGACGGGCCGGGGAAGCCGGGATAGAAAGACGGTAACAGCGTTACCGAGAAGAAACGGCGTTACCGAACATGAGCGTGACCGCGTACCAGCAGGCCCAGCAGGAGGGGCAGGGCGTCGTGCGGGCAGTGATCCTCGACGCCGCCAAGAGCCTGCTGATCGGCGAGGGGCCCGCGGCGCTGACCGTGCGGCGCATCGCCGGCGAGGCCGGCTGCTCCACCAAGGTCATCTACACGCTGTTCGGCGGCAAGGACGGGCTCTGCCGGGCGCTCTGGCTGGAGGGTTTCGCCCGGTTCGAGCGGCGGCTGCTGGAGGTGCCCCACGACGACGACCCGCTGGAGCGGCTGCGGGCCGGCGTCGCCGCCTACCGGGAGTACGCGCTGGAGGAGCCGGAGTACTACCGGCTGATGTTTCAGGGCGCCCTGTCCGGCTACATCCCCGACGAGGCGGCCAGGGATGCCGCCCGGCGGACGTTCCGCCTGCTCGTGGGCGGCGTGCGGCGCTGCCTCGACGAGGGGCGGCTGCGCGGCGGCGGCGCCGCGGAGATCGCCGACGTGCTCTGGATGGCCATGCACGGCGCGGTGAGCCTGGAGCTCTCCGGCTTCTTCGACCGGGCCGAGGCCGGGCACCGCTACCGGCTGCTGTGGACCTCGGTGCTGCATCCCTTCCTCGTTCCAGACGAGAGGACCACCCCATGACGTCCCACCCGTACCGCGACGGCTTCGCCCCCGTCACCGAGGAGATCACCGCCTACGACCTGGAGGTGACCGGCCGGATCCCGGCCGAGCTGAACGGCCGCTACCTGCGCAACGGCCCCAACCCGCTGAGCCTGGACGACCCGTCCGCCTCCCACCTGTTCCTCGGCGAAGGCATGATCCACGGCGTGCGGCTGCGCGACGGCCGCGCCGAGTGGTACCGCAACCGGTGGGTGCGCAACGCCGCCGTGGCCCGGCGGCTCGGCGAGGAGCCGCGCTCCACGCTCACCCACGAGGGCATGGACTTCGCCCCCAACACCCACGTGCTCGGCATCGCCGGGCGCACCCTGGCCACCGTCGAGGCCGGGGCGCTCCCGTACGAGATGAGCTACGAACTCGACACCATCGGCCCGTGCGACTTCGACGGCGGCCTGCCCGGCGGGTTCGCCGCGCACACCCACCTCGACCCCGCCACCGGCGAGCTGCACGCCATGGCGTACTTCTTCGGCTGGGACCACCACCAGCACATCGTGCTCGACGACAAGGGCACGGTCGTGCGGACCAGGGACATCCCGATCGCCGACGCGCCCATGCTGCACGACTTCGCGCTCACCGAGAAGTACGTGGTCATCTACGACCTGCCGGTCACCTTCAGCATGGCCCACGCCGAGCAGGGCGCCTCGCTGCCGTACGCGTGGAACCCCGGCCACGCCTCCAGGGTCGGCCTGCTGTCACGGGCGACCGGCGAGGTGAGCTGGGTGGAGGTGCCGCCGTGCTGGGTCTTCCACACGCTCAACGCCTACGACGACGGCGACCAGGTGGTGGTCGACCTGGTGCGTTACCCGCAGCGGTTCGTCGACGCCCGGCTCGACCTGGGCGGCACGCCGACGCTCGACCGCTGGCGTGTCGACCCGGTCGCCGGCACCTTCACCGAGACGCGGCTGGACGACAGGGCGCAGGAGTTCCCGCGCATGGACGAGCGGCTGACCGGCAGGCCCTACCGCTACGGCTACACCGCGGCGGCCCGCGACCTGATCGACGTGGTCTATCCCGACGACACCGAGCTGGAGGACCTGCCCGACGAGGCGTTCGACAACACGCTGATCAAGCACGACCTGGCGGCGGGCACGCAGCAGGCCCGCCAGTTCGGGCGCGGCGCGTACGTGGGCGAGCCGGTGTTCGTGCCGTCGGGCGACGCGGAGGACGACGGGTACGTGCTCACCTTCGTCAACAACCCGGACAGAGGCGCGGCCGACCTGGTGATCCTGCCGGCGCAGGATTTCACCGGCGACCCGGTGGCCACCGTCCACCTGCCGGTCAGGGTTCCGCTGGGCTTCCACGGGAGCTGGGTCGCCGACTGACCGGCTCGTCGCGGTGGCGCGAGACGGTAACCTCGTGAGGTTGGGTCAGCACACGTGAAGAGGGAGAGCCGTGGCCGATTTGGTCGTCGCCATGGACGGCCCTTCGGGGTCGGGCAAGTCGAGCGCGTCGCGCGGGGTGGCCCGCGCGCTGGGTCTGCGCTACCTGGACACCGGAGCGCAATACCGGGCGATGACCTGGTGGATCCTCCGGCAGGGCGTCGACCTCGCCGACTCCGCCACGATCGCGGCCCGCTGCGGCGAGCCTGAGATCGTCTCCGGCACCGACCCCGACAGCCCCGCCATCCACGTCGGCGCCGTCGACGTGGCGGGGCCGATCCGGGAGGACGAGGTCACCTCGGCGGTCTCCGCCGTGGCGGCGGTGCCCGAGGTGCGGGCCAGGCTCGTCGCCCTCCAGCGGGAGATCATCGGCGCCGGCGACATCGTGGTCGAGGGCCGCGACATCGGCACCGTCGTCGCCCCCGACGCCCCCGTCAAGATCTACCTGACGGCCAGCCCCGAGGCCCGCGCCCAGCGCCGGTCGGCGGAGCTGACCGGCACCACGGCGGAGGCGCAGCAGGCGGCCCTGGCCAGGCGCGACACCCTCGACTCGACACGCAAGACGGATCCACTCTCGATGGCGGATGGCGCCGTCGAGCTCGACACCACCGCGCTCAACCTCGACGAGGTGATCGCGGAGGTGTTGAGACTGGTCAAGGAGCGCACCTGAGCGGTGCGGGACTCTTAAGGATGAGACACCATGTCTACGGGGGATTGGGTCGAGGCTGAGCTCGACGATCTCGAGGTTTCCGGCGACGTCGGCGATAGCACGCCGCTGCCGGTCGTGGCCATCGTCGGGCGGCCGAACGTCGGCAAGTCCACGCTGGTCAACCGCATCATCGGCCGCCGGGAGGCGGTCGTGGAGGACGTGCCGGGGGTGACCCGCGACCGGGTGACCTACGAGGCCAACTGGCGCGGCCGCCGCTTCACCGTGGTCGACACCGGCGGGTGGGACCCTGACGCCACCGGCATGGGCCTGCGCATCGCCGAGCAGGCGCAGGTCGCGACCGAGCTGGCCGACGTGATCGTGTTCGTGGTCGACGCGACCGTGGGCGCCACCGACGCCGACGAGATCGTCGGCTCCGTGCTGCGCCAGTCGGGCAAGCCGGTGATCCTGGCCGCCAACAAGGTCGACAACCAGCAGGTCGAGCTGGAGGCCGCCGCGCTGTGGTCGCTCGGCCTCGGCGAGCCCTACCCCGTCTCCGCGCTGCACGGCCGCGCCAGCGGCGACCTGCTCGACGTGGTGCTCGACGCGCTGCCCGAGACCCCCCGCGAGCGCTTCGCCGACGAGCGCGGCCCCTACCGGGTGGCGCTGCTCGGCAAGCCCAACGTCGGCAAGTCCTCCCTGCTCAACAAGCTGGCGGGGGAGGAGCGGGTGCTGGTCGACCCGATGGCCGGCACCACCCGCGACCCCGTCGACGAGCTGATCGAGCTGGGCGGCCGCACCTGGCGGTTCGTCGACACGGCCGGCATCCGGCGGCGCGACCGCGAGCTGCAGGGCGCCGACTTCTACGCCGCCATGCGCACCCGCTCCGCGCTGGAGCGCTCGGAGGTGGCGGTCGTGCTCATCGACGCCAGCGAGCCCCTCACCGAGCAGGACCTGCGCATCATCGGCCTGGTGATCGAGTCCGGCCGGGCCATGGTGGTCGCGTTCAACAAGTGGGACCTCGTCGACGAGGACCGCCGCTACTACCTGGAGAAGGAGATCGACCGGCAGCTCGTCCGCACCCCGTGGGCGCTGCGGGTCAACATCTCCGCCAAGACCGGCCGCCACGTCGACCGGCTGGTGCCGGCCCTGGAGCGGGCGCTGGAGTCCTGGGCGACCCGGGTGCCGACGTCCCGGCTGAACGCGTTCCTGACCGAGCTGGTGCAGCAGACGCCGCCCCCGGTGCGCGGCGGCAAGCAGCCGAAGATCCTGTTCGCCACCCAGGCGTCGATCGAGCCGCCCAAGTTCGTGCTGTTCACCTCCGGCTGGCTGGAAGACACCTACCGGCGCTTCATCGAGCGGCGGCTGCGCGAGGAGTTCGGCTTCGCCGGCTCGCCGATCGAGGTCACGATGAAGATCAGGGAGAAGCGCCAGAAAAGGGATCGCTGATACCATCGTCGGCAACGCGTCGACGGAGACGAGTAGCCGGGGTCCACGCGGGCCGAGAGAGCCGCCGGTGCTGTGAAGGCGGTCCCGCGCCCCCGGTGAAGACACTCCTGAGTGCGGGGAGGAAATGCCCCGCCGGCCTGACCCCCGTCACAGGGTCCGAGAGGCCGCCCGTTCCCGGGCGGCGAAAGTGCGGTGGCACCGGGAGCTCCCTTCTCCCCCGCACTCCCAAGGGGTCATACACCTTCTTCACCAGGAGCTGTCATGATCTCTCGTGTCCTGTCCGCCGAGCTCGCCGAGCACGCCGGGCAACGAGTGACGATCGCCGGTTGGGTCCATCGCCGCCGGCTGCTGAAATCCGTGTCCTTCCTCGTCGTCAGGGACCGCTCAGGGCTGGCCCAGGCGGTCACCGCGGGCGACCTGCCCGCCGAGGAGAGCGTCGTCCAGGTCACCGGCAGGGTGACCGTCAACCCGCAGGCGCCGGGCGGCGCCGAGCTGACCGAGCCGGAGATCGAGCTGCTGTCATGGCCGGTCGAGCCTCCGCCGTTCGACCTGTTCAGGCCCGTGGTGGCGGCGACGCTGCCGACGGTGCTCGACCACGCGCCCGCCGCCCTGCGCCATCCGGCGCTGCGGGCGCCGCTGGAGATCTCGGCCGCGAGCGTGGCGGGGTTCCGCGCCGCGCTGGACCGGCTCGGGTTCACCGAGGTGCACACCCCGAAGATCGTCGCGTCGGCCACCGAGTCCGGCGCGAACGTCTTCGGCATCGACTACTTCGGCCGGCCCGCCTACCTCGCCCAGTCGCCGCAGTTCTACAAGCAGGCGATGGTGGGCGTGTTCGAGCGGGTGTACGAGGTGGGGCCGGTCTTCCGGGCCGAGCCGCACGACACCGTACGCCACCTGGCCCAGTACACCAGCCTCGACGCCGAGCTGGGCTTCGTCCGCGACCACCGGGACGTGATGGCGGTGCTGCGCGAGGCCGTGGCGGGCATGCTGGAGTCGGTACGCGAGCGCGCCGCCCCGGCCGTGGACCTGCTCGGCGCCGAGCTGCCGGGGGTGCCCGACGAGATCCCGGCGATCCACTTCACCGAGGCGCAGCGGATGACGGGCGAGGACGAGCCCGACCTCTCACCCGCCCAGGAGCGGTGGCTGTCGGAGTGGGCGCTGAAGGAGCACGGCTCGGAGTTCCTGTTTGTCACCGGCTACCCGATGGCCAAACGGCCCTTCTACACCCATCCCGACCCCGGCAGGCCCGGCTACTCCAACGGCTTCGACCTGCTCTTCCGCGGGCTGGAGCTGGTGACCGGCGGGCAGCGGCTGCACCGCCATCAGGACTACCTGGACGCGCTGGCCGCCCGCGGTGAGAGCGCGGAGCCGTACGAGGGATATCTGCGGACGTTCGCGTACGGGATGCCCCCGCACGGCGGGTTCGCCATCGGGCTGGAGCGGTGGACGGCGCGCCTGACGGGCGCGGCGAACATCCGCCAGGTCACCGCGTTCCCGCGCGACCTGCACCGCCTCACGCCGTAGCAGCCCGGCCCGCCGTCCGGGCTCCCCGGACGGCGGGTCAGCCGGTACGGGGGAGCGCCAGCACCTTGCGCAGGCCGGGCAGCACGCACAGCCCGGTCACCGTCTGGCTGATCAGCAGGGCGTAGCCGACGCCGGTGACGCCCGCCACCGGGAACAGCGCGATCACGGTGGCGAACACCAGCAGCGTCATGCCGATCTGCACGGTGGCCAGCTTCCTGGCCTCGCTGCGGGCCCGCAGCGTGCCGAGCCGGATCTCCACCAGCGCCATCGGCAGCACCCCGACGGCCATCAGCCGCAGCAGCGGCGTGCCGGCCTCGGCCAGCTCGGGCCCGAACACCCGCAGGATCAGCGGCGCCCCGGCCACCACGACGGCCACCACCGGCCCGACGATCAGGAAGGTGCGGCGCAGCGCGTCGCGGGTGCTCCGCGCCAGCCGCCCGGCGTCGAGAGAGCCCTCGACGGTCAGCGAGACCGCCATGTTGGCCGCCAGCAGCCCCATCATGCAGCCGAGCGTGTGGGCGATGGAGAAGTAGCCGAACAGCTCGGCGTCGTTGAGCCAGGCGCCCACCATGACCGGCACCAGGTAGAGCACGAGCAGCGTGGACAGGGTGCCGGAGAAGTCGCCGGCCACGAACCGGCCGATCTCCCGCAGCCGCGGCGGGGTGGCGTTCGCGCCCGTGCGGGCCACGTGCCGGGGCACCGCCACCTTGAAGATCAGCAAGGTGACAGGGATGAGGGCGAGCGCCGTGGGCACCATCCACGAGACGAAGATCCCGCCGTACAGCCCGCCCACCGGCAGGGCCCCGGCCAGCACGACCAGCAGCACCATCTTGGCCAGCCCGAACACCGTGCTGTTGACCGGCACCCAGACGGCCTGCCGAAGCCCGGCGAGCACCACGTCCTGCAAGGTGAAGATCGTCCACACCAGCACCGACGCCAGGAACACCACCGCGGGCACGAACCCGGCCAGCTCCCCGTAGGCGGGCCCCCACAACGGCAGCGTCAGCAGGAACCCGAGCGCCGCCAGCACCGCCGTGATGCCGGCCACCCCGTAGCCGCGCAGCACCAGCCCGCCCGTGCCGCGCCCCGACACCGGGATGAACCGGGCCATCACCCCCACGAACGCCAGCCCGACGAGCGAGGAGAACAGCCGCATCGCTGTGATCATGAGCTGGCCCTGGCCGAACGCGGCCGGGTCGTACAGCCGCACGGCCAGGAACCAGTAGCCCAGCCCGAGCAGCGCCGTGACCGCGGTGTTGACCATGAGGGCGTAGCCCTGAAGGAAGAGCGGGTCGCGCAGGTCGGTGCGGAGCCGGGCGACCAGCCCGGTCCGGCGCGGGACCGCCCCTGTGTCACTCGTCATCAGGAGGCGGTCCTTCCAGCGGCGGCTGGACACCCAGCCGCTCCAGCAACGGGATCAGGCGACCGGCGTCGAGCGGGTCGGCGGGCAGCACGTGCCCCGTCCACCAGCGCGCGACACCGGGCGTGGGACCGGTGGGGAACAGCCGGTCGGCATCGAGCCGGTCGGCGGTGGGGATCGGGCGGTCGCCGTCGAGCGGGCCGGCGGGGGGAATCGAGGGGTGGGCATCGAGCGGGTCGGCGGGCAGGATCGTGGTCAGGTAGTCGTCGAGGGGCGGGTCGTACACGAAGCCCGGCACCACGCCGTGCGACTCCAGCGCGGCCACCACCCGGTCGCGGTCGGCCACGAGCAGCGGGACCCGCAGCAGCGGCCGCACCGGCGCGTCCGTCACCCCCGGCGCGGCCCACGGGGTGGCGCGCAGCGCCGCGACCCCGGCCAGCCTGCGCTCCCGCTCGCGCCCGATGGCGCGGATCCGGGAACGGTGCAGGCGCAGCAGGGCGCGGCCGGGGCGCATCCGCCAGTCGTCCAGGTCGATGCGGAGCCACGGGTCCATCGCGTCCAGGTCGCCCGCCGCCTTGGCCACCTCGCCGGCGGTGGTCGGGTAGCGATGGCCGGTCCACGTCATGAGGCCGAGCCGCTTGAGCGTGTGCCACACCGGCCGCACCAGCCCGGTCCGGTAGACCGCCTCCCGCAGCAGCGGCCGCAGCACGGCCGACACCTGGGCCCGCGCCGGGCCGGGCAGCAGCAGCTCCTCGCGGGCCGCGGCCAGCTCCCGCAGCGCGGCCGGATCGGCGGCCGTCAGGAAACCGCCGGACATCGCCCGCCCGTGCTTGGCCAGGCTGAACACCCCGGCCTCGCCCCACAGCCCGGCCGGCCGGCCGTCGGCCTCCGTCTGGAAGGCGTGCGCGGCGTCGTCCACCAGCACCAGCCCGTGCCGGTCGCACGCGGCGCGCAGCCGGGCCACCCGGTCCGGCACCCCGTAAAGATGCGTGGTGAGCACGCCCGCCAGCCCGGACCAGTCGACCCGGTCGACGTCGATGTTGCCGTCACGGGCCGAGACCGGCGCCATCACCGGCGTCAGCCCCGCGGCCAGCGCGACGAAGAGCACGGTCTCGCAGTTCGTCGGCGCGATCAGCACCCGGTCGCCGGGCCGGAACCAGTGGCGCAGCGCCAGCAGCAGCCCGAACCGGGCCGACGGCACGTGCAGGCAGCCCTGCCCGAGCCGCTCGCCCATCCGGGCCTCCAGCTCGGTCGTCCTCATGACGCCGTCCGGCGCGGGTCGCGGGTCCGGCCGGCCTCCACGACGCGACCCCGCGCTCGCCGGAGCCGGCCGGGGGACCTCACGAGGTCACCCGGCGCTTGCCGTAGCTCTTCAGCACCCGGTCGGCCAGCCGGTACAGCGCGGGCGTGCCGAGGACGGCCCGGCGGGCCAGCCGCACCGGCTCGGTGCGCGCCCAGTGGAGGCCCGCCCGCGCCGTCCGCCGCCGCACCACGCCCTCGGCCACCGGAACGGTCCTGCTGGCGAGCGCGTCCTTGTACTCGTAGCCGGCGCCCACGCTCAGGTCGATCGCGTCCAGCCCGGCCTCCGCCGCCGCCTCGGCCATCCGCAGATGCTGGATCAGCCCGGGGGAGTATTTGGCGAACTCCGGATCGTACGCGGGGAACCAGCCGACCAGCGTCGAGCGGCTGCGCAGCCCGAAGTGGCCGGCGACCGGCGTGCCGTCCGCGTACAGCATCGACAGCACGCCGCCGAAGTCCTTGGAGTCGATGGCGTGCAGCCGCTCCACCAGCTCCACCACCCACGGCCGGGCGAACCGGTCGGCGCGGCCGCTGCGCGCGTACTGCCCCGACTTCCACGTGCGCAGCAGCCGGAACTGCTCGACCTCGCCGGGGCTCACCGCGAACGTGGACGTCACCTCGCCCGCGTCGCGGCCGAGCTTGCGCTCCTTGTACTGGGTCGTCTTGAGGAACTTCGGCGACCGTTCGCGCAGCCCTTTCAAATAGGCCTGGTAGCCCTCGGTCAGATCGAGCACGACCGCGTCCTGCGTCAGAGTCACGTACGGGGCGAACCACGGCTGGTCCCGCACCAGGCAGCCGAACTCCCACACGTGCAGCCCGCACGCCCGCAGCAGCCTGCCCGCCTCGAACACGGCGCCAGGCCGGTGCACCACCCCCTGGCACAGCGACACCCACGCGCCGACGGCAGCCCCGACGCCGGAACGTTCCTCGTACGGGAGGAATCCGGCGATGCCGTCACCGTCGCGGATCACCGCGACCCGGACCCGGTCGCTGACCTCGCCCATCACCAGGGCGAAATCAGGGCTCAGGAACGGGTTGTCCAGATGCGGCTGCTCCCGTTGCATCTCCCGCCAGGCGTCGATCTCCGACGTCCCCAGTTCGCGCGGACGCAGAACACCGATCTCATACACGCTCGCCCCCTGCTTCTCGATGTGAGGAGGAACAGCGTAGTCCCGGTCGATGCTCCAGGAGTGGGAGTTATACGAGCGTTGAGCGTGTTGTGGAGCGACGCGGCATGAACCACGCCAGCGCCGCGCCGAGCAGGCAGATGAACGCCGTCACGAGGAACATCTCGGTGTACTCGACGTGCAGCGCGCCCCGCACCTGGGCCGTGTACTCGGCGAGCCGCCGGGCGTACTCGGCGGGTTCGACGCCGAACGGCACCGGCGTGTCGAGGTGCGCGGTCAGCGACTGGAAGCGGTAGAAACCCCAGGCCGAGACGGCGGCGATGCCGATCAGCATGCCCATCATCCTGGCCACCACGACCGCCGCCGACGCCACGCCGTGCTGCGCCGGCCGGGTCACCCGCAGCGCCGCCGCCGACACCGGCGCGATCACCAGGCCCACGCCCAGGCCCGCCACCACCAGCGTGGCGTCCATCATCAGCCGGGCGTCCGCCAGCTCCAGCGGCCATCGGCTCATCAGCCCGTAGCCGGCGGCGGCCACCAGCAGGCCCGCCGCGGTGACCACGCGGCCGCCGGACCGCCGCGTCAGCAGCCCGCCCAGCAGCGCCCCCACCGGCAGCGCGATCAGGAACCGGCCCAGCACCAGCGCCGCCTCCAGCGCCTCCAGGCCGAGCAGCGTCTGGGCGGTGAACTGCACGAACACCATCGTCACCAGCAGCGCCGCCCCGGTCAGGAAGCTCACGCCCAGGGTGGACAGCAGCGGGCCCTTGGGCACGCCCGTGAGATCGAGCAACCGTACGGGCGAGCGGATCTCCCACCAGACGAACGCCGCCCCCACCAGCGTGCCCGCCCCGATCAACGGCGGGCCCCAGGCGGGCAGCACGGCCGCGGCCGGGTCCGGGTTGTACAACCCCACCACCAGCAGCCCCAGCGCCAGCGCGAGTAACCCGCCCCCGACCCAGTCCACCCGCACCTTCACGGGAGCCTCCGGCGGCACGCCCGCGCCGCTCCCGGCGGGGATGCCCCACTGGACGGCGAGGGCGGCGGCGAGCGCCAGGGGGAGGTTGATCCAGAAGATGGCGTGCCAGTCGCCCAGCTCCACCCCGAGCACCGCGAAGCTCGGGATCAGCGCCAGCACCCCGCCGTACACGGGCCCGAGCGCGCTGCCGAGCTCCTGGGCCGCGCCGACCGCTCCCAGCGCCACCGGCCGCTCGCGCTCGCCCCACAGGTCGCCGATGAGCGCCATGGTGATGGGCAGCAGCGCCCCTCCGGCGATCCCCTGGACGGTCCGGCCCGACACCACCATGATCTCGGACGACGCCAGCGCCGTCAGCACCGAGCCGGCCGCGAACGCCGCCAGGCAGGCGTGGATCAGCGGCCGTCTGCCGTAGCGGTCGGACAGCTGCCCGAGCAGCGGCATCGCCGCCACGTAGCCGAGCAGGAAGCCCGTCACCACGGGTGTGGCCCGCTCCAGCCGGTTCAGCGGGATGCCGAGGTCGGTGGCGATGTCGATGAGGACGGTCACCACGACGTACGCGTCGAGCGCGGCCAGCAGCACCACCGCGCCGCCGACGCCGAGCGCGACCCGGCGCGCGCGCCTCATCCGGCCGACGGGGGCGGCGTGATCGTCACCGGCGCGTCGTAGTCGGCCAGCGTCACGCTCACGCTGCCGCCCTGCAGCGGCAGCTCGACCTTGGTGAGCCTGCTGGTGGCCTTGTCGACCCAGACCGTGCCGTTGACGGGCTGGGTGACCCCCGGCACGAGCGTGCCGAGCGTCTGCTCGGAGAACCCGGTCGCCACCCGGTAGGCGCCGCCCTCCTCCGCCTGGACCAGCGGGTCGGAGGCGGATTCGAGCAGCTGGGCGATGCCCTTGGCGGGGTCGAGGATCAGCGAGGGATCGTACAGCTGGGCCAGCTCCCGCCGGGTGAGCTTCTGGAAGCCGCCGGTCGGGCCCTTGAAGTGGACGGTGTCGCCGATCAGCGCGAACGTGATCTCCTGGAGGCTGCCGAACACCTCCAGGGTGATGGTGCCGTCGGCGTCGCCCTGCGCCGTCAGCCGGCCGTCGGCCTTCTTGACCGGGACGTTCGGCTTGCCGTCCGTGGCGATCGAGAACGCCGCCGACTTCACCGACCGCATGGCCGCCGCGGCCTTCTTCATCAGGTCGGGCCCCGCGGGCAGCTCCTCGCCACCGCCGGACGAGCAGGCCGTGAGGCCCGCGACGAGGAGGACGAGGAGCAGCTTTCTCAGCATGAAGCGGATCGTAGCGAGCGGTGGCGCGCGCCGCGCGCGCCGCCGGTATCGGTTGGGTGTCAGCGCAGCTTCTTCAGATGCTCCACGATCGGCGCGAAGGCCCCCTCCAGCTCGCCGAGCTGGTCGTCGGTCAGCCGGTCGACGAAGTGTTCGCGGACGCCGGAGACGTGGACGGGCGCCACCCGCTGGATGGTGTCCCAGCCCTCGTCGGTCAGCACCGCGAAGGTGCCGCGCCGGTCGTCGCGGCAGTCCTCGCGGACGACCAGCCCCTTGGCCTCCATCCGGGAGATCTGGTGGGAGAGGCGGCTGCGGGACTGGATCGTCGCGTCGGCCAGATCGCTCATGCGCATCCGCCGGCCAGGGCTCTCCGAGAGGTTGACCAGGATCTCGTAGTCGTTCAGCGACAGCGCGTGTTCCTGCAGCTCCCGGTCCAGGCGGTGCATGAGGAGCTTGTGCAGCGCCAGGTGGGTTCGCCAGGCACGCTGCTCAGCGGGGGAAAGCCAGCGAGGCGCGCTCATGATCTCCTATCCGGGACACGTCCGGCGGCCGGCCACGACGGTGGCGCCGCCTGTGGGACTCGTATCAAGGTTAACCGGGGATGGCGGCTCTCCTGGCAGGGGTGTCGGTGATGGCGGCCACCAGGATGTCCGGCTCCGCCCGCCACTCCAGCAGATGCCGGCCCGCCCAGTCGCCGTCGCGGGCGGACAGCTCGTCGAGGGTCAGCTCGCCCCGCTTGATCAGCGCTTCCTTGCGCGCCCACACCCGGATCAGGTCCTCGTTGCCGCCGGCATCCTTCCGCTCGCGGGGCGTGAGCGCCATCCCGGCGAGCATGCGGTCGAGCGGGCCGGGCGGCACCCGCTCGGCGTCGACGCCGACGCGGCCGTGACCGGCGGCCGCGCACACGTAACCGCGCGTGTGGCTCAGGCTGACGCCCACCGCCGGGGCCTCCTCCAGGTACGGCCTGCCGTGGCCAGGGCCGTGCACGTGGCAGACCTGGGCCAGCGTGAGCCGGTGCGGGGCGACGCCGAGGAGCTCGGCCGCGCAGAGGCGGACCAGCAGGTGGGCGGCGACGAAGGCGTGGCGGTCGGCCTCGTGCCGGAACCGCGCGGCCCGCTCCCGTTCGGCGGAGGTCAGCAACGTCACCGGGGCGTCCACCTCGTCAGGCCGACCGCCCATCACCAGCGCCATGTCCGCAACGTACACCGTGACCCGGATTTGCCCATCCGCCAACCAACCACAAATCCGGCGAAACCTACGATTAATTGAGGTTCGCCTATAGCGCGCCCTGGGAGTGCGACATGGTTCAGCTCATCAGAAGCGGGCTCGAAGGACTGCGCGAGAGATGCGCCGGGCGTGTGGTCTCCCCGAAGGACGACGGCTACGAGAGCATGCGGAAGATCTGGAACGGCGCCGTCGACCGCCACCCCGGCGTGATCGTCCGGTGCGGCGGGCCCGACGACGCTGAGGCGGCTATCGCCTACGCCCGGCAGGAGGACCTGGAGATCTCCGTGCGCGGCGGCGGCCACGGCTTCGGCGGCCTGGCCGTGACCGACGGCGGAGTCATGCTCGACCTCAGCGCGCTGCGGCAGATCGAGGTCGACGCCGCCAGCCGGTGGGCGTCCTGCGGCGGCGGCGCGACCTGGGCCGATCTCGACGCGGCCACCCACGTGTACGGGCTGGCCACGCCCGGCGGCACGATCAGCCACACCGGCGTCGGCGGGCTGACGCTCGGCGGCGGCTTCGGCTGGCTGAGCCACGACCACGGACTGACCGTGGACAACCTGGAGTCGGCCGACGTCGTGCTCGCCGACGGGCAGCAGGTGCACGCCTCCGCCCGCGAGCACCCCGACCTGTTCTGGGCGCTGCGAGGCGGCGGCGGCAACTTCGGCGTCGTCACCTCCTTCGCCTTCCGGCTGCACCCGGTCGGGCCCGAGGTGCAGGTGGGGATCCTGTTCTGGGAGGCGGAGCGGGGCCCCGAGGCGATCGAGACGATCGACCAGGCCGTGCGGAGCCTGCCGGAACACGTCGGCGTGCTGATCGCCTTCGGGATGAGCGCGCCGCCCGCCCCGTTCGTCCCCGAGGAGCACCGCCTGCGGCAGGGGCACGCGCTCATCGTGGCCGGGTTCGGCTCGCCCCGGCATCATGCCTCGGTGCTGGAGCCGATCACGCGGGCGCTGCCGCCGCTGTTCTCGTTCGCCGCGCCGATGTCGTACCCGCAGCTCCAGTCGCTGCTGGACGACACCGTGCCCTGGGGAACGCCCGCCTACGAGAAGGCGCTCGACCTGCCGTCGCTCGGGACGGGCGCGATCGCCACGCTCTGCGAGCAGGCGGCGCTCAAGGGGTCGCCGATGTCGTTCGTACCGGCGTTCCGCCTCGACGGCGCCTTCAGCGCGATCCCGGACGACGCCACCGCCTTCGGCGGCAGCCGCGAGCCGCACTACACGCTGTCCGTCATGGCGCTCACACCCACGGCGGACGCCTTGGAACAGGAGAGGACGTGGGCCCGCGACGCCTGGTCGGCGCTGCTCCCGTACTCCCGGGGCACCGGCGCGTACGTGAACTTCCTCACCGACCAGGACGAGGACCGCGTGCGGGCTTCCTACGGCGAGGAGAAGTACGCCCGGCTGGCCGCGATCAAGGCCGAGTACGACCCCGACAACGTCTTCCGACTCAACCAGAACATCAGGCCCGCCACCGGCTGAGGAGATAGCCCGGGGTGCCGGGGAACGGAGTGTCCGGCGGCGCGTCGCGCAGGGTGGCCGTGCCCTCCGACGGCGGCACCGCCGGGCAGCGGGCGCCCTCGGCCGGGATCTCCAGATCGACCAGGTAGCGGTCGAAGACCGCCGTCGCGCAGTCGCCCATGCCGTACACGCCGTGCCCCCAGCCCTCGTAGGTGAGCAGCCGGGCCTCGCGCCCGATCTGCCGCGCGGCGGCGGTGGCCCACGCGTAGGCGGTGGCCGGGTCGTGCAGGGCGTTGGCGAGCAGCAGCGGCGGCGTGCCGTCGACGCGCAGCCGGTGCTGCGGGTTCGGGATCGGCGCCCGCGTGCCGGCGCAGGCCGCCAGCATGCCGTACGCGAGCGGGCTGACCAGCATGTCCGGCGCGATCTCCGCCGACCGGCGCAGGTGGGCGGTGTACTCGCGATGGTCGCGCACCGGCAGCAGATAGTCGAGACAGAAGACCCGCGACGCGTCGTTGACCGTCTCCTCCTGCGGGGCCGCGGCCAGGAGCCGCTCGGCGGGCCCGCCGGTCTCCAGCGCCACCAGGAACCGGGCCAGCCCGGAGTAGTCCGGCCCGTAGAACGCGCCGAACGCCTGCCTGATCAGCGTCGTCCTGGAGAGCGGCACGCCCGGCTCGCCGGGGAAGGTCAGCTCGCCCCGCCCGGCGCGCTCCAGCAGCTCCGCCCAGACGGCCCGCACGTCCCTGCCGTGCAGCGCGCAGGACTCCGTCCGGCCGCACCAGGAGACGAACTCGTCGAAGGAGTCCTGCGCCGCCCGCGACTCGGTGTCGAGGAAGGCGCGGGTGCGCAGGCTGTGGTCCATGTTGCTGTCCAGCGCCAGCGCCCGCACCCGGCGCGGGTAGCGCTCGGCGTAGAGCTGGGTGATCAGCGTCCCGTACGAGAGGCCGTAGGCGGTGAGCTTCCGGTCGCCGAGCGCGGCGCGCAGCGCGTCGAGGTCCCGCACGACGCTGCCGGTGTCGACGTGGTCGAAGAGCGGCCCGGTGCGGGCCCGGCAGTCCTGCCGGTAGCGCTCGTTGTGGGCCAGGAGCGCCTCGAAGCCCGCCCGGCTGCCGGCGGTGAGCGGGTCGGGCGCCCGCAGGGCCAGTTCCAGCGAGCACCGGACGGGGTGGCTGCGGCGCACCCCGCGCGGGTCGTAGCTGACCACGTCGAACCTGCTGGTCAGCTCGGCGGTGAAGGCGATCCGGTTCGTGATCACGGCGTCCACCCCTGAGCCGCCGGGACCGCCCGGGTTGATCACCAGCGAGCCGATGCGGGCACCCGGATCGCTGGCCTTGCGGCGGGCCAGCGCCAGGTCCAGCGTCGGCCCGCCGGGGTCGTCCCAGTCGACGGGCACGGCGAGCGTGCCGCACTCGACCTCCGGCGCTTCGGGACAGGGGGTCCACGCGATCCCGCCCGAGGCGCCGGCCGGTAAGACGGGCACGAGGGGGAGGACCGCGGCGATGACGAGGCTGAGGATCAGGACAGATCTTCGCATGACGCGTCCAATCGTCGGTGGGACCCGATCGTCGGACGGGCCCGCCGGCGGCGCCATCGATCCTGAGTACGGTCTTCGCGTCGTCCTCAGGTATCAGCCGAGCAGGACCGACATCCAGCTCTCCACCTCGTCAGGGTGGCGGGGGAGCGCCGCCGACATCAGCCGCGCCCCGTCGGCCGTGATGACCAGGTCGTCCTCGATGCGGACGCCCAGCCCGCGGAACTCCTCCGGCAGGGTGAGGTCGTCCGGCTGGAGGTAGAGGCCGGGCTCCACGGTCAGCACCTGGCCCTCCTCCAGCACGCCGTCCAGATACGTCTCCGCCCGCGCCCTGGCGCAGTCGTGCACGTCCAGGCCCAGCATGTGGCCGCTGCTGCAGAGCGTGTAACGGCGGTAGAGCCCGGTCTCCATGAGCGCGTCGGGGGAGTCCTTCAGCAGGCCCCACTCGTGCAGGCCCTCGCAGATGACGCGCATGGCCGTCAGGTGGAACTCGCGGAACCGGACGCCCGGCCGCAGCGCCGCGATCGCGGCCGACTGCGCCTCGTAGACCAGCTCGTACACCTGCCGCTGCACCGGCCCGAACCGGCCCGAGAGCGGCAGCGTGCGGGTGACGTCGGCGGTGTAGAGGGTGTCGGTCTCCACGCCGGCGTCCAGCAGCAGCATGTCGCCCGGGTCGAGACGGCCGTCGTTGCGGATCCAGTGGAGCACGCACGCGTGCGCGCCGGAGGCCACGATGCTCTCGTAGCCGACCGCGTTGCCCTCCAGCCGCGAGCGCAGCCCGAACACGCCCTCCAGGTAGCGTTCGCCGCGCGGGTGGCCGAGCGCCTGCGGGAGTGCCCGCACCACGTCCTCGAAGCCGCGCACGGTCGCGTCCACCGCGGCCTGCAGCTCGCCGATCTCCCACTCGTCCTTGACCAGCCGCGCCTCCGCCAGGAAGCTCTCCAGCTCGGCGTCGCCGCCGCCGGGCTCCACCGCCTCGTCCACCGCCGGGTCCACGCCGCGCAGCACCCGCGCGGGTCCCTTCAGATCCAGCTCGCGAGGGTGCGCGCAGTCGATCTGATAGAGCTCCGCCGCCTCCGCCAGGTCGGGCCTGCGGCCCACCCAGAACTCGCCGTAACGGCGGTCCCGGTAGAACTCCTGGCCCTCCTCGCGAGGGGAGCGCGGCCGGGTGTAGAGGGTCGCCTCACCGGACGGCTCGATCACGAGCACGTCACCGGGCTCGCCCGCGCCCGTCAGGTACGAGAAGGCGCTGTGCGGGCGGAACCGGTAGTCGCTGTCGTTGCTGCGCACCTTGAGCGTGCCCGACGGCACGACCAGCCGTTCCCCGGGGAACCGGCTCGCCAGGGCCGCCCGCCGCTTGGCCGCCCACGGGGCGACGGGCAGCGCGCGCACGCCGGTCCGCCGCGTGTCCGCCCAGCCCGTCCGCATGAACGCGGCCAGCTCCTCGGAGATCGGCAGGTCGTGGCTCCCGGTGTTGAGAGGCTCGGTCACAGCGGCTCCAACAGTGGTATTTCATATGGCAAGTACGGTCAGCTTACGGGAGTCCTTGACGGCCTCCCACCCCCTTGCTTGCCTGTAACCACGACGGGGTAACTCCTAGCCGAGGTGGTACGGATGCTGATCAGCACGATCTTGCACGGCAAGGGAAGCGACGTGACGACGGTGGCGCCCGACGCGACCGTCCGTGAGTTGCTGGCCCGGCTGGCCGAGCACAACATCGGCGCCGTCGTCGTGTCCGCCGACGGCGTCACCATCGACGGGATCGTCTCCGAGCGCGACGTGGTGCGCCGGCTGCACGATCGCGGCGCGGGCATCCTCGGCGAGCCGGTCTCGTCGATCATGACCGCCGAGGTGCGCACCGTCGCCCCGGGCGACCGGGTCGACGAGCTGCGCAAGACCATGACCACCCACCGGGTGCGGCACATGCCGGTGGTCGAGGACGGCCGCCTGGCCGGCATCGTCAGCATCGGCGACGTGGTCAAGAACACCATCGAGGAGCTGGAGACGGAGAAGGCCTCACTGGTGGACTACCTCCACCGCTGACGCGGGTGGGACGCTGTCCAGGTGATGTACCGCCCCCCGCCTGACTACCCGCGCGCGTCGAGCAGCCCGACGATCATCCTGCTCGTCGCCGGGCTGACCGGGGTGCTGGGCTTCCTGATCGGCTTCCTCACCGGGCTCGGGTCAGGAGAGCTGGCGGCAGCCCCCGCTCCCCGGGTCACCGTGACGGTCGAGGGAGAGCTCGACCCCGACACGCAGCCCACCGACCCAGTCCCGTCCGACGCCGCCCCGTCCGATCCTGCCGCGTCCGATCCTGCCGCGTCGCCTCCGGCCGCCGACCCGTCCGCGTCGGCACCCGTCACCCCGGACCCGTCCGCCGGCGCCCCGGACGACCCCGTCGCGTCGAACCCCGGCGATCCGCTCGCGTCGATGCGCACCCTCGTCGTCGGCGTCGACATCCAGCCCGGCACCTACCGCACCACCGGCCCCGCGGGCGGCACGGGCCCGTGCTACTGGGCCCGCATGAACAGCACCACCGGCGACATCGGGGACGTCATCGACGCCGGCATGCCCTCAGGCCCGGCCACCGTCACCATCGCCGCCACCGACAAGAGCTTCCAGACGGCCGGCTGCGCCGAATGGACCAGGGCCTGACGGACCGCCGCAGCGGTGCCTGTTTGCGGAGGTGACACCCGCGTAGGAGGATGCGCTCAGCCCCACGCGAGGAGGAAGCCATGTCGGTGTTGCGGAGCTTCGTAGACAGTGTGCGCAACGGCGCGATCGAGGTCATCGACCTCACCGCGCCCCTGTCGGAGGAGACGCCGATCCTCCAGTTGCCCGAGCCGTTCGGCAACACCATCCGGTTCCGGCTGGAGGAGATCAGCCGCTACGACGACCGCGGCCCGGGGTGGTACTGGAACGACATCCACACCGGCGAGCACACCGGCACGCACTTCGACGCGCCCATCCACTGGGCGACCGGCCGTGACGGCCAGGACGTCTCCCAGGTGCCGGTGGCCAGCCTGATCGCGCCGGCCGTGGTGCTCGACTTCACCGCCGAGGCGGGCAAGGACCCCGACTTCCTCCTCCAGATCGACCACGTCAAGGAGTGGGAGCGCGCCAACGGCCCGCTGCCCGAAGGCGGCTGGCTGCTCTACCGCACCGGCTGGGACTCCCGCTCCGGTGACCAGGACACGTTCCTCAACGCCGACGAGACCGGCTCGCACACCCCCGGCGTCTCCGCCGAATGCGCCAGGTGGCTCGCCGAGCAGACGCCGATCATCGGGCTGGGCGTCGAGACCGTCGGCACCGACGCGGGCGCCGCCCACTCCTTCGACCCCGCCTTCCCCTGCCACGCCTTCTTCCTCGGCGCCGGCAAGTACGGCCTCACCCAGCTGCGCAACCTCGACCGGCTCCCGGTCACCGGCGCGGTCGTGGTGGCGCCGCCGCTGCCCATCCTCGGCGGCTCGGGCAGCCCGGTGCGGGTGCTCGCGCTGGTGGAGCGGGGCGAAGGGTGATCGTCGCCGAGGCCGTCGGCGGGCTGCTCGCCGCGGCGGGCGTACGAGCCGCGTTCGGGGTCGTCGGCAGCGGCAACTTCCACCTCACCAACGCCCTCGTGAGCCACGGCGTGCGCTTCGTCGCGGCCCGTCACGAGGGCGGTGCGGCCACCATGGCCGACGCCTACGCCCGGATGACGGGCGAGGTGGCGGTCGTCTCCGTGCACCAGGGGCCCGGCCTCACCAACGCGATCACCGGCCTCGCCGAGGCCGCGAAGAGCCGCACCCCGCTCGTCGTGCTGGCGGGCGAGGCCACCGACGCCCGCTCCAACTTCCACATCGACCAGGACGCCGCCGTGCGCGCGGTGGGCGCCGTCCCGATGCGGGTCAGCGACCCCGCCGAGGCGGCCCGGCACACCCTGGAGGCGTTCCGCGTCGCCCGCGACGAACGCCGCACGGTCGTACTCAACCTGCCCCTCGACGTGCAGGCCGCCGAGACGGAACTCGGCGGGGAGCGACCGGACCGGGCCGCGGCGGCTGTTCGTGAGAGCCGTCCCGGCGCGCCCGCCGCCTCCGCCGAGCAGCTCGACGGGTTGCGCCGGTTGCTCGACGGGGCGGAACGGCCGGTGTTCGTCGCCGGGCGCGGAGCACGGCACGCGCGGGCCGAGCTGGTGGAGCTGGCCGAGCGGACCGGCGCCCTGCTGGCCACCTCGGCCGTGGCCAAGGGCCTGTTCCGCGGCAGCCCGTGGGACCTCGACGTGAGCGGCGGTTTCGCCACGCCGCTCACGGCCGAGCTGGTCCGGGGCGCGGACCTGGTGGTCGGCTGGGGGTGCGCGCTCAACATGTGGACCACCCGCCACGGCTCGCTGATCGGCCCCGGCGCCAAGGTCGCGCAGGTCGATCTCGACCTGGCCGCCGTCGGCCTGCACGTGCCCGCCGACCACGGCGTGGTGGGCGACGTGGCCGAGGTCGCCCGCGCCCTCACGGCCGGCGGCGAGCGGGCCGGCTACCGCTCGCCCGAGCTGGCCCGGCGCATCCGCGAGGAGGGCCGCTGGCGCGCGGTCCCGTACCACGACGAGAGCGGCGGCGGCCGCGTCGACCCGAGGACTCTCACCATCGGCCTGGACGACCTGCTGCCCGCCGAGCGGATCGTGGCGACCGACTCGGGCAACTTCATGGGCTACCCGGCGATGTTCCTGGACGTGCCCGACGAGCGAGGGTTCTGCTTCACGCAGGCGTTCCAGGCGGTCGGGCTCGGGCTCGCCACCGCCATCGGCGCCGCCGTGGCCCGCCCCGACCGGCTGCCGGTGGCGGCGCTCGGCGACGGCGGCGCGTTCATGGGCATCGCCGAGCTGGAGACCGTCGTCCGGCTCGGGCTGCCCATGGTGGTCGTGGTCTACGACGACGAGGCCTACGGCGCCGAGGTGCACCACTTCGGCCCGCACGGCCACCCGCTCGGCACCGTCCGGTTCCCGCCCGCCGACCTGGCCGCGATCGCGCGCGGGTACGGGTTCGCGGCCGTGACCGTCACCGGGCCGGCCGACCTGGCGGGCGTGGCCGAGTGGCTCAAGGGCCCGCGCGAGCGGCCCCTGCTGGTGCACGCCAAGGTCACCGGCGACCGCCCCTCCTGGTGGCTGGAGGAGGCGTTCAAGGGCCACTAGAGCTTGCGGTGGGTGCGGGCCTCCTCGGCGGCGGCCAGCACCACCGCCAGCGCCGCCCCGCCGCCGGCCGCGACCGCCGCGGCGATCGCGCCCTCCACGAACGGCACGTCCGCTAGCACCACCCGGCCGGGCTCCTCCAGCAGGCGGGCGGTGAGCACCGAGCTGCCCAGGTCGGGGATGAGCAGCACGCCGTCGCCCCGGTCGACCTCGCGCACCGCCGCCTCGATGCGGTCGATGCTGACCCCGAGCCCGCCGTCGCCGGTGCCGCCGGCCGCCGCCACGGGCGCCTCCCGGCCCGCGATGCCGCGCGCCAGCTCCGCCGTCTCCGCGGCCAGCCCGGCGCTGTGGGCGACGAGGACCACGCCCACCATCAGGCCGCCGCCTCGGCCAGCGCCGCCATGATCAGCGCAGCCGACGCCGCGCCCGGATCCTCGTGGCCGATGCTGCGCTCACCCAGGTAGCTGGCGCGGCCCTTGCGGGCGCGCAGCGGGATCGTCGCCTTCGCCCCCTCCTCGGCCGCGCGCGCCGCCCGCTCGAACGCCTTGTGCTCGTCGGCGCCCTCCTGTACGGCCTGCGTCAGGGCACGGGCGGCCGGAGCGAGCGCGTCGATCATGGTCTTGTCACCCTGGGCGGCCTTGCCCAGGCGCTCCACCGCCTGGACACCGGACTCGAACGCCGCCGCGAACCCGGCGAGCGTCACCGGCGTGTCCAGCGACTTGCCGAGCTGCCGGAACAGCGACCCGTACAGCGGGCCCGAGGCGCCGCCCACCCGGCGGATCAGTGTCGTGCCCGCGGACACCAGCACCTGCGCGGGGGAGGTCGGCGGCCACTCGGTCAGCGCCTTGCCCACCTCGGTGAAGCCGCGGTCGAGGTTGGTGCCGTGGTCGGCGTCGCCGATCGCGGCGTCCAGGCCGGTGAGCCGGTCGCGGTGCAGCCTGACCGCCCTGGCCGCGCCCTCGGTCCAGGCGAGGAAGAGATCGGTGTCGAGCATCCCGGCCATCATCGCCCCCACCGCAGGCCGGGCGTCTCCACCGGGGCGTCCCACAGCCGGGTCAGCTCGCCGTTGAGGCGGCAGACCGTGATCGAGAAGCCCTGCATGTCGAGGCTCGTCACGTAGTTGCCGACCAGCGAGCGCACCACCCGCGCGCCCTTGCCCCGGACGAACGCCTCCACCTCGGCGAACACCACGTACAGCTCGATCAAGGGGGTGCCGCCCATGCCGTTGACCATGACGAGCAGGTCGTCGCGGAGCGGGAGGTCGCCGTGGATCGCCTCCATGGCGAGCGCGGCCAGCTCGCGGGCGGGGGCCATCGGCGCGCGCGACCTGCCAGGCTCGCCGTGGATGCCGATGCCCAGCTCCACCTGGTCCTCGGGCAGGTCGAAGGTGGGCTTGCCGGCCGCGGGCGTCACGCACGAGGTGAGCGCCACGCCGAACGAGCGGCTGTGGTCGTCCACCTCGCGGGCCACCCGCGCCACCTCCTCCAGCGGCGCGCCCTCCTCGGCCAGGGCCCCGGCGATCTTCTCCACGAACAGCGTCGCGCCGGTGCCGCGCCGGCCCGCCGTGTAGAGGGAGTCCTGCACGGCCACGTCGTCGTCGACCAGCACGCTCGCCACCGGGACGTCGTCGCACAGCTCGGCGGCCATCTCGAAGTTCAGCACGTCGCCCGTGTAGTTCTTGACGATGTGGAGCACGCCCGCGCCGCCGTCGGCCGCCCTGGTGGCGTCGATGATCTGGTCGGGCACCGGGGAGGTGAAGATCTCACCAGGGCAGGCGGCGTCGAGCATGCCGTGGCCCACGAAGGCGGCGTGCAGCGGCTCGTGCCCCGACCCGCCGCCGGAGACCAGGCCCACCTTGCCGGGGCGCGGACCCTCCGCCCGGTAGACCACCCGGTCGCGTACCCGCAGCGAGGGGTGCGCCGCGGCGAGGCCGTTGAGGGCGTCCTCGACCACGGATTCGGCCGTGTTGATGAGCTTCTTCATGGTCTGAACATCTGCCCGTTTTCCGCTGGAGGCAAGCACCGGGCGGAGTAGGCTACCGTCTGCACATGGCCGAGATCGTGTACCCGCCGGTGATCGCAGCCGCGCGGACCTTGTTTCGCGTGCTTGACTACCGCTTCCACCTGGAGGGCACCGAGCACGTGCCGTCGACGGGCGGCGCCGTCCTGGTGAGCAACCACATCAGCTACCTCGACTTCATCTTCGCCGGCTACGCCGCGCTGCCGGCCAGGCGGCTGGTGCGGTTCATGGCCAAGCAGGACGTGTTCGACCACAAGATCTCCGGCCCGCTCATGCGCGGCATGAAGCACATCCCGGTCGACCGCGGCGCGGGCGCCGGCTCGTACGCGACCGCGCTGCGCATGCTGAAGGCGGGCGAGATGGTCGGGGTGTTCGCCGAGGCCACCATCAGCCGTTCGTTCACCGTCAAGGAGATCAAGAACGGCGCGATCCGGATGGCGCAGGCCACCAAGGTGCCGGTCATCCCGGTGGCGCTCTGGGGCACGCAGCGGCTGTGGACCAAGGGCAGGGAGCGGCGCATCTTCCAGCGCCACGTGCCGATCACGATCCTGGTGGGCGAGCCCATCCACCCCAAGCGCGGCGAGGACGTCGCCGAGCACACCACGGCCCTCCACGCGCGGCTCTCGGAGCTGGTCGACCGGGCGCAGCGCACCTACCCGGAGATCCCGCAGGGCGTGTGGTGGCAGCCGGCCCACCTGGGCGGCACCGCGCCCACCCCCGAGGAGGCGGCGGCGCTGGACGCCGCGGAGGCCGAGGCCCGCGCCGCGAAGAAGGCGGCGGGCGGCGGCGCCCACGAGGAGCCGGCCGGAACCTAGACGGCCTTAGATGGCCGTCTGGTAGGCGCTCGCCCGCATGCCCGCCAGCAGGGTCTCCGTCTGCGACAGCGAGTAGCGGTGGCGCGGGTCGTGGTGGAGCAGCCCCTCGATGAGCGGGCGCATCACCCCGGCCCGGCGCGGCGGCGGGAACGGCCCGCTGCGCGCCATGCCGAGCACGGTCGCGGCGTCCTGGCCCGGGTAGGGCGGCTGGCCCTCGATGGCGCTGTAGAGCGTGGCGCCGAACGACCACATGTCGGCCTCCTTGCTGGCCGGGCCGCCGTAGAGCCGCTCGGGGGCCATGAACGCGGGCGTGCCGCGCAGCCGCCTGGAGGTCGTGGTCTTGCGGATGTCGCCCTCCGCGGTGGCGATGCCGAAGTCGGTCAGCACCACCCGGTCGCCGGTCAGCATCACGTTGGCCGGCTTCACGTCACGGTGGAGCACCCCTGCCTGGTGGGCGGTGCGCAGCGCGGCCAGCAGATGACGGCCGATCGCCGCCACCGACTGGGCGGGCAGCGTGCCCACCTGGGAGAGCAACTGGTGCATGGAGAGCCCGTCGAGATACTCCATCACGATCCAGAGCTTGCCGCCTTCTTCGATGAGGTCGTGGACCGTGACGATGTTCGGGTGCGACAGCCTGGCCGCCATCCGGGCCTCGCGCAGCACGCGCCGACGCACCATCTCGGCCTCGCCGGTGAGCGTCAGCTCCTTGAGCGCCACCTCCCGGTGGAGAAGCCGATCGAACGCGCGCCATACGACGCCCATGCCCCCACGACCGGCCTCCTCGTTAAGGAGGTACCGTCCGCCGATCTCCCGCATACCATCCCCTCATTGACAGGGGTAATCATGTCATCTCAGCGCACTGTTGTGGGTGCCTAACGTGATCCGGTTATGTCGGGAATGGTAACGCCGCTGGTCACCCGCTTGGAAGTCGGAAAGAATACCACCCGTCCGATCCAGCAGACCGCGAGCAACTGGACCACCGTCGCCCCGGCGAAGACCGCCGGCAGCCCGGCCATCTCTCCCGCGAGCCCGCCCAGCGCCGCGCCGAGGGGCATGCCGCCCATCCCGAGCAGCCGGTAGGCGGCGTTCACCCGGCCGAGCAGCTCGCCGGGGATGATCCGCTGCCGGGTGCTGATCACGAGCACGTTCGCCGCGGCCCCGGACACCCCCCACACGACCGCCGTCGCGTACAGCAGCCAGGGGACCGGCAGCAGGACCGGCACCAGGTGCGCCAGGGCGCAGACCGCCCAGAGCATGACGAAGGCGGGCGCGTCCCCGGCCAGGCGACCGGCCCGGCCGGCCACCAGCGATCCGGCCAGGGCCCCGACGGCGAACACGGTGAGCATGAGGCCGTAGCCGCTCGGCGCCAGGCCCATCGGCGAGCCGTCGCCCACCACCCAGAGCACGAGCACCCCGAAGTACGCGGCGCCGGCCGTGTTGATCAGCCCGGCCGACAGGGCCAGCGTGCGCAGGAACCGGTGCGACCACAGGTAGCGGAGCGACTCGGTGATCTCCCCGGCGACCGGCCGCGGCGCCGCGCGCGGGGCCAGGAACCGGCCGCGCATGCCCAGCAGGAGCAGCCCCGCGACCCCGTACAGGAGTCCCGGCGCGCCCAGCACGGCGGCGGGCAGGACCGTGACGAGCAGGCCCGCCAGCGGCGCCCCGGCGAAGTCGTTGCCCAGGATCTGGACGCCGACGACGCGCCCGTTGGCCCGGGTCAGCTCGGTCTCCGGCACGGCCATGGGCAGCGCCGCCTGGGCGGAGGTGTCGGCGAACACCTCCGACACGCACGCGAGGAACACGGCGGCCAGCAGCACCCACAGGTTCATCAGCCCGAGCGCGGCCAGCGCCGTCGCCACGGCCAGCACCGCGGCGCGCGCGGCGTTCGCCGCCACCATGATCCGCCGGCGGTCCAGCCGGTCGACGAGCGCGCCCGCGGGCAGCGCGAGCAGCAGCCACGGCAGCGTCGCCGCCGCCCCCGCCAGCGCCACCAGGGCGGGGGAGCGGGTGAACGAGACCGCCATCAGTGGCGCGCCGACCTTCAGCACGCCGTCGGCCAGGTTGGACAGCGCGGTGGACGACAGCAGGAAGCCGAAGGATCGGCCGAGGCGTGTCAAGACGGGGCTCCGTTAGTGTGTAAGGAGAACTGTGCATGGATTTCTTTGCAAAGATAGGTTTGCACACTGTGGAGCGCAAGAGCTATTCCGCCAGGACCCTCGACACGGGCGCGCTCAAGTCGTTCGCCCACCCCCTGCGCCTGCGCCTGTACGAGCTGCTGGAGGAGCGCGGCCCCGCCACCGCCACCCAGCTCGCCGGCCAGGTTGGGGAGAACACCGGCGCCACCAGCTACCACCTGCGCGAGCTGGCCAGGCACGAGATGATCGAGATCGTGCCGGGGATGGGGCGCGGCAAGGAGAAGTACTGGCGGGTGACGCCGGGCGGCTACTCCTACGGGGAGACCCCGCCGGAGCCGGAGGCGGCCGAGGCGCTGGAGTTCCTCATGGACGACCTGATCCGGCAGCGCGGCGCGGAGCTGGCCCGCTGGCGCGAGGAGGAGCGGGACGCGCCGGAGGAGTGGGTCCAGGCCAGCGGCTTCGGCCGCCGCGCGCTGCGCCTGACGCCCGCCGAGACGGCCGCGATGCGGGACGCGATCTTCGCGGTGCTGGAGCGCTACCGGGCCCTGTCGGACGCGCGCATCGAGGAGCCGGCGGCGGACCCGGCGCTCGGCCGCGTCGTCGTCCACTTCGACGTCTTCCCGGTGGGCGCGCGCCGGGATCCCGAGACGGAGTGAACACCTGCGGGGTCCGCCGCGTACCTCAAGGTGACCAGTCCGAGGATCCGGAAGGGGATGACGGCACGTGCGATCTCGACAGGGACACCGCCGTCTCGCTCTCGCCGCGGCCTGCCTCGTCACCGTCGCCGCCGGCACGGCCTGCACCGCCCCGGCCGTGCCGCAGGCGCCCGACACGGCGCAGGTGGCCGACGCGGTGCCGACGGAGATTCCGGAAGAGCTGATGGCGCCGCCCGCGACGAGCCTGACCCAGGAAGGGGAAGCCGAGCCCACCGCGCAGGCTGCGGAGAGCGGCGACGACAGCGAGACCCGGCCGACGAAGTGGGGGCCGTTGTCCGCGGCCGACCGGGATCTGATCAAGAAGGTTCGTCTCGCCACGCTGTGGGAGATGACGATCGCTCAGGAGGCGATACAGCGGGGAAACAGCTCACGCGTACGGGAGATCAGCCGGGAGATCTCCGAACAGCACCACGCCCTCGACAACGAGGCCCGCGACCTGGCGCAGAAGCTGGACGTGCGGTTGCCCGTGCGGCCGACCGAGGACCAGCAGAAGTGGATGGCCGACATCTCCGGCAGGTCGGGCCGCGACTACGACGTCACCTACGTGAAGTGGCTGCGGCTGGCGCACGGGCAGATCTTCGCCTTCATCGGGCAGGTGCGCGGCAGCACCCAGAACACGCTGGTGCGCACGTTCGCGGAGTCCTGCAACAAGGCCGTGCTGAACCACCAGCGGCTGCTGGAGAGCACCGGCCTGGCCGGGCCGGAGGCGTTCCCGGATCCGCCGGAGGTGTGATCCGACGAGGGTCGGGGTTTCCGAATCGGGATATGTCAGGTTAGGTTTGCCTAACCTGACATATTTTGAGGAGAGAGACCCGCCATGACCGAGCCCTTCCGCATGTTCGGCGTCCGCGTCGGCAGGCTGGACCGCCTGAGCCCGACGTTCCTGCGCGTCACGTTCACCGGCGACGACCTGCGGCATTTCGCCGACAACGGCTATGACCAGCGGATCAAGCTCATCCTGCCGGTGCCCTCCCACGGACTGAGCCGGTTGCCCGAGGGCTCCGACTGGTACGGGCAGTGGCGCGCCATGTCCGACGAGGACCGCAACCCGATGCGCACCTACACCGTCCGCCGGGCCCGCCCCGAGGCCTGTGAGCTGGACGTGGACATCGTGCTGCACGGCGACACCGGCCCGATGTCCCGCTGGGCGACGGCGGCCGAGGTGGGGGACGAGCTCGTCGTGCTCGGGCCCGACGGCCGCTACCAGGGGCCGCCCTCCGGCCTGGAGTTCCGCCCCCCGGAGGGCACCGGCGCGGTGCTGATCGCCGGTGACGAGACAGCCGCGCCCGCCATCTGCTCCATCCTGGAACGCCTGCCCGCCGGCGTCGAGGGCGAGGCGCTCCTGGAGGTCGCCACCCGGGGAGACTTCCTGCCCGTGGAGACCGGCAGCGCGGTCAAGGTCACCTGGCTGGCCAGGGACGGCGCGCCGCACGGCGCCCACCTCGTCCCGGCGGTGCGCGAGGCGGCCCACCGGCTGCTGCCCGCGCTGCCGGCGTCCGAGGACTTCCAGGACGTGGACGTCGACGCGGGCGAGCTCTGGGAGGTGCCCGAGGCGCCTTCCGGCCCGCTGTACGCGTGGCTGGCCGGCGAGGCCGCGATGATCAGGACCCTGCGGCGGCACCTGGTCGCCGAACGCGGCATGGACCGCCGCGCGGTGGCCTTCATGGGCTACTGGCGGCTGGGCCGCTCGGAGGACTGGGCGGCCTGACCGCCGCCCGCGCCGGATCTCCCCTGGTCATGCCGCCGCCGTGAGGGTTTCCTGCCCGGTGGCAGGGTAGCCGGACCGGGACAGGCTGTCGCGGGGGGCACCATGGACGGCTTCGTACTCACGTACGACCACTACGATCCCGAGGCGGAGAAGCTGCGCGAGGCGATCACCTCGACCGGGAACGGCTACTTCTGCACCAGGGGCACGGCCGAGTGGGAGGACATCGGCGAGTTCCACTACCCGGGCACCTACACCCACGGCGGTTACAACCGGGAGACCTCGATCTTCGACGGTCACCCGGTGCTCAACGAGGACCTGGTCAACCTGCCGAACTGGCTGCCGCTGAAGCTGCGCGTCGAAGGCGAGGGGGCGGTCCGGTTCGGCGACGTGGAGGTGCTCGGCTACCGGCACACCTACGACATCAGGCTCGCCCTGGTCCAGCGGGACCTGCGCTTCCGCGACGCCGCCGGCCGCGTGACGAGCCTGCGCAGCCGCCGGTTCGTCAGCATGGCGCACAGCCACCAGGCCGCGATCGAGTGGACGCTGACGCCGGAGAACTGGTCGGGCCGGGTCGAGGTGGTCTCCGCGCTGGACGGCCGCATGAGCAACCACATCGTGGTCCGCTACCGCGACCTGGAGGGCCGCCACCTGGATCCGGTGTCGCCGCGCACGTTCGGCCCCGACGTGATCGCGCTGGAGGTGAAGACCCGCCAGTCCAACCTCTACATCGCCCAGGCCGCCCGCACCCGTGCCTTCCACGGCGACCGGCCCGCCGCGACCGAGCGGCGGCTGCACCAGATGGCCGACTACATCCAGGAGGTGCTCAGCTTCGACGTCGAGGAGGGCCGGCCCAGCCGGGTGGAGAAGCTCGTCTCCATGTTCACCTCGCACGACAACGCCATCACCGAGCCGCTGGCCGCCGCCGGCCGGCACGTGCTGCGCTACCCCGACTTCGCCGGGGCGCTGGACAAGCACGAGTCGGCCTGGACCGAGCTGTGGGAGAGCTGCGACGTGCGCCTGCCCGCCGAGCCGCGCGCCCAGCTGCTGCTGCGCCTGCACATCGCGCACGTCCTGCAGGTCTGCTCCCGGCACACCGCCCGGCACGACGCCGGCGTGCCCGCCCGCGGCCTCAACGGCGAGGCGTACCGGGGACACGTCTTCTGGGACGAGATGTACGTCTACCCGTACCTCAACCTGCGCCTGCCCGAGATCACCCGGGCCCTGCTGCTGTACCGGCACCGGCGGCTGACCGAGGCGCGCGCCGCCGCGGCCGAGGCCGGTTACCGGGGTGCCATGTTCCCCTGGCAGAGCGGCAGCGACGGCACCGAGGAGACCCAGCAGCTGCACCTCAACCCGATGTCCGGCGAGTGGGACCCGGACCTCAGCCACCACCAGCGGCACGTCAACGCGGCGATCTTCTACAACGTGTGGCGCTACTTCCAGGCCACCGACGACCTGGAGTTCCTGCGCGACTACGGGGCCGAGCTGATGCTGGAGATCGCCCGCTTCTGGGCGTCGATCGCGCACTTCGACCCCGCCAGGCAGCGGTACGAGATCCACGGCGTGATGGGGCCCGACGAGTTCCACGAACGCTACCCCGACACCGAGGAGCCGGGGCTGCGCGACAACGCCTACACCAACGCCATGGCGGCCTGGATCGCCGCCACCGCCCCCAAGGTGCTCGACCTGCTGCCCAGCAGCCGCTCGGCGAGCATCCGGCGCAGCCTCCAGGTCACCGACGAGGAGCTGGCGACCTGGGAGGACATGAGCCGGCGCATGTACATCCCGTTCCACGACGGCGTCATCAGCCAGTTCGAGGGCTACGGCGACCTGGAGGAGCTCGACTGGGACCACTACCGCGCCCGCTACCACAACGTCCAGCGCATGGACCGGATCCTCAGGGCCGAGGGCAAGGACCCCAACCGCTACAAGCTGTCCAAGCAGGCCGACACGGTCATGCTGTTCTTCCTCTTCGACGAGCAGGAACAGCGCGAGCTGTTCGGGCGGCTCGGCTACGACTACGACGCCGACCTGGTCAAGCGCACGATCGAGTACTACGACGCGCGCACCACGCACGGCTCGACGCTCAGCTTCGTCACCTACGCGGGGGTGCTGGCCGCCATCGACCCGGAGAGCTCGTGGGAACGCTACCTGGCGGCTCTGGAGAGCGACGTCAACGACGTGCAGGGCGGCACCACCCAGGAGGGCATCCACATGGGCGTCATGTCCGGGACCCTCGACCTGCTCCAGCGCTGCTACGTCGGCACCAGCATCACCGGTGACGTGCTCAGGCTGTCGCCCCGCCTGGTCGACCGGCTCGACGGCGTCTCGTTCTCCATGCGTTTCCGCGGCACCACGCTCAGGCTGAGCATCGAGGGCGACCAGCTCATCCTGTTCACCCAGGCGGAGGGGTTCCGGGGCCCGCTGCACGCGGGCGTGGGCGACGACGTCCGCGAGCTCGTCCCCGGAGGGACCTGCGTCTTCACCATCCCGGGAGGGGCACCCGCCCGAGAGAGGGGCCGCACCATGCCCGCCGCCGGATTCCAGGGCGCGATCTTCGACGTCGACGGCGTGCTCGTCGACTCGCCGCACCAGCGCGCGTGGAAGGACGCGCTGCGCGAGCTGATGGAGGGGGAGTGGGCGGACGTCCGCGACCGGACCACCTGGTCGGACGACCGGTTCACGCCGGAGGTCTACCAGCGGGTCATCTCCGGCAAGCCGCGGATGAGCGGCGCGCTGGCCGCCCTGCAGTACTTCGAGGTCCCGGACGCCGAGCGGCGGGTCGAGCAGTACGCCGCGCACAAGCAGCGGATCGTGGTGCGGCTCATCGACGCGGGGGAGTTCACCGCCTATCCGGACGCCCTCCGCTTCGCGCTGGCCGTCCGCGCGGCCGGCATCCCGTCGGCGGTGGCGTCCTCGTCCAAGAACGCCGACCTGTTCCTGCGGAGGATCCGGCTCGACACGTTCGCGGCCGAGCAGGGACTGTCCTACGACTTCATCCGGCGGGGCCAGACCCTCGCCGACTTCTTCGACGCCGACCTGTCGGGCCGTGACTTCGAGCACGGCAAGCCCGACCCGGAGATCTTCGTCACCGCGGCCGCCGAGCTGCACGTGCCTCCGGAGGACTGCTTCGTGGTCGAGGACGCCGTCAGCGGCGTCCAGGCCGCCAAGGCCGGCGGCATGGCGGGGCTCGGGGTGGCCCGCGCGGACGACGCGCGGATACTCGCCGGCGCGCACGCCGACCTCGTCGTCACCAGCCTCGACGAGGTGGACCTGGGCGCCCTGGCCGCGCACCGGCTCGACCGGAGGCCCGCCTGACACATCACCACGTACCACCGGCCGAGAAAGGTCTGATCATGAGCAGCGAACTGTCCCGCCGCGCCGGCGCGGCCCGCCCCGCGGCGCCCGTCCGGCTGATCCACCTCGGGCTCGGTGACTTCTTCCGCGCCCATCAGGCCTGGTACACCGAGCACGCGCCCGACGGCGAGGAGTGGGGTTTCGCCGCCTTCGGCGGGCACGAGGCGTCGGACCTGCTCGCCGCCCAGCAGGGCCTCTACACGCTCATCACCAGGAGCGCCCACGGCGACCGGTTCGAGGTGATCGCGACCGTGTCCGAGGCGTGGCCCGCGACCGACCACGACGCCCTGCTGCGCCTGTTCCGCGCGCCCGAGGTGGCCGCCGTCACCGTCACCGAGCTCGGCGCCCGCGACCACCCGGACGTCCGGGAGGACGTGGCCGCCCTGCGCGCCGACCCGGCCGCGCCGGTGCGCACGACCCGCGGCCGGCTGCTCGCCGGCCTCGCCGCCCGCCGACGCGCCGACGCGGGCCCGGTCACGCTGGTGGCGTGCGACCACACGGCCGGCAACGGCGCCATCCTGTCCCGCCTGCTGTACGAGATGGCCGACGAGGTCAACCAGGAGCTGACCGGCTGGCTGGACGAGAACGTGTCCGTCGTCGCCACCGTCGCCGACCGGGTCACCCCGCACACCGGCCCGTCCGGGCTGCGCGCCGTCGCCGAGGCCACCGGCCGCGACGACCGCGTCCCGGTCACCGCCGAGCCGTACGCCGAGTGGGTGCTGGCAGGCCGGTTCCCGGCCGGCCGCCCGCGCTGGGAGGACGCCGGCGCCCTGCTGACCACCGACGTCACCCCGTACGAGCATCGCAAGCAGTGGCTGGTCAACGGCTCCTGCTCGCTGCTCGCCTACGCCGGCTCGATCCGCGAGCACGCCACGCTGGCGGAGGCGATCGGCGACGACGCCTGCCGCGGCTGGCTGGAACGGTGGTGGTCGGAGGCCGGCCGGCATCTCGGCCGGGCCGCCGCCGGCCTGGACGCGTACCGCCAGGCGCTGCTGGAACGGATCGCCAACCCGCGCATCCGCCACAGCCTCGCCAGGATCGCCGCGGACGGCTCCCGCAAGCTGCCGGAACGCGTCCTGCCCGTGCTGCGCGCCGAACGCGCCGCCGGTCGCGTGCCGGAAGGGGCGGCCCTCATCCTGGCCGCCTGGATCAGCCATCTGCGCGGCCACGGCGCCCCGGTCAGCGACCCGCGCGCGGCCGAGCTGACCGTGCTCGCCGCCGGCCCGCTGGCCGAGGGCGCCCACCGCGTCCTGGACGCGCTCGACCCGGAGCTCGGCGCCGACGACACGCTGGTGGCGGCGGTCCGCGACGCCGCCACCCGCTTCGACCGCGTCAGAGTGTCCTGACCGGGATCACCGCTCTCAGCCCATGTGCGGGTAGCGGTGGTCGGTCGGCGGGGTGAACAGCTCCTTGACCGCGCGGGCGCTGACCCACCTGACCAGGTTGTACATCGAGCCCGCCTTGTCGTTGGTGCCCGACGCGCGGGCGCCGCCGAACGGCTGCTGGCCCACGACCGCCCCGGTCGGCTTGTCGTTGACGTAGAAGTTGCCCGCCGCGAAGCGGAGCTTCTCCGACGCCGCCGCGATGGCGTAGCGGTCCTGGGCGATGAACGCGCCGGTCAGCGCGTACGGCGAGACGCTCTCCATCTGGGTGAGCACCGCGTCGAAGTCGGCGTCGTCGTAGACGTGCACGCCCAGGATCGGCCCGAAGTACTCCTTGACGAAGATCTCGTCGGTCGGGTCCGCCGACTCCAGGATGGTCGGCTTCACGAAATAGCCGGTCGAGTCGTCGTACGAGCCCGTCAGCACGTCGATGTGCGAGGCCGAACGCGCCCGGTCGATGGCGGCCTTGTGCTTGGCGAAGGCCCGCTCGTCGATCACCGCGCCCATGAACGCCGACAGGTCCGACGCCACGTCGCCCACGGTCAGCGACTCGGCCACGGCCACGAAGTCGTCGCGCATCCGGTCCCACACCGAGCGCGGCACGTACGCCCGCGAGGCCGCCGAGCACTTCTGGCCCTGGTACTCGAAGGCGCCCCTGATCAGCGCCGTCGACAGCACCGCCGGGTCGGCCGACGGGTGGGCCAGCACGAAGTCCTTGCCGCCCGTCTCGCCGACCAGGCGCGGGTAGCCGCGGTAGGAGGCGATGTTCTCGCCCACCGTGCGCCACAGGTGCTGGAAGGTGGCGGTCGAGCCGGTGAAGTGGATGCCGGCCAGGTCGGGGTGGGTGAGCGCCACCTCGGAGACCGCCTCGCCGTAGCCGGTCACCAGGTTGATGACGCCCGGCGGCAGCCCGGCCTCCTCCAGCAGCCGCATCGTGAAGTGCGCGGCGAATTGCTGCGTCGGCGACGGCTTCCACACCACCACGTTGCCCATCAGCGCGGCCGAGGTCGGCAGGTTGCCGGCGATGGCGGTGAAGTTGAACGGCGTGATCGCCAGCACGAAGCCTTCGAGCGGGCGGTACTCCATCCGGTTCCACACGCCGGGCGAGGAGATCGGCTGGTCGGCGTAGATCTGCCGGGCGTAGGCCACGTTGAAGCGCAGGAAGTCGATCAGCTCGCAGGCCGCGTCGATCTCCGCCTGCTGGACGGACTTCGACTGGCCGAGCACCGTGGCCGCGTTGAGCGTGGCCCGCCACGGCCCGGACAGCAGGTCGGCGGCCTTCAGGAAGATCGCCGCCCGCTCGTCGAACGGCAGCGCGCGCCAGGCCGGGGCGGCGGCCAGCGCCGAGTCGATCGCGGCCCGCACGTCCTGCGCGCCCGCCTCGCGGGTGCGGCCGAGCACCGCGGCCTTGTTGTGCGGCTGCACCACGTCGATGGGCGTGCCGCCGCCGAGCCGCTGCTCACCGCCGATGGTCATGGTCAGGTCGAGCGAGGCGCCGGACAGCTCCTTGATCCGGGACTCCAGGGCCGCGCGCTCCGCGCTGCCGGGCGCGTACCCGAGAACCCGCTCGTTGGCCGGGGCCGGCACGTTGCTGATGGCATCCATAATCACTTGCCTCCAAGGGCACGAAGGAAGAAGGCGACGTTCGCGGGGCGCTCGGCCAGCCGGCGCATGAAGTAGCCGTACCAGTCGGCGCCGTAGGGCACGTAGACGCGGACCGTGTGACCGGCTCCGGCCAGGGCCTCCTGCCGGTCCGTGCGGATCCCGTACAGCATCTGATACTCGTAGTCGCCACGGGAGCGGCCGTGGCGGTCGGCGAGCAGTTCGGTGATGGAGATCAGCCGGTCGTCGTGCGTCGCCACCATGGGATACCCCTTCCCCGCCATGAGGATCCGCAGGCATCGCACGTACGCCTTGTCCACGTCCGCCTTGCTCTGGTAGGCGACCGTGGCGGGCTCCCGGTAGGCGCCCTTGACCAGCCGCACGCGCGACCCCTCGTGGGCGAGGGCGTGGCAGTCGTCCTCGCTGCGGTGCAGGTAGGCCTGGACGGCCACGCCCGTCGAGGGGTGCTCGCGGCGCAGCTCGCGCAGGATCCGCAGCGTGGAGTCGACCGTGGTGTGGTCCTCCATGTCGAGCGTGACGGTGGAGCCGCCCGCCGCGGCGGCGGCGCAGACGGCCCGCGCGTGCTCCAGCGCCAGGTCCTCGTCGAGCGCCTGCCCGACGGCCGACAGCTTCACCGACACCTCGGCGGCGCGGCCCAGCTCCAGCGGGCGCAGCTCCTCCAGCAGCGTGAGGTACGCCTTGGCGATGGCGGCGGCGTCACCCGCGTCGCGGGTCTCCTCGCCGAGATGGTCGACGGTCACGGACAGGCCGGTCCCGAGCAGCCGGAGGATCGCCTCACGGGCCTCCGGCACGCTCTCACCGGCGACGAAGCGGTCGACGACCCTGCGCGTGAGCGGGAAGCCCGACACGGACCGGCGCACCAACCGGCTCCCCGAAGCGGCGAGCAGCACTTGTCCCAACATGCGTCCAGGCTAAAACCGCAGGTCAGAGAGGTCTATGGACGCGAGTAACGCCAGGTGTGGCAGGCTGTCATACACATGCACAACACCGCTGATCTGCAGGAGATCGTCGACGAGATCGCGGGCCTGCTCGGCGCTTCCGCGACGCTGGAGGACCGCTCGTTCCGCCTGCTCGCGTACGGGGCGCAGCACGGCGACATCGACACCGTCCGCCAGGAGTCGATCCTGCGCCGGCGCGCCTCGCAGGAGGTGCGCGACTACTTCGAACGCTACGGCATCGCCCGGGCCGACGGCCCCGTCCGGATCCCGGCCGACGACCGGCTCAAGGTGCTGGCCAGGATCTGCTGGCCGTTGCGCCACGGCGACGTCACCTACGGCTACCTGTGGCTGCTCGACTCCGGCAGCCTCGCCGACGCCCGGCTGCACCGCGTCGCCCCGCTGGTGACCAGGGCCGCCGCCGCGCTCGCCCACGAGGCCAGGAGCCGCCAGGACCTGGGCCGCCGGCTCGACGCGCTGCTGTCGCCCGACCCCCAGGAACGGGCCGCCGCCTTCCCGGAGATGTCCGGCCCGGTGGCCGCCGTCGCGGTGCGCGAGTCCGAGGAGCGCGCCGCCGCGCTGTGGACGCTCCCGCGCGGGGTGCTCGCCCGCGCCGGCTCCCCGGTCGCGCTGCTCGCCCCCGCGCACCTCGCCGCCGAGGTCGCGCGGACGGTCCAGGGCGCGTACGGGACGGCCGCGGGCATCGGCGCGGCCCGGGCCGACCCGGCGGACGCCTGGCTGAGCTGGCGGGAGGCGCGGCAGGCGCTGCGCGTGGCGGAGAACTTCCCCCGGCACGCGCCGGTCGCCCGCTGGGAGGAGCTGGGCGCGTACCGGCTGCTGGCCCGGCTCGGCGTGGGCGACCTGCGCGAGCTGGCCGAGGCGGTGGCGCCGTTCGACCCGGAGCTGGCCCGCACCGTCGAGGTCTACCTCGACCTCGGCGGCCACGCCCAGAAGGCCGCCGCCGAGCTCGGCATCCACCGGCAGACGCTCTACTACCGGCTGGGCAAGGCCGAACGGCTCACCGGCCGCGACCTGTCCGACGGCGACGACCGGCTCACCGTCCACCTGGGACTCAAAGCGTCCCACCTGCGCTGACCGCCCTGCTCAGGCGGCTGTGGCAGGGGGTCAGGTCAGGTGGCGCAGTGCGGCCTCGTCGCCGGGGCCGCCGCGGGCGGCCAGTTCGGCGGCCACCCGCTCGCGCAGTCCGGCGTCCTTGTGCCCGTCGTACTTGAACTTGCCGCGGATCTCCTCCACCGCCAGCCGCAGCCCCAGCAGCCCCGCGAGCAGCCGCGGCATCCGCGCGGGGTCGCCGTGCCCCGGCTCCTGGTCGGCGAGCTGGGCGCGCAGGATCTCCAGCTTGCCCTCGGGGTCGGTGACGATCTCGGCGTGGCAGACGAGCTGGACCGAGGAGTAGTACGTGGTGGGCACGCCGAGCGACGGGTCGATGCCGCTCTCGGCACGCCACTTGCCGGGGACGTACGTCCAAGGGCCCGCCACCGACAGGAGGACCTTGGGGTTCTCCTCGATGGCGGGCCAGATGGGGTTGGGCCGCGCGAGATGCAGCCAGATCGTCCGCTCGTCCCGCAGCAGGAACTGGGTGGGCACCACCACCGGCAGGTCCCTGCCCCTGCCGGCGGCGATCAGGTGCCCGAACTGGTTGTCCTTCAGGTAAGCGATGGACCGCTCGTCGTCGCCCGCGTCCCAGGGGTGGATCAGCATGGCACGACGATAGGCGACGGGTGACGGGTCAGGCGCAGGCGGCCTCGTACACCCGGACCAGCTCCTGGCTGACGCGCTCCCACGAGTAGCGGGAGCGGGCGCGGTCGGCGCCGGCGTAGCCGAGCGCGGTGCGCAGCGTGGGGTCGGTGAGCAGCTCGCGGGCCAGCCTGGCGGTGCGCGACGGGCGGTCCGGCGGCACCAGCAGCCCGGTGACGCCGTCGATGACGGAGTCGAGGTGGGCGCCGACGGACGAGGCGATCACCGGCACGCCGCAGGCCATCGCCTCCAGCGCCACGATGCCGGTCGGCGCCTCGCGCGGCACCGTCACGACCGCGTCGGCGCTGCGCATGAGCTTGGGCACCGCCGCCCGCTTGACCTGGCCGAGCAGGGTCACCTGGGACGCCACGCCGAGCTGCTCGGCCAGCGCGCGCAGCCGGCGCACGTCCGCGTCCTCGTCGAGCAGTTCGGGCGCGGGCCCGCCGGCCAGCACGAGCTCGACGTCGGGAAGGCCCTGCAGGGCCCGCACGATGGTCTGCGCGCCGCGGTCGCTGGTGAGCGGGCCCACGTGCAGGAGCCGCTTGCTGGTGCCGCGCGAGGCGGTGACGCCCCGGCGGTGGAAGCGCTCGGTGTCGACGCCGTACGGCACCACGGCGATGTGGTTGCGCGGCACGCCGATGCGGATCAACGCCGACTCCTCGTCCCCCGAGCCGGCGATGACGGCCCTGGCGCGGCGGCCGAGTGCCCGTTCCAGGGGCAGACGCGCGGGATCCACGGTGTGGAAGGTGTGCGTCACCGGAACGTCCAGGTCCTTGGAGCCTGTGACGGCGGCCAGGCCGCTGGTCCAGGAGTGCGCGTGGATCACGTCGGGGCGGTCCTGCCGCCACCGCTTGCTCAGATACTCGCCGACGTCGTTCAGATAGGGCACCACATCGGCCGGGCTGAGGTCACGAGCCGGGCCCACGTCGATGTGTTCCACCGTGACACCCGGGGCCACCCGCGTCTTGGGCTTGCCCTCATCACTGTTACGGCGGGAATAGATGGTGACGTGGTGATCGCGCCCGAGCTCGCGGGCTACGGAGAGAATGTGGTGGCGCTTGTTGCCGGAACCAGAAGCGACGATCGCGATATTCATGGCACACCTCAGCGTGAAAAAAGCTTTCAAGGTGTGCCTGCGTCTTAGGCACGTCTGTGTCTAAGCCGACAATACCCGTATTCCCGGTGTTCGCAAACCCATGCCAATCAGACGCCTCGAAGAGCGAGGACCACGATCTCGTCCCACACCTGCCCGCCGGAGAACGTGTTGCGGTCGGCCTCGATGGCCTTGACCACGGCCGACGGCGCCTGACCTGCGCATCTGCTCAGCACGTCGGCCAGCCGCTCCTCGCCGTACGGCTCGCCCTTGTCGTTCCTGGACGAGATGAGCCCCTCGGAGTAGAGCACCATCGTCTCGCCCACGCCGAGCGTGATCTCCTCGGTGCAGGTCTCCGCCTCGGCCGCGATGCCCAGCGGCACCCCGCCGCCCGCCGTGAAGCGCACGTAGCCGTCGGGCTGCACCAGCGCGGCCGGATGATGGCCGGCCGACGACATGCGGATCCTCCGGCCCTTCACGAACCCGGCCACCGCCATCACGAACAGGCCGGTGCTCTGCTCCACCAGCGCCTCGTTCACCTTGCGCACCACCGGGTCCGGGTCCTGCTCCCAGACGCTCAGCACCCGCAGCCCGCCGCGCACCATCGCGCTGACCGAGGCGGCCTCTTCGCCCTTGCCGGCCGCGCCGCCCAGGGCGAACCCCCAGCCGCCGGGGAGCGGGAACACGTCGTAGAACTCCGCGCCCACCGACGAGCCGGGGTGGTAGACGGCCGCCGCCTCGTAGCCGGGCACGTTGGGCAGGCTGCGCGGGACCACGCTGGCCGTCAGCGCGTCGGCCGCCCGCGAGCGGCTCTGGAAGCTGTTCTGGGCGCGTACCGCCATGCCGAGCTGCAGCCCCACCTCCTGCATGACGCTCAGGTCGGCCAGGGTGAACGGCTGGCGGTCGTGCGTGCGCACCAGCGTCAGCACCCCGTCGCCGCCGCCGATCGGCACGCACAGCAGCGAGCCCGCGCCCATCGCCGTCAGCACCGGCCCGTCGGCGCAGAAGCCGAGCAGCGACTCGTCGTCGACCATCTCGAACACCACGCCGGAGCCGCGCTCCAGCACCTGGGCGACCACCTGGGCACCGGCCGGGTCGCTCGACTCCACCTGCCGGATCACCTCGTTCACCGGCAGGTTCTTCGGCCCCATCACGATCGAGCGCCGCGGCAGCCCGTCGCGCACGACGTCGGCCACCACCCAGTCGGCCCACTCGGTCGCCAGCAGCCGGGTGGCGCGCGGCAGCGCCACCGGCCGGCGCAGCGCCTCCTCGTCCAGGAGCAGGGCGGCCATCCTGGACAGCAGATCCTGCCGCCTGGCCGCCGCCAGCAGCGCCGTGCCGTCGGCCTCCTCCGGCCGCCTGTCGCCCGGCTCGGGCAGCTGCACCTCGATCGGCAGCGCCACCACCGCCACCATCTGCTGCGGCTCGCCCGGCATGGTGAGCCGCGCCATGGCCAGTTGCACGAGATGCGTGCGCCCCTGGTGGGCGAGCCTGGTCTCGAACGCGGCCGGCTGGCCGGTGCTCAGCACCGCCGTCAGATGGGACCGGAACGCCGCCCGCCTCGACACGTCCACCAGCAGCGGGAAGGACCGGCCCACGAGATAGCCGTCAGGGCTGCCCAGCAGCCGCGAGGTCTCGGGATTGATCCGCCGGACCGTGCCGCCGCCGTCGAGCACGATGACCGGCACGGGGAAGGCCCGGAACACCTGCCGCAGCAGCTTCAGCTCCCGCTGGGAGCCGTCCTTCTTGCCGGACTGCCTCCTGGGCCCCCTGCTGAGCTGCTCGCGCGCCTCGGCCAGCAGCTCCACGGCGGTGTCGAGCTCCGCCAGGGCGGCGTCCAGAGTGGGCGCGAGGTCCGAGGGGTAGGCCGCCCTCGCCTCACGCAACGACGAGACCCGCCCGGTCAGTGCGTCCAAGGCGTGTTCGAGGTCCGGCATGCTCACCCTCCGACGCTACGCCACCCGGGATAATGGTAGCCATAAGGGGTAGATGCTTGCTGCTATGGAATCCACCGCGATGATCACTCCCGGGCTGGCCCGCGACCTGGCGACGCTGGGCAGACTGGGAGAGGACACCTCCACCGAGACCGTGCTGCGCGGCCTGACCACCGCGCTCGCGGCGGGTGTCCCCGGATGCTCGGGCGGGTCGGCCGAACACTGGCGCGACCGGCGCGTCCTGACCTCCGGCTCGCACAGCGAACTGATCACCCTCGTCGAGGGCGAGCGTGAGATCGGCGAGGGCCCCTCCACCGAGGCCCGCCAGACCGGCGCCCGGGTGGCCGTCGCCGACGTGCTCACCGACACCCGCTGGCCGCGCTACGCCGCCCTGGCCACCCGCTGCGGGGTCCGCTCGGTGCTCGCCGTGCCCATCAAGGTGCCGCCCGCGCTGCTGGTCGTCGGCCTCTACTCGGTGCGGCGCGACGCGTTCTCGCCGCAGGGGGCGCAGTCGCTGGCGGAGATGCTGACCGAGCAGGTCGGCGTCGCCATGGCCAACATGTCGGACTTCGACGAGGTCCGTACGGACGCCGCCCAGCTCCAGGAGGCACTGGCCGGGCGCGCCCTCATCGACCAGGCCAAGGGCATCATCATGCAGACCAGCGGATGCACCGCCGAGGCCGCCTTCGACGAACTGCGCAGGATCTCCCAGCACCACCAGGTCAAGGTGGCCGACCTGGCCAGGCTCCTGGTCGAGGAGCATCAGCGCAAGAACCGCCGCCGCTAGCCGATCGCCGCCAGGGCGTCGTCGAGGGTGTCGTAGATCGGCAGCCGCTGTGCCAGGCCGGTGATCCACATCACCTTGGACTTGGCGTACTCGACGCCGATGAGCGCGAACTTCGCGCCCGAGCTGAGGCTGGTCTGCCAGTGATGGACGATCAGCCCCAGCGCTCGCGAGTCCATGAACGTCACCCCGGCCAGGTCGAGTATCAGGTCCGGCCCCGCCAGGGAGAGATAGTCCGCGAACTGCTCGCGCGTCGTGGCGTCGAGCACACCGTCGACCCTGATCACGGCAATCTCGTCAACGGTGGACGACGTCAGGCTCAGGGCGGCCGTGGACCCCTCGCCATTCTCGGGCACTGTCACGGGGCAACCTTACTGTCACTGAAGTAGAGAGGAATACTCCTTCGGGAGTAGGGCATACTGGTGTCCGAAGTCCAGCAGAGGGCTTTCGTCTCGAACGTTGAGCGAGGCGTGCCTCTGTATGGGCTTTTCCTGTTACAGAGGCCGCCTGCCACCCCATAGAGGAGCAGCGATGGCTGTGCAGGAACTCGTCCTCGAAGAGATGACCGCCGAAGAGCTCCTGGCCGAGATGGTCGGGGAAGGAACCCCCGACAGTCTCAGAGAACGGCTTCGCGAGCGCATCGTGGAGATGCACCGGCCGCTGGCGATGGAGATCGCCCGGCGCTACCGCTACCGCGGCGAGCCGCTGGAGGACCTCCTCCAGGCGGCGTACGTCGGGCTCATGAAGGCCATCAACGGCTTCGACCCCTCGCTCGGCCACGCCTTCAGGGGCTACGCCGTCGTCACCATGACCGGGGAGGTCAAGCGTCACTTCCGTGACCGCACCTGGGCGATCCGGGTGCCCCGCCTCTACCAGGAACGCCGCTCCGAGCTGAACCGGCTCGTCGCCGACCTCAGCCAGGACCTCGGCCGCTCGCCGACCGTCGCCGAGCTGGCCGCGAAGATGAAGATCTCCGAGGAGGACGTCCTGCTCACGCTCGACGCCTCCGCCGCCTACAGCACGCTCTCGCTGGACGCGCCGCTCGGCACCGATGACGACGCCGCCTCCCTCGGCGACGTCATCCCCGAGGACGACGACACGCTCAGCACCATGGTCGACCGCGAAGCCGTCAAGCCGCTCATCGACGCGCTCCCCTCGCGCGAGAAGCACATCCTGCTGCTGCGGTTCTTCGGCAACATGACCCAGGCAGAGATCGCCGCGGAGTTCGGCATCTCGCAGATGCACGTCTCCAGGATTCTCCGCAAGGTCCTCGACCAGCTGCGCGCAGAGCTGACCGTCGGTTAAGGGGGAACGCCGGGTGATGACAGAGGACATCCATCCTCAGGCGGGCTCACCGGGCCCGCCACCCGGCGCGCGCGTGCGCAGGCTTCATTTCCGGCTCCCGGACCTGCCGCAGGTCCGGGAGTTCGCCGCGTCCGGGGCACGAGAGCTCGGCATGCACCATGAGGCCGTCGACGACTTCGTCATCGCCGTCAACGAGGTGGCCACCAACGCGGTCACCCACGGGGACGACGCGGCGCGGGTGCGCCTCTGGTCCGACTCCGGGGACATCGTGATCGAGGTGCACGACGACGGCACCTGGAAGCCGGGCCCGCTGCCCGGCTCGGTGGGCGGCATGGGGCTGTGGGTGGCCCGGTTGCTGTCGTCCGACCTGACCCTTCACATCGGCGGCGGAAGCACAGTGACCATGAGGTTCCCGGGCAAGAGCTGATATCAGCCGCCGACTGGCCCACGTGCAAAGAGCCGCGCCCGGCGTATCGAGTACGCCGGGCGCGGCCGCTTGTCCTGATCGGCTAGCGCCGGCTACGGCCGCGCCAGCCTCCGTAGCTCTTCACGCTCGCCGTGCCGATGCCGGCCTGGTGCAGCGCCAGCAGCGTCAGGCCCAGCAGCATGAACGTGGTGCCGGAGATGCTTCCGGCGATCTGCGTGTCCAGCAGGTCCAGGAGGAAACCTAAACCGAAGACGATCGCGGCGACTATCGCGAGCATGTGATCCTCCTCCTACACCGTGGTCTTGCTGGACGACGCCGGGTTGTCCCGGCCTGAGATGGCGAGCAGTCCCTCCAGTACGCCCCGGTACTCGCGGAGTGCCTGCCGGAGCCGCTCGGTGTCGTCGCCGCCGTCGGCCTTCCAGCGCTCGCGCAGCTCTCCCGTACGGGACCGCAACGCGTTCGTCAGCGAGTCGACGACCTCGCCCACGAGCCCGTCGGCGCGGTGGACCGCTTCCGCCGGGTCGTCGACGAAGGAGGCCTGCACGTCGCGCCAGCGTGACTGCACCTCGTCGGGGTCCTGCTCGAACAGGGGGAACGCCTGGGGAGCGGCGTGCGAGGGGGGATCCTCGGCGGGCTGGGCGGGCCCGGGGCCGGCCGCGGTCACCTGCTCGGTCGCCGTCACCGTGTCGTGCGGTCCGTCATACGGGGAGTCGGGGTCGGGATCCCGGGCCGCGTCATGAAGGGGGTCGGCGTCCGCCGTGCCGTCATGGAGGGGATCGGCGTGCGCCGTGCCGTCATGGAGCGGGTCGGCGTGCGCCGTGCTGTCCTGGAGCGGGTCCGGGTCACCGGGGGCCGGGTGGGGGCCGGTGTCATTGGTGGTGTGCCTGTCCGACACGACCAGCACGTCCTCGTCATTCCTGCCGTACGGCTCCCGGTGGGTGCCGCCGGTCTTGTCGTCCGTGGTGTACTCGTCGTCGCGGTCGTTCCGTACCTGCTGGTCGGAGCGCTGCGACGGCACGTTCAGCTCGTCGTTCATACCCGTCACCGTCCTCGGGTCGTCTCGTGCAGTAATTCCTCGAAGAGCGCGCGATAGTGGACCATCGCCTGGCGCAGGTCCTCGGTCGAGGCCTCCTTGCGGGTCGCGCGCTCGCTGATGTCGTGCGCCTTCCGGTAGTGGGTCAGCGTCTCGGCGTGCCCCACCGACAGGTCGGCGATCCGCTGGCGGAAGTCCTCCGTCGGGTAGCCGCGCTCGGCCATGACCGCCGTCACCAGCTGATCGGCCTCCGCCACGGCGGATTCGGGGGCGTCCACGAAGCGCTCCTGCACCTCGGCCCACCGGTGGGCGTAGTCGTCACGTGACTGTTCGGGAAGCGGCTTGATGTCCAGCTCGGCGTGGCGCTGCTCGCGGGCGATCAGCTCCTGCTCGGCCTCGCGCTTGGTGTCGTGCTCGGCCATCGTGCGCTCGTACTCGGGGCCGAAACGGTCGCGCAACCGGCTGCGGCGCTGTTGCTGCACGACCACGTAGGCCACCGCGGCGACCGCCGCGATCGCGACCACGACGAGGGCCACCCAGATCAAGGTGTCCATATTGTTCGCCTCCGGTCTCTTCTGTTGAGACCGCGAACTGCCCAGGGAAGCGCCGGTGAAACGCCGCCTTCAGCCCTCTTCCAGGGCCTTTCTGGCGGCTTCCAGCACGGCTGCGACGTGGGAGCCGTCAGGGGCCGCAGGGATCTCGACGAAGCCGGTCGCCGGGTCGTAGCCGACGTCGAGCCCGGCGTCGACCAGCCGCTTGGCCCACCGCAGCGCGGTGTTGAGCCGCTCGGGCGCGGGCGGCCTGCCCTGCGCCGCCGCCGACAGGTTGCGCAGGTTGGTGGCGGGGCCGGACTGGGAGTGGGCGCGCTCCAGCTTCCACGGCAGCGCCCGGCTGTGGTCGAGCATCGGCTTGGCCAGCCCCGCGGCCCGCTTGGCCTGCAGCACCCCGGACTCGCTCACCCCGAAATGGGCGGCCAGCTCCTGCACGCTCAGCCCGCGGGCGACCAGCCTGGCCAGCTCGTCGCGGTCGATCGTCGGCCTGCGCCCCATGGGCCACCTCCGGGCATGACGTGCGGACGCGCAACAGGATCACAGGCGCCGGCGGGTGCGGACGGTCTCGCCGACGTCGTGGCGCCAGAGACGACGAAGCCCTGATGAGAATCGCTCCCCATCAGGGCTTTAACGTCGGGATGACAGGATTTGAACCTGCGACCCCTTGACCCCCAGTCAAGTGCGCTACCAAGCTGCGCTACATCCCGTGGTGCTGTCGCGTGGCCGAGCTTCTCGCTCTGCTCCGCGGGGAAAACATTACCATGCGCCACGGACCTCTCGGCGCCACCTTTCCGCCGGTCCGCCTGTTGCGGGCGGACCCTAGAGTGTCCCCATGGGCATGGTCGGGACGGTCGGGCTGGTGCTGCATCCTCAGCGCGACTCCAAGGAGGCGATCGACATCATCCTCGGCTGGGCCGCCGGTCGTGACGTCACGGTGCTCGGGCTGCCCGAGGAGGTGGGGCGGATCGACTGCAGCGCGGTGGCGGTGGACGGCGAGACGCTGGTGGAGCGGGCCGACCTGGTGGTGAGCCTGGGCGGCGACGGCACGATGCTGCGCACGATGCGGCTGATCGCCGGTCGCGGCACTCCGGTGCTCGGCGTCAACCTGGGGCGGCTGGGCTTCCTCGCCGAGATCGACGTGGCCGAGCTGTCGGAGACGCTCTCGGCGATCGACCACAACCGCCACACCGTGGAGCCGCGGATGGCGGTCCGCACCAGGCTCGGAAATCAGGAGCTGATGGCGTTCAACGACATCGCCCTGGTGCGCTTCCCCGGCGACGGGCTGGCGGCGGTGACCGTCACCGCGGCCGGCAACCCGTTCGTCAACTACGCAGCCGACGCGGTGATCGTGGCCACCTCCACCGGGTCCACCGCCTACAGCTTCTCCGCGGGCGGGCCGGTGGTGTCGCCGCGGGTGGAGGCGGTGCTGGTGGTGCCCGCGGCGGCGCACTCGGCGTTCAACCGGGCGCTGGTGCTGCCGGCGGACGAGGAGGTCAGGCTGGAGCTCCTGCCGTCCAGCGGGCAGCTCGCCGTCGAGCTGGACGGCAGGGTGGTGGGCCGTCTCGGGCCCGGCGACCGGATCACGGTGACGGCCTGCCCGGGAGCCGCCAAGGTGGTGCGCCTGGGCACCACCTTCTACGAGCGCGCCCGCCGCAAGCTCCGGGTCGACGGCAGCGCCGAGATCGCCTGAGCCCGCCCTTCTACGGCGGGGAGCCGGCGCGGCGGTGCCGGGCGCGGCGGGGGAGCGGCCGGTCGCCGTACGGGCCGTCCGGCCCGGGAAGGGGAGCCCGCGGGGTGTCGTCGGCGAAGAAGGACTCTCCGGAGGGCCGGGGCGCGGGCTCCGGTTCGCCGGAGGCGGCGCCGGACGGGTTCGCGTGGCGGGAGGTGACGAGGGCGGCCAGCGCGGTGGTGATCGGCACGGCGGAGATGAGCCCCAGCGTGCCCACCACGCTGCGGGCCACCTCCTGGGCGATGACCGGCGTCGTCAGCACCTCGCCCAGCGGCTGCTCGCCGATGCTGAACAGCAGCAGCAGCGGCAGCGATGCCCCCGCGTACGCCAGGATGATCGTGTTGATGACCGACGCGATGTGTGCCCGGCCGATCCGGCTGCCCGCCCGGTAGAGGCGGCGGAACCCGTAGGACGGGTTGGCCGCGGCCAGTTCGGAGACGGTCACCGACTGGGTGACCGTCACGTCGTCCAAGACCCCCAGCGCGCCGATCATGATACTCGCCAGCAGCAGCCCCTGCGTGTCGATGGACATGCTCATGTCGAGGGTGAACGAGCTGTCGTCGGTGATGCCGCTCAGCTTGGCGACCCCGATCACCGCGTACGAGAGCACGCCGGTCACGGCGAGGCTGGCCAGCGTGCCGAGCACCGCCATCGAGGTCGCCAGCGTGAACCCGTGCGTCAGGAACAGCACCGACAGCATGATCGCCGAGGCGCCCACGATCGCGACCAGCATCGGCGGCTCGCCGCCCAGGATGCCGGGGATCACGAACGTGAGCAGCAGCACGAACGTGATCGCCAGGCCCAGCAGCGCCGTCAGCCCCCGCCAGCGCCCGAACGCGATCACCGCCAGCGCGAACGCCGCCCCGAGCAGCAGCAGCGGCGCCGACCGGTCGTGGTCGGACAGCTGGTAGGCCGGCATGCCCTCCTCGGCCTGCGGGTTGTGCAGCAGCACCACGTCGTCGCCCGCGGTGAAGCGCTGGGAGCCGGGCCCGCTGGGCAGCGACAGGGTGACCTGGCGGCCCTCGTCGCGCCCCTCGCCGACGGTGACGGTCGCCTTGCCGCAGGTCGCCGGGTGCGGCTCGGGCGCGCCGGGCTGTGTCTCACCGCACGGCTCCAGCGCCACCGCGGTGATCGTGCCGGCCACCCGCTGGAACCCGGTCTGCTCCTGGGCCGCCTCCGGACGCCCGTCCGGCCACAGCAGCACCAGCGCCGCCAGCGTGACGGCCGCCAGCGGCACAAGAACGGCCAGCGTGGCCACGACGGCCCGCCGTGAGGCGGGCACCGGGGTGCCGTGCGCATGGTCGTGCGCGTGGTTGGCGCCCATCCCTGATCAGACCTCCTCGTCCGGTCGGCGAGTGCGACAGTACTGCACGTGGACGGGGTGGGTAGGCCATCGGAATGGCGACGCTCGTGGGCACCTCGGGGTGGCAGTACGCGGACTGGCGCGGCGTCCTCTATCCCGAGGGGGTGCCGCAGCGGCTCTGGCTGGAGACGTACGCGGAGACCTTCCCCACGGTCGAGAACAACAACGCGTTCTACCGGCTGCCGAAGACGGAGACGTTCGCCGGCTGGCGCGAGCGCACCCCCGACGGCTTCGTCATGGCGGTCAAGGCCAGCCGCTACCTCACCCACATCAAGCGGCTGGACGAGCCGGAGGAGCCCGTCGCCAGGCTGATGGCGGCCGCGTCGGGGCTCGGCGGCACGCTCGGCCCGATCCTGCTGCAGCTCCCGCCCACGCTGCGGGCCGACCCCGGCCGGCTGGAACGCTGCCTGAGCTGCTTCCCCGGGCACGTCAGGCTGGCCGTGGAGTTCCGGCACGAGTCGTGGTGGACCGGCGAGACCCGGGCGATCCTGGAGTCCCGCCAGGCCGCCCTGTGCTGGGCCGACCGGCTCAACCAGCCGCAGAACCCGTTCTGGCGGACCGCGCCGTGGGGGTACGTGCGGCTTCATCAGGGCCGCTCCGCCGACGGGTTCTCGTACGGGGACGCGGCGTTGAAGACCTGGGCCGGGCGGGTCCGCGAGGCGGGCTGGCGCGACGCGTACGTGTACTTCAACAACGACCCCGGCGGCGCGGCGGTGCGGAACGCCGCGCGCTTTGCCAGACTGCTTTAGGTGCGTACCCGCCTGTATCGGGACGGCCGGCTGGAGAAGGAGAACTTCCCCCTGGCCGAGGTCTCCGACCACGTGTCCGACCACCGCAACGCGATCTGGATCGACCTGTGCCGGCCGACGCCTGAGGAGCTGACCGCGCTCGGCGACGAGCTGGGCCTGCACGAGCTGGCCGTCGAGGACGTGCTCGCCGACCACCAGCGCCCCAAGGCCGACGTCTACGCCAACCACCTGTTCATCACCGTGTACGCGATGCGCTTCGACGGCGACCGGTTCGCCCCGGCCGAGATCGACGTCTTCGTCACCGAGACCGCCCTCGTCACGGTCAGGCTGGACCCGGCGGTCGACCTGGACGAGGTGGTCCGGCGCTGGGACGCCGCGCCCGCGCTGGCCGGGAACGGGGTGCTGTTCCTGCTGCACGGCCTGCTCGACTGGGTGGTCGACGGGCAGCTGGAGCTGGTGCTCGACCTGGACGGACGGGCCGAGGACCTGGAGGAGGAGCTGTTCGAGGAGCGGCCCGCCGACGCCAGGGAGGTGCAGCGGAAGATGTACGAGCTGCGCAAGACCTCCGCGCATTTCCGCAAGGTCGTGATGCCGATGCGGGAGCTCTTCGGCACCCTGCTCCACCGCGACCAGGGCGTCCTGCGCGGCTCCCAGATGATGCCCTACTACCAGGACGTCTACGACCACGTGCAGCGCACGGCCGAGCTGCTGGAGTCGCTGCGCGACCTGCTGGCCAACATGCGCGAGACGCGCCTGGCCCAGCAGGGCTTCCGGCTCAACCAGATCATGAAACGGCTCACCGGCTGGGCGGCCATCATCGCGGTGCCCACCGCCATCACCGGCTTCTACGGCCAGAACGTGCCGTTCCCCGGTTCCGGCCAGGCGGTGGGCTTCTGGATGTCGCTGGCGCTGGTGTCCGTCGTGTCGGTGGCGCTGTACGTGGTGTTCAAGAAGAACGACTGGTTGTAGGGCGGCGGGCAGGGCACGCCCCGGTCCTCCAGCGTCAGGCCGACCCGCACCGTCACCTCGCGCGCGCCGCCGGCCGGGTGCAGCGGCAGGCAGCGCCCGCCGGCGACGAGCGTCCTGCGCCCGATCGGGGTGGCGAGCAGCGACAGCTCGCCGTACGCGGCCGGCGCCGCCAGCCGCAGCAGCCACGCCCCCTCGGGCGTACGCGACCGGGTCCCGTCGAGCGCGTAGTAGTCGAGCACGCCGCCGCCGGTGGACACCACGGCGCGCATCGTGAAGCCGCGGCCCTCGGCGGTGAACAGCTCCGCCGAGGGCGCACGGTAGACCGAATGGACGTACGCGAGAGCGAACGCCCCGGAGGGCGGCAGCACCAGCCCGTTGACGGCCGGACGGCCCGGCCCGCCGCCGGAGCCGAGGGCCAGCACCGCGGCGAGCGAGAGGGCCAGCCGGATCAGCCCTTCTCCTTGAAGTAGCGGGCCGCGCCGGGGTGCAGGGCGACCGGCCGCACCTGCTGGGCCAGCGCCGGGTCGAGCTTGTCGGCCTCCGGGTGGACCGCGACCAGCTCCTGCTTCTTCTCGAACAGCGTCCGGGTGATGTCGTAGGCCAGCTGCTCGTCCATGGTGTCGGGCACCAGCAGCACGTTGGCGATGCCGACCGTCTCCACGGAGCCTTCGAGCTTGTAGACGTCCAGGCCGATGTCGAGCCCGACGTACTGCTCGCCGTACTCGCGCTGCATCTCCGCCAGCACGTCGGCGGTGTCGATGATCTTGATGTCGGGCTTGCTGGTGGCCAGGTCCACCACGCCGGCCGTGGGCAGGCCGCCGACCCAGAAGAACGCGTCGACGGTGCCGTCCTTGACGGCCTGCACCGACTCGTTGATCGACAGCTGCTGCTTGCTGATGTCGGTGTCGGGGTCGAGCCCGGCCGCCTCCAGCATCCGCCTGGCCACGACCTGCGTGCCGGAGTTCGGCGGGCCGAGCGAGACCGTCTTGCCCTTCAGGTCGGCCACCTTCCCGGCCTGCACGCCCGGGGCGACCACCACGTGCGCGTAGTTGTCGTAGATCCGCGCCAGCGCCTTGATCGGCTGCTTCTCGGTGAACGAGCCGGTGCCGTTGACCGCGTCGGCGGCCGTGTCGGCCTGGGAGAAGCCGATGTCGGCCTTGCCGGTGGCCAGCAGCTTGATGTTCTCGACGGAGGCGGAGGTGACCGAGGCGGTGGCCTGGGTGTCGGCGATGTTGGCCGACAGCTGCTTGGCCAGGCCGCCGCCGTAGACGTAGTAGACGCCGGTGGTGCCGCCGGTGGCGATCGACAGCCGGTTGCCCGAGCCTCCGCCGGCGCCTCCGCAGCCCGCGATCAGGCCGGCCACGGCGAGCACCGCAAATATCCGCTTCACGCTGGGACGCTCCTTCTTCTGATGAGGTGGACGGCTGCCGCGACGGCCAGCACGGCCAGGCCCGCGACGATCGGGACGGGTTCGAGGAACAGCAGCAGCACGGCGGCCACCGCGGCCAGCAGCCGCTCGGGCGCGCCGGCCAGGCCGCCGGTGGCCATCGCCAGGGCCGCCACCGCGACGGCCGACACCGCCGTCATGGCCAGCACGGTGCCGAACGGCCCCTGGCCGAGCAGCGCCTGGCCGTGCGGGGTGAGCACGAACGCGAACGGCACGAGGAAGGCCGGCAGCGTGTAGCGCCAGGTCATCATCATGGTCCGGTACGTGTTGCCGCCGGTGATGGCGGAGGCCGCGACCGCCGACAGCGCGGTCGGCGGGCTCACCTCGGACAGCACCGCGTAGTAGAAGATGAACATGTACGCCTCGGCCTGCCCCACGCCGAGAGCCGTCAGCGCGGGGGCGATGATCACCGCGGCGATGATGAAGCTGGCCGTCACCGGCACCGCCAGGCCGAGCAGCATGACCGCCACGGCCGCCATCACCGTGGTCAAGATCAGGTTGCCCGCGGCGAAGTCCACGATGATCGAGCTCAGGTTCAGGCCGAGCCCGGTCTGGGTGATGACGCCGACGATGATGCCCGCCGCCGCGCACACCGCGGTCACCGGGAGCACCTCCAGCGTGCCCTTGGCCAGCGCCCGGCCGATCCGCCTCGGGCCCATCCGGTGGGCGGGGTCCAGGAACGACAGGGCGAACGCGACCGCGGTGGCGATCACCACCGACTGGAACGCCGACCGGTCCATCGCCATCAGGACCACGATCAGGATCAGCGAGCTGAAGTGGTAGCCGAAGCGCAGCAGCAGCCTGCCGACGCCGGGCGTGTCCACCCGCACGGCGTGCGTGCCGAACCGGCGGGAGTCGATCTCGATCGCCAGCAGGATGCCCAGGTAGTAGAGGATCGTCGGGATCGTCGCGTAGATCAGCACCTGCAGGTAGCTGACCCGCATGACCTCCGCGATGATGAACGCCGCCGCGCCGAGCGTCGGCGGCGACAGGATGGCGCCTATGCCGGCGGCCGCGAGGATGCCGCCGGCGGGCTCTCTCGGGTAGCCGGCCCGCCGCAGCACCGGCCAGGCCACGCTGCCCAGGCTCACGGTGGTCGCCACGCCCGAGCCGGACACCGTGCCGAGCAGGAATCCGGCGGTGGTCACGGTGCGGCCGGGGGCGGCGCGTGACCTGCGGAAGGCGGAGAAGCTCAGGTCGATGAAGAACCTGCTGGCGCCGGAGTAGTCGAGGACCGCGCCGTAGACGGTGAAAAGGATGATGTAACTCGCCGCCACCTGGAGAGGGACGCCGAAAAAGCCTTCCGTGCCCGTATAGAGCTGCGACACGATCTGGTCGAGGTCGAGACCTCGGTGGCCGATCGTCCAATCGACGGGCAGCATCGCGCCGTAATAGGCATATGCCAGAAAAATGGCGCAAATGATGGAGAGAACCGCGCCGACCGTGCGGCGCACCGCCTCCAGCAGGAGCAGGGTCAGCCCTATCCCGGCGATCACGTCCAGCTCCGACAGCGCCGCGCCCGACCCTCGATCGCGGAACGACTCGATGTCCGCCAGCGGGTACACGAGCACCGCCAGCGAGGCCAGCGCCAGCAGCCAGTCACCGACGGTCGGCCACTCGCCTTTCCGGCGCACCGGACCCTCCGCCCCGACCTCCACCGGAAGCGTGTCCGCGACCGGCGCCGGCCCGGGCTCGTCCGCCGCCCCGGTCGTCCGGTCGAGGACCAGCGTGTCGTCAGGTGTGTCCGGGCGGGCGGTGTCCAGAAGACCGGTGCCCGGGCGGGAGAGAGTGTCCGGGGGGTCGGTGTCCGGACGGGTGGCGGTGTCCGGGGGGTCGGTGTCCGGACGGGTGGCGGTGTCCGGGGGGTCGGTGTCCGGACGGGTGGCGGTGTCCGGGGGGTCGGTGTCCGGACGGGGGTCAGTGTCCGGGCGGGGGTCAGTGTCCGGGCGGGAGGGGGTGTCCGGCGCGACGCCGATGACCACCGTGTCCGCCGACGGGCTCGCGCCCTTCGGCGGGTCGGCGGCCGGGACGTCGCGCAGCGTCGGCGCGTCCGGGAGGACCCCCGTAGCGCGGACCTCCGGCAGCGTCGGGGCCTCGCCCAACGTGAGCGCCCTGGCGTCCGGGTGCGTCGCCGCCCCGGCGGGCGGCCCGGACCGGGAGAAGCGGGCGCGCAGGCGGCGCGCGAACGGCCCGTCCAGCCGCCGGCCGAGGCGTCGCAACTCGCCGGGGAGGCGACGGAGGCGGCTCAGCGACTGCGCCGCCCCCGACCGGTAGCAGAGGAACACCAGCGGCAGCGCCGCCGCCAGGAACGTCATCCGGTGCTGCAACGCCTCGACCGGCCAGAACACGACCGCGATCGAGTAGGCCGAGAGCAGCCCGCCGACGACCCATACGCCGAGCCGTAAGGGGCCTGCGAGCTGCCGGGCCGGGCGTTCCTGTTCGCGGGCCTGTACGGGCCCGGCCTGTCGGTCGCTCGACTCGGTCAAAACAACTCCCTCTGACACGGCGTTGGGGGCAATGTATGAGCCCTTTACCGGCTGTGGGAAGAGTCGTGACGTTTATTTGATCTATTGCCCGGGTTGGAAGCGCGGCGCGCACATCGCCGCCAATTCGGCGACCGGCACCACCCCTGCCTGGCTGCCGTCGCGCAGCCGCACCGCCGCCCCGCCACCGGCGGCCTCGCGCGGTCCCACGACGAGCTGGAAGGGAACCAGCCGGTTGGCCCTGATCCGGGCGCCGAGGGTGCCCCGGCCCGGCTCGACGAGCTCGGCCCGCATCCCCGCCGCCACGCAGCGCCGTACCACGTCGCCCGCGGCGGGCAGCTCGGCGTCGGACAGCGGCAGCACGACCGCCTGCACCGGCGCCATCCAGGCGGGGAACGCGCCGCCGTGCACCTCGATCAGATGGGCCACCAGCCGCTCCAGCCCGCCCACCACGCTGCGGTGCACCATCACCGGCCGGTCGCCGCCCGCGTACTCCAGGTCGAAGCGCTCCGGCTGGAAGGAGTCGACCTGCACGGTCGACAGGGTCGACTCGCGCCCCGCCGGGTCCGCGATCTGGATGTCGATCTTGGGGCCGTAGAAGGCGCCCTCGCCGCGCTCCTCGTCGAAGGCGCGCCCGCGCCGGTGGAGCACCTCGCGCAGGATCGACTCCGAGCGGTCCCACATCTCCGGGTCGTCGACGAACTTGGCGCCCTCGCCGCGCAGCGACAGCCGGTAGCGGGCGGCCTCGATGCCGAGCTGGGCGTGCGCGGCCTCGATCAGGTCGAGCGCGGCCGACACCTCGCCGGCCGCCTGCTCGGGCCGGCAGAACACGTGCCCGTCGTTGAGCTGGATGGCCCGTACCCTGGTCAGCCCGCCGAGCACGCCGGACAGCTCCGAGCGGTACATGCCGCCCAGCTCGGCGATCCGCAGCGGCAGGTCGCGGTGGGTGCGCGGGCGGGAGCGGTAGACGAGCGCGTGGTGCGGGCAGAGGCTGGGCCGCAGCACGAACTCCTCCCCGCCCACCCGCATCGGCGGGAACATGTCCTCGGCGTAGTGCGCCCAGTGCCCGGATCGCTCGTACAGCTCGCGCTTGCCCAGCACGGGCGAGTTGACGTGCTGGTAGCCGTTGCGGCGCTCCAGCTCGTACACGTAGTCCTCGACGGCCTTGCGGACGGCGGCGCCCGCGGGCAGCCAGAAGGGGAGCCCGGAGCCGATCAGCGGGTCGGTGTCGAAGAGGCCGAGCTCGCGGCCGAGTCTGCGGTGGTCGTTCATGATCGTCCTTCGCGTGGAAAGGGCGAACGACCGACTCTCCCGGGCATTCGCCCGGGAGCAGGAATCAGCGCGCCGGGACGGGGTCCGGCGTCGTCGTGACGAGAGCGCGCTGCATGGGTCCGACGATAGCAGCCTGACTCTCGCGTCCGCCCCCGGAAAATTCGGCAGTGGTATAAAGAACCGTGGCCGAGATCACCCTGAACGTCCGCCAGCTGCAGGCGTTCGCCGAGGTCGGCTACCAGGTGGCCGCGGGAGCCGGGGCCCACGGCGCGATGACCGCGCTGCGCGAGGTGGTGCCGGTCGACGCCTACGAGTTCGTCGCCTTCGACCCCGCCACCGGCCGCCACCAGAGCGTCGTGTCCGACGGGCACCGGCGCGTCGACGGCGACGCCGCCGAGGAGTACACCGGGCTGGAGGCCTACCGCACGGCGATGGCCACCCGCCGGCCGGTCGTCATGCCGGAGCCGGGCACCGAGCTCTACTTCCGCCGCCATCTGGCGCCCTACGGGTGGCGGGCGGGGCTGACGGCGCCGCTGTTCCTGGCCGAGGGCCGCTACACGGGCCTGCTCCACCTGGCCACCCGCGACGCGTTCCCCGCGCTGACCGGCCCGCTGGTGACGGCCGTGAGCCCGATGCTGGCGCACGTCACCGACCTCACCCGGTGCGTGATCGACCCGGTGGGGCTGCCGCAGGGGTTCCGCGCGGTCGCCTTCGACCGGGCCGGCATCCTGCGCGAGGTCCCCGGGCGGCCGGTCTCCGAGGCGCTGCGCGACGATCCGGCGATGCCCGCCTACGCGCGCGCGTTCATCGACTCGCGCGAGCTCGGCCGGCACGGCCTCTGGCTCGACCGGCTCGGGCAGTGGCACGAGACCCGGCTGCTGCGCGCCGGCGTCGGCTACCAGGGCTCGCTGCAGGGCGCGGTGGTGGCCGAGCGGCCCTGCTCCCTGCCGTACGACCTGACGGGGCGCGAGGTGGACGTGCTCACCCGGGTCGCGGCCGGCGACTCCAACCCGCAGATCGCCGCCGCGCTCGTGCTCAGCGTCCGCACCGTCACCACCCATCTCGAACACATCTTCGCCAAACTGGCCTGCGACAGCCGCACCCGGCTGACCACGAAAGCGCTGGCCGAGGGCCTGTGCCGGCTCGACGTCTAGACCGGCTCGTCTAGAACCGGCTCTGTTAGACCGGCTCGGCCGCCCAGCCGGCCGGCACCGTCACCAGCAGCAGCTCGAACCAGACCGTCGTCGTCCCGTCGCCCCGGGTATAGCCCCAGCGGTGGCTGAGCGCCTCCAGCATCGGCAGCCCGCGCCCGCTCGTCGCCCGCGGGTCGGCGCCGCACACGCACGGCGGGCCGTCCGAGCCCGCGTCCTCGACGCACACCAGCACCGTCGCTCCCGTCGCGCGCAGCCGCACCGTGAACGAGCCGCCCCCGCCCGAGCGGGTGTGCAGCACCGCGTTCGTGGCCAGTTCGCTGATCAGCAGCGCGCAGTCGTCGTGCAGCGGGTGGTCGCGGCCGAGGGTGCCGGTGACCAGCCCCCTCGCCCTGGCGACCGCCGCCGGGTCCCCGGGGAAGCGCATCTCGAGGTCGTGCTCGGGCTGATGGACGTCCGGTCGTGTCACGCTGACCCCCCGTTTCGGCGACGTTGTTCGACGCGCGAACCCACCCCCGCGGATTATCGCGAAAAGGTAGGAATCGCCTTTCCGGCGATCGGCTGTCGGGGTGCCGCGCCGGACCTTGTACGCTGCGATCGACGAGTCGACTAGGAGGGGTGCCTGGGTGAGCAGCCTGGAGGCCGTCTGGGTGCAGCGGTACGACCACCCGGGGGCGGCGGTCGTGACCGGAGTTTTCGACATCCTGCACGTTGGCCACGTGCGCTATCTCGGAGAGGTGGCCGCCCGGGGGCTGCCCCTGGTCGTCGGCGTCGAGGACGATCCTCGCGTACGGGCGTGGAAGGGCCCCTCGCGGCCGTTCAACCCGGCGGTGGAGCGGGCCGAGGTGCTCGCCGCGCTGCGCGCGGTGACCGGCGTGTTCATCGTCACCGGACCGCCGGAGGCGCACGCGCCGGAGCACTACATCGATCTGCTGGCGCCGATGCGGCCGGGCGCGCTCGCCCACACCGCCGGCGACCCGCACGCCGGGGGCCGCCGCGCCGCCGCGGCGCTGCTGGGGGCCGAGTGCTGGGAGATGGAGGCCATCCCCGACCGCTCCACCACCCGCATCGTCAACGCCGCGGGCAAGGGGTAGCCCGGCCTCTCCCGTACGGCGGCCGGGATGGGAAGACACCTGGCCCGGGGTCACCGGGGTGCGGAGCATGATCGCGTACCCTCCTGACATGATGTCCGATCGGCTCGCGCGCGGGGTCACCGACCTGCTCGCCCCGCAGGTCCTGGTGATCTCCATGCCGCCGGCCATCGGCCTGGTCGCCCAGGGCTGGACGGGGGCCGCGTGGGGGCTGGTGGCGTCGGTGCTGTGCGGGGGAGTGCCCGCTGCGGTGATCGCCGCCGGGGTGCGGTCGGGCCGTCTCGACTCCCACCACATCGTGGATCGGGCGAGCCGCCCGGGGCCGCTGCTGGCCGCCGTCGCGGGCGTGCTGGGCGCGCTGGTGCTGCTGGCCTGGCTGGGCGCGCCACGGCTGCTGCTGGCCGCCGTGACCGCGATGCTCGCCGCGCTGGCCGTGACGATCCCGGTCACGTTCCGCTGGAAGATCTCCTTCCACGCCGCCGTGTGCGCGGGCACGGTCGTGGTGCTCGCGTACGTGCTGCCCGCCGTGCCGGTCCTGCTGGCCGGGGCGGCGGTGGTGGCGCTGGTCTGCTGGGCCAGGGTCCGGCTGGCGCACCACACCCCCGCCCAGGTGGCCGCGGGCACGGCCGTGGGCGCGCTCGTCACGTGGGCGACGCTGGCGGCGTTCGGGGTGGAATAGCCCCGCGGGAGCCGGGGTTTGCGTGGGTATGGATGCCGTGAGCCGTGGCCGGGTCCGCGTCGAGCCCTCGGCCAAGCGTGTCAGGATCTTTCTCGGTGGACGCCCGGTCGCCGACACCACCCGTGCCCTGCTGGTGTGGGAGGTGCCCTACTACCCGGCCTACTACGTCCCGCTGGACGACGTCCAGGCCGAGCTCAAGCCGACCGGAGCGGTCGAGCGCTCGCCGAGCCGGGGCGACGGGGTCGTCCACACGGTGACGGCGGGCGGGAAGGAGGCGGCCGACGCCGCCGTCACGTACCCGGACTCGCCGCTGGAGGCGATCAGGGGCCATGTCCGCTTCACCTGGGACGCCATGGACGCCTGGTTCGAGGAGGACGAACAGGTGTACGTGCACGCCCGCAGCCCCTACACCCGCGTCGACATCCTCCCCAGCTCCCGCCACGTCCGCGTCGAGGTCGGAGGCGTGACGGTGGCCGACTCGCGGCACGCCCGCATCCTGTTCGAGACGGGCCTGCCGCCCCGCTACTACCTGCCGAAGACGGACGTGCGGCTGGACCTCCTGGAACACACCGGCACCGTGACGCACTGCCCCTACAAGGGCACCGCCGAATACTGGTCGGTCAACGGCGAGAAGGACCTGGCGTGGTCGTACCCGACCCCGCTGCCGGAGAGCGAGCGCGTCGCCGGCCTGATCGCCTTCTATGACGAGAAGGTCGACGTCTACGTCGACGGCGAGCTTCAGGAACGCCCCAAGACCGTCTTCGGTTGACAGGTCGGGGCCGAGTCCATCACCCTTTCACTACTTCATTAGTGAAAGGGTGTTATGATCGAGTTCCAGCTCGACCGCGGGTCGGGCGTCGCCACGTACCTCCAGCTCGTCCACCAGGTCAAGCACGCGCTGCGGCTCGGCACGCTGCGCCCCGGTGACCAGTTGCCCACCGCGCGGGAGGTCGTCGAGAAGCTGGCGATCAACCCCAACACCGTGCTCAAGGCCTACCGGGAGCTGGAGCGTGAAGGGCTCGTGACGGGCCGGCCGGGGCTCGGCACGTTCGTGGAGCGCGGCTTCGGCGGGGCCGGGCTGGCCGAGCACACGCGGCTGCGGCGGGGGCTGGCCGCGTGGGTGCGGGAGGCCAGGGACGCCGGGCTGGACGAGGAGGACCTGCGGGCGCTGTTCGCCGCCGTCCTCTCCGACGCCTCCCGGGAGGGCGTGGCGTGAGCGCGCCGATCCTGGAGGTGACAGGGCTGGGCGTGCGGCGCCGGCGCGCGTGGGCGCTGCGCGACTGCTCGCTGTCCGTGCCCGCCGGGCGGGTCGCCGCGCTGGTCGGCCCCAACGGGGCCGGGAAGACCACGCTCATGCTCGCCGCCGTCGGCCTGCTCGCGCCCGACCGGGGACACGTCTCGGTACGGGGGACCGCCGCGTTCGTGGCCCAGGACAAGCCGCTGTACGAGTCGTTCACCGTCGGCGAGCTGCTGGAGTTCGGGCGGCGGACGAACACCCGCTGGGACGGCGAGGGCGCGCGGGCCCGGCTGGACGCGCTGGGCGTCCCCCTCGGCCGCAGGGCGGGCCGGCTGTCCGGCGGGCAGCAGGCGCAGGTCGCGATCACGCTCGCCCTGGCCAGGACGCCCGACCTCCTGGTCCTGGACGAGCCGCTGGCCAACCTCGACCCGCTGGCCCGGCACGACGTGATGCGCACCCTCATGGGTGAGGTGGCCGGGCGCGGCCTCACCGTGCTGCTGTCCTCGCACGTGATCGCCGACCTGGAGGACACCTGCGACTGGCTGGTCGTGCTCAACGGCGGCCGGCTCCAGGTCAGCGGCGACATCGACGACCTGCTCGCCGGCCATCTGCTGCTGTCCGGCCCGGCGGAGGCGGCCGAAGGGCTGGAGGCCGTCTCCGCGACCGGCACCGGCAGGCACGCCACCCTGCTGGTCCGCGGCGACCGCGCGCTCGACCCGCGCTGGAGCACCCGCCGCCCCAACCTGGACGAGCTGGTCATGGGCTACCTGCGCAGCCCTCAGGCGGCGGCGCTGCCGGGTCCTGCGGGGGTGGCGCGATGATCTGGGTCACCTGGCGCCAGCACCGGGCGCAGCTCCTGACCACCGCCGGCTTCCTGGTCGTGCTCGGGCTGCTGCTGCTCGGCTCCGCGACCGAGGCCCGGAGCTATGTGTCCGGCTACTTCCCTGACGGCTGCCCCGCCGGTTTCGCCCACTGCGGGTCGGTCGAGGTGGCGGTGGGCCTGGGGGAGCGGTACGACGCCGTCTACACACTGTTCGGCTGGATGCCGCTGGTGCTGCCCGCGCTGATCGGCGCGTTCTGGGGGGCGCCGCTGCTCGGCAGGGAGTACGAGCGCGGCACCCACCGGCTGGCCTGGACCCAGTCGGTGCCGGTGCGGCGGTGGCTGGCGGTCAAGCTCGGCGTGCTGGGCGGCGCGGTGGTGGCCGGCGGGCTGCTGCTGTCGCTCATGGTCAGCCTGTGGCGTCCGGTCTTCAGGGAGGGGATCGACTCCGGGTTCGGCAACATCGGGGTGTTCAACATGACGGGGGTGGCGCCGGCCGCGTGGTGGCTGTACGCGTTCGCGGCCGGAGTGTTCGCCGGGACGCTGTTCAGGCGCACGCTCCCGGCGATGGCGCTGGTCGTGGCCGGGGTCGCGGCCACCATGTTCACGCTGTTCGCGCTCAGCGACCACTACGCCCCGCCGGACCGGGCCGTGCTGTCGGGCACGGTCGTGCTCGACGACCCCGACGCCCGGCTGGTCGGCGCCACCTGGGTGGACCCGTCGGGGCGGGCGGTGGATGACCCCGCCGCCTGCGAGCGGGGCCTCGACACCGGGCGGAGCAGCGCGAAAGCCGAGGCGTGGCAGGACTGCCTGTTCGCCGAGGGCTACGCCTACGCCGTCACCTACCACCCGCCGGAGCGGTTCTGGCGCTTCCAGTGGACGGAGGCGGGCATCCTGGTGGCCGCCTCCGCCCTGCTGTGCGCCCTCACCGCGCGCCGCGTGCTGCGCCGCCGGGGGTGAGACCGTCAGGTGAGCAGTCTGGCCAGCACCCTCGTGCCGAACTCCAGCCCCGCCACCGGCACCCGCTCGTCCTTGCCGTGGAACATGCCGAAGTAGTCGAGATCCGGCCGCAGCATGAGCGGCGCGAACCCGTACCCCTGGATCCCGAGCCCGGCGAACGACTTGGCGTCCGTGCCGCCGCTCATCACGTACGGCACGGGCCTGGCCAGCGGGTCCTCGGCCACCAGAGAGCCGGCCAGCTCGTCGAAGAACGACGACGGGTACGGCGCCGCCGGGGCGTCCTCCAGGTTGACGAACTCGCGGGTGATCTTCGGGCCGAGCAGCTCGTCGAGCGTCTCCAGGAACTCCTCCCGCAGCCCCGGCAGGTAGCGGCCGTCGACGTGCGCCTCGGCCGAGGAGGGCACCACGTTCACCTTGTAGCCGGCGGCCAGCATCGTCGGGTTGGCGGAGTTGCGGATCTGGGCCTTGAACAGCTCGCCCAGCGGGCCGAGCCGGGCCGCCTCGGCGTCCAGCCGGTCCAGGTCCACCGGCTGTCCGGTGATCGCCGACAGCTCGCGGATCAGCGCCGCGACCGGCGGCGTGAGCCGTACCGGCCACTGGTGTGCGGCCAGGCGCGACAGCGCGTGCGCCAGCGTGGCCACCGGGTTGTCGACCGGGGGCTTGGAGCCGTGACCGGCCACGCCGTGCGCGGTCAGCTTCATCCAGGCGGTGCCGCGCTCGCCCACCGCCACCGGGTAGACCCGGTGGCCGCCGGACGTGACGCTGAACCCGCCCGACTCGCTGATCGCCTCCGTCACCCCGTCGAACAGCTCACGGTGCTCGGTCACCGCGTGGCGGGAGCCGTAGTCGCCGGTCGCCTCCTCGTCCGCCAGGAACGCCAGCACCAGGTCGCGCTTCGGCCGCTGCCCGCGCGCCCGCATGCCGAGCACGGTGGACAGGGTCATCGCGCACGAGCCCTTCATGTCGACCGCGCCCCTGCCGTACACGCAGCCGTCGACGATCTCGCCGGAGAACGGGTGCATCCGCCACTCGGCCGGGTCGGCGGGCACCACGTCCAGGTGGCCGTGGATCAGGAGCGCGTCGGAGGATTCGCCGGCCATCCTGGCCACCACGGTCGTGCGCCGGGGCGCGGACTCGAACACCTCAGGCTCCAGCCCGGCGTCGGCCAGCAGCGTGGCGACGTACTCGGCCGCCGGGCGCTCGCCGGAGCCCGGGTTGGTGGTGTCGAACCTGATCAGGTCCGAGCAGATCTCGGCGACGCTCTTCACTTCCCGCCCTCCAGCTTCAGCGGCGCGACCTCGGGCGTCTCGAACCCGAACAGCTGACCGTAGAAGGCCAGCTCGGCCTCCAGCGCCGCGACGATGGTCTCCTCCCTGCGCCAGCCGTGCTGCTCGCCGGGGAAGGTGAGCAGCGCCCACCGCTTGCCGTGCCGGTCCAGCTCGGCGACGAACCGCTCGGCCTGGCTCACGTCCACGATCGCGTCCTCCAGCCCGTGCAGCATCAGGCACGGGCCGGACGCCCGGTGCGCGTGCAGCAGCGGCGAACGGTCGGTGTAGCGCTGCCGCGTCTCCGGCAGCGGCCCGATCAGCCCGTCCAGGTAGCGCGACTCGAAGTCGTGCGTCTCGGCCGCCCAGCTCTCCGGGTCGGTGATCGCGTACTGCGCGACGCCGCCCGCGAACACGTCGCTGTGCACCAGCGCCGCCACCGTCGTCCAGCCGCCGGCGCTGCCGCCCCTGATCGCGATCCTGGCCGCGTCGGCGCGGCCCAGCTCCACCAGCCCGCGCGCCACCTTCGCGCAGTCCTGCACGTCGACCACGCCCCACTGGTGGCGCAGCCGCTCCCGGTAGGCCCGCCCGTATCCGGCGGAGCCGCCGTAGTTGACCTCGGCCACGCCCAGCCCGCGGCTGGTGAAGTAGGCGATCTCCAGGTCGAGCATGACGGGGCTGCTGCCGGTCGGCCCGCCGTGCACGAAGATCACGTACGGGGCCGGACCCTGGACGCCGAGCGGCGGGTACACGTGCGCGTGCACCCCCTCGATCGTCATCGATTCCGGCTCGGGCAGCAGCGCGCGGTCCGGCAGCGGCCGGGGGGCCGACACGGTCTCCAGCCCGCCGCCGTCGAGGTCGGCCAGCACCACCTCCAGGGGCGAGAACGGGGTCGCGGGCACCGCCGCGGCCTTACCGCCCGCCGCCGAGACGGTCGAGGCCCAGTGGGTGGCCTCGCCGCCGATCTCCCGCAGCTCGCCGGTGGCCGGGTCGAGCACGCCCAGCCGCCGCCGGTCGGCCGTGCCGTACACCAGCACCAGGCGGTCGCCGGCGAGCGCCAGCCAGGTCATGCCCGGCTTCCACGGCGCGTTGCCGAACTCCAGCTCCATCGGCGTGAGGTTGCGCCCGCGGACGCCGTCGCGGCCGATCTCGTGCACGTTCCACCAGCCGGTCGGGTCGGTGACCGCGTACAGCGTGTCGTCGTCGCGCCACTCGGCCTGCACGACCGACTCCTCCCGGCCGCCCGCCACCACCGTGTACGGGCCCGCGACGCCGTCGTCGCCGAGCGGGGCCACGCACAGCTCGGTGCCGTCCCACGGCATGTCCGGGTGGTCCCAGCCGATCCAGGCGACGTGGCCGCCGCCGGGGGAGAGACGCGGGTTCATCAGGAAGTGCTGCGCCTTCGCGACCACCCGCACCTCGCCGCCGGAAAGGGGGCCGGAAAGAGGGATCGCCACCAGGTCGCGCACGTCGTCGGTCTCCCGCACCGCCCACACCTCGGCCCGGCCCGGCGGCAGGTAGAGGTCCCCGTAGCGGGCCGGGCCCTCCGGCGTCAGCGGCACCGGGTCGCCGCCGTCGACGCGGTAGACCCGCTGGTCGGCCCAGTTCGTGAACACCAGGCCGCCGCCGGGCAACGGCCGCCACGAGCGGCCCCCGTACTCGACCAGCCGGTTGCGCGCGTTCCAGCCGCCGGGCAGCGCGTCCGCGCGCCCGCCGCCGGGCAGCCCGCGCACCACGCACCGCCGGCCGCCCTCGTGCGGGCGCGGCTCGTCCCACCACACCTCCACGCCCGCGGGCGTGGCGACGGCCTCGACCCACTGGGGGCCGCCGTCGGTGCGGGCCACATCAATCGCTTCAATACTCATGTCTCACCAATTGCCATCGGACTCGGGCAGGGACATCTCGGGTGGGTGCAGGACGTACGTGATGCCGCCGCTGCCGGAACTCCTGAGCCACACGCGCTCGAACGCCGCCCGCGGATACACCCGCCGCACCCGGCCGTCGGGCACGGCCGGGTCGTTGACCCGCACGTCGCCGCCGGCCGTGAAGCCGGTCACCACCATGAGGTTGCCGCTCGTGGAGTAGCCGGACCCGGGCAGCTCGCGCTCCTTGAAGGACAGCGACACCACCACCGGGATCCCGGCGCGGGCGAACCGCTCCAGCTCGGCCGCCGACCTCAGCCGGGTCACGAACCCGCGCAGCCCGTACGAGCCCGCGTACGCCACGTTGAACGGCCAGTTGCCGGTGCCCAGGTAGCTGCGGTCGTAGGTGCCGCGCGCGGCGTGGTCGACGGCCGGGTGGGGGCAGCCGCCGCCCACCCATCCCAGGTCGTCCGGCCCGCGGCCCCAGTAGGCCAGCACCATGGACGTCGCGGCGGGGCCGCACCAGTTGGCGCCGCCGCCGTCGTACTCCGGGTGGTGGCCCGCGTGCGCGTGCTGCCAAAACGCCGGCACGTCCAGCTCCACCGGCTCGCGGCCGGACGGCGGCGAGCCGGACGGGTGCGGCGGCAGCGCCGACGCCATCACCGCGAGCCCGTCGACCCGCGCGCCCGCCCCGCACGCCCGCACCCGGACCCGGTAGGCGGTGACGGGCCGCCGGGCCACGAACGTGTCGACCGCCACGTCGCCGTCGTCGTCGCCCTGGCCGGCCACCGACGTGCGCGGCTCGCCGTGCTCGGACCAGCGGCCCATCACGTACCACTTGGTGCGGCGGCCCTCGGCGGTGACCGCCTGCAGCTCGACCTCGATCCAGGAGCCCGGCGGGGTGCGCGCGGTCCACGACGGCACCAGCTGCGTCGCGGGGAAGCCGATCCGCTGGTCGTCACCGGTCCAGCCGTCCCCGGTGTCCGGGAGCACGGGGGGCACGGCGAAGCGGGTGAGGGCGACGCGGGGCCGGTCGACAGTGAGCACCAGCCCCATTGTGGGGTCGCGCCGCAGGTCACGCATCGGATGTTTTACGTACTGGCCTGATTGTCAGTCGTGATCACTATCGTCCGGGCCATGACTCAAGCAGTGCAGGCGTACTCCTACGCCGGGGCCTCCACGCTCGCCGACGGCAGGCTCGGCCTGTCGACCTCCGGCGGCACGGCGCTGTCCGGGCCCCACACGCACCCGAGGTTCTTCAGCGGCCTGCTCACCCAGGCCGCCCCGGCCGCGGCCGGGCTGCTGGCGGTGGCCGACGTGGCGCTGGCCCGCTACCACCAGCCGCGCCCCGGCTGGACCCGCGACCCGGTGGTGACCTGCGACGGCGACCGGCTCAGGTTCGAGTCGTTCTCCGCCTGCGGCGGCGTCTACGCCCGGCTCGACGTGACCGCCCTCGACGGCGAGGTGCTCGACCGCGGCACCACCAACGTCGACGTCAACGGCCCGCTGCGCGAGTCGCTGCGCCGGGTCGGCGGCCGTGACCCGCTCCACCTGGGCGTCGGCCCCGACGAGCTGACCGTCACCACGCTCGACGGCGCCGTGGTGGAGAAGAAGGTGCCGCTGCCCACCCGGTGGCTGCGCGGCTTCGCCGAGGTGCAGGTGATCGCGGCCGGGTTCGACCTGCGGGCCGAGCTGAACGGGCCGCAGGCGGTGCGCTTCCTGCGCTCGCTGCCGCGCCGCGCGCGCGGCGCCGTCTGGGCCGCGCCCGCCGGACGCGACCTGCGCCTGGCCGCCGGCCCCGGCCGCGGCGCCGTCTGCCTGTCGGGCACCGGGCGGATCGTCACGCTCATGCCGCTGCTCAGATTCGCCAAGGCGCTGCGCGTGTACGGCCCCGCGGGCGACGCCGAGCACCAGGCGAGCGCCTGGGAGCTGGAGCTGCCCGGGATGCGCTACACGCTGGCGGTCTCACCGCAGCCGTGGCGCGGTTTCTCCGGCGAGGGCCAGGTGCTGGAGGACCTGGCCACCGACGAGGCCGCCGGCGACGCCGACCTGATCGGCATGCTGCTCAACTTCGAGCCCGCCGTGGAGATCGGGCTGCTCGCCGACCGCTCCGGCCTCCCGCCCGCGCGGGTGCGCGCCGCGCTCACCCAGCTCGGCACCGCCGGCCGCGTCGGGTACGACCTGCATGACGCGTCCCACTTCCACCGCGAGCTCCCGTACGACCGCGACCAGGTCGCGGAGCTCAACCCGCGGCTCACCGCGGCCCGCGCCCTGGTGGAGTCGGGCGCGGTGCGGCTGGAGGGCGACCACGCGGAGGTCACCACGCCGGGCGGCGTCCGCCGGGTCGCGGTCGGGCCGGGTTCGTGCACCTGCGAGTGGTGGTTCGACCACCGTGGCTCCCGCGGCCCGTGCAAGCACGTGCTCGCCGCCAGGATCGCCGCCCGCGCCACCGTGGAGACCCCCGTCTGACACGGCCCCGGGTTCAGGCGTCCGTGTCGCCGTGTCGTAGGGCCGGCCGGGCTACAGGTAGAGGCCGGTGTTGTCGTCGGACGCGGCCGGGGTGAAGGTGCGGCCGGTGCGGAGCGCGTACAGCTCGGCGAGGGTCGCGCCCGACGGGCCGATGCCGTCGGAGGAGCCTAGCCAGGCGACCGCCTCCTCGCGCGACAGCGGGCCGACCTCCAGCTGCGCCAGGCAGCGGCCGGGACGCACGACGGCGGGATGCAGGCGGGTCAGGTCCTCGTTCGTGGTGATCGCCACCAGCACGTCGCGGCCCTGGCCGAGCAGGCCGTCGGTCAGGTTGAGCAGCCGCGACAGGCCCTGGCCCGCCTGCGACTTGGCCGACGCGCTGATCAGCTCGTCACAGTCTTCGAGCACGAGCAGCCGCCAGCGCTGCTTCTCGTCCTCGTCGTTGTCGTAGCCGACGGCCACCTCCATCAGGTAGCCGGGGTCGTCGAACAGCCGCTCGGGGTCGAGCACGCAGTCGACCTGACACCAGTCGTGCCACTGCTTGGCCAGCGTGCGCAGCAGCGTCGTCTTGCCGGTGCCCGGCGGGCCGTGCAGCAGGAGGAGGCGGCCGTTCACGTCGCCGGGGGTGATCGTCATCAGGTCGGCCAGGCCGCCGCGCACCCGCTCGGCGTAGTTGCCGCTGATCTGGTCCCACGGCTGGGCGGTGATCGGCTTCTCCGACCGGTTGCCGCCGTGGGAGCCGCGCCACCAGAAGCCCATCTCCACGTGGTCGGTCTCCGGTGCGGCCTCCTCGGCGCCGGCGACGCTCTCCTTGAGCACGGTGCGGGCCAGGTCCTCGCTGATCGCGCTCACGCTCAGGGTGGCCGAGCGGTTGCGGTGCCTGATCACCCGCAGGGTCCAGCCCTCGCCGCAGATCAGCCGCGACTCCATGCCGTCCTCGACCATGGCGGTGCGCACCACGCGGCCCTCGGCGGGGCGCAGCGGCGCGTCGGCGCGGACCCGCTCCAGGCTGGCGACCCGCGACCACGGCTGCAGGCCCGTCGCGAACGGCGACAGGGCCAGCGCGTCGATCACGTCGACGGCCGAGTCGGAGTCGTCGAGCCAGATGTTCATGGGAAGCTCGGCGTCTTCCGGGCTGGGGAACGGCACCTCCCTGATGACAGACATGGGGTCTATGATCACATCCTCGGGTGTGCGTGTCGAAAACTTTAACCTGCTCGCTTCAGCTCACCGTCACTTTTTCCGCCCATCGGCATGGTCAGCCGGTAATCCGCCTCGTTGTCGTCGGTGCGCTCCAGCGTCACCCGCATGCCGCCGGCGCTGTCGTACACCGCGCACAGACCGCCCAGCCCGCCGAGCCGGAACGACAGCGTCTTCTCCGACACCTCCGTCACCTGGAGTGTGCCGGTCTCGCAGCCCGCGTCCTCGCCGGGGGCGTGCCAGGTGCCGGTGCTCTCGCCCTCCTTGAGGGTGATGGCGACGGGTTCGTCCTCGAACTTCCTGTCCAGCATCTCGCTGTCGGCGGTGCCCTCCCACGTGCCGGCGAACGCGGCCGGGATCCGCAGGTCGCCCCGGCCGCTCTGAGCCGGTGAGCGGGTGGGCACCTGGCGCACGGGCTCCTCGGCCTGGGGGGACTCCCCGGCTCGGGTCGGCTCCCCGGCCGGGGTCGGCTCCCCGCTCGGGGACGGCGGGACCGTCGTGGAGACGGTGTTCTGTGTGGGAAGGGCGGCGGAGTCCCTCGCGCCGGGGTACGTCCACAGCAGCGCCGCGCCGCCGGCCGCCAGCGCCACCACCACTGCCAGCGCGCCGACCAGCACCGCCCTGGAGCGCCCGCGCCCCGGCCCGGTGCTGAGAGCGGAGGCCCCCGGCCCCGTCCGATCCACCCTCCGCCCTTCACCCGTGCCCGTCCCGGTGGGGCCGTCGACCGGGCCGGGGGAGCCGGGGTTGACCAGTTGGACCATCAGGGAGGGGGCGGTGGGGCGCAGGGACGGGTCCTTGGCGAGGGCCGAGGCGATGGGGCCGCGCAGACGCGGGGGGAGCGGTCGCAGGTCCGGTTCGGTGTGCAGGACGCGGTGGAGCACGGCGGGGACCGTGTCGGCGCCGAACGGGCTCACCCCGGTCGCCGCGAACAGCACGGTCGCCGCCCACGCGAACACGTCGGAGGCCGGGGACGCCGGGGCGCCGCCGATCTGCTCGGGCGACAGGTAGGCGGGGGTGCCGATCAGCCCCGACGTCATGGTCGCCGCCCCCTCGGCCCTGGCGATGCCGAAGTCGACCACCCGCGGCCCGTCCGGCCCCAGCAGCACGTTGGCCGGTTTGAGGTCGCGGTGCACGATGCCGGCCGCGTGGATCGCCGCCAGGGCCGTGGCCGTGCCGATCGCCACCCGCTCCAGGTCTCCGCCCGCCAGCGGCCCCCGGTCGCGCACCCGCTCGAACAGCGAGGGGCCGTCGATGAACTCGCTGATCACGTACGGGCGTGGCCCGTCGGTCGAGGCGGCCAGCACCCGCGCCGTGCAGAACGAGGCGATGCCCTCCAGGGCCGCCAGCTCGCGCGCCAGCCGCGCCCGCGTCTCGCGGTCGCCCGTGCTCAGCAGCTTGATCGCGACCGGCTCGCCGGCCTCGGAATGCGCCAGGTAGACGACGCCCTGCCCGCCCTCGCCGAGCCGCCCGGCCAGCCGGTAGCCGCCGAGCTCGGCCGGATCGCCGGGCGTCAGGGGAGTCGCCATGGTTCGTTACGTTACAGGTCGCCCCGGTTCGCCGGTATGGTGATCGATCTCTCCGCCGGGGCATCGGGGTGATCGCCGGGCGCTGATCCGTACCTGGAAGCTGCGCTAGCGTTCGGCGGGTGAGGACCATCGACTGGGTGGACGGCGCCGTCGAGCTCGTCGACCAGACCCGGCTGCCCGACGAGTGCGTGACCCTGCGCGTCGAGACCGTGGACGAGCTGGTCGGCGCCATCCGCAGGCTCTCCGTGCGGGGCGCGCCCGCGCTCGGCGTGGCGGGGGCGCTCGGCGTGGTGCTGGCCCGCGGCGACCAGGACGCCGTCGCCCGGCTGCGCGCGGCCCGGCCCACCGCCGTCAACCTCGCCTGGGGCGTCGACCGGGCCGCCGCCCGCATCCCGGAGGGGCCCGAGGCGGTGCTGGAGACGGCGCTGCGCATCAGGGACGACGACATCGCGGCCTGCCACGCCATGGGCGAGCGGGGCGCCGAGCTGCTCGAAGGCGACCGGCTGCGCATCATGACCGTGTGCAACACCGGCGGCCTGGCCTGCGTCGAGCGGGGCACCGCGCTCGGCGTCGCGCAGACCCTGCACGAGCGCGGCAGGCTCGCCGAGGTCCTCGCCCTGGAGACCCGCCCCCTGCTGCAGGGCGCCCGGCTCACCGCCTGGGAGCTGGCCAGGATGGGCGCGCCGCACCGCCTCGTCACCGACGGCGCCGGACCGTACCTGCTGGCCAGGGGAGGCGTCGACGCGGTGCTGATCGGCGCCGACCGGATCGCCGCCAACGGCGACACCGCCAACAAGATCGGTTCGTACGCGCTCGCGCTCGGCGCGGAGCGGGCCGGGGTGCCGTTCATCGTCGTCGCCCCCGAGAGCACGATCGACCCGGCCACGCCGTCGGGCGAGCACATCGAGATCGAGGACCGCGGAGCTGACGAGATCGTGGCCTTCCGCGGCACGCGCGTGGCTCCCGAAGGCACGGACGCGCTCAATCCCGCCTTCGATGTGACACCACATGACCTGATCACGGCGATCGTGACGGAAGAGCGGGTCATCCGGCCATAGGTAAAATAAACCGAATATCCTCACCTGAATGAGGGAGGACGTTACGCTGAGTGTTCAAGGTGACGTCTTCCGGGAGTAAGTCATGGCCATTGACTTGATCAGCAGGAAAGCGTGGGGTGCCCGATCGCCGCGCGGGAGCCATACCCGGCTCGACTCGACCAAGGGCGTGAAGGTCCACTACACCGGCGGGCGGGTCGACCCTCGCATCGTCGACGAGCACGACCGTTGCACGGCGCTGGTCCGCTCGATCCAGAACTCGCACATGGACGGCAACGGGTGGATCGACATCGGCTACTCGTTCGTGGCATGTCCGCACAAGAAGGTCTTCGAAGGACGGGGGCTCAACCGGTTGCCCGCCGCCAACGGATCGGGGCTCAACCGGGGCCACTACGCGGTGCTCGGCCTGGTGGGCAACGCGGGGCTGTTGGAACCGCCTGACGGGATGTTGCACGCGATTCTGGACGCCATTGACCATACCCGGCAGAACGGGCGGGCTGGCGATGAGATCAAGGGGCACCGCGACGGGTACGCCACCGACTGCCCGGGCGGGCCGCTGTACGCGTGGGTCCGCCGGGGCGCGCCCCGGCCCGACGGCGGGGGCAACGGCGCCCCTGAGCCGCCGGGCGCGCCGCCGTTCCCCGGCCGGCTGCTCAAGTACCCGCCGGTGACGCGCGGCGACGACGTGCGCACGTGGCAGGCCAAGATGGCCGAGCGCGAGTGGGAGATCGACGTGGACGGCGCGTACGGGCCCCAGTCGCGCGACGTGTGCCGCCGCTTCCAGCGCCAGCAGGAGATCGACGACGACGGTGTAGTGGGCCCCGTCACATGGCGGCGCACGTGGGAGGCACCTCAGGGGTAGGACTGGGGCCGACCCCCGGTTACCTCGTAAATCAGCCTATGCGTACTATCCGACCATGGATCTGGCTGCGGGGTTTCCTTCCACCTCGCGCGACGACTGGCGGGCGTTGGCCATAGCGGTGCTGCGCAAGTCCGGCGTCGACGCGGAGACGCCCGAAGAGGCGCTGTCCCACTCCACCTATGACGGGCTGGCTGTCGCACCGCTGTACGACGCCGCCGACCTGCCCGCGTCCGCGCCGTTCGAGCGCGGCTCGCGACCTGCCGGCGGCTGGGACGTCAGGCAGCGGCACGCGCTGCCCGACCCCGAGGCGGTGATGGCCGACCTGGAGAACGGGGTGACCTCGCTCTGGCTCGTCGTCGGCGACGGCGCGATCCCGGTGGCCGAGCTGCCCCGGGTGCTGAAGGGCGTCTTCCTCGACCTCGCGCCGGTCGTCCTGGAAGCGGGCGAGCTGACGGCCGAGGCCGCCGAGGCCCTGCTCACCCTGGCCGGTGACACCCCGCTCCAGGGCAACCTGGGCGCCTCGCCGCTGAGCCCCGAGGCCGCGGAGCTGGCGGCCCGGTGCGCCGCCGGGCATCCCGGGCTGCGGGCCGTCACGGTCGACGCCACCCCCTACCACGACGCGGGCGGCGGCGACGCCGAGGAGCTCGGCTGCTCGCTCGCGCTCGCCGTGGCCGGCCTGCGCGCGCTCACCGCCGCCGGGCTCACCGTCCAGCAGGCATGCGACCAGCTCGAGTTCCGGTACGCCGCCACCGACGATCAGTTCGCCACCATCGCCAAGCTGCGGGCGGCCAGGCGGCTGTGGGACCGGGTCACCGAGGTGACCGGCGCCTCCGGGTCGCAGCGCCAGCACGCGGTGACCAGCTCGGCCATGATGACCGGCCGCGACCCCTGGGTGAACATGCTGCGCGCCACCGTCGCCTGCTTCGCGGCCGGGGTCGGCGGCGCCGACGCGGTGACCGTGCAGCCGTTCGACGCGGTGGTCCGGCCGCCGGACGCGTTCTCCCGCCGGATCGCCCGCAACACGCAGTCGCTGCTGCTGGAGGAGGCCGGCGTCGGGCGCGTGGTCGACCCGTCGGGCGGCTCCTGGTACGTCGAGCGCCGCACCGAGGAGCTCGCCGGGCAGGCCTGGGCCTGGTTCCAGGAGATCGAGGCGGCCGGCGGCATCGAGGCCGCCGCCGAGCTGGTCGCCGGCCGCGTCGCCGCCACCCGGGAGCGCCGCGCCGCCGACCTCGCGCACCGCCGCCTCCCGCTCACCGGCGTCAGCGAGTTCCCCGATCTGGAGGAGAAGCCTCTCAACGGAGCCTCCTCCTCTGGACCGTTCCTGGCGTCCCACTCGCCCGCCGCCCTCGCCACCGGGCTGCCGAAGATCCGGTACGCGCAGGAGTTCGAGGAGCTGCGTGACCTGGCCGACGCGCAGGCCGAGCGGCCCAAGGTGTTCCTGGCCACGATCGGGCCGGTCGCCGTGCACACGCCGCGGGCCGCGTTCGCCGCCAACCTCTTCCGGGCCGGCGGGCTCGACACCGAGACCGCGGGCCCCGGCGCCGACCCCGAGCAGATCGCCACCGCCTTCGCCGTCAGCGGGGCCACCGTGGCCTGCCTGTGCTCCAGCGACAAGCTCTACGGCCAGCACGCCGAGGCGGTCGCCGCCGCGTTGAGACGGGCCGGCGCGCGCACGGTCTGGCTGGCGGGGAAGGGTGACTATGACGGCGTCGACGGCTATGTCCACGCCGGCTGCGACGCGCTCGGCGTCCTGCGCACGACCTTCCGCGACCTGGAGGTGACCCGATGATCCCCGACTTCTCGACCGTCCCGCTCACGGCCCGCTCGTCCGGGGGCGACGGCCCGGGGCCTGACGCCCCCGCCTGGGAGACGCCGGAAGGGATCGCGGTCAAGCCGCTCTACACCGGCCGTGACCTCGACGGGCTCGACTTCCTGGGCACCTACCCGGGTGCCGCGCCCTACCTGCGCGGGCCGTACCCGACCATGTACGTCAACCAGCCGTGGACCATCCGCCAGTACGCGGGCTTCTCCACGGCCGCCGACTCCAACGCCTTCTACCGCCGCAACCTGGCCGCCGGGCAGAAGGGCCTGTCGGTGGCCTTCGACCTGGCCACCCACCGGGGCTACGACTCCGACCACCCGCGCGTGGCCGGCGACGTCGGCATGGCGGGGGTGGCGATCGACTCGATCTACGACATGCGCCAGCTCTTCGACGGCATCCCGCTGGACCGCATGTCGGTGTCCATGACCATGAACGGGGCCGTGCTGCCCATCCTGGCGCTCTACATCGTGGCGGCCGAGGAACAGGGGGTGACGCCGGAGCAGCTGGCCGGCACCATCCAGAACGACATCCTCAAGGAGTTCATGGTACGGAACACGTACATCTATCCGCCTGCGCCGTCGATGCGGATAATTTCGGATATTTTCGCGTACACCAGCGAAAAGATGCCGAAATTCAACTCCATCAGCATTTCCGGCTACCACATCCAGGAAGCCGGGGCCACCTGCGACCTGGAGCTCGCCTACACCCTGGCCGACGGGGTCGAGTACCTGCGGGCCGGGATCGCCGCCGGGATGGACGTCGACCGGTTCGCGCCGCGCCTGTCGTTCTTCTGGTGCATCGGCATGAACTTCTTCATGGAGGTCGCCAAGCTGCGGGCCGCCCGGCTGCTCTGGGCCAAGCTGGTCGACGGGTTCGGCGCGAAGAACCCCAAGTCGCTGAGCCTGCGCACGCACTCGCAGACGTCGGGCTGGTCGCTGACCGCGCAGGACGTGTTCAACAACGTCGCGCGCACCTGCGTCGAGGCCATGGCCGCCACCCAGGGCCACACCCAGTCGCTGCACACCAACGCGCTGGACGAGGCGCTCGCGCTGCCCACCGACTTCTCCGCCAGGATCGCCCGCAACACCCAGATCCTGCTCCAGCAGGAGTCGGGCACCACGCAGGTGATCGACCCGTGGGGCGGCTCCTACTATGTCGAGCGGCTCACCCACGACCTGGCCGAGCGCGCCTGGGAGCACATCCAGGAGGTGGAGGCGGCGGGCGGCATGGCCAAGGCCATCGAGGCGGGGCTGCCCAAGCTCCGCATCGAGGAGGCCGCGGCCCGCACCCAGGCCCGCATCGACTCCGGCCGCCAGCCCGTCATCGGTGTCAACAAGTACCGTCCGGACGCCGACGAGCCCATCGAGGTGCTCAAGGTCGACAACAGCGCGGTCCGCGCCCAGCAGCTGGAGAAGCTGCGCGCGCTGCGGGCCGAGCGGGACGAGGCCGCGGTCGGCCGGGCGCTCGACGCGCTCACCCACGCCGCCGCCAACCCCGGCCCCGACGCCAACCTGCTCAAGCTGTCGGTGGACGCCGCCCGCGCGAAGGCCACCGTGGGCGAGATCTCCTCCGCGCTGGAGAAGGTGTTCGGCCGGCATGCCGAGCAGGTCCGTACCATCTCAGGTGTGTACCGCGACGAGGCGGGCCCGGCCGCCGACATCGAGCGCGCCCGCGAGGCGTGCGCCGAGTTCGAGCGCGCCGAGGGCCGCAGGCCGCGCATCCTGGTCGCCAAGATGGGCCAGGACGGCCACGACCGGGGCCAGAAGGTGATCGCCACCGCCTTCGCCGACCTGGGCTTCGACGTCGACGTCGGCCCGCTGTTCCAGACGCCGGAGGAGGTGGCCAGGCAGGCGGTCGAGGCCGACGTGCACGTCGTCGGCGTCTCCACGCTCGCCGCCGGGCACCTCACCCTGGTGCCCGCGCTGAAGAAGGCGCTCGCCGACCTCGGCGCCGAGGACGTCATGATCGTGGCGGGCGGGGTCATCCCGCCGGGCGACTTCGACGAGCTGCGCGCCGCCGGGGCCGCCGCGATCTTCCCGCCGGGCACCGTGATCGCCACCGCCGCACTGGAACTGCTGGAGGATCTGCGCGGGCGGGCGTAGCGCTTTCCGCGTGACACCGCCCCGGCATCCGAAGTGCCGGGGCGGTGTCATTGCGGCGTGGGCGAAGATGTCAGGCTGTAGCCGGATCTGCGAGGAAGGGGCGTGGCGTGCGCTCGCTGGAGGACTACGTTCGGGGCGTCAAGGCGGGGGCGCGGGCCTGGGTCGCCCGTGCCATCACGCTCGTGGAGTCCACCAGGCCCGACCACCGGGCGATGGCCCAGGAGCTGCTGGTCGAGCTGACCCCGCTCACCGGTAAGGCGCGGCGGGTGGGCATCTCGGGAGTGCCCGGGGTGGGCAAGTCGACGTTCATCGACGGGTTCGGCACCATGCTCACCGGGGAGGGCCACCAGGTCGCGGTGCTGGCCGTCGACCCGTCCTCCACCAGGACCGGCGGCAGCATCCTCGGCGACAAGACCCGGATGTCGAGGCTGGCCGTCGACCCGGCCGCGTTCATCAGGCCCTCGCCCACGTCCGGCACCCTCGGCGGCGTGGCCAAGGCCACCAGGGAGGCGATCGTCGTGGTGGAGGCGGCCGGGTTCGACGTGGTGCTGGTCGAGACCGTCGGCGTCGGCCAGTCGGAGACCGCGGTCGCGGACATGGTCGACACGTTCCTGCTGCTCACGCTCGCCCGTACCGGAGACCAGCTGCAGGGCATCAAGAAGGGCGTGCTGGAGCTGGCGGACGTGATCGCGGTGAACAAGGCCGACGGCGAGCACGCGCTCGCGGCGCGCAAGGCCGCGCGCGAGCTGGCCGGGGCGCTGCGCATGCTGCGCTCCGACAGCGCGCCGCCGCCCGTGCTCACCTGCAGCGGCCTGACCGGCGACGGGCTGGAGGAGCTGTGGCGCCAGGTCCTGGCCCATCAGGAGGGCCTGGACCTGGCGGACAAGCGCCGCCGCCAGCAGGTGCGGTGGACCTGGACGATGGTGCACGACCGGCTGCTGGCCGAGCTGCGCGACGACCCGCGGGTGTCGGAGATCCGCGACGGGATCGAGCGCGAGGTGCTCGCCGGCACCCTGACCCCGTCGCTCGCCGCCGACCGCCTGCTGGCCGCCTTCAAGCGCTCCTGAGCTACGCCTGGCCGTCGTAGAAGGAGTCGAGGGTCTCGCCGTAGCGCTCCTCGACCGCCTTGCGCTTGACCTTCAGGCTGGGCGTCAGCTCGCCGGTCTCGACCGCGAAGTCCTGCGAGAGGATCGAGAACTTCTTGATCGTCGCGTAGCTGGCCTGGTCGGCGTTCACCTGGTCGACCGCCTTCTGGACCTCCTCGCGCATCCGGGGGTGCGCGCGCAGCTCCTCCGGGTCGGTCGGCAGGCCCTGGGCCTCGGCCCACGGCCTGGTCACGTCCATGTCGAGGGTCATCAGCGCGGTGCAGAAGTTGCGGCGGTCGCCGTGCACGAACACATGCGAAAGGTACGGGCACGCGGCCTTGATGCGGCCTTCCAGGTGGGTCGGGGCGACGTACTTGCCGCCGGAGGTCTTGATCAGCTCCTTCTTGCGGTCGGTGATGGTCAGCCGGCCCTGGTCGTCGAGCTCGCCGATGTCGCCGGTGTGGAGCCAGCCGTCCTCGAGCGCCTCGGCGGTCTCCTCCGGCAGGCCGTGGTAGCCGCGCATGATGCCGCGACCGCCGATGAGGATCTCCCCGTCGTCGGCGATGCGCACCTCCGTGCCGGGCAAGGGCTGGCCCACCGAGCCGAACTTCACGTTCGCCGGGCGGTTGAGGAAGCTGCCCGCCGAGGACTCGGTCAGCCCGTAGCCTTCGAGGATCGTCAGCCCGGCCGCGTCGAAGAACTCGGCGATGTCCTGCGAGAGCGGCGCCGCCCCGGAGATGAAGTAGCGGATCCGGCCGCCGAATCGGGCGCGCAGCTTGCTGAACACCAGCCGGTCGGCGATCGCGTACTCGATCTTGGTCGTCAGCGGGATCGGGGCGCCGTGCTGGCGCGCCCGGACCACCCGGACGCCGGTCTTGCGCGCCCAGTTGAAGATCTTCAGCTTGGCGCCGCCCTCGCGCTGCTGGGTGGCCGCCACCGTGTTGTGGATCTTCTCGAAGATGCGCGGGGCGGCGGCCATGAACGACGGCTGCAGCGCGCCCAGGTTGTCGGCGATGCGGTCGAGCCGCCCGTCGATCGCGGTCGGCGTGCCGATGTCGATCATCACGACCTCCAGCAGCTTGCCGAACGAGTGGGACAGCGGCAGCCACAGGAAGTGGAGGTCGTCGGAGGTGATCAGGTTGAGCTCGCGGACCGCGCTCGCCGCGTACAGCCAGTTGTCGTGGGTGAGCTCCACGCCCTTGGGGCGGCCCGTGGTGCCGGAGGTGTAGATGAGCGTGGCCAGGTCGGCCTCGCCGATGGCGTCGACCATGGCGTCGTAGTCGGCCTCGGCCGCGGCCTTGCCCGGCACGTCGTCGAGCTTGATCACCCAGCCGTCGTCGCTCGCGGTGCCGTCGATCACGATCACCTGCGTGACGTCAGGCAGCTCCTTCTGCACCGAGCGCAGCTTGGCCACCTGGTCGTCGTTCTCCGCGATGACGATCGAGGTGCCGGAGTCGTTGACGACGAAGGCGCACTCGGCCGCGGTGTTGGACGGGTAGATCGTGGTCGTCGCCGCGCCGGTCGACAGCACCGCCAGGTCGCACAGGATCCACTCCAGGCGGGTGGAGCACAGGATGGAGACCCGGCGGTCGGGGCCCGCGCCGAGGGCGGCCAGGCCGAGCGCCAGCTCCCGGACCCGCTCCCCGGTGGCGCGCCAGGACAACGACGTCCATCCGTCGCCCGACGGCGTCCGGTACGCCTCGGCTTCGGGGGTGGCCGCGATCCGGTCGCGGAGAAGAGAGGGGATGCTGGACATAGCCTGACCTCCTGTGGGGGTGTTGCAGCAGACTCTAGGACGAGTGCGCGCCTCCAGTCGACGGGCTGCGCCCCCGGCCCCCCGAGGTCCTGCCCACGAGGCACGACGTGCGTACCTCCCAGGCGCCGCAGGCGCACCGCAGATACGACACCACGCCGTCGGAGGTGGCGTGGGTGGAGACGAGGGTCAGGGCGAGCGGGTCATGGAGGTGTCTGGAGTCCATGTCCCCAAGGTGATGTAATGGTCTTGTGCATTTCAACACTTACGGGGGCAACGGGGCCGCGCTCTCGGCGGCCCTGGTCAACGCCACCGACTTCCGCCCGGGGCCGCTCGCCGGTCTGCTGACCGAGCACGAGATGCTGCGCACCGCGATGACGCCCGCCCAGGCGGGGGAGATGGAGGCCTGGGCTCTCCGCCTCGACCCGGTCTTCGGCGAGCCCGAGGTCGCCAAGCAGATCACCCTGGTCAACGACCTGCTGGAGATCACCGCGGCCAGGCCGTTCGTGAGCACCCACGACGGGCTGACGCCCCACCTGCACTTCTCCTCGACCGAAGGAGACATCGTGGCCAGGGCCAAGGACACCACCGCCGGCGGCCTGGCGATGGCCATCTGCTTCTCCGACGGGCGCAGGCTCGGCCGCTGCGACCGTGAGGGGTGCCGCACCGTGTACGTGGACACCTCGCGCAACGGGCGCAGGCGCTTCTGCTCGCTCTCCTGCGCCAACCGGGTCAACGTGGCGGCGCACCGTACCCGGCAGAAGGGACTCACGGGAACGTGAATTGACGTCGGGGGATGAAGCGGGCGATAGTGTGGCAGGTGACTGCCCCTCGGATCTTCACCTGCACGCTCGCCCTGGCGGCTCTCACAATCGGAGCGTGCAGCGCCGCGCCCACCGTCACCGGTGGCGAGACCAGCGCGAGCGGCGTGGCGGGCGGAAACGGCGCGGCGGTAGCGGGAGACCCGTCGACCTCGGCGACCCCCGTGCCCACAGCGCTGACCGCCGACGCCTACAAAGGCGAGCTCGACGGCCGGCGCGACGACATGAGCAAGGCCATCAAGTCCCTGGCCGGCGCCCGCTCGCTGAAGTCGCTCGACCAGCGCGTCGTCAAGGCCCAGGAGACCCTCCAGAGCGCCGCCGACGAACTGGCCCGGCTCAGCCCGCCGCCCGAGGTCCAGGCCCAGCACACGGCGTACGTCGAGAGCCTGCGCGAGGTCGCGCTCCAGCTCGGCACGTCGGCGACCAAGGTGGGCAGCAGGGACCTGTGCACCCCGTCCGCCGTCTTCACCGACCTGGACGACCCGCTGACCGCGCTCGGCCGGGCCGGCAAGGCGCTGGAGGACGCCGGCGACTACGAGGCCGACATCGTGTCGGTGAAGGCCGCGGGCAAGAAGAACAGGCGGCTCGGCAACGGCCACTTCCTGCGCAAGGGCGGCTCCGGCGGCCGCAGCTCACTGCAGATCCACAACGGCGGCACCCGCGACGCGGTGATCAGCCTGGTGCGCGGCAAGTCCAAGGTCTACAGCGTGTACGTGCGCAAGAAGGCCAAGTTCAAGATCAACAATGTGGGTGACGGGAACTACCGCATCTACTTCACCCACGGCGTCGACTGGGACGGCAAGAGCCGTTCGTTCACCCGGGAGTGCAGCTTCGAGCGCTTCCAGAAGTCGGTGCGGTTCAAGACCACCTACACCGCCACGCAGATCCGCTGGCACGACTGGCGGATCACGCTGCACGCGATCTCCGGCGGCAACGCCCGCACCGCGAAGGTCGACCCGGACGACTTCCCGGCCTGATCGCGCGAACGGGGCCTCGCGGTCGCGCGGCCCCGTTCTGACGGATCAGCTGGAGAAGAGCATGCCCACCCAGCTGCGCTGGCGGTGATGCTTGCTGTGGCCGTAGTGGCCGCCGGGCCGGGGCGCGCCCCAGGCCGGGCCGCCCGGCGCGGGCGGCGGAGGAGCGGCGTGGTAGGCCGCCTCCATCTGCGTCAGCGTCTCGAGCTCGCCGTAGTCCAGGAAGATCCCACGGCAGTTGTCGCACTGCTCGATGTGGATACCGTTGCGCTCATACGTCCGCATGTTGCCGCGGCACTTCGGGCACTGCATCTACACGCACTCCTTGGCCTCGATGTCCTGGGTGAAACCTATCGCGCGCGTCGCCGTCACGCTCTGACGATTCTGCTGCACGATTCGACCAACGAATGCTCGACCTCGTCCAGTTCCCTGCCTTCCCGGTGGGCATGGCACACGGCCACGGCCGCGAGTTGCGCCGTCACCGCCCTGGCGGGCAGGTCGAGGCGGCGCCACGGGTCGTCGCCGCCCAGCGCCGGGCCGCCCGCCGCCAGGTAGGCCCCCAGGAAGCGGTCCCAGACCTCCGGCTCCAGCAGGCCTGCCGCGTACCACGCGGCCGGCCTGGCCAGGTCCCACGCCGGGTCGCCCACGCCGAGGTCGTCGGCGTCGATCAGCAGCCACCGGTCGCGGAACACGAGCTGGCCCAGGTGCCAGTCGCCGTGCGCGAGCAGCCCCGGCCCCGGCTCCGGCTCGGGCAGCTCCGCGAACGCGCGCCGGATCAGCCGCTCCACCGGCCCGTCGCCCTCCATCCGCCGCACCGCCCTGGCCGCCCTGCCAGGGCCGCCGGCCGCGGGCAGCCGCGGCAGCAGCGTGAGAGGCACCGCGTGCAGCCGGGCCAGGAGCCTGGCGCCCTCCTCCCAGGGGGCGTCATCCGCCTCCTCCCGCCTGATCGGGCGGCCCGCCGGCCACACCGTCACCGCTCGCCCCGACACCGTGAGCACGTCGGGCACCAGCGGCGCCAGCATCACCCCGGCCAGCGCGGCGGACGCGCAGGCGCGTAATCGCGCGCGCAGGCCGGGCACGTCCTCGCGGACGGCGTGCGCCTTCACCACCACCTCGCCGCGCCGCACCACCACCGAGTCCGAGCGCGTCTGGTGACGCACCGGATCGCCGCTGCCCCCGTACGTGCCGGCGACCCCGGCCAGCTCCCCCTCAAGACCCACGCGTACAGAGTATTCGCCGGTGCGGGGGCGAGTGCGTTCGGACGCCACCGCCGGATGGGGCCAAACCCCCGGCAGGACCTGCGGTTGGGGCGGCCCGCCCACGTTCGGTGTGTGCCAGTCGAAGCCTGCGGATGCCGCTGGTTGCGGAAGGTGCGTGGAATGACCTTGCGGCTCGTGGCCACGGCTTCCCTGGCGATTGCACCATGACGCGAGCCGCCCACGACAGCACCAACACGGCGCGCCACCATGCGCCGTGCCTGCGGGAGCGCACCTCACGCTGTCCGTCCGGCAGGCACCCGCCGATCAACCAGCCCCGCAGCCGCACCGTGGATCATCCGGCGGCGAGTCACGGGCGTGTCGGAGCTGGTCGACCTCGCAGGCGCGCCATCGTGTGCGCTTGACGCCGCCGCGGTGCCGCCTGGCAGGCGCCGTGCCTCCCACCAGCAGACGGCCCTGCGTGCTCTGCGCGAAGACCCCGATGTACTGGAACTCCGCGCTGGTGGATCACCTGGACGCGGTGCTCGCCGCGGCAGCGGCCGGCCCCGGGGAGCTGGTGAAGGGGGCGCTCGGGTAGGAGGACGGTGGAGGACGAGCCGCCGAGCTTGACGCTGGCGCGGTGCGCGTGCGGTGATCGGAATCTGTGGGGACGCGAAGGCGGGGTTCTTCGTGTGCGGGTCGTGTGGGAATCACGTGAGCGGGGTCGAGGGGTGGGCCTGGTCGCGGAGGAGGTGGGGTGACGTGCTGTCAGGTGCAGGGCAGGATGTCTTTCCGGACGTTCGTCGGGTCCCCAAGTATGAGTGGCAGCTCGCCTCCGGCCCATTGAGAAAGGCTGATCGGCTTGTTCCCATCACTCAGATCCCAGACGCCCACCGAGCTCTTCAGATCCCGGACGTCCACCGAGCGCCCTTCCGCCACGGCCAATCTGACCTTTTGTCTGGGGTCGTACGAGTTGCTTCTTGAAGGGCCGGGGCTGAAGGGAATAGGGACGGTGACTGATGCCTCGCTGCAAGCATCGATCATGACCGAGTAGATGTACGTCCCCTCAGCCAGGTCTGATGATGTGGCCCTAACCCACAGCTGGGCTCGGCGAGGGTTGGCGTTGCGGATGTTGTAGTGAGCTCCCCCGACAGATGGGCCGCCCGAAACATCGAAGTTTCGGATGAACGCCGTTCTCGCGTTGGCTTCTTCCTCGGCCTTGGCTCTCTCCTTCTCGCGCTTGTCCTCAGCGCGTTGCGCGAGTGCGTCGGTCCGCTGTTGTTCGCTGATCTCTAAGGCGTTCATGGAGATGAGGAGCGCGGGGATGGACATGAGGCCAGCTAGGACGGTGGCGACGGCGGCCCATGCTTGGACGTTCCAGCGGACGTCTCGGACACGCCGCCGCGGACGCGGCCGGGGGCGAGCGGCGAGTCGTGTGGTGGTTCGCGCGAAGGGGCGTGGTGCGGTGCGCAGGATTGATGTTCGCCGTGGCGGCTTCCGTCCCATACCCCATTGTGTTGCTGGGGGCATCTGATCGCGTGGCGTAGCGGGAGGAGGTGGTGATCAGTGATGAAGGTCAGCGGCTGGTGCACATGTCGCCTGGCCCGTCCGCGCTGCGCCGCGTGGTGGAACGCTGACCCGCTTGATCGCGATTACGTGACATGGGGACGGAAGCGTTCTTGCCACGGCCGCGCAGATTCTGCCGACGATCCTGATCGCGTTGCTGCTGGAGTCTTGGTTCGTCATGCAGTTCATGCGTGGCCTCGTGGCGGAGGCCCGGAACGAGGGTGACGTCCAAGGGACTAGCCTGCGGCTTTCACGGCGAAGGTCACGTCCGTGGACGTGACCCAGGACGCCGCTACGGAGTATGCGCGCAATGGCCGCACCGGTGGACCGTGAGTGTCGATCCTCCTCCCAGGTCATGAGCCCCTCTGGGGGAGGAGTTCGGGTCGGTCAGACTAGGGGCATGAGAATCGGATTCGCCGTGCCCCAGTCAGGGGCGTGGGCCACGCCGCAGGCCATGCGCACGATCGCCACCCGGGCGGAGCGGCTCGGATACCACGAGCTGTGGACCTTCCAGCGGATGCTCTATCCGGTGGGGCACGAGATGGGGCCCACCTATCGCAGCGTGCACGACCCGCTGATCACGCTGTCCTACCTGGCCGGCGTGACCGAGCGGATCCGGCTCGGGGTGGCGGTGGTGAACGCGTTCGTGCAGCCGGTGCCGCTGGCCAAGCAACTCGCCACCCTGCAGACCCTCTCGGGCGGCAGGCTGACGGCCGGGCTGGGGCTCGGGTGGGTGGAGGAGGAGTTCGAGGCGGCCGGGGTCGGCTTCGCGCGGCGCGGGCGCAGGGGCGAGGAGTTCGTCGAGGTGCTGCGCAAGATGTGGGGCGACGAGGTGGTGGAGCACCAGGGCGAGTTCTACCGGATCTCGCCGTCGTACGCCGACCCTAAGCCGTCCCCGGCGCCGCCGATCCTGCTGGGCGGCACGGCCGAGGTGGCGCTGCGCAGAGCCGGACGGCTGGCCGACGGGTGGGTGAGCTCCAGCCGCGAGGACCTGTCGGGCATCGCCGGGCGCATCGCGCTGGTGAAGGCGGCGGCCTCGGAGGCCGGGCGGGACGCCGGGGCCCTGCGGTTCGTCTGCCGGGGCGTCACCCGGGTGCGGCCCGAGCCGGGGGAGCGGCGGCGGCTGACGGGCACCGTGGAGGAGATCAGGGGCGATGTCGCCTGGCTGGCGGAGCAGGGCGTGACCGACCTCTTCCACGACCTCAACTTCGACCCGCACGTCGTCACCGCCTCCCCTGACGAGGCACTGCGCCACGCCGAGGACCTCCTGGAGGCCCTCGCCCCGTCCGCCTAGCCTTCCCGAACATGCCCACTTCGTATTCTGTGTCGCACGGCGATGTCAGGCGCCGGGCCGTATCAGGCCGCTCTCGTAGGCCAGGATGACCAACTGGACCCTGTCGCGCACGTTCAGCTTGGCGATGGCCCTGGTGATGTGAGTCTTGGCAGTGAGCGGACTGATGACGAGGCGCTCGGCGATCTCTTTGTTGGAGAGTCCGAGCGCCACGAGCTTGACCGTCTCCAGTTCCCGGGAGGTGAGGGCGGCCAGCCGCTGCCCCGCACCGGGCATGAGGTCCTGCCGGTGGGCGAACTGCTCGATGACGCGCCGCGTCACGCCTGGAGACAGGAGCGCGTCTCCGCCGGCGACGGCGGCGACCGCCCGGCGAAGTTCGGCGGGTTCGACCTCTTTGGTGAGGAAGCCGCTGGCTCCGGCGCGTAGGGCGGCGAAGACGTGTTCGTCGGTGTCGAACGTGGTGAGGATGATGACGCGACAGCCCAGAGTGGCCGGGTCGGTGACGATGCGGCGGGTGGCGGTGATCCCATCGGTGCCCGGCATGCGGATGTCCATGAGGATCACGTCGGGGTGGGTGCTCGCGGCCAGCCGTACGGCTTCGTCGCCGTCCAGGGCTTCGCCGACGACCGTGATGTCCCGGGAGCGGGCCAGCAGGCTGCGGAAGCCGGCCCGTACGAGTGCCTGGTCGTCGGCGATGAGCACCTTGATCGTCATGCCGTCGAGCCTGCCACAGGGATGTCGGCCCGCACGGCGAAGCCGCCGCCGGGGACAGGTCCTGCGGTGAGTGCGCCCCCGAGTGCGCTCACCCGCTCGCGCATGCCGGCCAGGCCATGGCCTTCAATGACATCGGTGCCGCCCGGGACGCTGCGGCCGTTGTCGGCGATCTCGACGATGATCGAGCGAGGCTGGTAGCCGATCGTCACCTTGGCTTCGCTCGCCCCGGCGTGCTTGAGCGTGTTGGCGAGGGACTCCTGTACGACACGGTGAACGGCGATGGCGGTAATGGCGGGGACGGCCGCGCGGTCGCCGTGCTCGTCGAGGGTCACCTCGAGTCCGGCGGTGCGGGCGTCGGCGATGAGGGTGTCCAAGGAGGCCAGATCCGCCTGGGGCGCGGTGTCGCCGGGATTGTCACGCAAGATCGTGATGAGGGAGCGGAGGTCGGTCATCGCCCGGTTCCTGACATCCTTTGCCAGGCGTAGCGCGGCGGCGGCCGCTGCCGGGTCCTCCTCCAGCGCGTCGGCGGCGACATTGAGCTGCACGCCGACGACGGCCAGCGTGTGGGCGATGACGTCGTGAACCTCGTGCGAGACGCGCAGCCGTTCCTCGGCGGCGTGCGCACGGCTGTCGGTTTCGCGCAGCCGTTCGCGCCAGCGCATCGCGGCGGCGTAGGTGAGGCCCGCGGCGATGAGGATCGCCAGGAGCAGTCCTTCCCCCGCGACGTGGAGCACGTAGTGGGTCGGGTTGCGGTCCAGGACCGAGCGGAATTCGACCGCGGAGTAGACCAGTTGGGCCAGGCCGATGGCGGCCACCCAGCGCACGCGCGGTGTGGTGGCGGCGGTGAAGTAGGCGACCGCGGCCGGCCAGATCCAACCGGCGGGAGACCAATGTCCGGTGAGGTGATAGACGAAGATCCCGCTGATCGACAGCAGCAGCACGGTCATCGGCCAGCGGTGTCTGACCAGCAGGAGTGCTCCGAGAAGCAGCCCGAGGGGGATCGGGCCCTGCCAGGGGTTGTGCACCCCGGTGGCGAGGGCTACGGCGACGAAGAAGACCAAGGTGAGGGCAGCGAGCGTGATGTCGGTGATCCGGGCAAGGTGCCGGACAGGAGCGGGTTCGCGCCGTGGGGGCGGCTCGGCCATGCGGAGGCTCTTTCTCGAGGGGCGACAGGTGTAACACGAGGCTGGGGCGTACCGGACGGCGTCGCCCAGGTGGTGACATGGGCGACGCCGTCGTGGTGTTCGGCTTCCGTAGTCGCGTGGACCGGCGGGCTCAAGGACTGGGGAAGTTCTGGATCCCCAGCCTGGGTCGGGCAGGTTCGGATCAGACGTGGGTGACCAAGAGGGTCACGCCTGCCTCGCCGCCACAGTCGACGAACACGGGGCCGACGCCGTTACCGATCTTGGGGTTGAGGGTCGCCTTGGCCACGAATCCCTTCGGGTCATCCTTGACGACGCGGATGTTCTGCAACACCGGGTGCTTCCTGTCGAGCCCGGCGAGCACGGCCTTGAGCCCCTTGCCGCCGCCGCAGTGGCCGGTGATCGTCACCTCCTGGCTGCGCTTGGTGGTGGGGTTGGGGCTGACCTGAACCACCGCCCTGGCGCCCTTCGGCGGCTTCGGCGCGGCCATCGCGGCGGTGGCAGCCTCGCCGGCCGTGCCGGCCTGGGCACCAGCCGGCGCGCCGGCCAGTCCCAGCAAACCGGCTGTCAAGCTCAGCCCGGCGATCGCAGTCATCACTCTCTTGCTCATGGCGATTCCTCCAGCTCTCATCCGGCTATCTCGAGGAGAAACGCTAGGCCGGGCCGCAGCGGGAGCGCGTCGTCCGTTGATCGTCACTTGACCTTGCACCGTTCGCTGTACGCGTTACCCCGAAGGGAGTAGGCATCAGGCCTCGACCGACCGCACGAGGCCGAGACTGTCAGGGCTTCTGGATCGTGGCTCTGAGCGGCCAGGCCGACTTGGAGATGGCGCCCTGCTGGGCGCAGCGCGTGCAGGCTCTCGCCCTTGTTCAGCCGGCGGGCGATCTTGCGGGCGGTAGGCCGGGTCCGACAGTACCTTCGCCGCGTGCGGCGCACGGCGCGGCATGCCCCGGCGACCTGCCCATGCGCAGCAGGTCGGGCCGGCACCCGAAGGCGACCGCTGTCATAGTCGCGGTCGCGACCGTCGTGCACGGTTCGCGGGGGGCGTGGTGTTGGTGTGGGGGCGGTTGTCCGCATGGGCGCGACACTCGTACGTGGCTTGCGGGTGGCTGCGTAGCGCGTGTGGGCTTGGTGAGTGGGGTCTAGGAGGACAGGCGCAGGGCTTCGGTCGCGACTGCGGTGCGTAGGTCGCGGATGCCCGGGCGGCCGCGTAGCGGGTGTACGGCGTTCGTCAGGAGGACCGCCGTCAGGCGGTGGGACGGGGAGACGATCAGGGAGGTGCCCGTGAAGCCGGAGTGGCCGAACGCGTCGTCCAGCGGGCCGACGATGCCCGGGTCGCCGATGCGGACGCCGAGCCCGTGCCGGAACGGCGCGCCGGTCACGCCCTGGTCGCGCAGCATCTCGGCCACGGTGTCCGGGCGCAGTGCCGCCCCGCCGCCCAGCCTGAGCGCCTCGCCGAGCGCCAGCACGTCGTCCGCGGTGCCGAAGACGCCGGCGTGTCCCGCCACCCCGCCGAGCGCGTACGAGGTCTCGTCGTGCACCTCACCCCGCACGCAGCCCGGCCCCGGTCGCTCGGGCTTCCACTCGGTGGCGGCGACCCGTGAAAGGTCGGCGGCCCCCTGAGACGGCCCGCCCGTGGGCGCAGGCGGGGTGGGGGAGCCGATCTCGTGGAGCGGCCCACCGCGAGTGCGGGAGCCTTTCTCGTACGGTGGCTCGCCGTGAGTGGGGGAGCCGATCTCGTACGGGGGCCCGCTGTCGGTCGTGGGCTGGGTGGGAGTGCTGGAGACCGGGCGGTAACCCGTGGCCGTCAGGTTCAGGGGGCCGGTCACGCGGGCGCGGACCAGCTGGTCGAGGGGGGTGCCGGAGGCCAGTTCCGCCACCCGGCCCGCCATCACCAGGCCCACGTCCGAGTACAGGTACGGCCCGCCCACCGGAGAGGTCACCGGTGTCGAGACCATGGCCGCCATGCGCGCGGCCGGAGAGGCGTCCGGGAGCTCCAGGTCGATGCGGCGGGTGGGCTGGAACCCCGCCGTGTGCGTCAGCAGGCGGCGCAGGGTGATCCGCGGGTCGCGGCCCGGCAGCCAGGCCGCCACCGGCTCGTCCAGGCCCAGCACGCCCTCCTCGGCCAGCGACAAGACGGCGGCCGTGGTGAACAGCTTGCTGATCGAGGCCAGGTCGAAGACGGCCTCGCGGCTCGCGGGCGGCCTGTACTCGGCGAGCGTGAACGCGGCGTCCCGGTAGCGCACCAGCTCGCCGGCGGCCGAGGCCGCCACGACCGCGCCGTCCACGGCGATCAGCGCGACAGCCGCCGGGCACACCCCCGGCACGGCCTCCGCCAAGATCGCGTCCAGCCGATCGGACATCCTCTAGCCCCCCGTACGTCGAATGAACCCAAACCCAGGACCCCCGAGTCGACAGATCCCCGTCAGCCGCTCAGCGCGTCGCTGAGCCGCTCCCCGTGGGAACGCAGCAGCGCGCGGGCGCCCTCCGCGTCCAGCTTGTGCCTGATCATCAGCACCGCCACCTTGGCCTGCCCGCCCGCCTCGGCCAGCGCCCGGCCGGCCGCCTCGTGGCCCGCCCCGGTGATGTCGCTGACCATGCGCACCGCGCGCGAGGCCAGCTTGCTGTTCATCGCCGACATCTCGATCATCTGGTTGCCGTACGTGCGGCCGAGCCGGACCATCGAGATCGTCGAGATCATGTTGAGCACCAGCTTCTGGGCCGTACCCGCCTTGAGCCGGGTGGAGCCCGTCACCACCTCGGGGCCCACCACGACCTCGATCGGGTGCTCGGCGGCGGCCGACAGCGGCGCGCCCTCGTTGCACGACAGGCTGACGGTGAGCGCCTCCCGGCGGCCCGCCTCCGCCAGCGCCCCCAGCACGAAAGGGGCGCGCCCGCTGGCCGAGACGCCCACCACCGAGTCGAGGGGGCCCACTTCCAGCTCCGCCAGGGCGGCGGCGCCCGCGTCCGCGTCGTCCTCGGCGCCCTCGACCGAGCGGGTGAGCGCTTCATGACCGCCCGCGATGACGCCCTGGACCAGCTCCGGGTCGGTGCCGAAGGTCGGCGGGCACTCGGACGCGTCCAGCACGGCCAGCCGGCCCGACGTGCCCGCGCCGACGTACAGCAGCCTGCCGCCCTTGCTCATCCGCTCGGAGATCGCGTCGATCGCGTCGGAGATGGCCGGGATGGCGAGGGCCACGGCCGCCGGCACCGCGGCGTCGGCCTCGTTCATCAGTCGGGCGATCTGCAGCGTCGGCAGCCGGTCGATCTGGCTGTAACGGGGATCGCTCTGCTCGGTGGACGGCTCTGGTAGCGGATCAATCATGACGCTAATTTCCACCCTCTACTTCTCTCTTGTAAATATCTTTCAGACAATGGGTTCATGTCATACGTACGCACCGGAGCCGAACGGCTGGCCGCGGATCCGTCGCTGGCCGGCGGGACGCGCCTCGGCCTCATCACCAACCCCACCGGGGTCCTGCCCGATCTGACCCCGACCGCGGACGCGCTGCTGGCGGCCGGAGTGCCGCTGACGGCGCTGTTCGGTCCCGAGCACGGCGTCCGCGGCACCGCGCAGGCCGGCTTCAGCGAGGGCGACGCGGTGGACGCCAGGACCGGGCTGCCGGTATACGACACGCACAAGACCGAGGGCGAGGCGCTGGACGAGCTGGTGGAGCGCTCCGGCGTGGACACGCTGGTGTTCGACATCGCGGACGTGGGCGCCCGCTTCTACACCTACGTCTGGACGATGTACGACCTGCTCGCCTCGGCCGCCCGGCTGGGCCTGCGGTTCGTCGTGCTGGACCGGCCGAACCCGCTCGGCGGGACCGTCACCGAGGGCCCGCCGCTCGACCCGGCGTTCGCCAGCTTCGTGGGCCGCTTCCCGCTGCCGCTGCGCCACGGCAGGACCGCGGGGGAGCTGGCCACGCTGTTCGGCTTCGACGCCGACCTGCGCGTGGTCACCATGGAGGGCTGGTGGCGCGACATGACGTTCGCGGCCACCGGCCTGCCCTGGGTGATGCCGTCGGTCAACATGCCCACCCCCGACACCGCGCTCGTCTACCCGGGGACCGGGCTGTTCGAGGGCACGAACTTCTCCGAGGGCCGCGGCACCACCCGGCCCTTCGAGCTCGTCGGCGCCCCCTACGCCGACGAGCGGTTCGCCCCCGCGCTGGCCGCGCTCGGCCTGCCCGGCGTGCGGTTCAGGGAGACGTGGTTCACGCCCACCTTCCACAAGCACGCCGGCCTCCCGGTACGGGGAGTTCAGCTGCACGTGCACGACCCGGAGGCGTTCCGGCCGGTGCTGACCGGGGTGAGCATGCTGCACGTGGCGCGCACGCTCTACCCGGGGCACCTGGAGTGGCGGGGGCCGGAGCAGTTCATGTACCACCTGTGGGGGTCCGGCAGCCTGACCAGGTGCCTGGACGCCGGGGAGGATCCGCGCGGCCTGTGCGCCGAGCCCGCTCCCCCTGACGGACCTCTCCTCTACGGCTGACTTCACGCCAGTTCGCGCCCGTACAGCCAGAAGACGCGCTCGGCGCGGGCGCCGACGGCGCGCGCGTAGAACCGCAGCGGGCCGACCCAGCCGATCTGGGCGGTCCGCTGCCCGGCCGCGCGCATGTCGGCCAGGCAGAGCCGGAGCAGCACCCGGCCCAGGCCGGTGCCGCGGGCCTCGGGCGCGGTGCCCATCGGCCCGAACCAGGACGGGCGGGTGCCCCAGGCGGCGAAGGCCAGCACGCGGCCGTCGCGCTCGGCGTAGTGCAGGCCGGAGGCGTTGACGGCCTCCCAGGCCCAGGCGTCGTTCCAGTGCTCACGGGCGAACTCCGCCACCCGCTCCCGGTCGCCGCCGGCCGCGCGGACCTCGATGCCGATCTTGGCCAGGCGCTCCACGTCGGCCCGCACGTCAAGGTCGGTGTCCAGGTCGGTGTCCAGGTCTGTGTCCAAGTCCGCGGTCATGTTCCAGGCCGTGCGGTCGAGCTCGTAGCCGAGGCTCTCGGCCAGGCAGGCGGCGGGCGTGTAGCGCACGTCGATGCCGGGCCAGGCGTAGCAGGGCGGGTTCCCGGCCAGGCGGACCCGGCGGGCGCCCTGGCCGCGCAGCCACTCCTCGGCCGCGCGCAGCAGCGCCCGGCCGCCGCCCAGGCCCTGGTGATCGGGGTGTACGGCGAGGAGGTCGACGTGGCCGACGGCCGGGTCCGCGGTGGACATCGACGCCATGGCGAGCCCGCCGCCGGTCACCAGCGCGGCCCAGCGGCGGTTGGCCGGCGGCGCGGCCAGCCTCTCCACCAGCGCCCCGGCCTCTTCCGCGTCATGGACGAGCGCCGCCCGCGCCACCTCGGCGGCCCGCGCCAGATCGGCGCCGCGCAGCTTGCGCAGCACCCGGACCTCCCCCGTCTCTCCGGGCGGGGGCGTGGGGACGGTGGGGTGGGAGGTCACCTCACACCTCGCTCATCGGGCGGGCCACGACACTGCGCCGCTCCGGGTAGAAGCAGGCGTGCTCCTGCGGGATGCCCTCCGTCACCTGCAGCAGGGGGCGCTCGTCCGCGCAGCGCTCGCCGCGGAACGGGCAGCGCGGCGCGAACAGGCAGCCCGACTCGTCCTGCCCGGCCTCCATCGACTCCACCGGCGTCACCGGCTGCTCGCCGGGCCGCTCCAGGCCGTGCAGCACCGGGATCGCCGACAGCAGCGACTGCGTGTACGGATGCACCGGGTCGGCGATCACCGTGTCCACCGGCCCCCGCTCCACGACCTGACCCCGGTAGATCACGTACAGCTCGCCGTCGTCGCCGATGTAGCGCGAGGTGGCCACGTCGTGGGTGATGAACAGCACCGCCACCCCGAGCCGCTCGCGCAGGTCCTTCAGCAGCGCCAGGATGCCCAGCCGGAGCGAGACGTCGATCATCGACACGGCCTCGTCGGCGACCAGCATCTCCGGGTCCACGGTCAGCGCCCGCGCGATGACCACGCGCTGCCGCATGCCGCCCGAGAGCTGGTGCGGGTAGCGGGCCAGCACGCTGCCCGGGTCGAGCCCGACCATCGACAGCACCTCGGCGGCCCGCTCCTCGATCCACGCCTTGGACCGCCCGGTCTGCTTGGCGCGCAGGGTCAGCGGGGCGTTCAGCGTCTGGTGGATGGTGCGGGTCGGGTTCAGCGCCGAGTACGGGTCCTGGTGGATCAGCTGGATCTTGCGGAAGTGCGGCTGGCGCTGCTTGGGCTTCAGCGACGACATGGGCACGCCGTCGAGCGTCAGCTCGCCCTCGTCGTAGGTCTCCAGGCCGGCGATGATCCGGCCCAGCGTCGTCTTGCCGCACCCGGACTCGCCGATGAACGAGGCCGCGCCGCCCTTGGGGATGGCGAAGTCCACCCCGCGCAGCGCCCGCACCTCGCGTGCGCCGAGCACGTTGCCGCGCTGCTTGAAGGTCTTGACGATGCCTTCTCCGGTGATCACGCGTGCTCCCTCACCTTCACCGCGTGGCAGGCCACGATCCGGTCCCCGTGCGCGACGGCCGCGGGGTCGTCGGTGTCGCAGACGTCCATCCGCAGCTCGCACCGGTCCCTGAACACGCAGCCCCGCTCGGGCACGGTCGTCAGCGTCGGCGGCCGGCCGGGCAGTGCCCGCGCCTCGGCGATGTCGCCGGTCAGCCGGGGGATGGCCCTGATCAGGCCCTTGGTGTAGGGGTGGCGGGGGTCGCCGAGCACCTGCCTGGTCGGCCCCTGCTCGACCAGCCTGCCGCCGTACATGACCGCGAGCCGGTCGGCGACCTCGGCCACCACCCCGATGTCGTGGGTGATCACCAGCGTGGTGAGGCCGCGCTCGGCGTGCACCTCGCGGACGATCTTCAGGATGTTCGCCTGAGTGATCATGTCGAGCGCGGTGGTCGGCTCGTCCAGCACCACCAGGTGGGCGTTGAGCACCAGCGCCAGCATGATGCCGACCCGCTGGCGCATGCCGCCCGACAGCTCGTGCTGGTGCGAGTCGAGCACCCGCGCCCCGTCCAGGCCCATCCGGCCGAGCAGCTCCCTGGCGTCGCGGACCAGGCCGCGCAGGTCCTCCACGCCGTGCGAGCGGCCCAGGTCGAGCACCTGCTTGCCGACCGTCTTGAGCGGGTTGAGGGAGTTCTGGGCGGCCTGGAAGACGTACCCGACGTGCTTGCCGCGCGCCTTGCGCAGCTCCTCGCCGCGCAGCCCGACCACGTCGCCGAGCCCGTCGATGTCCACGCTGCCCGCCGCGATGCGGCCGGGCGGCTGCACCGCGTTCAGCAGCGACAGCGCCAGCGTCGACTTGCCCGAGCCGGACTCCCCGACGATGCCGGTGATCGTACCGGGCTCCAGCGTCAGCGCCACGTCCCGTACGGCGGGCAGTTCGCCCGCGGGTGTCTTGTAGACGACCGTCAGGCCGTCGATGCGCACTCCCGGCGCTTGTCCTGGCACTCCTACTCCTCACGCAGCCGGGGGTTGAAGATCTCGTCCATGGCGTCGACCACGAGCACGATGCCGAGCGTGAGCAGCAGGATCGCCAGCAGCGGCGCCAGCATGTACGGCAGCGCGGCGGTCGTGGTCAGCGCCCCGCCGCCGAACACGGACAGGTTGAGCATGACGCCCCAGTTGTCCGCCTCGTACGGGAGCACGCCCAGGAAGAACAGGCCCACCTGCGCGTACACGGCGCCGGTGACCGCGATGAGCATGTTCATCGCGATGTACGGGGCCATGCTCGGCAGCAGCTCCTTGCCCACGATGTGGGTGGTGGACAGGCCGAGCCCGCGTGCCGCCTCGATGAAGCCGCGCTCGCGCAGCGACAGCGTCTGCGAGCGCACCGCCCGCGCCACGCCGCCCCAGCCGAGCAGCCCCAGCAGCAGCCCCATCTCCAGCGCGCTGCCGAACGACCACACGGTGGAGAGCACGAGCAGCAGCGGCAGCCCGGGGATGGTCAGCTTCATGTCGGTCAGCCGCATGAGCACGGTGTCCCAGCGGCCCCGCTTGAAGCCGGAGAACAGCCCGATCGCGGTGCCGAGCACGACCGTGATCACCGCGGTGACCAGCGCGCTCAGCAGCACGTACCGGGAGCCGGTGATGACCTGGGCGAGCACGTCGCGGCCCTGCCCGTCGGTGCCGAACCAGTGCTCGGCGCTCATCGGCGCGTACAGCTGGCTCGTGTCGCGCGGCAGCACCTCGGGGTAGAACATCGGCCCGAACACGCCCATGAACGTGAAGCCGAGCACGATGACGGCGCCGACCAGGCGGCTGGGCTTGCGCTTCATCACCCGCCAGACGCCGCGCCAGAAGTTGCGGCGCATGGTCGCCGCCGTGCTGGTGGTCTCCAGGATCGCGCTGCTCACGCCGACGCCTCCTCACCGGAGCGGACCCGCGGGTCGATGACCGTGTAGAACAGGTCGGCCAGGATGTTGGCCACGATGATCGCCGCCGTGATCAGCAGGAACGCGCCGCCCATCAGTGCGTAGTCGCGGTTGACGACGCTGTCGATGAGCAGGAACCCGAGCCCCGGGTAGTTGAAGATCTTCTCGATGAAGATCGCGCCACCGAACAGCAGGCCGAGCGAGAGCGCCAGGATCGTGAACAGCGGCAGGATCGCGTTGCGCGCCACGTACCTGAAGATGATCGACCGCCGCATCCCGCGCAGCTCGGCCGCCAGGATGAAGTCGTCGCCCAGCACGGTGACCACGCTCGACTTCATGGCCAGGATCCAGCCTCCGTAGCTGGCCAGCGCGTACGTCACGACAGGCAGCGTGGCGTGCTCGATCAGCGAGCCGATGTAGCCGGCGTTGAACCCGGGCTCGAACAGGATGTCGGCGGTGCCGCCCTGCGGCAGGATCGGGATCAGCGTCGTGAAGATGGCGCCCATCAGCAGCGCCAGCACGTACTGCGGCACACCGTGCAGCAGCGAGCCGGAGATGGCCAGGAAGTCGCCGAGCTTGCCGGAGCGCTTGATGGCCGCGTACACGCCCATGATCACGCCCACCAGGAAGCTCAGCAGCGTGCCGGCCAGCACCGGTAGAACGGTCCACTTGGCGGCCTCGCCGAGCACCGAGGTCACGGGAGAGCCGGGGTGGGTGACGGACACGCCGAGGTCGAACCTGAACAGGCCCGCCATGTAGTCCGTGTACTGCTGCCACAGCGTGCCCTCGGGCAGGAACCCGTACATCACGGCCGTGGCGCGCTCGGCCGCCTCCGGCGACATGCCCTGCTCCAGCAGCTTCTGGTAGCGCGCCGCAACCGGGTCGCCGGGGATGTTGCGGACGATGAAGAAGCTGATCGTGGCGACGACGAGAATCATGACGATCCCGCGGGCCAGGTGGCCCGCGAGACGTCGTGCGATGACCGTCATGCCTACTGAGTCTTCTTGACCATGCCGAGCTGGATCCAGACTCCGGCGGGCAGGCGGAGCAGGTCGCTCTCCTGCTCGGGGAAGCCGGTGAACCGGCTCGTGTTGGTGAACTGGGTGTTCACGTAGTCCCACAGCTGGATGACCGGCAGGTCCTGGTTGGCGGCCTTGGCCAGCTGGAGCATGATCGGCTTGGCCTCCTCGGCGCTGACCGAGTTCAGCTTGCCGGTGAGCTCACCCGGGTTGATCTCGGTGCCGTCGACCTCGACCTTCTCCGCGCCGCCCATCCAGTTGCCGCTCTTGCCCGGCTCGGCGTGCTTGATCTTGCCGGCCACGTTGGTCCAGCCGTTGGAGGCGCCGTAGAGACGCTGGTAGATGTCGTACGGCGCGGGGCCGAGCGCGATCAGCCAGAAGCCGACGTCGTACTTGCCGGCCGCGATCTCCTCCAGGTACAGCGGGTAGTCGGCGACGGTGACGACCTCGGCGTCCACGCCCGCCTCGACGAGCTGGCCCTTGATGTTCTCCTGCGCGGAGATCCAGTCGGAGAAGCCGGACGGGGCGGTCATGGTGACCTTCCAGGGGCTGCCGTCGGCCAGCGCCCACTTGCCGTCCTTCTTCTGCAGCCCGGCGGCCTTGAACTCCTCCTCGGCCTTGGCCGGGTCGACGTTGTACGGCTCCAGGCTGTTCAGCTCGGCGCCCAGCCACTCCTGGGCCGGCTTCTGGTGGATGCCGGAGGTGGTCACCGCGGCGTTGCCGCCCTCGGGCGAGGCGACCTTGGTGACCTCGGCGCGGTCGATCAGGTAGGCCAGGCCGCGGCGCACGTGCACGTTGTCGTACGGCTTCTTGGTCTGGTTGAACGCCATGCCGACGGCCACCGGCGAGAAGCCCTTGATGATGTTGGTGCCGGGCGCCTGCTTGATCCGGTTCATCACGTCGGCCGGGGCGGCGGTGAAGCCCGCGTGGTCCAGCTTGCCGGAGATCAGGTAGTTCCAGATCTGCTCGTTACCGGTGTAGTTGAGGAACTTCACCTGGTCCGGGGCGACGTTGGCGGCGTTGTAGAACTCCTTGTTCTTCACCAGCAGCGCCTCGCCGGGGTTGACCCGCTCCAGGATGAAGGGGCCGGCGGAGACGTCCTTCTCGGGGGCGAAGGTGATGATCTTCTCGCCCAGGGCGGTGATCTCCTCGCGGGCCTTCTCGGCGTCCGCGCCCTCACCGCGCGAGGCCTTGAGCTTGTCCCAGAAGTCGGCCGGCAGCACGCTGCCCCAGATGTGCGCGGGGGCCACGAAGGTGTCGAGCACGCCGCGGGCGAACTTGCTGCTGGGGTTGGTCATGTCCTGCGTGACCTTGACCGTCTTGTCGTCGACGACCTCGACGTCGGCCGCCGCGCCCGCCGCGCCGGGGGTGATCGCGAAGGCGGTGCTGCCCTGCGTGTAGGCGATGCCGATGGACAGCCTGACGTCCTCGGCGGTCACCGGCTTGCCGTCGGACCACTTGTTGTTCGGCTGCAGCTTGATGGTGATCGCGGAGTTGTCCGGGGCGATCTCCCAGCTCTCGGCGATGCCCGGGTAGAACTGGTTCGGGTCGGTCAGGTGGTTCTTGACCCATGCGAGCTTCATCGCGTTGTACCCGAGGAAGGAGTTGCCCTTCGGGTTGTACGGGTTCGCGGGGCCGCTCGCGTCGATGCCCGGCCTGTTCACGTCGATCGTGGTGAAGAGCCCGCCGCCACCGCCGCCCGAAGAGGACTGATTGGTGGGGGTGCCGCTGCCACTGCACGCTGCTGTGACGGCGGTAAGGCCCAGCAACGCCACTACAGCTGCTAGTCGCTTCATGTACCGCTCCGGGGAAGTTCGGACCTGATGAGGATCTGTGGGATTGACCGGACCCTACGGTCAGGCGGTGAGTGCGTCAATAATCTCCAGTGGTTGTGAGGCTAATGTAACTTTCCTTCATGGGTGCTCGTGACGGCGTTTGTCTCCACAGGCCTCGGGCTCGTCAGCCCACGAGAATGACGGCGGCGCCCTTGACCCGGTCGCGCGCGATGTCCGAGAGCGCCCTGCCGGCCTCTTCGAACGTGTATGCCACGCTACTGACCTGCGGCGGGTGCTCGCGCACGAGCTCCAGGTACGCGCGCCCGTCCGCCCGGGTGTTGGCCGTGACGCTGCGCAGCGTCCGCTCCCGGAAGAGATGGCGGTCGTAGTCAAGCGGCGGGATGTCGCTCAGGTGGATCCCGGCGACGGCGAGCGTGCCGCCCCGGTCCAGCGCCTCCATCGCGGGCGGCACCAGGTCGCCGACCGGCGCGAACAGGATGGCCGAGTCGAGCGGCTCGGGCGGCCGGTCCCCGGCCGAGGCCGCGCCCAGTTCGAGCGCCAGCTCCCGGTGACGGGCGGCGCGGGTGACCACGTGCACGACCGCGCCCATGGCGATGGCCGCCTGCGCGGTCAAGTGGGCCGACGCGCCGAACCCGTAGATGCCCAGCCGCCCGCCCTCGGGCAGGTCGCTGCGGAGCAGCGCGCGGTAGCCGATGATGCCCGCGCACAGCAGCGGCGCCAGCCGCTCGGCCGGCACGTCGTCAGGCAGCGGGTAGACGTAGTCGCGCGGCGCCGTCAGGTAGTCGGCGAAGCCGCCGTCGGCGTCCCAGCCCGTGTACGTGGACTCCGGGCACAGGTTCTCCACGCCGCGCCGGCAGTAGCGGCACCTCCCGCAGGTCGAGCGCAGCCAGGCCACCCCGACCCGCTCCCCGTCGCTCCCGTCGGGCCGCACCACCCGCCCGACCACCTGGTGGCCGGGCGTGGTCAGCGGCCGGTGGGGCGGCAGGTCGCCCTCGGCCAGGTGGAGGTCGGTGCGGCAGGCGCCGCACACCTCCACCCGCACCAGCACCTCGCCCGGGCCCGGCTCGGGCATCGGGCGCTCCACCATGACCAGCGGCCGGGACGCGATCGGCCCCGGCCGGTCAACCGCCCAGGCCCGCATCGGCCGCCGCCAGGCGCCTGTGGGCCAGCGAGGCGTACAGGGCCGCCCCGTCGGGCAGCACGGAGTCGTCGAACAGCGCCTCGGGGGAGTGGTTGTAGGGCGCGGTCGCCGGGTCGCGGCCGGGCGGGCAGGCGCCCAGGAACACGAACGTCCCCGGCACCTCCTGCAGCACGTACGAGAAGTCCTCCGACCCCATGGCCGGATTCGGCGCGACGACGTAGCGGCCGGGACCGAACAGCTCGTCCACCGCCGCGCCCGCGAACGCCGCCTCGGCGGCGTCGTTGACCGTCACCGGATAGCCCATGCGGATCGACGCCTCCACCTTCAGGTCGTGCGCCGCCGCGATGGACTCCACCACCTCGACCAGGCGCCGCTTGGCCAGGGCCCGGTTGCCCGCGCTGAACGTCCGGACCGTCGCCTCGAATCTTGCCTCGTCCGGGATGACGTTGTCGGCCGACCCGCCGTGGAAGCTGCCGACGGTCACCACCACCGGGTCGAACGCGTCGAACGTCCGGGTGACCATGGTCTGCATCGCCGTCACCATCTCGCACCCGGCCTGGATCGGGTCGCGCGCCAGGTGCGGGGTGGAACCGTGCCCGCCGCGCCCCTTCACCGTGGCCTCGAACACGTCGGCCGCCGACATGATCGGCCCCGGCCGCGAGGCGAACACGCCCGCCGGCAGGATCGAGGAGACGACATGCATCCCGTACGCGGCCACCGCCCGGTCACCGGCGGCGTCCAGCACCCCCTCCTCGATCATGTGCCTGGCGCCGTGCTGCCCCTCCTCGCCCGGCTGGAACATGAAGATCACATCTCCGGCCAGCTCCTCGCGGCGCGCGCTCAGCAGGTGCGCCGCGCCCGCCAGCATGGTCGTGTGCAGGTCGTGCCCGCACGCGTGCATCCGTCCCTCGATCTGGGAGATGTACGGCAGGTCGTTGCGCTCGGCGACGGGCAGCGCGTCCATGTCGCCGCGCAGCAGCACGGCCGGTCCCGGCCGGCCGCCCCGCAGGACGGCGGTCACCGAGCTGAGCGCCTTGCCCAGGGTGATCTCCAGGGGCAGCCCGTCGAGGGCCGCCAGCACCTTCTCCTGGGTACGGGGCAGCGTCAGGCCGATCTCCGGCGTGGTGTGCAGCGAGTGGCGCAGCCGGACGAGCTCGTCCCGCATGTCCTGTGCGGCTTCGGTGAACGACATGAGTCACATTCTTCATGCACCGGTTGAGAAGTCGATATGCCGCACTCGCTAGGATGATCCGGTGACCGAGCGTAAGCGGATCGACTTCTGGCTGTCCGACATGGACGGGGTCCTGGTGCACGAAGGGCGGCCGGTGCCCGGCGCCGACACCTTCATCAAGCGGCTCAGCGACTCCTCCAAGCGGTTCCGGGTGCTGACCAACAACTCCATCTACACCCGGCGCGACCTGTCGGTGCGGCTGGCCGCGGCCGGGCTCGACGTGCCCGCCGAGTCCATCTACACCTCCGCGCTGGCCACCGCCCAGTTCCTGGACGACCAGCGGCCCGGCGGCTCCGCCTACGTCATCGGCGAGGCCGGGCTGACCACCGCCCTGCACGGAGCCGGTTACGTGCTCACCGACCTCGACCCCGACTACGTCGTGCTGGGCGAGACCCGTACCTACAGCTTCACCCAGATCACCCGCGCGATCAGGCTCATCGAGGGCGGCGCCCGGTTCATCGCCACCAACCCGGACCCGATCGGCCCGTCCACCGAGGGGTCGCTGCCCGCCTGCGGCGCCGTCGCGGCCATGATCACCCGCGCCACCGGGGTCCAGCCGTACTTCGTCGGCAAGCCCAACCCGCGGATGATGCGCAGCGCGCTCAACGAGATCGGCGGCCACAGCGAGACCACCGCGATGATCGGCGACCGGATGGACACCGACATCGTGTGCGGCATGGAGGCCGGGCTGTTCACCATCCTCGTGCTGACCGGCGTCACCCAGCGTCACGAGGTCGACCGCTTCCCCTTCCGCCCGTCGCTCATCGTCGACTCGGTCGCCGACCTCGTCGATCTGGTGGAACCTGCCGGAGACTGACAGGTATGGGTGGCAGGCTTGCCGCCATGACCCGGATCTACCTGGAAGAAGGGCCGAAGAAGGTCTTCGCCTGCTCGTTCGCCTGGCCCGGCTGGTGCCGTGTGGCCAAGGACGGGGAGGCCGCGATCGACCGGCTGATGGAGTACGCCCCGCGCTACCGCGTGATCGCCGAGCGGGCCGGCCTGGCCTTCGACCCCGGCGAGCCCGAGGTCGTCGCCCGGGTGCGCGGCGGCACGACGACCGACTTCGGCGCTCCCGAGACCGTCCCGGAGCAGGACCTGGAGCCGGTCGGCGAGGAGACCGCCCGGCGCGAGGTGGCGCTGCTGCGGGCCGCCTGGGAGCTCTTCGACGAGGTGGCGGGGGAGTCGCCGGAAGAGCTGCGCAAGGGGCCGCGCGGCGGCGGGCGCGACCTGACCAAGATGGTGAACCACCTGCAGGACTCCGAGCGCGCCTACGCCCGGCAGGTCGGGGTGCGGCACAAGCCCTACCGGTCACGCGCCGACGTGGACGCGCTCCGCGCCGAGCTGGCCGAGGTGCTCTCGCGCCCGTGGCGGCCGCCGGTGGAGACCGCCTGGCCGCCCGCCTACGCCCGGCGCCGCCTCGCCTGGCACGTCATCGACCATCTGTGGGAGATCGAGGACCGTCGCTGACGGCCGCGCCGGCGGGGGGACGATCCTCGATGAGCCGGGGCAGCGCCTCGATGTGGCCGGACAGATAGGCGGCCACCGCCTCGGGGACCACGTGGCGGGAGGTGATCTCCTCGCGCTCCAGCGGCAGCCGCTCCACCTCGTAGACGCCCCGGCCCGGGTCGTCGAGCTCGGGCCCGTGGCGCAGCGCGGGGTCCATCGCCACCAGGCGGCACCCGTACACGTGCTGGGTCTTCACCCCGCCCTCCCACGGATAGCTGACCGTGGTCAGCGGCGTCACGGCCGAGACCGTCGCGCCCAGCTCCTCCAGCAGCTCGCGGCGGAGGGTGTGTTCGAGCGTGGCGTCGCCGGGCTCGACGTGACCGCCGGGCACCGACCAGTAGACGGCGCGGCCCGGCACCGTGCGGCGGAAGATCACCAGGTGCTCGTCGTCGTCGAGGAGCAGGCCCCGGACGCTGGGTCGCATGAGGACACCATATTTCACCTGGGCGTCCCTGGGGTACCCTAACCTACGGTGCCGTAACCTTGAGGAGGAGAGGATCCCTTCATGCCGATGACGCAGACGCAACTGCTCCACGAGCTCGAGCCGATCGTGGCAGGTGAGCTCGACCGCCACGAGAAGATGGCCAAGGAGTGGTTCCCCCACGAGTACGTTCCGTGGAGCGAGGGGCGCGACTTCGACGGTCCCTACGGCGGTGAGGCCTGGCAGGAGGGCGATTCCAAGCTGCCCGAGCCGGCCCGCGTGTCGCTCATCGTCAACCTCCTGACCGAGGACAACCTGCCCAGCTACCACCACGAGATCGCCACCACCTTCGGCCGCGACGGCGCCTGGGGCACGTGGGTGCACCGCTGGACGGCCGAGGAGGATCGCCACGGCACCGCGATCCGCGACTACCTGACCGTGACCCGCGCCGTCGACCCGGTCAAGCTGGAGCGCGCCCGCATGGCCCACATGCAGAGCGGCTTCATGACCGACTACGGCACGATGCTGCAGCAGCTCGCCTACGTCTCCTTCCAGGAGCTGGCGACCCGCATCGCGCACCGCAACACCGGCACGGCCTCCGGCGACGAGGGCTGCGAGCGCCTGCTCGCCCGCATCGCCGCCGACGAGAACCTCCACATGCTCTTCTACCGCAACCTGCTCAAGGCGGCCTTCGAGCTCGACCCCGACCAGACCATGCGGGCCGTCACCGACGTGGTGACCACCTTCCAGATGCCCGGCTCCAACATCGCCGGCTTCACCCGCATGGCGATGACCATCGCCCACGAGGGCATCTACGACCTGCGCCTCCACCTCGACGACGTGCTCATGCCGGTGCTGCGGCAGTGGTCCGTGTTCGACAAGACCGGCCTCGGCCCCGAGGGCGAGCGGGCCCGCGAGGAGCTGTCGGAGTTCCTGCAGAGGACCGACGAGACGGCCGCCCGGTTCGTCGCCCGCCGCGAGGAGCGCAGGGCCCGAGCCAGGGGCTGATCCAGCATGGGATGATTCGTCCCCATGGATCTCCCCGTCACGCTCGTCGTCGCGGTCGTCACGATCGTCATGGTGATCGCGCTGGCCGCGGCCGCCCAGCGTCTGCTCGGCGTCCGGTTCGGCGCGGTGCGCACCTTCCTGGCGGCCCTCCTGGCGTTCTCGCTGGCCGGGCCGCTGACCACGCCGATCCTGAGCCCTTTTCCGCAGATGGACGGCACGCGGGACGTGGGCCTGGGCCCGCTGTGGGTGCTGATCCTGGTCGTGATGTGCATCGTGCTCATCCCGATGGTCATCCTGGTCGTCGCCGAGGCGCTGGTGCCCACGGGGTCGATCCCCGGGCCGCTGGAGCTGGTCAGGTCGCTGCGCGGCCGGTTGTCGCGGGCCAGGCGCTACTCCGAGATCACCCGGATCGCCGTCAGACACGGGCTCGGCCCGTACCTGCGCGGGCGCGGCGACCGGCCGGAGGACCACACCGGCGCCGTGCGGCTGGCCCGCTCGCTGCGGCTCGCGCTCGACGACGGCGGCGTCACCTTCGTCAAGCTGGGGCAGGTGCTGTCGACCCGGCGCGACCTGCTGCCGCCCGAGTTCATCGAGGAGCTGGGCCGGCTGCAGGACCAGGTGGCGGCCGAGCCGTGGGAGCTCGTCGAGCCGGTGCTCCACGCCGAGCTGGGCGGGCCCGTCGAGGAGGTGTTCGCCGCCTTCGACCGCACCCCGCTCGCCGCCGCCTCGATCGCGCAGGCCTACACCGCCCGGCTGCGCACCGGCGAGGACGTCGTGGTCAAGGTGCGGCGGCCGGGCATCGGCCGCACCGTGGCCAGGGATCTCGACATCGTCCGCCGCCTGGCCGTCACCCTGGAGTCACGCACCCGGTGGGGTCGCGGGCTCGGCGTGCGCGACCTGGCCGAGGGGTTCGCGGTGGCGATCAGGGAAGAGCTGGACTTCCGCGTCGAGGCCGCCAACATGGCCGCCGTCGCCGCCTCGGACGGCGGCGGCGTCACCTATCCCACCCCGGTCGGCGCGCTCTGTACCGAGCGGGTCCTGGTCATGCAGCGCCTGGTCGGCAAGCCCGTCACCGCCGCCACCCCCGAGCAGGGTCCTCGCCTGGCCCGCGACCTGCTCGACTGCCTGCTGCGGCAGATCCTCGTCGAGGGCGTCTTCCACGCCGATCCGCATCCGGGCAACCTCATGCTGCTCGACGACGGCACGCTGGGCCTGCTCGACTTCGGCTCCGTCGGCCGCCTCGACGCCTCCGCCCGCGCCGCGCTGCAGCGCTTCCTGCTCGCCATGAACCGGCAGGACCCGCTCGCGGTGACCGACGCCCTGCTGGAGGTGGTGCCCAGGCCGGAGGACATCGACGAGCCGGCGCTGGAGCGGGCGCTCGGCCAGTTCATGGCCAAGCACCTGGGGCCGGGCCTCGACAGCGTGCGGATGTTCACCGACCTGTTCAAGATCGTCTCTTCGTACGGGCTCTCGATCCCGCCCGAGGTGGCCGCCGTCTTCAGGGCGCTGGCGACGCTGGAGGGCACGCTGGTGCGGCTCTCACCCGGCTTCGACCTGATGAGCGAGGCCCGCGCCTTCGCCGGCCGCTACCTGTCCGAGCAGTTCGACGGCGGCAACCTCAAGGAGGCGGCCGCGCAGGAGCTGGCCGCCCTGCTGCCGATGCTGCGCCGCCTGCCGCGGCGCGTGGAGCGCATCGCCAGCGCCGCCGAGCACGGCAGGCTCGGCCTCAACGTCCGGCTGCTGGCCGACGAGCGCGACCGTGGCTTCCTGACCGGGCTGCTGCACCAGGTGCTGCTCACCGTGCTCGGCGCGACCGCCGGGTTGATGGCCGTCATCCTGCTCGGCGTCGACGGCGGGCCGGTGGCCAGCGAGGAGCTCGGCATGACGCTGTTCCAGCTCATCGGCTACAACCTGCTGGTGATCAGCGCCGTGCTCGTGCTGCGCGTGCTGATTCTGATCTTCCGCCGCCCCCGGGACACTCCGGCGAAACGTACATCCTCTTGACTTAGGGATGGTCTTGGACAACCACGGCATCGGGCAGGTTTCTGACCCATCAGCCGTACACAAGACCCCTTGGGGAGCAGTAGGTGAAAATCATCGGGATCGCCGCCAGCCTCCACGCGGGTTCGTACGTCAACCGGCTCCTCGACGCCATCCGCTGCGAACTGCCGCCGGGCGCCGATCTCGAGGCGTGGCCCCGCCTGCGCGAGGTGCCCCCGCACGAGCCGGGACCGGCCCCCTCGGTGGTCCGCGAGCTGCTCGCGCTGGTGGGGGAGTCGGACGCGCTGGTGCTCACCGCGCCCGAGCACAGCCTGCTGCCGGTCGAGCTGGAGTACGCGCTCGGCTGGATGGCGCGGGCCGGCGTGCTGGACGGCAAGCACGTCGCCGTCATGTGCGCCAGCGCCCGCGCGTGCGGCGCCATGTGGGCGCAGGCCGAGCTCTACAAGGAGCTGCTGGGCGCGGGGGCGGTGGCCGTCGGGTCCGAGCTGGTGATCTCGCCCGTGTGCCCGCACTTCGACGACGACGGCCGGCTCTGGGCCCGCGACCTGCGCGCCCAGGTGTGCGAGACGGTCGGGCAGCTGTGCCAGGCGCACCTGCGCGAACCGGTGCTGTCGGTCTGATCAGAGATCGCGGCGCAGCCGCTTCACCTCGGAGCGCTGCTTCTTGCCCGCCAGGCGGCGCTCGACCGAGCCGCGGGTCGGCTTGGTGGGGCGCCTGCGCTTGGGCGGCGGCGCGATGGCCTCACGGATCCGCTGGGCCAGCCGCTGCTGCGCGGCCTCCCTGTTGCGGAGCTGGGAACGGTGTTCGGAGGCGGCGATCGTGATCGTCGGCGAGCCGAGCCGCTCCAGGGCGCGGGCCTTCAGCGCGGGCGGCAGGGCCGTGCTGGACGCCACGTCGAAGGTCAGCTCCACCCGGCTGTCGGTGGTGTTGACCCCCTGCCCGCCCGGGCCCGAGGACCGGGAGAAACGCCAGACGAGCTCGGCGTCGGGGATGACGACCGAGTCGTTGACGACCAGCGTGGCGGGCATGACGATCCTTCCTCTGTGCACGGTCAACGTATAGACGGGCGGGAGTGCCGGGCAACGACATTTCCTGTCATACCCCCAACATCCCCGGTATGTGCGTGATTCCGCGGGGTTGACGGCGCCCCGCAAGCGGCGTATGCCACTATCGCGCATCCATCACCTGGGGGAGTCATGACGGCAAGCATCGTCGGCGTGCACGGCATCGGCAAGTACGACTACTACCTCAGGGCGGGCGGGTCCGCCGCCGGGGCGGCCACGGCCATGCGCGAGAAGTGGGACCGCTACCTGCACGCCTCGCTCGGCGGCCCGGCCAGGACGTACTTCAGCGAGGTCGCGTACTTCTCCCACCTGCTCCGCGACCCCGCCGCAACGCGCGCGGCCCCGCTGCGGGCCGCCCGCGGCGAGGCGGCGGGCTGGGCCGCGAACCTCGGCTTCGGCGAGTACGTCACCGGTACGCTGAGGTCGTTCACCGCCTGGGTGCTGTCCCGGCTGGAGGGCCGGTCGGCCGCGTTCGCCGAGCTGTTCGCCCCCGAGGTCGCCGCGTACCTCACCGACCAGGGCAGGCGCGAGCGGGTCAGGGGGGCGGTCGCCGACACCATCCGCCGCAACCGGCCCAGGGTGGTCATCGCCCACTCTCTCGGCAGCGTCGTCACGTACGAGACCTTCTGGGCCTATCCCGACCTGGAGACGGACCTGCTCATCACGCTGGGCAGCCCGCTCGGCATGCGTGAGGTGATCTTCGAGCGGCTGCTGCCCGCCCCGGTCAACGGCCGCGGCGAGCGGCCCAAGGGCGTGCGGCGCTGGGTGAACATCGCCGACAAGGACGACATCGCGGCCATCCCGCCCGCGCTGGCCGGCTGCTTCACCGGCGTCGACGCCGAGGAGCTGGTCAACCTCGACTGGATCGACTTCCACACCGCCGAGAAGTACCTCGGCTGCCCGGCGCTCGGGCCGCATCTGCGACCATTCCTCGGATGAGATGGATCCTCTTCGACTACGGCAACGTCCTTTCCCTCGCCCAGCCGGTCGCCGAGGCGGAGGCCATGGCCCGTGCCGCCGGCGCCGACCCCGCCGAGTTCCTGCGTGAATACTGGGCCCACCGGCTGGAGTTCGACCGGGGCGCCCTCGGCCCGGCCGAGTACTGGGCGAAGGCCGCGGGCCGGCCCCTGTCCGCGGCCGAGCTCGACCGGCTGATCGCCATGGACGCGGCCAGCTGGTCGCACCCCGACGAGGGCTCCCTGGCGATCCTGCGCGAGCTGCTGGAGCGGGGCCGCGACGTCGCCCTGCTGTCGAACGCGCCCGCCTGCGTCGCCGACGCCCTGGACGAGCTGCCCTGGATCGCCGCCATCCCGCACCGCTTCTACAGCGCCCGGCTCGGCTTGGTCAAACCCGACCGGCGGATCTACGAGCACGTCGCCGCCGAGCTCGCGGCCGACCCCGCCGACGTGCTCTTCGTCGACGACCGCGAGGACAACGTCGAGGGCGCCCGCGCGGCCGGCATGCGGGCGGTCCGCTACACCGGTGCCCCGGCCCTCCGCGCCCACCTGGAGTGAGCCGGGGGCCGGAGGAGGGCGACGGGTGTTGTTCATCCCCCTTTGACGCCGCTTTCACGGCCTGGTCAGCGGGTGCGGACATACCTGGAGCGTGGACCGCAGATCCTTCCTCACCGCGGCCGCCGCGGGCCTCCTCGCCCCGCGGGCCGGCACGTCGCGCAGAACGCTCAGAGCCGACCCGTTCACCCTCGGCGTCGCCTCCGGAGACCCGTCCCCCGGCGGGGTCGTGCTCTGGACCCGCCTGGCCACCGACCCGCTCGGCGGCGCCGGCCTCGGCGGCATGCCCTCCCGCGACGTCGACGTCGGCTGGCAGCTCGCCGCCGACGAGCGCTTCTCCGAGATCGTCACCTCCGGTACGGTCACCGCCCGCGCCCGCGACGCCCACAGCGTGCACGTCGAGGTCGAGGGCCTGGACCCGGGCAGGGAGTACTTCTACCGCTTCCGCGCCGAAGGCCGGCTCTCACCCGAGGGCCGCACCAGGACCACGCCCGACGCCGGCGTGGAGACGCCGCTGGCCTTCGCCGTCGCCGCCTGCGCCCATTTCGAGCACGGCTTCTACACCGCCTACCGGCGCCTGGCCGAGCAGGAGCCCGACCTGGTGGTGTTCCTCGGCGACTACCTGTACGAGTACGCGCCGAGCGGCTACACCGCGCTGTCCGGGAAGCGGGTCCGTACCCACACCCCCGGCAAGTGCGCCACCCTGGCCGACTACCGGCTGCGGCACGCCCAGTACAAGAGCGACCACGACCTCCAGGCCGCGCACGCCGCCGCGCCCTGGCTCGTGGCGTTCGACGACCACGAGGTGGAGAACAACTGGGCCGGCCCCGTCTCCAGCACCGGCGCCCCCGCCTTCGACCGGCGCAGGGCCGCCGCCTTCCGCGCCTACTACGAGAACATGCCGCTGCGCCGCGGCAGCCTGCGCGGCGCCGCCATCCAGGTGAACCGGCGCGTCTCCTGGGGCTCGCTCGCCCGCTTCCACCTGCTCGACACCCGGCAGTTCCGCGACGACCAGGCCTGCGGCGACGGCGTGCGCTCCGGCTGCGACGAGCGCCTGTCCACCGGGCGCACCCTGCTCGGCGACGGCCAGTGGCGCTGGCTGGAGGACGGCCTCCAGGGCTCCGGCACCCGCTGGAACCTGCTCGGCCAGCAGATCATGATGACCCACCGCGACTTCCGCTCCGGCCCGGGACGGGACGTCAACCTCGACTCCTGGGACGGCTACGCCCCCGAGCGCACCCGCGTGCTGAACGCCCTGTCCGGCACCGCCAACCCCGTCGTCCTCACCGGCGACGCCCACATGCACCACCTGGCCGACCTCAAGACCGACTTCGACGACCCGGACGCGCCCGTGGTGGCCCGCGAACTGATCGCCACCTCGATCGCCAGCGACGGCGACGGCTACCGCGACCACACCTGGATCGCCGAGTCCCTGGCGGAGAACCCGCACATCTCGTACATGGACCAGCGGCGCGGGTACCTCATGGCCCGGCTGACGGGCGACGAGCTGTCGGTCGACTTCCGCACCCTCGACTACGTCTCCCGCCGCGGCGCCCCCGCCCGCACCTCCCACCGCACCACCATCCCGGCCGAGTCGGCCTGAACGCCGCGGCCGCCGGTCACCGGGCGCCCAGCGCGTATCCGTACAACCCTTCGCCGGAGCCCATCTCGCGCGCCCTGCCGAACCGCGGCGCCGCCCCCTCGCCGCGCCTCCCCGGCAGGGACGTCACGACGCCCCTGCCCGGCGCGGCCACCACCAGCGTGGCGGGCCCCCCGCCCGGCGCGGGCAGCACCGACACCGTGCTGCCCTTCTCCTTGATCCGTACGTCCCCGTACCGGGACAGGCCGCCCCGCGGCGAGCCCGGCATCACCTGCACCGAGTCCTCGCCGGGCACCCCCACCGCCAGCTCGTCGTCCCCGTCGCCGTCGAGGTCGCCCGCCGCCAGCGACGCCCCGAACCGGTCGTAGTAGCGCGGCTCGCCCTTCAGCAGCCGCTGCGTCCACATCTCCGACCGGGCGCCGCGCAGCCCGTTCCGGGTCCCGTACACCACGTGCAGGGCGCCGTCGCCGTAGTCCATCGCCCGCTGCCCGGCGGTGAGCCCCTCGCCAGGGACGCCGATGGCCAGGTCGTCGCGCCCGTCGCCGTCGAAGTCGCCGGTCGCCAGCGCCGCGCCGAACGCGTCCCACTTCTCCGCCGAGCCGGCGACCCCCGGCGAGCTCTGGGTCAGCCGCAGCGCCCGCCGCCGGCGGGGGTCCAGCACGGTGACCGAGCCCTGGCCGTCCTTGGTGACCGTGTCGGCGGGCGCGCCCACCACCAGCTCGTCGCGCCCGTCACCGTCGAAGTCGCCCGCGGCGAGCGTCTCGCCCCACCCGTCGGTGGCCCGCGCCGCCTGCCGTACCCAGCCGGTGCGCTGGGTGATCGGGTACGGGTCGCGCCCCTTCATCCAGTACACCGTCACCCCGCCGCCCCGGCCGCGCCCGGGAGCGCCCACGGCCAGCTCGTCCCGGCCGTCGCCGTCGAAGTCGCCGGCGGCCAGCGACGCCCCGAACCGGTCGCTCGACGGTTCGTGCAGCGACAGCTCCTCGCCGGGCCGCAGCCCGCCGGGGGAGCCGTGGTAGAGCCGCACCACCCCGTTCCCGTCCGCGCCGGGCACCCGGTCGCCGAGGAACTCGTCCGGCACCCCCACCGCCAGGTCGGCGCACCGGTCGCCGTCGAAGTGGCCCACGGCCAGCGACGCGCCGAACGCGTCACCAGGCTCGGGCTCGTCCTGGGCCAGCCGCTGTTCGCGTCCCGACCCGTACAGGATGGTCACCGAACCGGACCGCCGGTCGTCGTACGGGGCGGCCACGGCCAGGTCCGGACGGCCGTCGCCGTCGAAGTCGGAGGGGGCGCCGGAACACGCCGGGAGCGCCGCGCCCGTACCGGTGACGAGGGGAAGAATCAGGCACGCGGAGAGCAGAACATTCACACCTCAAGTCATGTCGCGCCCAGCCGAACCCGGATTGAACGCCCCGGGAACGTGCCAGGATAGGCACGTGGACATCGACCTCGCTGATCTTGACTTCTGGCGCAGGCCGCTCAAGGAGCGGCACGAGGCGTTCGCCCGGCTCCGGCAGCTGGACCATCCGGTGTTCTTCCCGGAGAAGAAGGTGCCGTTCCTGCGCTCCGGCGCCGGCTTCTACGCCCTGGTGCGCCACGCCGACGTGGTCGAGGCCAGCCGCAACGCCAAGGTCTTCTCCAGCGAGCCGGCCGTCACCAACCCCGAGCCGCCCGGCTGGGTCAAGCAGGTGTTCGGCGAGTCGATGGTCAACATGGACGACCCGCGACACGCCCGGCTGCGCCGCATCGTGACCCGCTCGTTCAGCCCCAAGATGCTCGCGGGGCTGCAGTCCGACATCGAGTCGGCCTGCGGGCGCATCGTCGACGACGCCGTCGCGCAGGGGCCGCGCGACTTCGTCCAGCAGGTCGCCGCCCGGCTGCCCATCCACGTCATCTGCGACATGCTCGACATCCCGCAGGAGTGGCGCGAACGGGTCCACAAGCACGTCGACATCTCCACCGCCTACACCGGCATCCGGCCCAGCCTGGCCCGCACCGTCCAGATGGCCGGGCAGAACATGCTGGCCCTGCTCGCCCTCCAGCGCATGGTGATCAAGCTGGGCCACGAACGCGCCGCCGACCCCAAGGGCGACCTGGTCTCCCTCCTGGTCACCGCCAACCCCGACGGCGAGAAGCTCACCTACCGCGAGCTCGGCTCGTTCTTCGCGCTGCTGCTGGTCGCCGGCAACGAGACCGCGCGCAACACCATGGCCCACGGCATCAAGCTGCTCACCGACAACCCGGCGCAGCGCGAGCTGCTCATGAGCGACTTCGACGCGCACATCGGCAACACCATCGAGGAGATGGTGCGCCACGTCTCGCCGATCATGCAGTTCCGGCGCACGCTCACGCAGGACTACTCGCTGCGCGGGCTGGAGCTGAAGAAGGGCGACAAGGTCGTGCTCTTCTACGGCTCGGCCAACCGCGACGAGTCCGTCTTCCCCGACCCCGACCGGTTCGACATCACCCGCGACACCAAGCCGCACGTCGGCTTCGGCGGCCCCGGCCCCCACTTCTGCCTCGGCGCCAACCTGGCCAGGCAGGAGCTGCGCACCATGTTCAGGACGCTGCTGACGAGGCTGCCCGGCATCCGCACCGTCGGGGAGCCGGAGCTGCTGGAGTCCAACTTCGACAACAGCGTCCGCAGTCAGGCCTTCACCTTCTGAGGGTCGAGCACGTTCTCCCTGACGGCGACGGCCGTCACGAGCGCCGCCACGCCCATCATCACCGCGCTGACCAGCATCGCCCGGCGGAACCCCGCGTCGAACACCGCCGGGTTCCTGAAGGCGTCCCCGACCAGCCCCACCAGGGGCGGCACCGCGGCCACCGCGAGCAGCCCGCCGGTGCGCGCCACCGCGTTGTTGATCCCGCTCGCGGTGCCCGCGTGACGGTCGTCGGCGGTGGCCAGCACGGTCGCGGTCAGCGGCGCGACCGCCGCCGACAGCCCCAGCCCGAACACGGTGACCGCCGGAAGCACGACCAGCGCGTACGACACGTCGGCGCCGATCGTGCTCATGAGCACGAACCCCACGCCAGCCAGCAGGATCCCGCCCGTCATCGGCCAGCGCGGCCCGTGCCGCTTGGCCAGCTCGCCGGCGCGCGGCGACAGCAGCAGCATCAGCACGGTCACCGGCAGCAGCGCCGACGCCGCCGCCAGCGGCGAGAACCCCGACACCACCTGCAACTGCACGGCCAGCAGGAAGAACACCACGCCCATCGCCCCGTACATGACGAGCGTGACCGCGTTCACCGCCGAGAACACTCGGTCGGCGAACAGGCCGACCGGCACCAGCGCGTCCGGCGACCGGCGCCACTCCAGCACCACGAACGCCGCTCCCAGCACCACGCCCGCGACCAGCGGCACCGGCGCGTCCAGCTCGATCAGCCCGTACGTGATCCCGGCCAGCGACAGCGCGGCCAGCACCGACCCCAGCACGTCGAAACGGCCCGCCGCCTGCTCGTCCCTGCTCTCCGGCACGTGCCGGGCCGCCACCAGCAGCGCCGGCGCCGCGAGCGGCAGGTTGATCAGGAACGCCCACCGCCAGCCGGCCGTCTGCACCATCGCCCCGCCCAGCAACGGCCCCACCGCGCTCGCCACCCCGCCCAGCCCCGACCAGACGCCGATCGCCCGCGGCCGGTCCGCCTTGGAGAACGACGCCTGGATGATCGCCAGCGAGCCCGGCGTGAGCAGCGCCCCACCCACCCCCTGCAGGGCGCGGGCCGCGATGAGGAACTCGATCGTCGGCGCCGCCGCGCACAACGCCGACGCCAGCGCGAACCAGGCCATCCCGATCAGGAACACCCGGCGCCTGCCGAACCGGTCGCCCAGTGAGCCGCCCAGCAGGATCAGACCGGCGAGCGTGAGCGTGTAGGCGTTCACCGTCCACTGCAGGCCCGCCATGCCGGCCCCCAGCTCGGCGCCGAGGAAGGGCAGCGCCACGTTGACCACCGTGCTGTCGAGCATCGCCAGCCCCGACCCCAGCACGGTCGCCGCCAGCACCCACCGGCCACGCGCCGATCGGAGCTCGATGTGCCCGTCGTCCATTGCGAACCTCCCCAGGCAGCAGCACAGCCGGCGGCCTCAGGCATTCCCCGCAGCTCAACCCCGGGCACCAGGATCACGGGCGGCGTCCCTCGCGCATACGTCTCAGAGCCGGGCCGCCACTTTCGCGCAGGCGCGGCGGTATGCGGCTGAGAGCTGGGCCGCGACCTCGCGCAGGGGGGGCGAAGGCGGCATGCGGCTCAAAGCCGGGCCGCCGCCTCGCGGAGGCGGCTAGCGGCTCAGAGCTGGGCCGCGACCTCGCGCAGGCGCGCGGAGGCGTCGCCGGAAATCGGGTCGCCGTGCCCGACGCAGACCAGGCCCAGGTCCAGGTCGGCCAGCCGACGGAAGGACGCGGCCGTCCTGGCCCGATCGGCGTTGAACACGCCCAGGATGACCTGCCCGTTCACGTCCGCGACGGTGTCGCCGGCGAACAGCAGCCGGTGCGCCGGCAGGTGCAGCGCGATGCTGCCGTCGGTGTGTCCCGGAATGGGGATCACCTCGGCGCCGCCCCCGAAGTCGATCACCTCGCAGCCCTCCAGCTCCCGGTCCACCCGGGCCGCGGGCACGGGAGGCATCGGAGGCAGGCTGTCGTAGATCTCCCGCTCCCACTCGGGCATGTCCGCCCGCTCAGGCGTCTGCTGCGCGGCCTCTCCCCGCACCACCGGCGCGTCGGCCCGGTGGACCATGACGGTGGCATCGGCCGCGATCTCCGCCAGCGCGCCGTGGTGGTCGTCGTGCCCGTGCGTCACGATCACGTGCCGCAGGTCGGCGAGGGTGAAGCCGAGGGAGCGGATCGCGCCCTCGACGTCCTTGCCCGACCCCGCCACGCCGGTGTCGATCAGGGTCAGCGCGTCGCGCTCGTGCCACAGGTAGGCGTTGCCGACGGGGAAGCGGAGGAGACGCAACTGAGGGGTCAGCTCGATCAGTTCCATGCGGGCAACGTACGTCCGCCTCTCCGGTCCCGAGAGCTTCTTCACTAACGGCGATACATTCCCTATCACTCCCTGGAATAGGGTAGGTTGAGGAAGTATATGGAACGATATACCGTCGAGCAGGTGGCCAACCTGCTCGACCTGCACGTCAAGACCGTCCGCGCGTACGTCCGTGACGGCCGGTTGAAGGCCGTCAAGATCGGCAAGCAGTATCGGATCGCCCGCGAAGACCTTGAGGCGTTCACCGGCCTGCCGATCGCCCCACCCCCTGCCGGTCGGCACGCCGAGGCGTCGGCCATCGTCAACATCGACGGCATCGACCGTGCCGAGATGGACCGGGTCAGCACCATGCTCCTGGCCTCGCTCGGCGGCCGGCCCACCGGCGTCCACGCCGAATGCGTGTACGACGAGGAACGCGGCCGGCTGAAAGTCGTCGTCCTGGGCGACCTCGAGGCGACCGCCCAGGTCCTCCGGCTGATCGACGCCCTGGTCAAGCAGTAGCCCCGACCGACCGGCGTCACGACCGGCCCAGCCCACCAGGCGCATCCGCCCAGGTGTTCCGGCTGGTCGACGCCCTTGGTCAAACGGTAGACCGGACCGACCGGCGTCATGACTGGCCGAGCCCGCCAGGCGCATTCGCCCAGGTGCTCCGTCTTGTTCACGCCCTGGTCAAGCGGTAGCCCTCGACCCGTCGGCGCCATGACCGGCCCAGCCCACCAGACGTACTTCTGACCGCCCGCCAGGCCACCGACCCGCCCGTTAGTCGCAATAAAGCCCCGTCCGTTAGCCGCATCACCGACCCGCCCGTTGGGCGCATGACCTGCCCGGCCCGTGACCGGCCGGACCTACTCCTGGAGATCTCGCATGCCTGACCAGCCCGCTCCCGCCACCCCGATGCCCGGTGTCCTGCTGTGCGAGGCGGACGGCCCGCCGGTGCGGACGGAGCGTGACGCCCTCGACCTGATCGGCGACGCCTGGTATCACCGCGCTCACCTCGTGGCCATCCCCGCAGGCAGGCTGCACGAGGACTTCTGGCGCCTCAGCACCCGCGTCGCCGGCGAGATCATCCAGAAGTTCGCCAACTACCGCATCAAGGTCGCCGTCATCGGCGACATCTCCGAATACGTGGCCTCCAGCGGTGCCCTCAGGGACTGGGTACGCGAAGCCAACCGAGGCGACGAGCTCTGGTTCCTCCCCGACCTGGAAGCCCTTCGCGCCCGGCTTCCCGACGAGCCCGCGGCTACGAACCTGTAGGGACGCCCTGGTGCGTACCGGCGGCAGCGGGGCGGCTGCGGACGCCGGGTCTGGCCTTACTGGGCTCACCGGCCTTACTGGGCTCAGCAGGCTCAGCGGGCTCACCGGGCTCGTCAGGCCCACCGCCGACCCTCAGGGGTTCTCCGCAACTGGCCCGGCGAAGACGTCCTGTAGGCGTACTCAACGGCGTTTAACACTACGGCAGGCGGGTCGCCGCGGCGGCGGACAGGACATAGGTGACGCCGGTCAGCCGTTCGGACAGCCGCCAGAGGTGAGCGGCCGTGGCGGTGTCGTGGATGGCGCGCTCGCGAGTACGGGGAGCCGGCTCGCCGCGCAGTTGCAGCGGCCCGTCCGGAACGATGTAGCTGCCGCCGGGCAGATCGGGCACGGTCGCCGCGTACAGGGAGGTCTTCGCGCCCTCCAGAGTGGGCAAGAAGGCGACGCGGACCAGCAGGCGCGTACGAGTCGCATGCAGCCGTTCTCTGCTGCCGTCGGCGCCTCCGGTGAGCACGTTGGTGCGGGTCAGCCCGGGCGCCACGGCCATGCTGCGCAGCTTCAGCCGGGCGGCGTCGGCCCGGCGCTGCAGTTCGACGGCGAAGTAGAGGTTGGCCCGCTTGGACTGCACATAGGCGAACGCCGTGCGGTAGCGGCGTTCGGCGTTGAGGTTGTCCAGGTCGAAGCGGGCGAAGCGTTGCCCCGCACTGCTGACGGTGACCACCCGTGGATCGGGTGCGGCGAGCAGGTGCGGCAGAAGCACGCCGCTCCAGTCGGCCAGCAGGATGTCGACCCCCGATCTCGCCGAGCGAACCGTCATGATGCGGACGTCGAGGACGGCATCGGTCATGGTGTGGGCCGACATACTCCAACTCATCGCCGTGCTCACTCGGATCGAGGCCGCGAGCACAGCAAGCATGGCCGGTCGAAGTACAGTAAGGACTGCACCCTCCAGTGGTGGCCTGCCGGGAACGGTGCCGCGTGTGCCGGAGGCAAGCGGTGGCCTGCCGGAACAGCGCCGCATGCAAGCGATGGCCGTCCGGGGGACGGCGCTCCATGTGCCCGGAGGCAAGCGCTGGCCTGCCGGAACAGCGCTGCATGTAAGCGGTGGCCGTCCGGGGGACGGTGCCGCATGCGCCCGGAGAGGCGGCGATCGCGCGGTCATGGCCCAGTGGTCGTCTTCCCTGGCGGGGGACGGCCGACCTCCTCAATGTGGCCGAGAGCTATCCGGGTGAGGTTGCGGAGGGACGTGGAGCCAGGGCGGAAGTAGTCGCTGTGGCCGGCCTCGCCCGCGTCGAACAGCCGGGCGCCGTAGGCGGGGTCCGTCGGGTCCTGGCCGAAACCCAGGGGGCCCAGCTTGGTCTTCGGGACGAACCTCATCCAGTCGTCCGAGCCCAGGCCGGCCCAGACCCGCGCGGGGCTGAACGTGGCGGCGGGGAACTCCACGCCGGGGCTGGCGACGAGGGCCAGATCCGCGATCGGGAGGCCGGAGGCGGCGGCTTCGGCGCAGACCACCGAGCCGTAGCTGTGGCACAGGAGCGCGATCGGGGCCGCGGTCCGGCGGCGGAGGTCGGTGACCATGCCGCGGAGCGCCTGCGCGCCCTCACCGGCCGCGGAGTCGGTCATGACCTTCAGGCTCCAGGTCGGTGGGGAGTCGTATCCCAGCCAGGCGACGACCGCCAGGCGCGTGCCCGGCGACTGGTCGGCCGCCTCGGCCAGGAGGGTGCGGGCCGAGCCGCCCGGCCGGTGGCTGTCGGTGTCGAAGGTCTCCGCCGTGATGTCGGCGCCCGGCACGATGACCGCCACCCGGTCGGCCGTGGCCACATCGCCGTAGACCCGGACCAGCCGTCCGCTGGTCTGGGCGGGTGGGGCCAGCAGCGCGCCGAGCGCCAGCATGCCGAGGATCCCGTGCCTGAATCGCATGGCGTCGAAGGTACGGATCCGGACCCGGATTCCGCGTCACCGCACGGGCTGATCTTGCGGGTAGTACCGGAGTCGGATTACGACGCCGGAAGGATGACCGGCCGGCCCCCGCGTCAGGGGTGTGGCCCGCCACCTTCGGGACGCCAGCGGGTGTGGCGGTGCTTGGCCTCCGGGGGAGTCAGCGGGTGTGGCGGTGCTTGGCCTCCGGGGGAATCAGCGGGTGTAGCGGTGCTTGGCCCCCGGGGGGAAGTAGTCAGGGTCGCCGGTCTCCCGCAGCCGGATCACCGGCGTCTGGCGCGCCTCCGGCACGTAGTGGGCGAACTCGCTGTTGAGCCGCCGCAGCTGGGACAGGATCGACGCGCCCACGGCCTCGGCCGTGCCGTCCGACGGCTTCTCGCCGGGGGCCAGCTCCACCGTCACCGTCAGGTGCCGGTCGCGCCGCTCGTCCTCCGCCACCTCCATCACGAACTTGCCCGTCACCAGCCCGGCCACCTCCGGCTGCTCCAGCCCCACGGAGATGTTCTCGGGGTACACGTTCGCCCCGTAGTACGACACGGTGAAGCGGCTGCGTCCGAAGACGTACGCGAAGGGCCGTTCGGGGCCGGGCGCCGACGGCTCCAGCCCGTGGTCGCGGACGAAGGCCAGCATCCGCTCGTACGGGATCAGGCCGCCGTCGTCGGCGATGTGGTAGCGGATCAGCGGGATGCCGTTGTCGCCGGAGAACAGCAGGGTCCCCTCGTGCTCCTCGAAGAAACGCGCCCCCGGGTCGTACTGGACCAGCGTGGGCAGCCGCGACTCGCCGAACAGCTCACGCGCGACCGTCGGCCGCTCCGCCAGGAAGCGGCGGATCTCCACCGACAGCGGCGTCTCGTTGCCGAGCACGCCCGCGTCGGCCGTCCCGTACAGGGAGGCGATCCCGCGCACCGGATCGGCGATGCCGGCGCGGGAGGCCACCAGCGTGCGCCACTCCTCGCTGAAGACCTCGCCGGCGGTGACCAGCTTGACCTGCCAGCGCGACCAGGGCAGCCCGGCGTCGATCACGTCCTTGAGGAAGGGCGGGTAGCCGAGCAGCACCACCTGGTCGAAGTGCGGCGCCAGCTCGGGCACCACCCGCAGGATCTCCCGCTTGTCGCCGCCCGGCGCCACCACCGTCACCGGGTAGCCGAGCTCGGCCAGCCGGCGGCAGCAGGCGAGCGTGAACAGCCCGCCCACCCAGGTGCCGAGCGCGAAGCAGACCACCGCCAGCGTGCGCCGCTCGTGGGCGGCGAAGGAGTCGCGGAACACCTCCTCGAAGCGGGCCGCGACGGCGTGCTCGTCGGCGGCGGTGCGCGGCCAGAACGCGGGCTCACCCGTCGACCCGGACGACACCGCGACGATGCCACCGATCACCCCATGACGGCACAGGTCAGGGAGCGGGTGGCGTCGCGTGTACGTGTCCTTGCTCGTCATCGGCAAGCCCACAAAATCCTGAAATGTCCGGATCTGGGCGGGGTCGATGTCGTGCTCCGCCAGGAACGCCCGGTACGCGGGCACCGTCTCCACCACGTCATGGAACAGCTTGACCAGGTCCACCAGCCGACTGTACGACCGGAACCCCGGCCCGTCACTCGCCCGGCCGCACCAGCCCGGTCTCGTAGGCGTACACGATCGCCTGAGCGCGGTCGCGCAGCCCCAGCTTCATCAGCACCCGCCCGACGTGCGTCTTGACCGTCTGCTCGGCCAGCACCAGCTTCCGCGCGATCTCCTGGTTGGACAGCGCCTGGGCGACCAGCGTGAGCACCTCGCTCTCGCGCTCGGTCAGCTGGCTCAGCCGGACGGCCGAGGGCGCGGGCCGCGGCCCCAGCCGGGCGAACTCGTGGATGAGCCGCCTGGTCACGCCCGGTGAGATGAGCGCGTCGCCGGCCGCCACCACCCGGACGGCCTCGGCGAGCTGGGCGGCCGAGGCGTCCTTCAGCAGGAACCCGCTGGCGCCGGCCCGCAAAGCCTCGTAGACGTAGTCGTCGAGGTCGAACGTGGTCAGGATGAGCACCTTGGACCGCGAGCCGGGCGAGCACAGCCGCCGGGTGGCCTCCAGCCCGTCCATCACCGGCATCCGCACGTCCATCAGCACCACGTCGGGCGCCAGCTCGGCGGCCCGCTCGATCGCCTCCCGCCCGTCGCCCGCCTCGCCCACGACCACGATGTCGGGCTGGGAGCTCAGGAACACGGTGAAGCCCGTGCGCACCATGCCCTGGTCGTCGGCGATCAGAACCCGTATCACCCTGAACCCCGTCCGGTCGGCAGCACCGCGGTCACCTGGAAGCCTCCCACCGGGACCGGCCCCGCCTCCAGTGTGCCGCCGAGCAGCGCCGCCCGCTCACGCATGCCGACGAGCCCGTGACCGGCGCCCGGCGAGTGGGCGGGGGAGGAGCCGGGGCCGTTGGTGATGTGCAGGCGCACGCCGTGGTCGTCGCGGCCGATGTCGAGCACGACGGTCGCGCCGGGGGCGTGGCGCATCGCGTTGCTCAGCGACTCCTGCACGATCCGGTAGGCGGACATGCCCACCGCCTGGGGCACCCCCTCCAGCGACTCGGGCCGCCTGACCAGCACGGACAGCCCGGCCGCCCGCGCGTTGGCCACCAGGTCGTCCACCTGCTCCAGGCCGGGCTGCGGGGCGGTGTCGGTGCGGCCCTCCTCGTCGCGCAGCACGCCGAGCACCTGCCGGAGCTGGGCGATCGCCTCCAGCGACAGCGCGCGGATGCCGGCCAGCCCCGCCTCCAGCTGGGCCGGGTCGCCCGCCGCCTTGAGCGGCACCGCCTCGGCCTGGATCGCGATCACCGACATGTGGTGGGCCACCACGTCGTGCAGCTCGCGGGCGATGCGGGCGCGCTCCTCCAGCACGGCCTGCGCGCCCATGGCCTCCTGGCTGCGCCGCTCCTCCAGGGCGAGCCGTTCGGTGGCGCTGCGCCGCACCCGGACGTTGTAGCCGAGGAGCATGACGGCGCCCACGATGACCGACCCGAGCGGCATGCCGTTGGGGAAGGCGATCCACATCACCAGCACGCTGATCACCCAGGCGGCGCCGGTGATCCGCCGATCGCAGCGCACCGCCACCGAGTAGGCCACGAGCAGGTAGGAGAGCACCATCTCCGGGGTGTAGGGGTTGTCCTCGTAGTCGATGCCCAGCTCGAAGGAGACCCAGAGCCCGGCGGGCAGCAGGGCCAGCGAGGCGCGCCAGGCCGCCAGCGGCCTCCGGTCGCGCAGCACGAGCGGCGCCGCGACTCCCAGCGCGGCCAGATAGGCGACGGCCAGGCGCTCGTCGTGCTGGAGGACCCGGTCGTAGGTGGTCAGGAACAGGATGAGGGCCAGCAGCGCGTCGGCCGTCCGCACCAGGTCGAGCGTGCGGAACGGCAGCAGCCCGAGCCAGCGCGGCACCGGCATGGCCAGCCGGCGGGACCGGGGCGTGGGCGGGTCGGCCTCGCCCTTGTAGAGCACGAGAGGGATGGGGCGCAGCACGGCCGAGAACACGGTTGAAGACTACGAGCCGGGTGCGCGCCGCGCGTCGCACCCAGGTCTGATCCGCTCTCACCCTTAGGTATCACTTACATGATTACGCTCGCTCTGAGCGAACATCAGCAAGCAAGGGAACATTACGAGGCTCCGATGAATTGAGTCGGTATAACTCAACCCTTTGGAGTTCGCATGAGTGAGAGCTTGATCCTGCCGGTTCTGCCGCTGGACGACGCCGTCGTGCTGCCGGGCATGGTGGTTCCCCTGGACCTGTCCGACTCCGAGGTGCGCGCCGCGATCGACGCGGCCCAGGCATCCGGTGGCAACAAGCCCCAGGTGCTCCTCGTTCCCCGCATCGACGGCCGCTACGGCGCCGTCGGCGTGCGCGCCGTCGTCGAGCAGGTCGGGCGGCTGCCCGGCGGCGAGCCCGCCGCCGTGGTCCGCGGCGTCGACCGGGTGCGCATGGGCGCCGGCACGACCGGCCCCGGCGCGGCGCTGTGGGTGGAGGCCGTGACCGTGGACGCGGTCCCCGCCGGTGAGCGCGCCCACGAGCTGGCCAAGGAGTACAAGGCCCTGGCCACCACCATCCTGCAGAAGCGCGGCGCCTGGCAGGTGGTCGACCAGGTCAACCAGATCGACGACCCCTCGGTGCTGGCCGACAGCTCGGGCTACACCCCGTGGCTGTCCACCGCCCAGAAGGTGGAGCTGCTGGAGGCCGGCGACCCCGCCGACCGGCTGGCCAGGCTGATCGAATGGTCCCGCGAGCACCTGGCCGAGCTGGACGTGGCCGAGACGATCCGCAAGGACGTCCAGGAGGGCATGGAGAAGCAGCAGCGCGAGTTCCTGCTGCGCCAGCAGCTCGCCGCCGTCCGCAAGGAGCTGAAGGAGCTCAACGGCGACTCGGCCGAGACCGAGGAGGAGGACTACCGCGCCCGCGTCGAGGCGGCCGACCTGCCCGGGAAGGTGCGCGAGGCCGCACTCAAGGAGGTCGACAAGCTGGAGCGGACCTCCGAGCAGTCCCCGGAGACCGGCTGGATCCGCACCTGGCTCGACACGGTCCTCGACCTGCCGTGGAACGTGCGTACCGAGGACAACTACGACATCGTCGGCGCCCGCGAGGTGCTGGACGCCGACCACACGGGCCTGTCCGACGTGAAGGACCGCATCATCGAGCACCTGGCCGTGCGCAAGCGCCGCCAGGAGAAGGGGCTCGGCGTGGTGGGCGGCCGGCGCAGCGGCGCCGTGCTCGCCCTGGCCGGCCCTCCCGGCGTCGGCAAGACCTCGCTCGGCGAGTCGGTCGCCCGCGCCATGGGCCGCAAGTTCGTCCGCGTCGCGCTCGGCGGCGTCCGCGACGAGGCGGAGATCCGCGGCCACCGGCGCACCTACGTGGGCGCGCTGCCCGGCCGCATCGTCCGCGCCGTCCGCGAGGCCGGCTCGATGAACCCGGTCGTGCTGCTCGACGAGGTCGACAAGGTCGGCGCCGACTACCGGGGCGACCCGACGGCCGCGCTGCTGGAGGTGCTCGACCCGGCGCAGAACCACACGTTCCGCGACCACTACCTGGAGGTCGAGCTCGACCTGAGCGACGTGCTCTTCCTGGCCACGGCCAACGTCCTGGAGGCGATCCCCGGCCCGCTGCTCGACCGGATGGAGGTCGTCACGCTCGACGGCTACACCGAGGACGAGAAGGTCGCCATCGCCCGCGACCACCTGGTGCCCCGCCAGCTCGGGCTGGCCGGTCTGACGGCCGAGGAGGTCACCGTCGAGGACGAGGCGCTGCGCAGGCTGGCCACCGAGTACACCCGCGAGGCCGGCGTCCGCTCCCTGGAGCGGTCGGTCGCCCGCATCCTGCGCAAGGTCGCGGCCGGAGACGAGCTCCCGGTCACGGTCGGCGCCGACGGCCTGACCGCCTATCTGGGCAGGCCCAGGTTCGTGCCGGAGTCGTCGCTGCCGGAGAACGCCCAGCGCACCTCGGTGCCGGGCGTGGCCACCGGCCTGGCGGTCACCGGCGCGGGCGGCGACGTGCTCTACGTGGAGGCGTCGCTGGCCGACCCGGAGACCGGCGAGACCGGCCTGACCCTGACCGGCCAACTCGGCGACGTGATGAAGGAGTCGGCCAGGATCGCGATGTCCTACCTGCGCTCCCACGGCGCGGAGCTGGAGCTGCCGGTCACCGCGCTGAAGGACCGCTCGGTGCACGTCCACTTCCCGGCGGGCGCCGTGCCCAAGGACGGCCCGTCGGCGGGCGTGACGCTGACGACCGCGCTGGCCTCGCTGCTGTCGGGCCGGCAGGTCCGCGGGGACGTGGCGATGACCGGCGAGATCTCGCTCACCGGCCGGGTGCTGCCGATCGGCGGCGTCAAGCAGAAGCTGCTGGCGGCGCACCGGGCGGGCATCTCCACGGTGCTCATCCCGGCGCGCAACGAGCCGGACCTGGACGACGTGCCCCAGGAGGTCCGCGACGAGCTGACCATCCACGCGGTCAGCGACGTGCGCGAGGTCCTGGACATCGCGCTCGTCCCGGCTCAGGTGGCCGGCAGCGTCGCCGCCTGATCCCGTACGAGGACGCCCCGCTCCGGCGGGGCGTCTCCCGTACGGGGAGGTCTCAAGGGAGGGAGGCGGTGAACTCCAGCACGCTCTCGTTCACCTCGGCCGCGAAGTGGCCGGAGATCGAGTGCGTCGCCTCCGGCCACAGCTCGGCGCGCACGCCGGGGATGAGGTCGCGCGCCCGCCGGACCGCCAGGGCCGGGTCGTGGATGACGCTGCGCCCGGCCACCAGCACCAGCGCGGGCACCGTGATGGAGCGCAGCTGCTCGTCGGTGAAGCGCGCTGGAGGCGGGAGCGCGGGCCGGTAGTGCGCCATCGTGGCGGAGATGAGCCGGGCCACGGGGTCGTCCGGCGCGATCTCGCCGCCGGTGCCGTCGATCCACCTGAGAAAGCGCGGCCGCGCCCAGCGCGAGACGAACGGCAGCATGACCGGGATCGTCCGCAGGATCAGCCCGGCCGGTATCGGGGCCAGCGTGCCGGCCGGGTCGATCAGGCTGATCGAGGCCACGCGGCGCGGATCCCGCACGGCCTGGTTGCACGCCAGCCAGCCGCCGATCGACATGCCGACCAGGTGGGCGGCGCCGATCCCGAGCCCGTCGAGCGCGGCCGAAAGCCAGGCGGCCTGGTCGCGGGCGTCCTTGATCGGCGCGGTCTGCTCGCTGCGGCCGCCCTCGCCGAGCAGGTCGAGCACGAACACGGGGCGGGCCGCGGCCAGCCCGGGGAGGTTCGGCAGCCACATGACGCCGGTCGCCGACTTGCCGTGCAGCAGCACCAGCGGCGTGCCGCCGCCCTCGCCGAACCGGTACGCGCGCACCCGCCCGAACGGCGTCGCCACGTCATGCGTCCCGGCCGGGGACGGCAGCGCGGCCAGCGTCTCGTCATAGACCTTCTCGTACGCCGCCCGCGCGGCGGGCGTGGCGAAGCGGCCGATCTTCGGCATCTCACCCTCCTTTGCCATACGATCATATTGCGTCCTTTGTCGTACGATCATATGGCGAAAATCGGGAAGGCGGGCGGATGCCGAAGAAGGTCGACCACGAGCAGCGGCGCGAGCAGATCACCGAGGCGCTGTGGGGCATCGCCGCCTCGCGCGGCCTGGAGGCGGTCAGCATGCGCGAGGTGGCGGCGGCGGCGGGCATGTCCATCGGGCTGGTCCAGCACTACTTCGCGAGCAAGGACGAGATGCTCCTGTACGCGACCGCCCGCCTGCGCGATCAGCTGAGGGAGCGCCTCGGGCGCAGCCTTACGGGGATGGAGTCCGCCACGCCCCGCGACCTGGTGCGCGCCCTGCTCCTGGCGCTGCTGCCGCTGGACGCCGAGGCCCGGACGGCGACGCTGGTGGGGGTGGCGGTCTTCTTCCGCGCGCTCAACGACGACACCATGGCCGCCCGCTACCGGGAGGGCCGCGCCCTGCTGTCCGCGGCGGTGGCCGAGCGCCTGGAAGGGCTCACCGCCGATCCCGCGACGGCCGCGGACGCCCTCCTGGCGCTGACCGACGGGCTGGCCTCCGACCTGTTGCTCGGTCACCTCACGGCGGATCGCGCGATACGCATCCTCGATCGGCAGATCTCCCAAATGACCGAATCATCCGCTCGTTTGACCGAATGATTCGGCCATGCTTCCATGGTTCCATGCTGTACGGGACGCCCGAGCTGGAGCCGGCCGACAAGGCCGTGCTGGTGGAGATCGAGGACATGCGCCGCGATCTCAAATACCGGCTGGCCGAGACCCACCGCTGGGACGGCCAGTTGCGCCGCCAGCTGCGGGCGCGGGCGATCCAGGGCTCCAACTCGATCGAGGGCTACCACGCCAGCGTCGAGGACATCGAGTCGATCATGGAGGGGGAGGAGCCGCTGGAGGCGTCCGACCGGGTGACCCGGGAGATCGCCGGCTACCAGCAGGCGCTCACCTATGTCCGGCTCCTGGCCGAGGCCCCGGCGTTCCGCTATGACCAGGGTCTGCTCAACGCGCTCAACTTCATGATGATCGGCCACCACAGGCAGAAGGGGCCGGGCGTCGTCCGGCCTGGCGGCATCTACATCCGCGACTCGGAGACGGGCGGGGTCGTCTACGAGGGTCCCGACGCCGAGCTGGTGCCCGGCCTCCTCGACGAGCTGATCGCCTGGCTCAACCACGGTGACCTCGGCGCGCCCAGTTACGTGCGTGCCGCCATGGCGCATCTCAACCTCGTCAAGATCCATCCCTGGCGCGACGGCAACGGCCGGATGTCCAGGGCGCTGCAGACCCTGGTCCTCGGGCGCGACCGGATCACGACGCCCGAGTTCTGCTCGATCGAGGAGTGGCTCGGCCAGCAGCGCACCACCCTCCACTACTACGAGATGCTCGGCCGGGTCGGCGGGCGGCAGTGGGGGCCGCACGGCGACACGCTGCCCTGGGTCAGGTTCTGCCTGCGCTGCCACCACATGCAGGCCCAGCGCGTCCGTCAGCGGCTCACCCAGGCAGGGGAGATCTGGATGCTGCTCGAAGAGCGGGTCGACGCCGACGGGCTCAACACCCGCTCCGTGTCCGCGCTTTACGAGGTGTTCGTCAACCGCAGGCTGCGCCGGAGCCGCTACCAGGCCGACGAGGGGCTCAGCCAGGGGCAGGCCGCCCGCGACCTGCGGGAGCTGGCCGCGAAGGGCTGGCTCCAGCCGTACGGGGAGACCAAGGGACGCTTCTACGAGCCGGGCCCGCGCATGCGCGCGATCAAGGCCGACTTCGCCCGGCGGGCCGAGCCGCTCCGCGACCCCTACCGAGTGAGCGACGTCACCCCGTGAGTCAGGAATAGCCGCGCCGCGGGGCGTCGTTGGCATGAGCATGACCGAGGGACACGCGCATCGCCGATCCGGCCGGTGTCGTCGCCTGCGCATGGGGCGGATGACCGCCCGCCAGGCCCGATAACCGCCCGCCCTCCCTCGAAGGTCTTCCCGTGATCATGCCCTGTTACGTGCTGCGCCGGCTGAGCCATCTGCCGTTCCATCCGGGTTCGCGATAGAGCGACCGGCTCTCGTACGGGATCGTTTCCAGCTCCGCGGCCATGGGCCGCCTTTCAGCCATGGGGAAGTGTCGTGATCGAGGTTTCCGGCCTGCGCAAGGCGTACGGCCGCACCGTCGCGCTGGACGGCGTGGACCTGAGCGTGCGCGAAGGCGAGGTCTACGGCGTGGTGGGGCGCAGCGGCGCCGGCAAGAGCACGCTGCTGCGCTGCGTCAACCTGCTGGAACGGCCCGACTCCGGCACGGTCAGGGTGGCCGGCCAGGAGCTCACCGGGCTCGGCGGCCGTGACCTCAACCGCGCCCGCCGCCGCATCGGCATGATCCACCAGCATTTCGCGCTGCTCTCCTCGCGGACCGTGGCGGGCAACGTGGCCTTCCCGCTGGAGGTCATGGGCGTGCCCAGGGCGGAGCGCCACCGCCGCGTCGCCGAGCTGCTGGAGCTGGTGGGGCTGGACGGGCGCGAGCGCGACCACCCGCACCAGCTCTCCGGCGGGCAGAAGCAGCGCGTCGGCATCGCCAGGGCGCTCGCCGGCAAGCCGGCCGTGCTGCTGTCGGACGAGGCCACCTCCGCGCTCGACCCTGCCACCACCCAGTCGATCCTGGACCTGCTGAAGCGGCTCAACACGGAGCTGGGCCTGACGATCCTGCTCATCACGCACGAGATGGACGTCATCAAGAGCGTCTGCGACTCGGCCGCCATCATGTCCGGCGGGCGCGTCGAGGAGTCGGGCGCCGTCGCCGACCTCATCAGGACCCCCGGCTCGCGCCTCACCCGGGAGATCTTCCCGCTGCCCGGTCCCGCGCCCGCGGGCTCGGTGACGCTCACCTTCACCGGCGACCCGCAGCGGCCGCTGGTGTCGGAGGTGGTGCGCAAGTTCGACGTGGACGTGAGCATCCTGGGCGGCGCGATCGAGGAGATCGCCGGCGGCTCGGCCGGCCGGCTGCGGGTCGCGCTCACCGGTGACGAGGCTCCGGCCGCGCTCGACTATCTCCGCGAGAGCGGGCTGCTGGTGGAGGTGTCATGACCTGGGAAGAGATGGCGCCCCTGCTGGTGGAGGCCACCGTCGAGACCGCGATCATGGTCGGCTGGTCGGCGCTGCTGACCGTGCTGCTCGGGCTGCCGCTGGGCGTGGCGCTGGTGGTGTTCGACCGCGGCGGGCTGCGGCCGCTGCCCGCTCTTAAGTCCGTGCTCGGGATGGTCGTGAACGTGGGCCGGTCGCTGCCGTTCATCGTGCTGATGATCGCCATCATCCCGTTCACCCGGCTGGTCGTCGGCACCACCATCGGGACCGCCGCCGTGGTGGTGCCGCTCACCGTCGGCGCCGTGCCGTTCTTCGCCCGGCTGGTGGAGACCTCGCTGCGCGAGGTGGACCGGGACGTGATCCAGGCCGCGCAGGCGATGGGGGCGGGCCGCGCCACCGTCGTGGCCAAGGTGCTGCTGCCCGAGGCGCTGCCCGGGATCGTCGCCGGGATCACGGTGACGGTGGTCGCGCTCATCGGCTACACGGCCATGGCCGGGACCATCGGCGGAGGCGGGCTGGGCGACCTGGCCATCCGGTACGGCTACCAGCGGTTCGAGACCGGCGTGATGGTGGCGACCGTCGTGCTGCTGGTCGTGATCGTGCAACTCATGCAGAGCCTGGGCGACTACGCCGCCCGGCGTCTATCGCACAAGTAAAGGAAAGATCATGAAATTTGGTCGAATAGTGGGTGCTGCTGCGCTGGCTCTGTCGCTCGCCGCATGCGGTGCGTCGCAGTCCGCGACCAGCGAGCCGGACGGCGCGCTCAAGATCGGCGCCAGCCCGGTGCCGCACGGCGAGATCCTCGCCTACATCGACGAGAACCTCGCCGAGGCCGCCGGCCTGGACCTGGAGATCGTCGAGTTCACCGACTACGTGCAGCCGAACGTCCAGCTCAGCGAGGGCAAGCTGGACGCCAACTTCTTCCAGCACAAGCCGTACCTGGACGACTTCAACGCCTCCAAGGGCACCGACCTGGCCTTCGTCACGCCGGTCCACCTGGAGCCGCTCGGCCTGTACTCCAAGAAGGTGACCGAGCTCGGCGGCCTGGCCGACGGCGCCACCGTGGCCGTGCCGAACGACGCCACCAACCTGGGCCGCGCGCTCAAGCTGCTCGCCGACAACGGCGTGGTGACGCTCAAGGAGGGCGCGGGCACCGCCGCCACCGAGCGCGACGTCACCGGCAACCCGAAGAACCTGAAGTTCGAGCCGCTGGAGGCCGCGCAGTTGCCGCGCTCCCTGGACGACGTGGACGCGGCCGTGATCAACGGCAACTACGCCATGGAGGCCGGACTCAAGCCCGCGTCCGACGCCCTGACCCTGGAGAAGGGCGAGGACAACCCGTACGTGAACGGCCTGGTCGTCGCCGCCGGGCAGGAGCAGGACCCGGACATCGTCACGCTGGGCAAACTGCTCCAGGACCAGAAGGTGAAGGACTTCATCGCGCAGAAGTACGCGGGTTCGGTGACCGCCGCCGGATAAGGCGACGTTAAAGCGGCTTGCAAGCCGGGGGCAATCGGTTCCGCTTATCAATGACCCGACAGCAGAACCGACCTCTTCCCGAGGAGCCCTCAAGTGCGATTCGCAACTCGAATCCTGATCGGCGTCGCGGCCGCCTCCATGGTGGCCGTCGCCGCCCCCGCCGCGGCGAGCGCGACGACGACGACCAGTGCCTCCGCCTCCTACGACAGCTGGGGCCCGTACCACTCCAGTGACCACAACGCCAAGGCCGAGGGTCATGTGAAGGTGGAGAAGAAGACCTACAAGCACTGGTACTGGAAGACCGTCTGGACCCCCAAGAAGGTCTGCAAGTGGCACGACGGGGAAAAGAAGTGCTGGTGGGTGAAGAAGAAGGACAAGAAGCGCGTGTGGGTGTGGAAGCACGTCGACACCTTCGACGTCCACAGCAAGCTCCACAACGACAAGTGGTGGGGCAAGAACAAGTGCGCGTGGGAGACCTTCAAGGTCGTCACCAACGACGGCGACACCTCCTTCGAGCGGTTCAAGAACTGCCACAAGCACCCGAAGCACTTCTCCTTCTCCGGTAAGGACGTCGCTCACATCTACGTGAACGTGAGCCGCGGCGACCACTGGGGCCCGAAGGGCTGGCACTCCGGCTGGCAGGACGTCTACCACGCCGTCTGATCCATGACGGCGAGCCGCGGCCTCGAAGGCGAGGTCGCGGCTTCGCCCTGTGCGGAGGCTGGCGTTTCCCGGCGTGAACAGAATACTGTTCGGTCATGTACCCGGGAGCCATCGCAGCCGTCACCCCCGACAAGCCCGCTGTGATCATGGCGGGCTCCGGTCAGGTCATCACCTATCGCCAGCTCGACGAGGAGTCGAACCGGCTGGCCCACCTGTTCCGCGCCGCGGGCCTGCGGCCGGGCGACCACATCGCCTTCATGTTGCCCAACCATCCGCTCTTCCTGGCCATCGCCTGGGCCGCGCACCGGTCCGGCCTCTACTACACGGCGATCAGCTCGCGGCTGCAACGCGACGAGCTGGCCTACATCGTCGACAACTGCGGCGCCCGGGTGTTCGTCTCCAGCGCCGCCCTCGCCGAGGTCGCCACCTCCATCACCGCCGACACGCCGGGCGTGGAGCTGCGGCTGATGCTCGACGGCACCGCCGAGGGCTTCCAGTCGTACGAGGAAGCCGTCGCGGCCCATCCGGTCACCCCGATCGACGACGAGGTGCAGGGCACCGACATGCTCTACTCCTCCGGCACCACCGGCAGGCCCAAGGGCGTCAAGCCCGCCCTGGCGCTGGAGCCGCTGACCGAGCCTGGCGCCCTGTTCGGCCTCATCCAGTTCCTGTTCGCGCCGTCGGCCGACAGCGTCTACCTGTCGCCCGCCCCGCTCTACCACGCGGCCCCGCTGCGTTACTGCATGACGTTCCAGCGCATCGGCGCCACCCTCGTGGTCATGGAGCGCTTCGACCCCGAGGAGTACCTGCGGCTGGTCGAGAAGTACCGGGTGACGCACTCGCAGCTGGTGCCGACCATGTTCATCAAGATGCTCAAGCTGCCGGAGGAGACCCGGGCGAGATACGACCTGTCGTCGCTGGAGGCCGCCATCCACGCGGCCGCGCCCTGCCCGATCCCGGTCAAGGAGAAGATGATCGAGTGGTGGGGCCCGATCATCCACGAGTACTACGCGGGCACCGAGGGCAACGGCTTCCTGTACGTCGGATCGAAGGACTGGCTGGAGCACAAGGGCACGGTCGGCCGTTCCCTGCTGGGCCCGGTGCACATCTGCGACGAGGAGGGCGAGGAACTGCCGCCGGGCGAGCACGGCACGATCTACTTCGAGAGCGCCGCCGCCTTCGAGTATCACGGCGACCCGGACAAGACCCGCTCGGTGCAGGACCCCCGGGGCCGCGGCTGGACCACCCTCGGCGACATCGGCTACCTGGACGAGGAGGGCTTCCTCTATCTCACCGACCGCCGCTCGTACATGATCATCTCCGGCGGGGTGAACATCTACCCGCAGGAGGCGGAGAACGTCCTGTGCGTGCACCCCAAGGTCGCCGACGTGGCCGTGCTGGGCGTCCCGGACGAGGAGATGGGCGAGCAGGTCAAGGCCGTGGTGCAGCCGGTGTCGATGGACGAGGCGGGGCCGGAGCTGGAGAAGGAGCTGATCGAGTACTGTCGTTCGCAGCTGGCTCACTACAAGTGTCCCAAGTCGGTCGACTTCAGGGCGGAGCTGCCCCGGCATCCCACGGGCAAGCTCTACAAGCGGCTGCTCAAGGACGAGTACTGGAAGTGATTTTTCCGCGCCGGGCAACGGGCTTCGAGCAGGGAGGATAAAGTCGTCGTTTACGAGTTCAGCCGCCGTCGATCATCGGCTTAACCAGGACTTACGCCTGCTGCGGCACCCTTGGGTAAGAGGAACTCGAGGGAGATGACGATGAACGCGAACGAGCCTCGCGAGCAGGGCGCCGGCGGCTGGAGCCAGTTCGGCGACACGCCGCCCTCCGCCGGGGGCTTCCCCCGGCGGGACACCATGATCATGGGTCAGCCGGTGCCACCGCCTCCGCCTCCGCCGAAGAAGCCCGGCTTCACGGCCGGGCGGAAGGCGATCGCCGGGCTGGCCCTGGCGGCCGTGGCCGTCGGCGGCGGCGTAGTGGGCGCCACCGTCGCCACCGCGTTCCAGGATCCCGTCGTGACGACCGTCAGCGCCCCGAGCCCCACGTTCAGCCAGGCGTCCAACTCGCTCAGCGTGGCGCAGGTCGCGGAGAAGGTGCAGCCCTCGGTCGTGATGATCCAGGGCTCCACGGGCGAGGGCTCCGGAGTGGTCCTCACCGCCGACGGGCTGATCCTCACCAACAACCACGTGGTGGAGGGCGCCGGCCAGGGCGGCGGCCGGATGAGCGTGAAGTTCAGCGACGGCAGGACCGCCGCCGCCACCGTCGTCGGCACCGACCCGGCCACCGACCTGGCCGTGATCAGGGCCGAGGACGTGTCGGGCCTGTCCCCGGCCACCCTCGGCGACAGCGGCAAGCTCAAGGTGGGCGACTCCGTGCTCGCCCTCGGCAGCCCGCTCGGCCTCGACGGGTCGGTCACCCTCGGCATCGTCAGCGCGCTCGACCGCACGCTCACCGTCGGCGGCGAGCAGGAGCAGGCCCCGCCCGGCTGGCCGCAACAGCAGCGCGGAGGCGGCGGCGCGGTCTCCACGATCGGCGGCGCCATCCAGACCGACGCCGCGATCAACCCGGGCAACTCGGGCGGCGCGCTGGTCAACGCCGCGGGGGAGGTCGTGGGCATCAACACGGCGATCGCCACCGCGGGCAGCAACGGCAGCATCGGCCTCGGCTTCGCGATCCCGATCAACACCGCCAAGCACGTGTCCGACCAGCTGATCAGCACCGGCAAGGTGACCCACGCGTTCCTGGGCGTGAGCGTCACCGACGCCACCGGCGACGTGCCCGGCGCGCTGGTCCGGCAGATCACCGCGGGAAGCCCCGCGGAGAAGGCCGGACTGCAGTCGGCCGACCTCATCACCAAGATCGACGGCAAGGCCGTCGACGGCGGAGATGACGTCGTCGGGCAGATCAGAGGTTTCAAACCGGGCCAACAGGTTCAGATCACATATATGAGGGACGGCGCGGAGAAGACCGTCACCGCCACCCTCGCTGAAATGCAATAACAGGACCCCCACACGGACGGGTGTGCCGTCGAGATCGCTGCGGACTCGGCGGCACACCCCCTTCCGTTCACCGGGAAATCCCGGCCGATCAGGTGAACCGGCGGCCCTCGTCACGCCGGTAGGCCCACGCGGCGGCGGCCCCGGCCACCACGGTCCACCCGGCCAGCACCACCAGCGCGAGAGTGTCCGGGGCGGCTCCGGTGCCGGCCCACCAGACCAGCTCGCCGCCGCCCCGGCTCGGCACGTACGGGGAGATCGCGGTCAGGAACTCGGGCATGACCTGCGGCGGCAGCATCAGCCCGCCCACGATCGCGAACGGGAAGAACAGGATCTGCGACACCGCGATCGCCGCCTTCGACGGCAGCACCAGCCCGAGGAACAGCCCGATGAGCATGAACGGCAGCGACCCGGCCAGCGCCGCGCCCACGATCGCGGCCAGCCGCGCCGGGGCGAGGTCGGCCTCGGTGAACAGCCCCGCCACCAGGATGACGGGGAGCGTCGAGACCACCATGAGCGCCGTCGTGGTGAGGATCCGCCCGGCGAAGTGCGGGAACGGCCCCGCGGGGAGCGTGCGCAGGTAGGGATTGAACGGCTGCTCGCGGTCCATCGCCACCGAGATCGACAGCCCCATCAGCGCCGCCGACATGGCGCCCACCAGCATCATCGAGCCCATCGACAGGGTCGAGGCCACCGGGTCGTCGCCGACGAACGGCACCGCGAACGCCAGCATCGCGATGGCCGGGAACAGCCCGCTGGCCAGCAGTCCGATCGGCACCCGGATCTGCTCGATGACCTGATAGCGGGTGTGGGCCAGGACGAGGCTAGGCATGGGCGTGCTCCTTCGCGGCGGTGATGGTCAGGAAGGCCTCCTCCAGGGAGGTGGGCCTGATCTCCAGGCCCGAGAACGGCGTGCCGCTGCGGACCAGCTCGACCACGAGCCGGTCGGGGTCGGGGGTCACCAGGTGGACCCGGCCGCCCTCGCGCTGGACGCCTGCCACGCCGGGCAGCTCCGGCAGCTCGCCCGCGTCGAACGAGACCCGCCGCGCGCCGACCACGTCACGCACGGCCGCCACGGTGTCGTCGGCGAGCACGCGGCCGTGGCCGACGACCACCACCCGCTCCGCCAGCGCCTCGATCTCCTCCAGGTAGTGGCTGGTCAGCAGGATGGTGCCGCCGCCCTCGTGGAAGGCCCTGATGCCGTCCCAGAGCGTACGCCTGGCCTCGACGTCCAGCCCGGTGGTCGGCTCGTCCAGGAACACCAGCCTCGGGTCGCCGGCGAACGCCAGCGCCACGGCCAGCCGCCGCTTCTGGCCGCCGGACAGGCCGCCGATCTGCCGCTTGACCAGCTCGCCCAGGCCGAACCTTTCCAGCAGCTCGGCCTTGGCCACCGGCTTCGCGAAGTGGGAGGAGACGAAGTCCACGACCTCGCCCACCCGCAGCACCTCGGGCAGCCCGGTCTCCTGCGGGGTGACGCCGATGCCGCGCCGCACAGCCGGGTCGGACGGCGAGCCGCCGAGCAGCTCGACCGTGCCGGAACTGGGCCGGCGCAGCCCCGCGAACAGGTTCATCAGCGTGGACTTGCCCGCGCCGTTGGGGCCCAGCAGGCCCACCAGCTCGCCGGCCCGGATCTCGACGGAGACCCGGTCGAGCGCGACCACGTCGCCGTAGCGCCGGGTGGCCTCGACCGTTCTGGCGAGGACTGTCATGGATTTCCTCCTGCGGAGTCCAGTAGGGAACGGATGGCCTTGGTGTAGTCCTCGAGCGCGAGCCGCCCCCGCGTGGTCATCGAGACGTAGGTGACGGGGGTGCGGCCCCTGTGGGTCTTGGTGATGCGCACGTAGCCCGCTTCTTCGAGCTTGGTCAGATGGACGGACAGGTTGCCCGCGGTCATGCCGAGCAGGTCCTTGAGTGAGGGGAAGGCGATCTCGTCGCCCTCGCCGAGGGCGCTGAGCGTGACCATCACGCGCAGCCGGGCCTGGGCGTGGATGACCGGGTCGAGCTCGGGCGCGGCGTCGCCGGAGGTCATGCGCGCCGCCGCAGCAGGATCCCGGTGACGATCTGGCCGCCGCCGAGGAGGACCGCGGTGAGCAGCGCGTGCCAGCCCGGCCCCAGGATGACGCCCAGGCCGTTGACGGCGGCGACCCACACCCCCATGAAGAACATCGGCCACTGCGTGTAGAGAGCGCCGCAGGCCATGTAGAGCACGGCCACCACGAGCAGCGACACGCCCGACCACATCAGGCCCCTCTCCTCAGGGGGCAGCATGGAGCTGAACCGGATGTTGATCACGGTCATCAGCACCATGCCGACGAACCAGGCGTAGCCATACATCATGCCCTTGGCCGAGCTCTCACCGCGGATGGCGGAGCTCAACCTGACGAGCCCGGTCGCCATGAACGCGCCCGCCACCAGCTGCGCGGCGAGCAGGATGCCCAGCGCGAGCTGCCAGGTGATGGGCGCGTAGGGCACGCCGTGCAGCCCGTAGTGCAGGAAGAACGCCCCGAAACCGAGCAGCCAGGCGACGCCCCACGGCGTGTAGAGCAGCAGCGGGTCGCCGTTCAGCGCCTTCACCGCGGCGGCGCGCTGCCGCTCGATCAGCCGGAGCGTCTCCTCGGGGGAGGAGGCCCGCTCGCCGTCGTCTGTCATCGCAAACTCCTCGGAACACCAAACTGGTTTGTACTGTAAACCAGTTTGCCATGCCCGTACAACGGGCGGCGGGCCCGCGGAGTTCCCTAACGCCGGGTGAGCACCTCCGACTCCCACAGATCCCGGTAGTAGCCGGGCCGGGAGACCAGGTCGTCGTGGGCGCCGCGCTGGATCACGCGGCCGTCCTCCAGCACCACGATCTCGTCCACCCGCTCCAGCCCTTTCAGGCGGTGGGTGACGAGCAGCGTGGTCCGGTCGTGCGTGACGTCGAGCAGGTCGGCCATCAGCTCGTCGGCCGTCTCCTCGTCCAGCGCCTCGGCCGGCTCGTCCAGCAGCAGCACCGGCGGGTCGTACAGCAGCGCCCTGGCCAGCGCCAGCCGCTGGAGCTGGCCGCCGGACACGGTGCTGCCGTCCTCGCCCAGCTCGGCGTCCCAGCCGGTGCGCTCCACCCAGTGCTCCAGCCGCGCGTCCCGCACGGCCCGCGCGAGCCGCTCGTCGCCGGCCTCCGGGCCCGCCAGGCGCAGGTTGTCGCGGAGCGAGGTACGGAAGAGGTACGGGTCCTGCGTGAGGCCGGTCATCATGGCCCGCACGTCGTCGGAGTCCAGGTCGGCGATGTCCACACCGTTGATCCTGATATTTCCGGACTCGGGCTCGACGAGCCGCATGAGCGCCGCCAGGATCGTGCTCTTCCCCGCGCCGCTCGGCCCCACCAGCGCCACCCGCCTGCCCGGGGCCAGCGTGAGCGACACCCCGTCCACGGCCGGCCTGCCGCCGGGCGTGTGCCGTACCACGAGATCCTCGACCTCGACCGTCAGCGGTGGCGACGGGGGAGCGGCGGGCGTGGCCGGTTCCGTGACGGCCGGGGAGGCGGAGCGGACCTCGCGCAGGCGGCGCAGCGCCGCCGCGATGCCCGCGTACCGCTCGCCGGCGGCGGCCAGCGGCAGCACCGGCTCGAACGCCACCAGCGCCGTCAGCGCGAGCACGGCCGTGCCGACCGTCCCCACGCCGCCCGCCTGCGCGACCAGCACGATCGCGACCACGGTCAGCACCTGCACCAGCGTGCCGCCCGCCAGGGCGGTGGCGTGCACCCGGGCCTGGCGGCGCTCCAGCCGGCCCAGCGCGTCGCCCGCCTCCCCGGCGTCCCGCAACGCCCGGTCACCGGCCCCGTACGCGGACAGGTCGGCCGCGCCGTGCACCAGGTCGGCGACCCGGCCGGCCAGCTCGGCCCGCGCCGGCGCCATCCGCGCCGACCAGCGGCGCGCCGCGGTCGCGGTGGCCGCCGGCAGCAGCGCCCCGGCCAGCAGCAGCCCGGCCAGCAGGACGAGCGCCGTGACGGGCAGGATCGTCAGGCCGATCACCACCGCGGTGAGGCCCGCGATGGCGGCCGCCGCGGCGGGCAGCAGGCAGCGCACGAGCAGGTCCTGCACCGCGTCGGTGTCGTCGACCATGCGGCTGAGCAGGTCGGCGCCGCCCACCCTGGGCCGCTGCGGCGGGATCAGCGACTCGTACAGCCGCTCCCGCGTGCCGGCCTGCGCCCGCAGCGCCACGTCGTGGCCGGTCAGCCGCTCGGCGTAGCGGAACACGCCGCGCCCGGTGGCGAACGCCCGGGTGGCCACGATCGCCACGCTGAGCGCGGCCAGCGGCGGCTGCTCCGCCGCCCGCGTGATCAGCCACGCGGCCGCGGCGATCAGCCCGAGGCCCGCGAGATCGGCCGCGGCCCCGGCCAGCACCGCGTACACCAGCCGCGCCCGCATCTGCCCCTTCATCGCTCCACCCGCCCGCTCGTCGGAATCTCGTCGCCGGTCTTCTCCTGCTGAGGCGAGGCCGCGCCGGGACCCGGGGGAGCGAGGGCGGGTTCCGCGCGGGTGGTGTCCGCGACGACGCGGCCCTCGTGGACGCGGATGACCCGGTCGGCCAGCTCGATCATGGCCGGGCGGTGGGCCACGATGACGGCGGTGCGGCCCTTGCTCAGCTCGGCGGTCGCCGCCACCACGGCGGCCTCGCTGCGGCCGTCCAGCCGGGCCGTCGGCTCGTCCAGCAGCAGGACCGAGGTCGACGGGCGGCAGAAGGCGCGGGCCAGGGCGATGCGCTGGCGCTGGCCGGCCGACAGGTTGGCGCCCCGCTCGCCGACCCGGGTCTCGTAGCCGTCGGGCAGCTCCCCGACGAACTCGTCGGCGTAGGCGGCGCGGGCGGCCCGCCGCACCTCGTCCATGGAGGCGGCGGGCGCGCCGAGCCGGATGTTGTCCGCCACCGAGGTGGTGAACAGGTGCGCGCGCTGCGGCACGAACGCCAGCCGGGCCCGCCACGTCTCCAGGTCCAGCGTCCGCAGGTCGGCCCCGTCGACCAGCACCCGGCCCTCCGACGGCGGCACGAAGCCGAGCAGCAGGTTGAGCAGCGTGCTCTTGCCGCTGCCGCTCTCACCCACCAGCGCCACCCGCTCACCGGGCTCGATGGTGAGCGTGACACCGTCCAGCGCCGGGTCGGCACGGCCGGGATAGCGCACGGTGACGTTCTCCAGCTCGATCCGCGGCCGCCCGGACACGGCCGCGGTACGTCCCGGGGCCGGCGCGGCGGGGTCGTCCGAGCGGTCCAGGACGGAGAAGGCGGCGTCGGCGGCGGCCACCCCCTCCATCGAGGCGTGGAAGCGCGTGCCCATCGCGCGCAGCGGCAGATAGGCCTCCGGCGCCAGCAGCAGCACCAGCAGCGCCGTGGACAGGTCCAGCGTGCCGCCGAGCAGCCGCAGCCCGATCGGCACCGCCACCAGCGCCAGCGACAGCGACGCGCACAGCTCCAGCACCAGCGACGACAGGAAGGCGACCCGGAGCGTGCGCATGGTGGCCGAGCGGTGCGCGCCGGCCACCTCCCGGATCACCGTCGCCTGGTAGCGGGCCCGGCCGAAGGCGCGCAGCGTGGGCAGGCCGCGCACCACGTCCAGGAAGTGGCCGCCGAGCCGGGTCAGCGCCCGGTACTGCCGCTCGGTCACGGCCTTGGTGGTCATGCCCACCAGCGCCCCGAAGATCGGGATCAGCGGCAGCGTGACCAGCACGATGACGGCGCTGGCCAGGTCGGCGGCGAACAACCGGACCAGCACCGCCAGCGGCACCACCGCGGCCACCGCGATCGACGGCAGGTAGCCGGTCAGGTAGTCGTCCAGCCCGTCCAGGCCGCGCCCGGTGAGCGTGACCAGCTCCCCGGAGCGGTGACCGGCCAGCCGGACGGGGCCGAGCTCGCGGAACCTGGCCAGCAGGCGGTGCCGCAACGCCGACTTGACGCCGGTGGCGGTGCGCCCGGCGAAGACGCCCTGCGTCCAGGCCAGCAGCGCCCGCAGCGCCACCACGCCGGCCACGGCCGCCAGCGCGACCGCGGTGAACCTGCCGGACAGCACCCCGGCCAGCAGCTCCGCCTGCATGAGGACGAGCAGCCCGGCCGCCATCGCGGCCGCGAACGTGACGGCCAGATGACGCAGGACCGGCTGCTCTCCCCGGATCAGGCGGAGTAGATCCTTGTGCACGGGCGCCTCAGAAGAAGGATGGGTTCAGGTCGGCGCCCTTGCCGGGACGGAAAGTGCGCCATATCCATACTTGCGCGCCCACCATGATGGGTGCGAACGGCAGGACCATGAGACTGAGCACATTCAGCGTGGCCGCCGGCGCGCTGTGCTCCAGCATGTAGGACATCCCCCCGCCGAGCAGGGCGAGCGCCGGCGTCGCGGCCAGCGCCCCCGACGCCAGCAGGGCCCGGCCGGTACGCGCCGGTCCGGTGAACCCGGGCAGCCGCCAGCCCAGGAACACGCGGCCGTGCCAGGCGAACAGCAGGGTCACCGCCGCGCCGAGCAGCAGCCCCAGCGGGTGCATGAGCGGCCCGTCGAAGCCGGTGGCCGCCGCGTAGATCACCAGCCCCCAGCCGAACGACAGCCAGAGCGAGCCCAGCACGATCATCAGGTCCCAGAACGCCCGCCACCGGGCACCCCCGATCCTGCGCCGGAACCACAGCCCGGCGTCCCGCACGATCCACGCCAGCAGCATGGCCACCACCAGCGGGTAGATCGCGGGCAGCAGCTCGCCCTCCAGCAGCGGGTAGACGCCGAACAGCGTCCCGGCGACGGCGACCAGCCACACCTCGTTCGCGAGCACGTACGGCCCGATCGCGGCGACCATGCGGTCCCGGTCGTCGCGGTTCCTGCCGAGGACCGGCAGCAGCAGCCCGACCCCGAGGTCGAAGCCCTCCAGCGCGAAGTAGCCGGCCAGCAGCAGGGCGAAGACGGCGAACCAGATCAGCTCCATCGGGGCACTCCTAGTGGCTCAGCGCGGGCGAGCGCTGTTCGGTGGCGGTGGCGCCGAGGGCGAGGTCGCGCGGTCCGCGCCTGACCACCCGGGCGATGAGCACGTAGTCGACGACGGCCAGCAGCCCCAGCACGGCCACGAACCCGGTGAGGGAGGCGGTGACCATGCCGGTCGTGAGCCCCGGCGTCACGGCGTCGGCCACGGTCAGCTTCTCCCAGATCATCCACGGCTGCCGCCCCAGCTCCCTGGCCAGCCAGCCGAGGATGGCCATCACGAACGGCACCGGCGTCAGCGCCATCAGCAGGGGATGCGCCCACCGCCAGCGCGGCAGCTTCCTGATCAGCGGCAGCATGAAGAGCAGCACCACCATGGACAGCAGGTTGCCGCCCTCCATCATCAGCCCCAGCGGCACCGCGGCGGCCGGGTTGTCGTCGAACTTGCCGTCCTGGATCCCGCCGAACTGGGCGTAGCCGTACGCCACGGTCAGCGTGATGCCGACGGCCGCGGTCACGATCCCCGTCTTCATCGACCTGGTGAAGAACTCCTGCTCGTGGGTGCGCCGCCGCAACTGGTAGGCGCTGGCCCCGACGAGCACCATCGCCCCGGTGAACAGCCCGGCGCCCAGGACGTGCGGCAGCGCGAACACCAGCGTCTTGTTGGTGAACAGCGCGCCGGCGTCCACCAGGGCCAGCCGGTCGCCCGCGTCCACCGCTCCGGCCGGGTTCTGCAGGAACGAGTTGGCCACCATGATGAAGAACGCGCTGGCGTACGCGGTCGCGGTGACCGCCCAGATGCAGGCCACGTGCGCCCACTTCGGCAGCCGCCCCCAGCCGAAGATCCACAGCCCCAGGAACGTCGACTCCAGGAAGAACGCCACCAGCGTCTCCATGGCCAGCGGCGCCCCGAACACGTCGCCCGCGTAGTGGGACAGACCGCTCCAGGACAGGCCGAACTGGAACTCCATCACCAGGCCGGTGACGATGCCCAGGGCGTAGTTGATGACGTAGATCTGCCCCCAGAAGCGGGTCATCCGCTCGAACAGCGGCCTGCCGGTGCGCGCCCACCGGGTGTTCATGATCGCCACCAGCGGCGCCAGCCCGAGCGTGAGCACGACGAACAGGAAGTGCAGGCTCCCCGTCAGGGCGAACTGTAAGCGGGCCAGATCGAGTGCGTCCATCTCTCCACTCCGTCGTTGTGCCTGTCTACATATAGACAGCCTACATGTAGACTGCCTACATGCGAGACGGTGCTTAGGATCGTTGCCATGAACCCCGACGCGCTGCGCGGCCACATGGACGCTCTGCTGCTCTCCGTGCTGGAGCGGGAGCCGCTGCACGGCTACGCCATCATCGAGGCCCTGCAGGAGCGGAGCGGGGGAGCGCTCAACGTGCCGACCGGCACCGTCTACCCGGCGCTGCGCAGGCTGGAGCGCACCGGCCACCTGGCGAGCGAGTGGGCGACGGTGGGCGGGCGCAGGCGGCGCACCTACCGGCTCACCGACTCCGGCAGGAAACAGCTGGAGGGGGAGCGGTCGGCCTGGCAGGCGTTCACCAGCGCCATCGGGAGCGTGCTGGGGCCCGGGGAGGTCAGGCCCTCCGGGTCAGCCTGACGCACCGGGTCGCGCAGTAGAGCTGCAGCCCGGCGCAGGCGTAGGTCATCAGGTTGGCGAGGACGACGGGAAGGGAGAGCCCCATGCTCGCCGACACGTACGAGCCCTGCGAGAGCACCAGGCCGAGCAGCGAGGTCAGCGGCAGCATCAGCCAGACCGCCAGGCCGAGCGAGCGCGTCACCAGCCGCGCCTTCGGGATCCAGCGGGCGCCCCGGCCCAGCGCCAGCAGCGCGAGCCCGCCGTACAGGCCGGTGGCGAGCTGGATGACGTCGAGCAGCCGGGAAGCGGGCATGAACCAGCTCGGCCGGCTCTCCCACACGACCGGATCGGCGGGCGCGAAGTTCCAGACCAGGCCCCACGCCAGCACGGTCGCCGGCACGCTGACGAACAGCAACAGCCCCAGCCTGCGCCCCGCCGAAGCGGTCAGCTCCTCCTGGTAGCCCGGCGCCACCTCCTGGACCGGCCCGAACTCCTCGACCGCCCGCCGCTCCGCGTCGGCCCGGCGCAGCCCTTCGGCCTCGTAGGCCTCGGCGCAGTCGACCAGACTGTCGCGCGCCTCGACGACCAGGTCATGTTTCGGCCCGTACGGACCCGACAGGGACCGGCGCAGCTCGGTCACGTAGTCGTCGATGAGCATGGACTCAAGTCTACGAAGCGGCACCCCGGGCCCCCATCGGGGATCTCCCTGATATGCGGTCACGCTAGCCGTGCTGCGCCGGCGCGCGGCGGCGGGAGAACCAGCGCAGCATGGGCAGGCGCATGCTCACCCGCATGCCGCGCGGGGTGAGCGCGAACGTGCACTCCTTCAGCCGCACCCCCGCCGGGTGCGCCAGCCCGGTGAAGAGGCAGGCCGACAGGTCGAGCCCCGTCAAGGCCAGGCTGGCCGCGTCCACCTCGCGCAGCGACGTCAGCGTGGACGTGCCGCCGCCGGTGACCGTCGCGGGGCCGCGCAGGACCGCGCCCTCCAGGTCGGCCTGCGAGTCGGTCAGCCGCACCGTCGTGGCCCCCGCCACCACCAGCCGCCGCAGGTCGACCCCGCACCCGCGGACGGCCAGGTCCAGGGTGCCACCCGCCTGCGCCCGCGTGGCCGAGAACCTGCCGGTGGCCGACAGGTAGGCGTCGGCGGCGAAGCGCACCGAGTCGAACCCGGCGCTGCCGCTCACCTTGCGGAACGAGAGCGTGCGGCCGAACCGGGCGCCGCGGAAGTGCGCCGCCTCGCCCATCCGGGCCCCGTCGAACGTCGCGTACCCCTCGAACCTGGCGGCCTCGCAGGACAGCCCGTGCTCGAACACCGCCTGGCTGAACAGCGCGTCCCTGGTCATCACCGCCCCGTCGAGCGAGGCGTGCCCGCGCACCGTCACCCCGTGGAACGACAGCTCCCTGGCGAACCTGGCGCTCGCCAGCGACACGTTGCCCTCGAAGCGGGCGCCGAAGAACGACGCGAGCCGCTCGAACCGGGCGCCGTCGAGCGACACGTCGCCCGTGAACGTCACCCCCGCCAGCCGCACGTCGCCGGTGAAGCGGGCGCGGTCGAGCCGGGCGCGACCGGGCCGGCCGAGGGTGGCCTCCACGACCCTGCCCAGCAGGTCGCCGCTGAGCGTCGTGCCGCGCAGGTCGAGCAGCCGGCCCGGAGCCATGCCCGCCAGCACGGCGGAGACCTGGTCGGGGGAGAGGTGGGCGAGGCAGAGGCCGTACGGCCGGCGGGCGATCCCTGTGCAGGCCGCCGATTGCGCGCAGGTGACCCAGTCCATGCCCTGCTCATACCCGGTGGGCCGCACTGTCAAGGTTCGGCGATGGAAGCTTGAGGTCACATCTCTGTAGACACCTGTCACGGACCCTGGCTCTAGAGTGCGGCTTATGCATGCTTTACCCCGGGCTTCCTGGGCCGCGATCACCGCGGCCGCACTCACCGCCGGCCTCCTGTCGGCCCCCGCCGCCGCGACGCCCGCCGGCCCCTGCGACACCCCGCCCGACCGGGAGATCGCCGAGGTCCAGGGCAGCGGCGCCGCCACCCCGCTCGCCGGGCAGACCGTCCGCGTCGAGGGCGTGGTCACCGCCGACTTCCAGCGCACCGACCAGCTCAGCGGCTTCTTCCTGCAGGACCCGACGCCGGACGCCGATCCGGCCACCTCCGACGCGCTGTTCGCCTTCGCCCGCGAGTCCTTCAAGGACGTCAAGGTCGGCGACCGCGTGCTCGTCACCGGCCGGGCGATCGAGTTCAACGGCTGGACCGAGCTGTCGCCCGTCACCGCCGTCGACGTGTGCGGCACCGGCTCCATCGCGCCACAGCGCCACCGGCTGCCCAGCGCCGACCTGGAGCCGGTGGAGAACATGCTGCTCACCTTCCCCCAGCGGCTGACCGTCAACGACAACTACAACCTGGGCCGCTTCGGCGAGGTCACGCTGTCCTCCGGCGGCAGGCTCTACCAGCCGACCGACCGGCCGGGCGTGACCGCCGACGACAACGCCCGCCGCTCCCTGCTCGTCGACGACGGCTCCAACCAGCAGAACCCGGCCACGCTGCCGCCCGTCGTGCGCGCCGGGGACAGCGCCACCGGCATCACCGGCGTGCTCGGCTACGGCTTCGACCGCTACCGGCTGCAGCCCACCGAGCCGATCCGCTACCAGAGCACCAACCCGCGCCTGCCCCGGCCGTTCCCGGTGATCGGCAACGTCACGGTGGCCTCCTTCAACACGCTCAACTGGTTCACCACGATCGGCTCGCGCGGCGCGAGCACCGCCGAGGAGCAGCAGCGCCAGCTCGCCAAGCTCGTCTCCGCGCTCAAGGGACTCAACGCCGACGCCGTCGGCCTCATGGAGGTCGAGAACAACGGCCAGACCGCCCTGCAGGCCCTGGTCGACGCGGTCAACGCCGAGATGGGCGCGGGCACGTACGCGGCGCTCACCCACCCCTACCCGGGCACCGACGCGATCCAGGTCGGGCTCATCTACAAGCCGGGCAAGCTGACCCCGGTGGGTCAGGCCCGCTCATCAGAGGACCCGGTGTTCAGCCGCCCGCCGCTCGTCCAGAGCTTCCGTCGCAAGCACGGCGGCCAGCCGTTCACGATGGTGGTCAACCACCTCAAGTCCAAGGGCTCCTGCCCTGACAGCGGGCCCGACGCCGACCAGGGCGACGGCCAGGGCTGCTGGAACCCCACCCGGGTGGCGCAGGCACAGGCGCTGCTCGGCCTCATCGAGGACCTGCCGGCCCCGCTGGTGCTCGGCGACCTCAACGCCTACGGCGAGGAGGACCCGATCGAGGCCCTCGAAGCGGGCGGCCTCACCAGCCTCACCAAGCGGTACGTGCCCGCCCCGCTGCGCTACAGCTACCTCTTCGACGGGCTGGCCGGCGAGCTCGACCACATGATGGCGAGCAAGCAGCTGCTCAGGCGCGTCACCAGCGCGGCCATCTGGCACGTCAACGCGGACGAGCCGCGCATCCGCGACTACAACACCGAGTTCAACCCGCCGCACCTCTACCGGCCGGACGCCTACCGGTCCTCCGACCACGACCCCCTGGTCGTCGGCCTCACCCTGCCCGGCCGCTGAGCCGCGCCCGTCCCCGTGCCCGTCCCCTGGCCGGGCCGCGTGCGCGCGGCCCGGCCCGGAGCATGGAATGCTGGTGAGGGGTACGTGGTTGTCACGGAGACAATCACCGGAAGCGGACCGACGTCAGAGGAGCCACTTGTGGCGACCATCGAAGTAACCGAGACCAACTTCAACGACATCGCCGACAAGGGGATCGTCCTGCTCGACTTCTGGGCGGAGTGGTGCGGTCCTTGCAAGATGTTCGGCCCGATCTTTGAGAAGGCCTCCGAGAAGCACGAGGACATCACGTTCGGCAAGATCGACACCGACCAGGAGCAGGCGCTCGCGCAGGGCTTCGAGATCAGGTCGATCCCGACCCTGATGGCCATCCGCGACGGCATCGTGGTCTTCGCGCAGCCCGGCGCCATTCCCGCGCCGGCCCTCGACGACCTGATCCGTCAGGTGCGCGCGCTCGACATGGACGAGATCAGGGCGGAGCTCGACAAGGAGCTCAAGAACGCCCAGAAGAACTGACCCACTCCGGCACGGCCCCGCCCTCGGGCGGGGCCGCCGTGCTTTTTAGGCCTTGCGGCCGACGCCCGCGTATCCCGGGCTGCGCCGTCCCGAGGCGGCCAGCTCGTCGTCCGGGCGCCAGTCCTTCGGGTCCACCAGGCCGGGCTCCAGCAGCTCGTAGCCCTCGAAGAAGCGCAGGATCTCCTCGTGCGTGCGCAGGTTGAGCGCCGCCGTGGACTGCTTGTAGACCTCGAGCGCCTGCGGCGTGAGATCGGTGTTGTCGTCGATCGCGTGGCTGATCACCAGGTGGCTGCCGGGCACGCTGACCTCGCGCAGCCGGGCGATGAGCCCGAACGCCTCCTCGTCCGACAGGAAGTGGAGGATCGTCAGCATCATGAACGCGACCGGCCGGTCGAAATCGATCAAGGGCTTGAGCTGCTCCAGCAGCTCATCCGGCTTGCGCGCGTCACCCTGGAGGAAGTCGACGTCGTCGCCGCGCGCCAGCAGCGCCCGGCCGTGCGTGCACACCACCGGGTCGTTGTCGACGTACACCACCCGCGAGCCCACCGCGATCTCGTGCGTGTTGCCCTGGGTCGGCAACCCCGCCCCCAGGTCCACGATCTGGTCGACACCGTTCTCGGTCACCAGGCGTACGGCCCTGCGCAGGAAACCGCGGTTGACCGCGGCCGAGGTCTTGGTGTTGGGGAACAGCTTCAGGATGCGCTCGGCCGCCTCCCGATCCGCCGCGAAGTTGTCCTTGCCGTCGAGGTAGTAGTCGTACATCCTCGCGACGTTGGGCACGTTCGGATCGACGCCATCTGGAGCTCTGTCCACCACATCTCCCAATATTCCCGGCCTTTAGCCGCTGATCATAGAAGATGTTCCGGGCCACCGCTCGGCGATGGCCCGGAAAGGTGAGAGTTACTCAGCCGCGGTACAGCTCGGCCACCCGGAAGGCCAGATCGAGCGACTGGCTCCGGTTGAGCCGCGGGTCGCAGGCCGTCTCGTAGCGGGTCGCCAGGTCGCCCTCGGCGATCTCGTGGCCGCCGCCGACGCACTCGGTCACGTCGTCGCCGGTGAACTCGATGTGGATGCCGCCAGGATGAGTGCCGAGCGCGCGGTGCACCTCGAAGAACCCGGCCACCTCGTCGAGCACGTTGTCGAAGCGCCGGGTCTTGTGGCCGCTCGGGGCCTCGAAGGTGTTGCCGTGCATCGGGTCGCACACCCAGGCCACCTGCGCGCCCGCGGCCGTGACCTCCTTGACCAGCGGCGGCAGATGCTCGCGGATCTTGGACGCGCCCATCCGCGTGACGAACGTGAGCCGCCCCGGCACGTTGTCCGGGTTGAGCTTCTCCACCAGCGCCAGCGCGTCGTCAGGGGAGGTGGACGGGCCCAGCTTGACGCCGATCGGGTTGCGGATCCTGGAGAAGAACTCCACGTGCGCGCCGTCGAGCTGGCGGGTGCGCTCGCCGATCCAGACCATGTGCGCCGACACGTCGTAGGGCAGGCCCGTGCGCGAGTCGATGCGGGTGAGCGCCTGGTCGTAGTCGAGGATCAGCGCCTCGTGGGAGGAGTAGAACTCCACCGACTGGAACTCCTCCGGCTCGGCCCCGCAGGCCCGCATGAAGGCCAGCGCCTGGTCGATCTCGCGGGCCAGCCGCTCGTAGCGCTGACCGGCCGGCGACCCGGCCACGAAGTCCTGGTTCCAGGCGTGCACCTGGCGCAGGTCGGCGTAGCCGCCCTTGGTGAACGCCCGGGCGAGGTTGAGCGTCACCGCCGAGGAGTGGTAGGCCTTGAGCAGCCGCCACGGGTCGGGCCTGCGCGACTCGGGGGTGAAGTCGAACCCGTTGACCATGTCGCCCCGGTAGGCGGGCAGCTCCACGCCGTCGCGCACTTCGGTGCCCTTGGACCGCGGCTTGGCGAACTGGCCGGCGAGCCGGCCGATCTTGACCACCGGCACCTTGCCCGCGTAGGTGAGCACGATCGCCATCTGCAGCAGCGTCTTGAGCTTGTTGCGCACGTTGTCGGCCGTGGCGCCGGCGAACGTCTCGGCGCAGTCGCCGCCCTGCAGGACGAACGCCTCGCCCCGGGTGACGGCCGCCAGCTCCTCCTTGAGCTGGTCACACTCTCCCGCGAAGACCAGCGGGGGCAGGCCGCCGAGCTCGGCGACGACCTTCTCGAGCTCGTCGCGCTCAGGCCAGTCAGGCTGCTGGGCCGCGGACAGGGCTCGCCAGGAATCGAGATTCAGCGAATTGCTCAATGCGCTCACGAGATACGAGGGTATTCCACCGGATCCCTCTGGCCGACCTCCATGTCCACGTTGTGAGAAGGCGGTCAAAGCTTGACGGCATCCATGAGCGCCGAGCGCCCGAATCACCGGGTGTGAGCCGCCTCTCACCACCTCGGGAGTGGACATGGACGACGAACTCCACGCCCTGTCCGGCGCCTACGCCGCGCACGCGTTGCCGCCGGCCGACGTGGCGTCGTTCGAGGAGCACCTGTCGAGCTGCCGCACCTGCCCGTCCGAGGTGAGCCGCCTCCGGGAGACGGCCGCCCGCCTGGCCCTCGCCGTCGCCACCCCGCCGCCCGCCTCCCTGCGCCCCCGCGTCCTGACCGCCGCCCACCGGCGGCACGACACGGTCCGCCCGGCGGCGGACCGGACTCCGCGTGCCGACGTCCTTTCCTCGCGGCGCGGGTGGCGGGCCAAGGCGGTGGCGGGGCTCGCCGCCGTGTCCGCGGCCGCCGCCGTCGCGCTCGGCGTGGTCGCCTTCGACGCCCGCCGCGACCTGGGCGACCTGCGGGCCGGGCACGGCGCGCTGGTCACGGAGGTGGCCGCCGTCCTGGCCGCCCCGGACGCCCGTACGGTACGGCACCGCATCGCCTCGGGCGGCACCGGCGTCGCCGTCGTCTCCCGCGAGCGGGGACGGATACTGTTCACTTCATCGGGAATGCCGGAGTTGCCGCCGTCCAAGGTCTACGCTCTGTGGCTGATGAACCCGGACGGCGTCCGCCCGGCCGGGCTGCTCGACCGGGGGGAGGACGGCCTCACCGCGCCCGTCGTCGCCGACCTCCGCGACGACGTCCGCCTCGGCCTCACCGTCGAGCCCGCGGGCGGCTCCGACCGGCCGACCACCCGCCCCATCCTGTTCGCCGAGCTTCCCGCGGCCTGAGCCGGACCGTCGCCCAGGCCGCGGGGAACCCCAGCCCGAGTTGTGACCATGAAAGGTGAAGACGAGACGCGTTTTCTGGCGGATAGTGCGGTGCATGCGGATCTTAGCGGTGCTGGTGATGATGCTCGCCGCCGCCGTCCTGGGCGTGTCCCCGGCCGGAGGAGTGCTCGCCGACGCGGCGGAGCCGGGCGCGGCGACCGTGGTGCCCGTCCAGGTGACGGGCGCGCCGGAGAAGCGGTTCAACCTGATCGTCATGGGAGACGGCTACACCGGGGCGGAACAGGAGAAGTTCCGCCAGGACGTGGACCGCCACCTCAACGTGATGTGGTCCATCGAGCCGTTCAAGTCCTACCGGAACTACCTGAACGTCTACCGGATCGACATCGTCTCCGGCGAGTCCGGCATCAGCTGCGACCCCGGCCTGTCCTCGCCGCGCAGGACCACCCCGCTCAGCATGGGATTCTGGGGCCGCTGCAACCCCGGCAGCGTCCAGCGCCTCATCACCATGGACAACACCGCCGCCACCCGCTACGCGAACCTGGTCACCGGCACCTCCTCCGCCAACCGCCAGATCCTCGCCCTGGGCAACAGCGGCACGTACGGGGGAGCGGGCGGCGCGTACGCGACCGCCTCCGGCAGCAACGCCATGTCCGCCCTGATCAGCCCGCACGAGCTGGGCCACTCGCTGGGCGGGCTGCAGGACGAGTACGACTACTACCAGCGCGGTGTCCCCGGCGGCCCATACACCGGCCGGGAGCCGGACTCGGCCCATCACACGTTGCTGACCGAGCGGGAGATGCTCGACCGGCGCGCGAAGTGGTGGCGCTGGCTGGGCGAGCCCAGCGAGTCGGGCGGCCCGATCGCCCGCTACGAGGGCGGCCTGTACGCGGGCACCGGCGTGTGGCGGCCCAGCGCCCACTCGATCATGAAGAGCCTCGGCTATTACTTCGACCAGGTCGGCCGCGAGGTCATGACCGAGCGGATCACCGCCAAGACCATGGTCATCCAGGACGCCACGCCCACCGGCGCCCCGGTCGGCGCCGACCGGGTGCTCTGGGCCGAGCCGATGCGCCCCGTCAGCCACGGCCTGGTCACCACCTGGACGGTCGACGGCGAGGAACTGGACGGCGACCGCGACGCCCTCGACCTGCGCACCCTCGGCCTGGCCCCCGGCACGCACACCGTCACCGCCACGGTCACCGACCCGACGGACTTCGTCCGCGACCCCGCCGTCCGCGACTCCATGACGCGCACCCGTACCTGGACCGTGGACACCTCGCTCACCACCCCGCCGGACGGCGTCGAGCCGGGGTTCGTCTCCTCCACCCCGGTGCACCGGCCGGTCGGCAGGGACGAGGTCGTGTACGTGGAGACCACCCACCCGGTCGCGACCGTGCCCGAGGTCACCTGGCGGCTCGACGGCGAGCGCGTCGGCGGCTCCGGCACCGACCTCGACCTGGGCGCGCTCGCCCTGAGCGCCGGCGCCCACGAGCTGACCGCCTCGCTCGGCGGCGACACCCTCACCTGGACGGTCGACGCCACCCCGCCCACCACCGCCTACGAGCTGTCGGAGCCGCTGGCCCGGGCGGGCGACACCTACGTCTACAACGGCCCGTTCACCATGCGGCTCACCGGCGCCGACGACCGCGACGGCCACGTGGTGCCGGAGTCACGGGTGGACGGAGACGGCTGGTTCAACTACTTCGGTTGGCCCACCTCATCCGAGCTGCCGTGGACGTTCAGCGAGGACGGCACCGTCATCGACCACCTCGTCTTCGGCAAGCTGCCGCGCGGCCGGCACACGGTCGAGTACCGCTCGATCGACGCGGCCGGCAACCACGGCGCGCCGGGGGAGTTCACCGTCACCACGATCGCGCCGCCGCCCGCCTGCACCCGCACGATCACCGGCGAGCACCGCGGGCCGCTGGCCGTCACCGGCGGCGTCACCTGCCTGGACGGCGCCCGCGTGACCGGCCCGGTCGTCGTGGGGCGCGGCGCGTCCCTCGTGGTCACCGGCGGGCGCGTCACCGGCACGCTCACCGCGTCGGAGGCCGCCGCCGTGCACCTGCTCGGCGCCCGTCTGGACGGCGCGTTCAGCGCCGACCGCACCGGCTCGCTGCACATCGTCTCCGCCGACGTGCGCGGCGCCGTCCTGCTCACCGGGAACGACGCGCCGGTCCTGTCGGGCAGCACCGTCAGGGGCGCGCTCGCCTGCACCGGCAACACGCCCGCGCCCGCCGACCTGGGCGTGCCCAACGCGCTGCGCGGAGCGGGCGCCGGGCAGTGCCGCGAGCTACGCGACGGTGCCGGGGGCGAGAGGTACGAGGCGGTCCAGCACCTCGGCGAGTGAGGCCGTGGCCTGGTCGCGCACGCGGGCGTACTCGGCCTCCGGATACTGCCGGGGGCCGTTCTCCACCAGCAGGATCAGGTAGAGGTACGCCCGGTACAGGTCGAGCCGTACGCGCGCGGCCGGGGTGAGCTCGAACGGGGTCACCTCACGGTAGCCCGCCACCAGCGGGTCGTCCTCACGCAGCTCGGCGAAGATCGTCGGGGTGATGAACTCGGCCAGCGGGTCGCCCCAGAACGCCCGCTCGTGGTCGATGATCGCCTGGATGCGGGGCGGCCCCGACAGGTCCAGGAACACGTTGCCCGGCCAGATGTCGAAGTGGACCAGGTGGGGCGTGGTCACCTCGTCGAGCGCGGGCGCGGCCGCCGCCAGCAGCGCGCGGATGCGCGGCACCGGCGCGGGCAGCGCCGTCGGGTAGCGGACGGTGTCGCCGAGCAGCGCGTCGACCATGGCGAGGTACGCCTCGCGCCAGGTCGAGCCGGTGATCCCGGCGTGCGGGTAGCCGAACACGGGGCCGGTGACCGCGTTCAGCCGGGCCAGGAGGCGGCCCAGCTCGCGGCGGAGCCTCGCCTCGTCCTCGGGCGTGACCTTCGGAGAGCCCTCGCCCAGGGCGCCGTCGTGCCGTGAGACGTGGTTCCAGGAGACGCCGTCGAGCGCCGCCAGCATGAGGTAGTCGCCGCCCAGCACCGGGTCGTCGAACCCGGCCCGCAGCAGCGCCGCCACCGGCACGCCCGCCGCCGCGGCCAGCTCGCAGGCCGCCGCCTCCGTCCGCAGCAGATCGCGCTCGTAGCTCAGCTGGTCGAGCTCCGGCGGCGGCGACAGCTTGCAGACCACGTCGCGGCCGTCGTCCAGGCGCAGCCGCCACACCGCGTTCGCGAAGCCGTCGGTCAGCTCGGCGTGATCGAGCACGCCCGCGCCGAGCGCCCTGCGGGCCAGCGCGTCGAGCTCCTGCCGCGATAAGCGGCGCTTGGTCCTGCTGTCCACCCGCGCCCTCCTCAGACCGGCTCCCGCCGTACCAAGCCCATCCGCGCTTTTCCGGGCCGCGCCTCAGGCCGACTCGCGCCGCACCAGGTGGGTGTCGAGGATCACGACCGGCTGGCGCAGCTCCTCGCCGTTGATGCGGGCCACCAGCAGCAGCGCCATCTGGCGGCCCATCGCCTCCGTCGGCTGGTGGACGGTCGTCAGCGGCGGGTCGGCGTGCAGGGCGGCCTTCGAGTCGTCGAACCCGATCACCGCCACGTCGCCGGGGATCGCCCGGCCCGCCGCCTTCAGCACCCGGACCGCGCCCAGCGCCATCGGGTCGGAGGCGGCGAACACCGCGTCGAGGTCGGGATGGGCGGCCAGCAGCTCGGCCATCGCCGCCTCCCCGCTCTCCTCGGAGAAGTCGCCGTACGCGACCAGCTCGGGAAAGCCGGAAGGCAGCAGCGCGTCGCGGTAGCCCGCCAGCCGGTCGACGCCCACGCCCATGTCCTGCGAGCCGGCGATGGCGGCGATGCGGGTGCGGCCGAGGCCCAGCAGGTGTTTGACCGCCTGCCGGGCCCCTGCCCTGTTGTCCATGTCGACGTAGCTGTAGGGGGACAGGCCGACGGGGCGGCCGCCCAGCACGGTCGGCACGCCCATCGCCTCCAGCCTGCCCGGCAGCGGGTCGGCGCCGTGCAGTGACAGGAGCAGCACGCCGTCGACGTGCTGCCCCGTCAGGTAGTGCTGCAGCCTGGCGTGCTCCTGGGGGGTGCGCGCCATGGCCAGCAGGAGTTGCAGGCCGGTCTCCGACAGCGCCGAGCCGATGCCCCGGATCGTGCCGGCGAAGTAGGGCTCGTCGAAGAGCCGGCCTTCGGACTCGGAGACGACCAGCGCGACGGTGTCGGTGCGGCGGGTCACCAGGGTGCGGGCCGCCCGGTTGGGGACGTAGCCCAGCTCCTGGATCGCCGCCTGCACCGCGTCGCGCGCTCGCTGGCTCACATTGGGGGAGCCGTTGATGACTCTCGACACCGTGCCTCGGCCGACCCCGGCCCGGGCGGCGACTGCCTCAAGAGTCGGTCGGTTCATGGTTCCTATTCTGCCGGATGATCTCGGCATACCATGTCGCGCTGTCCTTGGGCAGCCGCTCCTGCGTCTCGTAGTCGACCCGGACGATGCCGAAGCGCTTGCCGTAGCCCCAGGCCCACTCGAAGTTGTCCATGAGCGACCAGGCGAAATAGCCCTCCAGCGGCACTCCGGCGTCGATCGCCTCGCGGCAGGCGCCCAGGTGGGCCTCGAAGTAGGCCCGCCGCTCCTCGTCGCGCACCCGGCCGTCGGCCAGGACGTCCTCGAACGCGGCGCCGTTCTCCGAGACGACCAGCGGGATCCGCGGGTAGTCGCGCGCCACCCTGGCGAGCACCTCCACCAGGCCGTCCTCGTCGATCTCCCAGCCCATCGCGGTGACCGGGCGGCCGCCGTTCACGAACGAGACGTGCTCGCTGCCCACCCAGGGCGAGGCCGAGTCGGTCGGCGCCGCCGCCGCCGAGGCCCTGCCGCCCGGCGCCCCGGACACCGTGAACCGGCTGTAGTAGTTGACCAGCAGCACGTCGATCGGCGCGTTGATGGTCTTCAGGTCGCCGTCCTCGATGAAGGCCAGGTCCATCCGCAGGTCGTCGAGGACGTCCTGCGGATAGCGGCCGGTCAGCAGCGCGTCGAGGAAGAACCGGTTCTGCAGCCCGTCGATGCGACGTGCCGCGTCCTGGTCCGCCTCGCTGGCCGTGGCCGGGGTGATCGCGTAAAGGTTCACGCAACCTCCCACCCGGCGCGCGCCCATGGCCTGGACCCCTAGTCCATGGGCGAGGTTCAAGTGGTGCGCGGCCCGGATGGCGTTCTCGGGCTCGCGGCGTCCCGGAGCATGCTCACCCGAGGCGTATCCGAGGAAGGCCGCGCACCACGGCTCATTGACGGTGCTCCACGTGTGCACCCTGTCGTGCAGCGCTTCGTGCACGATCGCCGCGTAGTCGGCGAAGCGCAGCGCCGTGTCCCTGGCCGGCCAGCCGCCTCTGTCCTCCAGGGCCTGCGGCAGGTCCCAGTGGTAGAGCGTCAGCCACGGGTCGATCCCGTGCGACAGCAGCTCGTCGACCAGGCGCTTGTAGAAGTCCAGCCCTTTCTGGTTGACGGCCCCGGATCCGTCCGGCTGCACGCGCGGCCAGGACACCGAGAAGCGGTAGGCGCTCAGACCCAGATCCGCCATGATCCGTACGTCGTCGCGGTAGCGGTTGTAGTGGTCGATGGCGACGTCCGCGTGTTCGCCGCCCACCACCCTGCCCGGCGTCTTGGTGAACGTGTCCCAGATCGACGTGCCGCGGCCGTCCGCCGTCACCGCGCCCTCGATCTGATAGGCCGAGGTTGCCGCGCCCCACGCGAACCCGGTAGGGAATCGCAGCTCGGAGCGGGTCTGTTCCTCCTGAGTCGTCACGCCTTGACCGCACCTTCCATCAGGCCGCCCACGATCTGACGGCCGAACAGTACGAAAACTACGAAGAGAGGGAGTACCGAGGCGGCGGTGCCGGTGAACAGCATCACGTAGTCGGTGCCGTGGGCCTGGTTCAGCGCCGCGATCGAGGTCTGCACCACCGGGTTCTCCGGCAGCAGCACGATGAGCGGCCACATGAACTCGTTCCACGTCTGCATGAACACCAGCAGCGCGAGCACCGCCATGCCCGGCCGGAGCGCGGGCAGGATGACCTTGCGATAGATGCCCAGTGTTGACGCCCCGTCGACCCTGGCCGCCTCGACCAGCTCGTCCGGCACCGCCTGGGAGGCGTACTGGGTCATCATGAACACGCCGAACCCGTTGACCAGGAACGGCAGGATCACCGCCTGGAGCTGGCCGGTCCAGCCGAGCGTCACCATGAGCTCGTACAACGGCACGATGCCCATCTGCTGCAGCGGCACCATCATGGTGACCAGGATCAGCCCGAGCAGGATCTTCGAGCCGCGGAAGCGCAGCTTGGAGAAGGCGAAGCCGGCCAGGGTGGAGATGAACACCACCGACACGGTCACCGTCGTCGCCACGATCGCCGAGTTGATGAGGCCGGTGAGGAAGTAGGCGTCCTCGGTGGCGAGCAGCCGCTCGACGTTTTCGCCCAGATGGCCGCCCGGCAACATCGGCGGCGGGGTGTCGAGCGCGTCGTCGTTGGTCCGCGTCGCCATGATGAACATGTAGTAGACGGGATAGGCCGACAGCAGCAGCGCCAGGGCGAGCACGACCTTAGTGAGAGCCCCCGCGTCCCACAGCCGGTTGACCGGTTGCCTGGTGGTCATCGTGCACCCCCGATGCGGCGCGTGAACCAGTAGTTGATCATGGTGCCGAAGAGGATCAGCACGAACAGCAGCCAGGCGGCGGCCGAGGCGTAGCCGATCTCGAACCCGCCGCGGAAGGCGGCCTCGACGATGAACATCGCCACGGTCTGGTACTGGCCGGTGGTGCCGCCGGTCATCATCTGCTCGCCCTCGAACATCACCGGCTCGGTGAACAGCGTCAGGCCGCCGATGGTGGAGATGAAGACGACGAACACGATGGTCGGCCGCAGCATCGGCAGCGTGATCTGCCAGAACTGCCGGCGCGCCGAGGCGCCGTCGATGGCCGCGGCCTCGTACAGGTCCTTGGGGATCGTCTGCATGGCGGCGAGCAGGATGATCGCGTTGTAGCCGGTCCACCGCCAGTCGACCATGGTGGCGATGGCGATCCAGGCGGACCACTTCTCGTTCTGCCAGGCGATCGGCTCGATGCCGGCGAACCCGAGTATCCAGTTGAACAGGCCGTAGTCACGGCTGTAGAGCTGGCTGAAGACGACCGCCACCGCGACCACCGAGGTGACCATCGGCAGCAGCACGCCCAGGCGCAGCAGCAGCCTGCCGCGCAGGCGCTTGTTCAGCGCGTTGGCCAGCACCAGGGCCATGATGATCTGCGGCACGGTGGCCAGCACGAACATGCCGACCGTGTTGAACACCGCGTTCCAGAACTCCGCGTCGGCGATCAGTTCGGCGTAGTTCGCGAGGCCGGCGAACTCCCGCTTGCCGGCCAGCTCGGCGTCGTGCAGCGACAGCCAGAGGGTGTAGAGAAGAGGGAAGACGCCGAAGACGGCGAACAGCAGGAAGTAGGGCGAGACCAGGAGGTAGGGCATGCCCCTGAGGTCGAAGCGCCCGGCCCGCCTGCTCGGCCTCGCCCGCCTGGGCGACGCGTGCCGGGGCGGCGGCGCGAGTTGGAGAGTCATGGAAGCCTTTCGAGCCAGATCGGGAGTGGCGCCCGCCCGGAGCGGGCGCCACCCGGTCCAGTGGGAGCGTCAGCCCGCTGCCTTGACGCCCGCCTCGACGAACTTCGTCCAGGCCTCGTCGTAACCCACCGCGCCCTGGTCCATGCCCTCCAGCACCTTCTCCACCGAGGTCTTCACCTGGGCGTGCTTCTCACCCAGGAAGACCGGCTGCAGGTCCTTGACCGAGGCCGAGAAGATCTCGCCGGTCGGCACGTCGTTGAAGTACTCGTTCTTGAGGCCCGCGACCTCGGGGTCCTGCTGGGCGGGGATGGAGCTCGGGAAGGCGCCCGCCTCCTTGAAGGCCGCGATGTGGCCGTCCTTGCCCGTCAGGTAGTTGAGCACCTCGGCGGCTTCCTTCGGGTGCTTGGTCTGCTTGGGGACGGCCAGCCACGAGCCGCCCCAGTTGCCCGTGCCGCCCGGCACCGCGGCGACGTCCCAGTTGCCCTTGTTCTCCTCGCCGGCCGCGCCGGAGATCACGCCGAGCATCCACGACGGGCAGCCCATGGTGGCGAAGTCGCCGCCCTTGATGGCCTTGTTCCACGGCGGGGTGAACGCCTGGAGCTTGGCCGTCAGGCCCTGCTGGCTGAACTTCTGCACCCAGTCGAAGGAGGTCTTGACGGCCGGGTTCGTCTCCAGGACGAGGTTGTTCTCCTTGTCGAAGTACGAGATGTTGCCGTTCTTCGGCGCCTCCTGCGACAGGATCACGTTGTAGATGGTGTTCGGGCCGTCCATCCACTTCGCGCCGGTGTCGGCGGCCGAGAACTTCTTGCCGGCCTCGAGGTAGGCGTCCCAGGTCGGCCAGAGCTTGGCGACCTCCTCACGGTCGGTCGGCAGCCCGGCCTTCTCGAACAGGTCCTTGCGGTAGCACATGGTCATGCCGCCGATGTCGGTGCCCAGCGCGAACAGCTTGCCCTCGGCGTTGACGCCCGTCTCCCACTTGGCCGCGGGGAAGTCGGCCTTGCGGTCCTGCAGGCCGTACTCGCCCAGGTCGGTGAAGAACTGCGGGCGGGCGGCCATCAGGCCCATCGCGCCCTCGTCGATGCCGACGATGTCACCGGCGCCGCTGCCGGCCTGCAGGCGCTGGAGCAGCTGCGGCAGATAGACGTCTTCGAACCTGTCGGTCAGGTTCGAGTACTTGACCTGGATGTTCGGGTGCTCGGCGTTCCACTTCTTCACGGCCTCGTCGTAGCCGAAGTTCTCGCCGCCGCCGAAGGTGTGCACGTTGATGGTGACGGGCTCCGCCGGCGTGCTCGCATCGGCTGAGGGGGCCGGAGCCTCACCGCCACCACAGGCGGCGGTCATCGCGGCCAGGGCCGTGACCAGGACTCCGGTTACTGCAAAGCGCTTGTGGTTCGTCATACCGTACCCCTCTTGGGTGTGGATCTTGGGAGGTGCATCGCGACAGTCCCGCGATTGGAGTGTCTTTGGGAGCGCTCCCACAAAGAGTGCCCGTAGCGCGTCCAGGCGTCAACGTCCCGAAACTCAACCGTTACCTCTGGGGTATTTTGTGACCCTAGAAGTAGCCGTACGGGGATATATCGCCCAAAGCGCTACTTGGGAGCGCTCCCATCCCACGGGCACCGTTTCTCCCGCACACCGGCACAAAAGCGCACCAGAACCAGAGGCGTCTCACCGGCAGGCCGCGGCCCGCGCCTCCATGAGAACGCGTTCGCGCTCGTTGCGGGTCAGCGCGGCCGCGCGCTCGAACTCGGCGCGGGCCTCGCCGAGCCGGCCCAGTCTGAACAGCAGGTCGCCGCGTACGCCCGGCAGCAGGTGGTAGTCCCGCATGGCCGGCTCGCCGGCGATCTGGTCGACCAGCTCCAGGCCCACCTCGGGGCCGTACGCCATGGCCAGGGCCACCGCGCGGTTGAGCTCGACCACCGGCGAGCCGGACAGGGCCGCGAGCCGCGCGTACAGGTCGGCGATGCGGACCCAGTCGGTCTCGCCGGGCGTGAACGCGCGGGCGTGGCAGGCCGCGATGGCGGCCTGGAGCGTGTACGGGCCCATGGTGCCGGTCAGCTCCTCGGCCCGCTCCAGCGCGGCCAGGCCGCGGCGGATGAGCAGCCGGTCCCACCGGGCGCGGTTCTGCTCCAGCAGCAGGATCGGCTCGCCGGACGGGCCCAGCCTGGCGGCCGAGCGGGACGCCTGGATCTCCATGAGCGCCACCAGGCCGAACACCTCGGGCTCCTTCGGCATCAGCCCGGCCAGCACCCGCCCCAGGCGCAGCGCGTCCTCGCAGAGCCCGGGCCGCATCCAGTCGTCGCCGGCGGTGGCCGAGTAGCCCTCGTTGAAGATCAGGTAGATGACCTCCAGCACGGACGACAGCCGTCCGGCCAGCTCCTCGCCCGCGGGGACCTCGAACGGCACCTTCCGCGTGGCCAGGGTCCGCTTCGCGCGGACGATCCGCTGCGCCACCGTCGGCTCGGACGTCAGGAACGCGCGCGCGATCTCGTCGGTGGACAGGCCGCCCAGCACCCGCAGCGTCAGCGCCACCCGGGCCTCGGTGGACAGCACCGGATGGCACGCGGTGAACACCAGCCGCAGCAGGTCGTCCTCGATCTCCTCGGGGCCGGGCGGCTCCTGTCCGGGGTCGTCCTCCAGGGCGCGGCCGATCTCGGCGAGCTTGCGCTCGTAGCGTTCCCTGCGGCGGATCAGGTCGACGCCCCGGCGTTTGGCCACGGTCATCAGCCAGGCGCCCGGATTGCGTGGCACGCCCTCGCGGGGCCACTGCTCCAGCGCCGCGACCAGCGCGTCCTGTGCCAGCTCCTCGGCCAGGCCGACGTCGCGCACCAGCCGGGCCAGCCCGGCGATCAGCCGCGCCGCCTCGATCCGCCACACGGCCTCGATGGCCCCATGCGTCTCCGAAGCTGTCACGGGCCCATCGTATGGTCACCCCGTCCGGGACATGCCCGGCACTCACCTCAGCGCGGGAAGCGAGAAACGCTTTCAGGGAGCGCCGCCCCCGGCATGTGTGCCCGGCTACCGGCTGGAGCGGCGGATGGCCGTCTTCGGGGTGTGTGCCGGGCCAACGGCTGGAGCGGCCGACGGCCGTCCGAGGCGTGCGTGCCGCCCCGGCTGGAGCGGCGAACGGCCGTCTCCCGCGTGTGTTTCGGCTCCCGTTCAAGCGGCGGACGGCCGTCCCCGGCGCGTGTGCCGCCCTGGTTGAGGGCGGCACACGCGCCTGGGCGTGGGCGGCACCCATGCCTGGGTGTGGGTGGCGCGTTCTTGGCAGGCGTCTGGGGGGTCGCCCTGGGGCTGCCGTCAGGCGTTCGGGGGGTTGGTCTCCAGGGACTCGCGGAGGGCTTTGTCGCGCTCGGCGGTCTCCGGGGTGAGGGAGGTCTCCGGCATGTCGGCCGCGTCGAAGACCTCCCAGAGCTCCAGGCCGACCCCCTCGCCGCCCTCGGGGACGGGGACGCGCAGGGCCCATTCGACGGCCTCTTCGCGGGACTTGACCTGGATCAGCCAGAAGCCGGCGATGATCTCCTTGGTCTCCGCGAAGGGCCCGTCGATGACCTTGGGCTTGCCGGGGCCGTAGGCGATGCGGGCGGCGCGGGAGCTGGGGGCCAGCCCTTCCGCCGCCAGCAGGACGCCGGCCTTGGCCAGCGACTCGTTGTAGGCCATCATGTCGTCGACGAGCTGCCGGCTCGGCATGACGCCCGCCTCGGTCTCGGCGCTGCCCTTTCCGATGATCATGAACTTCACGGTGCTTCTCCTTCGAATCCCGGTCTCGCCGACGCGTCGAACGAGCGGCGTCCGCATCGACACCTCAGGGATTCTTCCGGACAATCAGGCGGCGTACTCGGGGTAGCCGTAGCCGACGACCTGAGACTTGGGACGGATGCGCTCCTCGACGAGCCCGTTGCCGGTGTTGCCCTCGATCGTGGAGATCGTCCCGTCGCGGTTGTCCTTGACCACGAAGCCCACGTGCTGGATGGAGCCGAGGCTCTTGCTGCCGTTCCAGGCGAAGAAGACCACGGCGCCCGGCTTGGCCAGGGTGCCCCAGCGGCCGTTGTTCTGGAACCACCGCGCGTGCGTCACCGTGTAGGCGTCCCAGCCCACCTGCGCGCGGGCGCCGGTCTGCTCGCCGACCCAGGAGACGAACATCGCGCACCAGGGGGCGTTCAGGTAGGCGGCGGGGTGGCCGCCGTCACGGGCGATGGTCTCCTGGGCGCGCTGCGAGTTCGCGTACCACTCCTGGAACTTCGTGCCGCCGCCCCGCGCGTTCTCCCTGATGCCGATCTGCTCCCTGGCCAGGGCGAGCACCTGGGCTGCGGTGACGTCGATCTTGTCCTTCTCGGCGGGCTTCGCCTCCTGGGAGGCGGTCTGGCCGGCCTCCGCCTGGGCCGTCAGCGAGAGATCGTCTCCGTTGACCGGGTCGGCGTGGGCGGGGAGGGCGGAGCCCATGAAGCAGGCGACGAAGGTGGCGCCGAGGGCGGCGCGGACGTAATGCGGTTGGGTGGCACGGGGGAGGCGATGCATGACCATCGAGGGGATGTACTCCTTGCTTCCATGCCGCTTACCGGGTTAGCTGACGGGTTCGGGCGTGGAAGCTGCCCTACGGCGCGCGAGGCGCCGATTCACCCCGGAAGAAGTGGGTCCCCGGTTCCGCGCAAGGCGGATTCAGCGGTCGCAGGACGATCCTGCGATACGACGGTGTTCTCGGACACGACCGGGCAAACCGGACGTATGCCGTGAATGCGGAGTAAAGTAACGCATCTGGCAAGAAACTGGCAAGTCTTCAAAGCCGCGGCTAGCGGATCTGCGCCCGCGCCTCCGCCAGAACCCGCATGATGGCAAGGCTCTCGTCAAGCGGCATGATCTCGCTCTCGGTACGACCCCGCGCCAGGCAGTCGCGGACCTCGCGCAGCTCGCCCGCGTACCCGTTGTCCGCCGGATCGTCGAGCGCGTGCTCCTCCGGCTCCATCCCCGGCCCGCTGAGCACGACCCGCCGCGGAGCCCAGAACGGGGCGTCGATGTCGGCCCGCATCCCGGTGCCGACGACGGTGGCGTCGTTGGAGTAGGCGCCGAGCAGCGAGCACTCCACCAGCGCCCGCCTGCCGCCCGGATAGCTCATCAGCCCGCCCGCCTCGGCGTCCACGCCGCCCGGGGACAGCGAGCCGGTGATGCGCGTGCTCTCCGGCGTTCCGAGGAACAACTGGGCCAGCCCCATGGGGTAGATGCCCAGGTCGAGCAGGGCGCCGCCGCCCAGCTCCGGCGCCCAGAGCCGATGCGCGGGATCGTACGGGTGCGCGAAGCCGAACGAGGCGCGCACCGAGCGGATCTCGCCGAAACGCCCGTCGCCGGCGAGCATGCGGATCAGCGGGTTGAACCGCATCCACATCGCTTCCATCAGGAAGACCCCGGCCTCGCGGGCCAGCCGGACCATCCGTTCGGCGTCGGCCGTGGTGGCGGCGAGCGGCTTCTCGCACAGCACGGCCTTGCCCGCCGCGATGGCCGCCTCGGCCACCTCCAGGTGCTGGGCGTGCGGGGTGGCGACGTAGACGGCGTCCACGGCCGGATCGGCGCACAGCTCGGCGTAGGAGCCGTGGGCGGACTCGGCGCCCAGTGTCGCGGCCAGCGCCTTGGCCCGGCCCAGGTCGCGGGAGCCGACCGCGGCCACCCTCATCCCCGGCTCGGCGGCGATGACGGCGCCCACTGTCCTGGCGATGCCGCCGGTCGCCGCGATGCCCCACGATAAGTCACGCACGCGGAAGATCGTACAGATTCATCCGCGAAAGCGATATGTGAGGCGAATTCACCCGCTGGTCTCGGGGTCGAGCCCGAGGCGGCGGCCGGCGTTCATCGCCCCGATCGCGGCCATGTCCTCGCGGTCCAGGATGAAGTCGAACACGTCGATGTTCTCCTTGATCCGCGACGGGGTGACCGACTTCGGGATCACCACGTTGCCGATCTGGATGTGCCAGCGCAGCACGATCTGCGCGGGCGTGCGGTTGTGCTTGTCCGACAGCACCGCCAGCGCCGGGTCCTCCAGCAGGCCCCGGCCGGAGCCGAGCGGGCTCCACGCCTCGGTGAGGATCCCGTTCTTGTCGTGGAACTCGCGCATCTCGTGCTGCTGGAAGTACGGGTGCAGCTCGATCTGGTTGATGCAGGGGACGATGTCGGTCTCGTCCATGAGCCGGGTGAGCGTGCCGACCGTGAAGTTGGACACGCCGATAGCCCTGGCCCGGCCGTCCCGGTAGATCTTCTCCAGGCCGCGCCAGGCCTGGACGTACTTGTTCTGCTTCGGCGCCGGCCAGTGGATCAGGTAGAGGTCGACGTGGTCGAGGCCGAGCCTGGCCAGGCTCTCGTCGAAGGCCCGCTCCACCCGGTCGTGATCGGAGTTCCACAGCTTGGTGGTGACGAAGAGCTTCTCGCGCGGGACGCCGGAGGCGCGCACGGCCCGGCCGACGCCCTCCTCGTTGCGGTAGAGCGTGGCCGTGTCGATGTGGCGGTAGCCGGCCTCGAGCGCGGTCAGCACGGCCCGCTCCGCCTCGTCGTCGGTCACCTTCCAGACGCCGAGGCCGAGTTGCGGGATCTCGACACCGTCTCTGTAAAGCCGTAGCGAGTTCATACTTCCCATTGTTCACGTCTCGTTCCGCACGGCTTAAGCCGCCCGGGCTAGCTTGAAGCGGTCGTGAACGGGCCATCACCTGGCTGGGAGAGCAAACGTGGTCAAACAGGCGTCGGCCTGGGTGGAATCCCCGCTCCAGATGCTGTGCGCCGTCGAGGCCCATCACGCGGGGCTGCTCGGCCCGGCCACCACTGTGGTGCCGCGGGCGCGGCTGCGCGCCCTCAAGGCGACCGGGCGCGAGCTGCGCGGCCTCGACCTGCCCGCCGGGCTGGAGCTGGCCGAGCCGAGCGAGCGCATGCCGCGCCGGCCGGCCGTCGTCGGCGACGCCTTCTCCGGCCGGGTGCAGCTGCGCTGGCTGGCCGCCTTCCCCGGCAGGGTCGTCGTGGTGGACGACGGCATGGCCACGATCCGGCTGCTGGAACTGCTCGCCGCGAAACCGTACCGGCCGCTGCTGCGAGCCCGCGCCCAGCCGGGCGCGCTGCGCGCGGCGCTCGGGCTGGCCGCCGCGATCAGGCTGCGCGCGGGCGGGGTCACGGTCTTCACCGCGCTGCCCGTCCCGCCTCACCTGGCGGAGGCGGTCCGCCGGGCGGGCGTCGACCTGGTACGGCACGAGTTCGCGTGGCTGCGCGGCCAGCCGCCCAGCGAGCCGGGGCCCGCCGAGCGGACGGTCGTGCTCGGCACCTCGCTGGTGCGCAACGGGCTGGTGCACCGTGAGCGCTACCTGCGCTGGCTGACCGACCTGGCGGCCGAGGAGCCGCTCGCGTACTACCCGCACCGGCGGGAGGACCCGGTCGACGTCGCGGTCATCCGCGAGCGGCCCGGCATCACCGTGCACGACGGCGGCGCGCCCGCCGAGCTGACGCTGCGCGGCCTCGACCCGGGCCAGCGGGTGGTCAGCCTGCCGTCGACCGCGATCTCCTCGCTGCGGGTGCTGCTCGGTCCGCGCGGAGTGGCGGTGGAGCCGGTGGACGTGCCCGACGACTGGTGGACGAGCAGGGCGGCCCCCGCGCTGCGCTCGCATCTGACAGGAGTGACAGGAGTGACCGGTTGAGAGTGCTGGCGGTGGCCGACTCCGACTCGTACCTGAAGTGGGCGGCCTGCCTGCTCCAGGACCTGCCGGACGGCTGTGACACCGAACTGGTGGTGGTGCGCACCCCGATCGCGCCGTCGGCCGAGCAGATCGCCGCCGCCGTGGGGGACCGGCCCGCGCCGCCGGTGCTGAGCGCCCGCGCGCTGCGCCGCCTGGCGGAACGGTCCAGGCCCGACGTGATCCTGGTGTCCTGCACGGGTCCGGTCGTGGACGTGCTGGTGTCCGGCGTGCTGGACGGGCTGCGCCCGCGGCCGGTGTTCGCCACCGGGCTGCCCGGCATCTCGGTGCCCGCGACGGAGAAGGCGTGGCTGTTCCGCAGCGGCTGCGACCTGTTCGTGGTGCACAGCGAGCGCGAGGTGGCCGAGTTCGCGGCCATCGCGGCCCGGCTCGGCGGGGGAGGGGCTGTCGGCCTGGCCAGGCTGCCGTTCCTGCGGCCCCGGCAGGAGCGGTCCGGCGGCGACCGGGTGGTCTTCGCCACCCAGGCCAAGGTGCCGAAGGCGCGCGAGGACCGCGAGCGGATCCTGCTCGCGCTGGCCGAGCTGGCCGTCCGCGAGCCCGGCCTGGACGTCGTGGTCAAGCTGCGCGCGCTCGAAGGCGAGCGGCAGACCCACCGCGAGCGTCACCACTACCAGAAGCTCTGGCGGGAGCTGGGCGAGCCTGGCCGGCTGCGGTTCGCCGCGGGGTCGATGCAGGACCAGCTCTCCCGGGCGGCCGGGTTCGTCACCGTCAGCTCCACGGCGGCGCTGGAGGCCATCGCCATGGGCGTGCCGTCGCTGGTGCTGAGCGACTTCGGGGTGAACGCGGAGACGATCAACCTGGTGTTCGAGGACAGCGGCCTGCTCGGCACGCTCGACGACCTGACCGAAGGCGGCTTCCGGCAGGCCGACCCGCGATGGTGTGCGGCCAACTACTTCCACCCGGACGAGCGCGGCGACTGGACCGGGCTGCTGACCGGGCTGGTGCTCTCCCGCTCCCGGGTGCCTGCCGTCTCCCTGCTGGACGGCCCCGAGCACGCCGCCGCCCGCCGCCGCGCCCGGCTGCGGGTCGAGGTGCCGCCGAACATGCTGCGCGCCGGCTACCGCGCCAAGCGACGCGTCCGCCGCTACCTCAAAGTCCTGACCTGACGCGGACGGCGCGGAGGTCGCCGCAGGTGGAGCGGGGTCAGCGGGTGGTTCGGAGTTTTCTGCGCAGGCGGTCCAGCGGGCCCGGCGGGGGCTGCTCGGGCCTGCCGGGCTTGTCGAGGAGGCCCAGGGCCTCCAGGCGCCTGCGCTTGAAGTAGCGGGCGTCGAAGGAGAAGCCGTCGGGCCGCAGGTCCGGGTACGCCTCGGCCTGCATGCAGTAGCCCACCGCGCGGACCAGCTCCGGCAGGTCGGCCGCGGGCGGCTCGTCGACGAAGCCGTCCTCCGACAGCCGGGGGAGCAGCGCGTCCACGATGGTGGCCGGGATCCGGTTGCTGTTCTCGTACGGGGTCAGCCGCTCCAGCACCAGGCCGGTGCCGTGGGAGACGGCGCGCAGCCCGTAGTGGCGGCGCGCCGTCACCAGGGCGGTGGAGAAGCAGCCCACCACCAGCTCCGGCCGGAGCGTGGCGAAGCAGACCTCGGCGGGCACGCTCTCCCCGGCCACCGTCACCTGGACGCCGAGCGGCCCGGCGGCGGCGCGCAGCAGCCGGGCGTGCTCGCGCCCCGCCGAGGGATGCGGCTTGAACAGCACGCCCGTGTAGCCGCGGGCGGCCAGGCCGCGCAGCATCGCCTCGTGCAGCCCGGCCTCCTCCTCGGGGGTGACGACGCCGAGCGCCGACAGGTACTGCCCGAGGATCATCGCCTGGCCGCCCGCCATGGCCGGCGCGGTCGCGGCCACCTCGCGGACGACCGACAGGAACGGCTCCTCCGGCAGCCTCACGGCCGGCACCCCGTACTCGGTCAGCAGCAGCGGCGCCAGCCCCGGCACCAGGTCGAGGTGGAGCAGGCGGGTGACGCGGTGGGAGATCTCGGCGGGCAGCGGGTCACGGGTCGGTCCGTAGCTCATCAGCCCGTCGGAGTAGACGGTGATCGGGCAGTCGCGGACCAGCCCGGCGATCGTGCGGGCGGGCGCGACCGCGATCGACTCGACCACCAGCTCGTCGACCACGTCCAGCCGCAGGTGGGAGCGGACCAGCCGCTCCAGCATCGGCGCCTCGACGATCCTGGGTCGCCACTCCGCCGGATGCAGCGGCGCGATCAGCTCGTTCCACGAGCGCACCTCGTCGAACCGGGAGGCGAGCGCGGCGAAGCCGGGGGTCGCGTCCAGCGGCGTGGAGACCTCGGGGACCGGCGTGTTGGACGACACCAGCAGCACCCTGCGGCCGTCCCCGAACAGGCCGGCGTCGATGCCCGCCGCCAGCGACATCGCGCCGAACAGCGTCGAGGCGTAGAAGACCGTCGTCGGGTGGCTGGTCATGAATCCTCCCCATCGGGGCGCGGCCCGCGGGCCGGGACGGGCAGACCGGGCAGCAGCTCGCGCAGCACGGCCGAACGCTCGGCGGGCATCGCCGCCGCGGCCTCCGCCACCAGCTCGCGCGGCAGCGCCTGCGCCATCCGCGCGCCGCGCTCGGTGAACCGGGCCCGCAGCTCCGGCGGGAACCGGTCCGCGAGCTCCAGGTGGTGGGCGAGCAGACCGCAGAAGTTGCGCACCGCCTTCGGCAGGTACTTCTCCTCCAGGTCCGCGAAGACCAGCTCGAACGCGTCGAAGAAGTGCAGCTGCCGCTCGTCGCCCACCTGGGTGAGCGAGCCGGCCACCTGCCGCCGGTAGAACACGCCCGCCATCGACACCGCGGCGAACGTCACCGCCTCCCGGTGCAGCCGCCAGATCCACGGCCGGTCCTCGGCGGTGTGCAGCCCGGACGGGAAGCGCAGCAGGTCACCCAGCGACCGCCGGTAGACGCCCGCCCAGGCGTACGGGTAGTCCACCATCGTGCGCGCGCCCGCCGGCAGGATCGCCCCGCGCGGGTCGAGCACCGCGCCCCGCCGCGCCGCGGGAGCCCGGTGCACGACCCGCTTGCGGCCCTCGACCTGTACGTGGTCGGCGCGTACGAAGTCGCAGCCGAGCCCGTCGATGACCGCGACCAGCCGCGCCAGGTAGCCGGGAGCCAGCCAGTCGTCGCCGTCCAGGAACGTGACGTACCGGCCTGAGACGGCCGAAAGCCCGGCGTTGCGCGCGTCCGCCAGCCCGAGCGGCTCGGGGTTGCGGATCACGGCGAGTCCGGGCAGGTCGGCGCGGAAGTCCTCGACGACGGCGGCGGTGCCGTCCACCGACCCGTCGTCGACCACGACGAACTCGAAGCCGGGCCGGAAGTTGCGGGCCAGCGAGACGAGCGCGTCGGAGATGAAGCGCTCGCCGTCGCGGACCGGCACGATGACCGAGAGGGTGATCACCGAGGTCAGACGGTGATCCGGCGCAGCCGCGCCTTCGGGGCCTCCTCGCCGGGGAAGACCCGCTTGACGCCGTCGCCCATGGCCTGCTCGATGATCCGGATGTCGCGCACCAGGTGCTCCAGGCCCGACGGCTCCAGCGAGGCGGCGTGGTCGGAGCCCCACATGGTGCGGTCGAGGGTGATGTGCCGCTCCACGCAGACCGCGCCGAGCGTCACCGCGGCCAGCGAGATCTGCAGCCCTCGCTCGTGCCCCGAGTAGCCGACCGGCACCCCGTACCGCTCCTTGAGGGTGGTGATCGTGCGCAGGTTGGCCTCCTCGGGAGGCAGCGGGTACGTGGACGTCGCGTGCATCATGATCAGCTTCTCGGTGCCGAGGATCTCCACGGCCTCGTCGATCTCCCGCAGCGTGGACATCCCGGTCGACAGGATGATCGGCTTGCCGGTGGCGGCCAGCGCGCGCAGCAGCTGGTGGTCGGCGACGCCGGCCGAGGCCACCTTGTGCGTCAGGACGTCCATGTCCTCCAGGAACTCCACCGACGGCACGTCCCACGGGGAGGCGAACCAGTGCAGGCCGCGCTCGTCGCAGTACTCGGCGATCTGCCGGTACTCGTCGGCGCCGAACTCGGTGCGCTCCTTGTACTCCAGGTACGTCATCTCGCCCCACGGCGTCTGCCGGATCTGCCCCTTCTGCGCCTCGGGCACGCAGATGGCCGGGGTGCGCTTCTGGAACTTCACCGCCTGGCAGCCGGCGTCGGCCGCCACGTCGATGAGCCGGCGGGCGATGTCGAGGTCGCCGTTGTGGTTGATGCCGATCTCGCCGATCACGTACACCGGCTCGCCGTCGCCGACCGGCACGTCCCCGATGGACACCGGGCGGAACCTGAGCCGCGGCGGCGCGGCCGGAGCCGGCTCCTCCAGGACCGGCCGGGCCGCGACCACCCGGTCGCACAGCTCGCGCACCGCGCCGTCGCCGCCCGCCCTGGTCAGCACCACCCGGGCCGCGGCGCGCACCCGCGGGTGCGCGTCCGGCACCGCGACCGGCCAGCCCACCTCGGCCATCGGGCCCAGGTCGTTGACGTCGTTGCCGACGTACGCCACGCGGGCCGGGTCGAGGTTCTCGATGGCGAGCCAGTCGCGCAGCACCGTCCGCTTGTCGGCCAGGCCCTGCAGCACCGGCACGCCGAGCTTGCGCGCCCTGGCCGCCACCACCGGGTTGTGCTCGGTCGACATGACCAGCACCTTCACCCCGGCGCGGCGCAGCAGCGACACGCCCATCCCGTCCGAGCGGCTGACCAGCACCATCTCGCGGCCCTCGGAGTCGACGTAGGCGCGGTCGTCGGTGTGCACGCCGTCGAAGTCGGTGATGACCGCGTCCACGTCGATCGGCTCGGGCGCGTCCACGAACGGGGCCAGCGCCCGCACGATCTCCAGGTCCTCTGGTGTGTCCACCTCGACCGCGTGCCGGGCGGGCACCGCCTGCACGGCCACGTCACCGAAGAAGCGGTGGCCGCGCTCGCGGAACCCCGCCGCGCGCATCACGTAGAAGGCGCCGGTTTCGCGGAACTGCGGCTCCATGTCCTGCCTGCGCGGCCGGGACGCCGGGTCGTGGTTGACGCCCGCGCCGGCCGGGGTCCACAGGAACTCGTGCGTCGGCGTACCGGAGAAGACCGCGTCGGCCTCGCCGTCGAGCACCCGGCGCACGGCCGCCGACAGGTCGGCGGGATCGATGAACACGCTCGTGCACTGCACGAGCACGACGACCTCGGGGTCCTCGCCCAGGGCGTCGAGGGCGTGCAGCACGGCCGACTCGCTGGAGGCCGTGGCGCCGCTCAGCTCGGCCGGCCGCTCCACCACCCGCGCGCCCGCCCGCTCGGCGGCCTCGGCGATGCCCGGGTGATCGGTGCTCACCACCACCTCGTCCACCAGCTCGGCCTGCAGGCACGCGCGGACCGCGCGAGCCACGAGCGGGGTGCCCCCGACGGGGGCGAGGTTCTTCAGTGGTACGCCCGCCGAACCTCCACGGGCGGGAACTACGGCCAGGACTCGCAACGTATCTCCTCTATCCTCCGGGTTGCATCCAGAAGCTAGAGGCGCTGGTTGAACTGGCAGCGTCCCCGTTCTTAACTTTCCGGGGGCATCGGGTTGCGTCACCCGGGCCAGGTGGCCGGCAGGCGCAGCACGAACCTGGCGCCGTGCGGGCTGTCCTCCACCCGGATCTGCCCGCCGTGCGCGAGCGCCACGTCGCGGGCGATCGCCAGGCCCAGCCCGGTGCCGCCCGCGTCCCGGCTGCGGGCGGCGTCCAGCCGGGTGAACCGCTCGAAGATGCGCTTGCGGTCGCCGACGGCGATCGGCGCGCCGTCGTTCTCCACGCAGAGCACGGCCTGGCCGTCCTGCCGCCGCACCTCGACGGACACCTGCTTCTCGGCGTGCCGCTGGGCGTTGTCCAGCAGGTTCGTCAGCACCCTGGCCAGCTGGAGCCGGACGCCGTGCACGGTGACGCCCTCGGCGAGCTCGGTCCTCACCGGGACCCTGTCCGTGCGCCTGGTGAGCTCCTGGCGGACCAGCTCGGCCAGGTCCACCTGCTCCCTGGCGGCGGCGTCCTCGCCGGAGCCGATCCTGGCCAGCAGCAGCAGGTCGGTGATGATGGCCTCCAGCCGGTCGGTGTCGCGCAGCGCGGACTTCACCAGCGTCCGCACGTCGGCCTCGTCCGGGTAGAGCTGGGCGCTCTCCAGCTGGGCGCGCAGCCCGGCGATCGGGGTGCGCAGCTCGTGCGAGGCGTCGGCGGCGAACTGGCGCTGCTGCAGCCCGGCGCGTTCCAGGCGGGCCAGGGTGCCGTTGACGGAGCGGGCGAGCTGCGCCACCTCGTCGTCACCCGGCGGCTCCGTCACCCGGCGGCTCAGGTCGCGGGCGGTGATGTGGTCCAGCTCCCGCCGCATCCGCGCCACCGGGCGCAGGGCCGAGCCGGTGACCACCCAGGTCGCCCAGGCGGTGAGCGCGAGGATCGCGGCGAGCTGGACGGCCGCGCTGATCTCCATGCTCCGGGTGGAGAGCAGGGGCGGGGTGCGCCGCGCAGCGTAGACGATCGGCGCCTCGGCGGACAGGCCGGCCCGCATCACGGTGATGTGCATACACATGGCGGGCAGGCAAGCGGTGACGTCGACGTCCCGGCCGCCCGGCCGCGGCCGCACGCCGCTCAGCATCGGCAGTTTCCTGGCCGCGTCGCTCGCCGCGAGGATCCGGCCGTCGTGCGCGACCAGCTGGATCAGGTCGACGTCGCTGTCGAGCACCGGCAGCCCGTGGCCGGCCCCCAGCTCGCCGCCGCGCACCCGGGCGGCGATGCGGGCGGCGGTGTCTCCCGTGGAGTCCCAGGTCGCCTGCGCGATCAGATGGCGGGTGATGAGGACGCCCGCGATCGCCACGGGGGTGAGCACGAGCGCGGCGACGACCGTGGCGATGATGGTGACGCGTCCCCGCAGGGATCGGGCCCACAGGCGCACCTCACCGACGCTACCGACCGTATTCTTCGCGGACTGCCGCGCCGAGGGAAAGAAAGGTCAAATGCTCCCGATCCTCATCAGAGGCGGGCCCGCACCGGCCGGCGCGGGAGAATCGGGTGGGACCCCGCCGGCTTCCGCCGGGTGGGGATGCAAGCTTGCCGAAACTTGCATACCGGTCGGACGCTGGAGGTTGAGCCTCTCCGGAATGCCTCTGGATGAGGATCGGGTAACGCCCTCTTGCAAAATCTTCCAAAAATTGCAAAATCCAGCTAACGTCCCGGAAACAAGAGCCGCGAAAGCGGTCGATCACTGATCTTTCGGGAGGTCTCATGAGCAAGCGAGCCCTGGGCGTGGCCGCTCTCGCGACGCTGGCCTTAACCGCCTGTGGCGGCTCCGACCCCGCTGCCCCCTCCGCGGCGCCGAGCGAGTCCGCCTCGGCCGCCCCCGCGTCGGGCAACCTCGTCATCTGGGCCGACCCCAACCGGGTCAAGGCCCTCACCCCCTTCGCCGATCAGTTCGGCACCGAGAACGGCGTGACCGTCGAGGTGAAGGAGATCAGCAAGGACAACCAGCAGACCTTCCTGACCGCCTCCCAGCAGGGCAGCGGCCCCGACGTCATGGTCGGCGCGCACGACTGGATCGGCAACCTGGTGCAGAACGGCGCCATCGAGCCGGTCAACCTGACCGAGGAGCAGAAGGCGGCGTTCTCCGACATCGCGATCAAGGCGGTCACCTTCGACGGCCAGATCTACGGCGCCCCGTACGCCGTCGAGAACATCGCCCTGATCCGCAACACCGACCTGGCCCCCGACGCGCCCGCCACGATCGAGGACATGGTGGCGACCGGCAAGAAGCTCAAGGACGACGGCAAGGTCCAGGAGATCCTCTGCCTGCCCGTGGCCCAGAAGGGCGACGCCTTCCACGTCTACCCGCTGTTCGCCGCCGGCGGCGGCAAGCTGTTCGGCTCCACCCCGGCCGGCGACCCCGACCCCAAGCAGGTGCTGGTCGGCTCCGAGGGCTCGGTCAAGGCCTTCGGGAAGCTGCGCGAGCTGGGGGAGAAGGGCGACGGCGCGCTCAAGACGTCGATCACCAACGAGAACTACATCCCCAGCTTCGCCGGCAAGAAGTGCGCCTTCCTGATCTCCGGCCCGTGGGCCATGACCGACGTCAAGAAGGGCGGCTTCGGCTACGACATCACGCCCGTCCCTTCGTTCGAGGGCGGCGAGCCCGCCACCCCGTTCGTCGGCGTCCAGTCGTTCTTCGTCGCGGCCAAGGGCCGGAACAAGACGCTCGCCCAGGAGTTCGTCACCAACTACGTGACCAACAAGGACGTCGCCAAGGCGCTGTACGACGCCGACCCCCGGCCTCCGGCGCTGACCGCCGCCCTGGAGGAGGTCAAGGCGGCCGACGCCGACGCCGGCAAGTTCATGGACGCCGGCAAGGACGGCATGCCGATGCCCGCCATCCCGGAGATGCAGGCCGTGTGGGAGCCGTTCGGCATCGCCGAGGCGGGCGTGGTCAAGGGCGGCGACCCGGCCAAGGCGGCCGCCGCCGCGCAGAAGACCATCGACGGCTCGCTCAAGAACTGACGCCCCATGTCGCCCGACGTGCGCGAGACCGCGGAGGCGTCACAGGCTCCGCGGCCCCGCCGCAACATCACCACCGCCTTCGTGGTGAGCAGGATCGCGGTGCTCGCCGTCGCCGCCGCGATCCTGCTCTACGCCGCGCCGCCGCTGGTCGCCACCGGGTCGTGGATCGGGCTGGCCGTGCTGCTCGGGGCCACCGCCGTCATCGGCTACCTCTACCTGACCCGGCGGTACGTCCCGGCCAAGTATCTCGTCCCCGGCACCGTCTTCCTCATCGCCTTCCAGGTGTTCCCGGTGCTCTACACGGTGACCACCGCCTTCACCAACTTCGGCGACGGCCACCGCGGTGACAAGGCGGCGGCGATCACCGCCATCGAGCGCGGCTCCGTACGGCAGGCGCCCGGCTCGCCCGAGTACCAGCTCACCACCGCGCTGCGCGGCGGCGAACTGGTGTTCCTGCTCGTCGACCCCGCCACCAAGCAGGTCCGGCTCGGCGACGCGGGCGGGCTGTCGCCGCTGCCCGGCGCCGAGGTCGGCGTCACCGGCAAGGTGTTGCGCGCGCCCGGCGTCACCGTGCTGACCGCGCCGCAGGCCGCCGCCCGCGGCGAGGAGATCGCCGCGCTGACCGTGCCCACCGACGGCGGGGCCATCAAGGCCAACGGGCTCAGCCGCGCCGTCGAGGGCAGGGCGGCGCTCGTCTACGACGCGGGCTGCGACTGCATGCGGGGCGAGGGCGGCCCGTGGCGCGCCGACGGGTCGCAGGGCTACTTCGTCAACGCCGCCGGCGAGCACCTGGCCCAGGGCTGGCAGGTCAACGTCGGCCTGGCCAACTTCGCCAGGGTGCTGACCAACCCCACGATCTCCGGCTACTTCCTCGGCGTGTTCGGCTGGAACGCGGTCTTCGCGCTGGCCTCCGTAGCCGGCACGTTCGGGCTCGGCATGGCCGTCGCGCTGGCCCTGCACCACCCGCGCATGCGCGGCACCAAGGCCTACCGGATCGCGCTCATCCTGCCGTACGCCATGCCGTCGTTCGCGATGCTGCTGGTCTGGCGTGACATGTTCAACCGCGACTTCGGGCTGGTCAACCAGATGCTCGGGCTGAACGTGGACTGGCTCGGCGAGGTGACCACCGCCCGGCTCGCCGTCGTCCTGGTCAACCTGTGGCTGGGCTTCCCGTACATGTTCCTGGTGACGACCGGGGCCCTGCAGGCGATCCCGCGGGAGCTGACCGAGGCCGCCGCCATCGACGGGGCCACCCCGTGGAAGGCGTTCCGGCGGGTGACGCTGCCGCTGCTGCTGGTGGCGCTGACGCCGCTGCTCATCTCGTCGTTCGCGTACAACTTCAACAACTTCAACGCCATCCAGCTCACCACCGAGGGCGGGCCGTTCCCGCCGGAGAACCCGCAGGTGGGGGGCACCGACCTGCTCATCACCTACACGTTCAGGCTGGCCTTCGGCACCGGCGGCGCGCAGTTCGGCTTCGCGGCCGCGATCTCGGTGTTCATCTTCGCCATCGTGGCGATCGTCTCTGCCGTGGCGTTCCGCCGTACCCGCAAGCAGGAGGAGGTGTACGCGTGAAGCTGGCGCTCAGGCACGCGTTCGTGCTCGCCGTGTGCGCGTTCGCGATCTTCCCCATCCTGTTCGTCGTCTCGGCGGCGATCAACCCGCTGGGCACCCTCGCCTCGACCGAGCTGCTGCCGACCGGAGCCGGCCTGGACAACTTCGGCGAGCTGATGACCTCGGACGTCTACCCGTTCGGCCGGTGGTTCTTCAACTCGGTGTTCATCGCGCTGCTGTCGTCGTTCGCCAGCCTGCTGCTGTCGATGTTCGCCGCCTACGCCTTCAGCCGGATGCGCTTCGCCGGGCGCCGGGTCGGGCTGCTGGCGCTGCTGCTCATCCAGATGTTCCCGCAGTTCCTGGCCATCGTGACGATCTTCATGATCTTCACCAGGGTGACCGAGCTGTACCCGGCGTTCGGCTTCGACACCGTGTGGGGGCTCATGCTGCTCTACCTGGGCGGCGCGCTCGGCGTGAACACCTGGCTGATGAAGGGCTTCCTGGACACCGTGCCGAAGGAGCTCGACGAGGCCGCCACCGTGGACGGCGCCACGCACGCGCAGGTCTTCTGGAAGGTCATCATGCCGCTGGTCACGCCGATCCTCGCGGTCACCGCGCTGCTGGCGTTCATCACCACCATGAGCGAGTTCCTCATGGCGAACGTCTTCCTGCGCGACCCGGAGAGCAAGACGCTCGCCGTGGGCATGTACGGGATGATCGCCGGCGACCGGCGCAACGAGAACTTCGGCATGTTCGCCGCCGCCACGCTGCTCACCGCGATCCCGACCGTCAGCGTCTTCCTCTGGCTGCAGAAGTACATCGTCTCCGGACTCACCTCCGGCGCCGTCAAGGGGTGACTCATGCGCTTCCTGGATCTGCCGCACCACGACGGCTCCCCGCTGTACGTCTCCACGCAGGCGCCCGAGCCCGGCGCCCCGGTGACGCTCTGGCTGCGCGCCCCGCGCGCCGCCGGGATCACCGCCGCGCACGTGCGCGCCGTCCACGACGGCGAGCCCCGCTACGCCCGCGCCGCGCCCGACCCCGCCAGGACCGGCCGCCCCGTCGGCGGGTACGGGGCCGGCGACGACTGGTGGCGGGCCGAGGTCACCCCGGTCAACCCGGTCACCCGCTACCGCTTCCTGCTGGAGACCACCGGCGGCCAGGCGTGGCTGACCGCCGCCGGGCTGTTCGCGCACGACGTGCCCGACTCCGGGGACTTCCGCCTGGTCTGCCACGAGCCGCCCCCGGCGTGGATGGCCGGCTCGATCGTCTACCAGATCTTCCCCGACCGGTTCGCCCGCTCGGGCCCCATGCCGGACCCGGCCCCGGCATGGGCGCTGCCCCGCGACTGGGACCGCGACCCGGTCATCCCCAGCGGCCCCGGCACCGCCGAGCAGTTCTACGGCGGCGACCTCGACGGCGTCGTCCGCCACCTCGGCCACATCGAGAGCCTCGGCGCCGACACCGTCTACCTGACCCCGATCTTCCCGGCCCGCTCCAACCACCGCTACGACGCCGCCGACTTCGACCGCGTCGACCCGCTGCTCGGCGGCGACGCCGCGCTGCGCCGGCTGGCGGACGCGCTGCACGGCCGCGGCATGCGGCTGCTCGGCGACATCACCGCCAACCACACCGGCGACGCCCACGCCTGGTTCACCGCCGCCGTCTCCGACGTGCGCGCCCCCGAACGGGACATGTACTACTTCGACCCCGACACCGGCGACTACGAGTCCTGGTGGGGCTTCAAGTCGCTGCCCAAGCTCAACTGGGGCAGCCCGCTCGTCCGCGACCGGATGCGCCAAGTGCTCACCCGCTGGACCGGGCCGTTCGACGGCTGGCGGGTGGACGTGGCCAACATGACCGGCCGGTTCGGCGCCGACGACCACAACCACGAGGCCGCGGCCCTGCTGCGCCGCGCCCTGCCGCCCGGCGCCGCGTTCGTCGCCGAGCACAACCACGACGCCTCGTCCGACCTGGACCGCGACGGCTGGCACGGCACGATGAACTACGGCGGCTTCACCCGCCCCGTCTGGTCCTGGCTGCGCGCCGGCACGCTCGGCCTGGAGCACTTCCTCGGCGTGCCCGGCGGCGTGCCCCGCCGCGACGGCCTCGCCGCCCTGGCCACGCTGCGGTCCTTCGCCTCGCACATGTCGTGGCGCTCGCTCGTGCACTCCTGGCAGCTGCTCGACTCGCACGACACGCCGCGGATCCGCACCGTCACCGGCTCGCGCGAGCGCCACCTCGTCGCGCTCGGCCTGCAGGCCACGCTGCCCGGCACGCCCATGGTGTTCGCCGGCAGCGAGTTCGGCCTCACCGGCGTCAACGGCGAGCACTCCCGCACCCCCATGCCCTGGAACCGCCCCGCCGACCGGGACCCGGCCACCCTCGCCGCCTACCGCGACCTGCTCGGGCTGCGCCGCCGCGAGCCCGCGCTGCGCCACGGCGGGCTGCGCTGGCTGCACGCCGACGCCGACTGCCTGGTGTTCGCGCGCGAGACGTACGAGGAGACGCTGCTCGTGTGCGCCCGGCGCGCACCGGGGGCTCCGCTGGCCCTGCCCGCCCGCGCCGACCTCGTCCATAACGGCGGCGACACGAATGACGGAACAGGTGATGGACCGTCGCTGTCCGTGTGGCGGGTCATCAGCCGATGACGCTACGGTTGGGGCCGCCCCGTCAGAGTTGATCGAGTTATAGGTGTGCCCGATGAGGTTGCTGTCCGTGGCCGTCCTGGCTTCGCTCCTGCCCGCCCTGCCGCTGCCGGCCCAGGCGGCCGCACACGCCGGCACCACCTACTACGTGGACTCCAAGGCGGGTGACGACGCCGCCGACGGCACCGCCGCCGACCGGGCGTGGCGGTCGCTCGACGCGGTCAACGCCGCCGACCTCAAGCCCGGCGACACCGTCGCCGTCAAGCGCGGCAGCAGCTTCACCGGCTCGCTCGTACTCGCCGCGAAGGGCACCGCCCGCTCGCCCATCACCGTCAAGGCCTACGGCAAGGGCGCGCTGCCCAGGATCGGCGGCCGGGACGCCAACTGCGTGGTCGTCTCCGGCGACCACTGGCGCATCAGCGGCCTGCGCGCCACCGACTGCGCCTGGGCGGGATTCGAGATCAAGGGCGACCACAACGTGCTGTCCAAGGTGCAGGCCGACCGCAACGTGACCGGCGCGACCGTCACCCCCAGCGGGTCCCGCAACACGATCAAGGACAGCACCTTCACCAGGAACAACCGGATGAGCGTCAACGACAAGGGCGGCGACAACGACTCCGGCGCCTTCGGCATCCTGCTCAACGGCGACGACAACCTCGTCACCGGCAACACGATCACCGGCAGCCACGCCAAGAGCTACGACTACGGCGTCGACGGCGCCGCCATCGAGATCTTCGGCGGCAACCGCAACCGGATCACCCACAACCGCACCCACGACAACAACACCTTCAGCGAGCTCGGCGCCAAGAAGGGCGACACCGCCACGGGCAACGTGTTCGCCTTCAACGTCGTCACCTCCTCGCTGAAGACCGGCTCCTTCCTCGTCACCCGCGGCGCCCGCCACGTCGTCGGCCCGGTCAAGGGCACCACGGCCGTGCACAACTCCGTCTACATGCCGGCCCGCGACACCATCGGCTGGTCCTGCCACGACGGCTGCTCCCCGTCGATCCTGAAGCTGCGCAACAACGTCATCGTGGTGGGCGGCACGGCCGGCTACGAGGACGCCAAGGGCGCCGACGAGGCGAGCAGCGTCTACAAGGCGCGCAAGGCCGAGTTCAAGCTCGGCTCCGGCTCCGTCATGGCCGACCCGCGCTTCGTCTCGCGGACCAACCTGCGCCTGGCGCCCTCGTCGCCGGCCCGTGGCCGCGCGGTCCGCCTCGGCCCGTCGTGGTTCGGCGGCGCCGCGCTGGCCAAGGACATCACCGGCAAGCCGCTGCCCTCCTCCACCCGCCACGCGGGCGCCTACCAGTAACCTCAGCCGATGCCGTAACGGCTGGACATCCAGTCGTAGACCTGGCGGGCGGCGGGCTCGTCGCCGCCCAGCAGGGTGATCAGCCTGCCGGTGCGGCGGGTCAGCACGCACGCGAAGCTCTCCGCGAACAGCTCCGACACGTCCTGCCGGTACGGCGACTCCAGCCGCGGCCGGCGCAGCGCGTGCAGGAAGGTCCACCAGCGGTCGGCCGAGGGCCGGCCGTCGGAGTGGTCGATGGCGTGGCCCAGTTCGTGACCGCACACGTTGACCGACGGCGAGGGCACGCTGCCGACCGCGATGCGGCGCAGGACCGGGTCGTAGACGCCGGCGCTCCGCTCCCACGTGCCCTCCTGCTGCGGCAGCGGGATGGCGCGCAGCTTCTCGAAGGCCGGCAGGTCAGGAACGGAGCCGGGGCCCACCACCAGGCCGCCGTCGAGGTGGTCGGCCAGGCGGGCGCCCAGGGCGCGCGGCACCGCCGCGAGCGTCATGACGGCCACGAGTGACTCCGGCGGCGGCAGCGTCCCCGGCTCCCACATCCGCGTCAGCCTGTGCTCCAGCACGCCGACATGCAGCCATCCAGGCCATCCTCTGCGCCTCACCGTACCGCGCTCTCTGCAACCGTTCTCAGGCCACCCTCGTGACCGAGATCAATGATTACCTATCCGCGACCCTGTGGTGGTGTCGAAACGGGCGCGATCCGCACGACGCTTCCTGTGAAAGCGACGAGAGGGAGACCCATGGGCTGGAAGATCGAAGTCGTCCCCATCCCCGTCGCCGACGTGGAGAAGGCCAAGGGGTTCTCCAGCGAGCGGCTGGGGTTCACCGTGGACCACGACTCGCGGGTGAACGAGGAGACGCGGGTGGTCCGGCTGACGCCGCCCGGCTCGGGCCGCTCCATCGTGATCGGCGCCCCGCCAGGGTCGGTGCGGGGGGTGCGGATCGTGGTGGACGACGTCGACGCCGCGCGGGAGCTGCTGCTGGAGCGCGGTGTCGAGGTGGGCGCGGTCAAGCACTACGAGCGGGACGGCACGTTCGCCGAAGGGGCGGGGCGGCCGCTGGAACTCGTGTTCTTCGACGACCTCGACGGCGACGGCCGGGTGCTGCAGGAGCGCGCCTGACGGCGGCTTGGCGCAATACGCGGTCAGTCTTGCCCGGTTCTTGGCGGCGTGAACCGGTATGGAAGCTGCATGCTGGGATTAAGCGCAGCAAGCGTGACATATCCGTGGAACATGCCGGAAACCTCTCCGCGGCACTGTGAAAGCCTCGGAAAAGGGGAGGGGCAATGCTGCTGCGACTGAGGGTGTCGCTAGCCGACCGGCCGGGAGGGCTCGGCCAGGTCGCCAAGGTGCTGGGCACGCTGGGCGCCGACATCCTCCAGGTCACCGTGCTCGAACGTGAGATGGGCAGGGCGGTGGACGACTTCGTGGTGTCCTGGCCGGGCCCGGCGGGCGCGGACGAGGTGCGGGAGCGGTTCTCCGCCGTGCCCGGCGTGCGGGTGGAGGGCGTGTGGCCGACCCGCGAGGTCCCCGGCTCCGCGCCCGACTACGACCTGCTCATGCACGTGGCCGCCGAGCCGTCGCGCGGCCTCGCCACGCTGGTGGACGCGCTGCCCGGCCTGTGCGGCGCGGAATGGTCGGTGGCCTACGCCGGCGGCTCGGTGGTGCACAGCTCCATCGCCGCGCCCGAACTCGTCGACCTGCCCGAGCCGCCGCCGCGCGCCGCCACGCTGGACGGCGAGAAGGTGCGGCTCATGCTGCTGCCCATGACCGCGTACCAGCTGCACCTGCTCGTGGCCCGGGCCGACGGGCCCGGGTTCCACCGCGCCGAGCTGGAACGGGCCGTGCGCATCGTGGACGTCGTCTCCGCCCTGGCCGCCCGCGTCTGACCGCCCGTGCGCCCGCGGCCCCGTCCCGCTCCGGACGGACCTCCGGCACCGACCACCCACCGCTGACGCGGATCCGGAAGTCGGACGGTCCTCCGCCACCGACCACCCCGCCTTTTCGTCCACCCACCGCTGAGGCGGACCCGGTAGTTCGTCCGGGATGGGAGGACTGTGGCTTTCGGGAGAAGATTTCGGGGTTGTTGTTGATCGCCGAGCATTTCTCCTATGGGTACGGGTAGGTTTGGGCGGGTGTCAGAAGCCTCCGCTCCGGCCCAGCCACGCCTGGCGTGGCTGGACGCGCTGCGTGGCATCGGCGCGCTGGCCGTGGTCGCCGAGCACATGACCCCGTGGTTCCTGCCTTCCGTGCGCCCGCAGTGGTTCCATCTCGGCGTGTACGGGATCTTCGTGTTCTTCCTGGTCAGCGGCTACATCATCCCGGCGTCGCTGGAGCGGCACGGCGACGTGCGCACGTTCTGGCTCAGCCGCGTGTTCCGCCTCTACCCGCTCTTCCTGGCCGTCGGCCTGCTGGTGGTCGCGTTCCACTGGTGGGTGCCGGTCCGCGAGGCGGTCGAGCGCGACTGGGCGTCGGTCGCCGGCCACGCCACCATGCTGCTCGACGTCGTGGACGTGGCCGGGGTCGCCGACACCATGTGGACGCTCTCGTACGAGATGGTGTTCTACCTGATGGTCACGGCGCTGTTCATGGTCCGGCTGCACCACCGCAGCGGGCTGCTGGCGATGCTGTTCGCGGCCGGGGCGGTGGCGACCGGGGTGCTGATGACGCGGGGGGTGCTGACCGGCGGCTGGGTCGCGTACGTGTCGTGCGCGGTGTTCGTGACCGGCCTCGTCTGCCTGATCACCGGGCGGTTCCGCCGGACGGCCGCGGCCGTGCTGGGCGTGATGGCGCTGACGCTGCTGGTGCTGGGCAGCCGGGTGCCGTGGGTGGGGGTGGCGGTGCTGGCGCTGATGTTCGCCGGCACCGCGATCTACCGCTGGGAGCGGGGCGAGGGCCGGTTGTGGCCGGTGGCGGTCACGCTCGTGGCGGTCGCCTGCGTGCCGTTCTTGGCGATCATGGCCGGGTGGTGGTGGGTCCAGCCCAACATCTGGATCACCACGATCGTGCTCGTGGCCGCCACGTTCGCGGCGGGCATGGCGCTGCGCGGGCGGCGGGTGCCCCGGGTGCTCGTCTGGCTGGGGCTCGTCAGCTACTCGCTCTACCTGGTGCACCACCCGCTGCTGAGGTACTTCACCTGGGTGTCCGGCGACCTCCGGGCGGAGCCGCTGCCCTACCAGCTCGCCATGACGGCGCTGGCGCTGACGATGGTGGTGCTGGTGAGCGCGTTCACGTACCGCTTCGTGGAGCGGCCCATGCAGGAGCTGGGCCGGCGGATCGCGCGGTCGAGGTCGTCCACCGTTCCAGCGCGGGGGCCAGCAGAGGATGCCTCAGCAACGTCCGCCGCACGATAGGGTCCTCCGTCATCAGGAACGCCAGGTGGCGGACCGCGTGCGCGGCCACGTGAGCCACCTCCACCCGCTCCGGCGAGGGCCTGGCGGGAGCCGCGCCCATGGCGAGCTCCAGCCGGGGCAGCGCGACGGCGGGCAGCCACGGCGCGGGGTCGGGGCACACCGCGTAGGTGAGCACGATCTCGCCGCCCGGCAGGTGGCGCCAGCTCGTGGAGTGGACGACGGTGAGCGGGTCGCCGGCGGAGATCCCGCAGACGCGGCGCGCGGCCTCGTCGGGGCTCTCGCCGGGCTCCGGACGCGTCTCGGCGCGCCGGTAAGCCCACGAACTGTCGGCGTCCGCCCTTAGCATGAGCGTCTCGACCCAGACCACGTGTCTTCCCGTCACCGTCCGCAGCTTACTGCCAATCATACGCAATAACGTAAATCCCGCATGTGTGTCGCCTCTCTTGCGGTAGTGGTCGGGAGGCGGACGACGGAAGGGGGAGGGCCCATGCCCGGCTTGCTCGTGCTGATGGGATCGGGAGAGACGAGCCCGACCATGGTGGAGGTGCACCGCGCCGCCGCGCGCCGGCTGCGGCCGGGGGCGCGGGCCGTGCTGCTCGACACGCCGTACGCGTTCCAGGAGAACGCGGCCGACATCTCCGCGCGCGCCCGCCGCTACTTCGCCCGCAGCGTCGGCCTGGACGTCGAGGTGGCGCCCGGCGTCGCCGGCGCCGACTGGGTGTTCTCCGGGCCGGGCAGCCCCACCTACGCGCTCGACCGCTGGACCCACTCCGGCGTGGCCGGCGACCTGCGGGCCAGGGTGCGGGCGCGGTCCGGGGTGACCGTGCTCGCCTCCGCCGCCGCCTGCACGGCCGGCCTGGCGACGGTGCCGGTGTACGAGATCTACAAGGTCGGCGCCGAGCCCTGCTGGCGCGAGGGCATCGACCTGCTGGAGCCGCTCGGGCTGCACGCCGTGCTGATCCCCCATTTCGACAACGCCGAGGGCGGCACCCACGACACCCGCTACTGCTACCTGGGGGAGCGGCGGCTGTCGCGGATGGAGCGCGAGCTGCCGCCGGGCACCGCCGTGCTCGGCGTCGACGAGCACACCGCGCTCGTCATCGACCTGGAGACGGAGGCCGTCGAGGTGGCGGGCCGCGGCGGCGTCACGGTCCGGCTGCCCGGCTCGGTCACCGTGCTGCCCGCGGGCACCCGCACCGGGCTCGCCGAGCTGCGCCGCCTCGCCGAGGGCGGCGCCGGCACGCCCGTCCCGGCCCCGCCGCCGGCGGTCCAGCAGGCCGGGGTGACGCTGGAGGAGACCATGAGTGCCGCCGAGCGCGCCTTCGCCGCGGCGGTGGCCGCGCCCGACCTGGCGGCGGCCGCCCGCGCGGTGCTGGAGCTGGAGGCCGAGATCGTCTCCTGGGCGGCCGACACCGAGGAAGACGCGGGCGGCGTCGACCAGGCCAGAGAGCTGATGCGGCTGCTGATCGCCCGGCTCGGCGAGCAGGCGGCCACGGCGGGCGTCCACACCGTCATGGGGCCGCTCCTGGCGCTCCGCGGAGAGCTGCGCGCCCAGGGCCGCTACGAGGTGGCCGACGCGCTGCGCGAGGCCCTGCTGGAGGGCGGCGTGCTGGTGGAAGACACGCCCGACGGCCCGCGCTGGACGGTCGTGCCCCCGCCGCGCCCTCGGTGAGCCATCGCGGGATCGAACCCCGGGGCGCGCGGGCGCGTACCTGTCTGCGAGGGCTCCGGCGAGGGAGGCGGCGAGGGAGGCGGCGACGTGCGGTGGCTAGCGGCGCGGCTTGTCGATGCGGGCGCCGTCGGGGGTGAAGATCATCAACCGGCTCATGTCCACGCCCACCTTGGCCGCGTCGCCCGTACGCCACACCGGGCGGTTGCCCAGCCGGACCGTCAGGTCGGCGCGGCGGTGCACGCCGTTGCCGACGTTCTGGCCGACCTGCTCCTGTTCCTGCGGCTCCTCCTCGCGCTGCGGGAACATGCGCCGCATCAGCGCGCCGATCCCGCCCGAGGCGGCGTGATGGCCGTTGCGCCCCTCGCGCGGGTCCGGCGGCTCGGGCACCGGCACGGCCGGCACCCCGCACTCGATGTAGGCCATCCACTCGTGGCCGTGATACTCCAGCGTGCGCACCCGCCCGTAGAAGGCCGGTCCGTCGTACGACTCCGGCACCGGCGCCAGCCCGTCCGGCCGCATGCCGACCAGCACCTGCCCGCCGGTGTGCTGCGAGATCGCGTACGCGCGCGGGTCGCTCCACGGGATGGACAGCCGGTGCGGGCCGAAGTCCAGCAGGACGAACTGGTTCTGCGGCGTGTGCACATTGGCCGAGAGCAGGTTGAGCTGCTGGGAGTTGAGGAACGCGGCGACGAAGGCGGTCGCTGGATCGTTGTAAATCTGGGCCGGAGTGCCGACGTCCTGCAGCACGCCGCGGTTCAGGATCGCGATGCGGTCGGCCAGCGTCAGGGCCTCCACCTGGTCGTGCGTCACGTAGATGGTGGTGATGCCGAGCGACCTGACCAGCGCGGAGATCTCCATGCGCAGCTCGGTCCGCATCCCCGCGTCCAGGTTCGACAGCGGCTCGTCCATCAGGAACAGCTTGGGCTGCCTGACGATCGCGCGGCCCATGGCCACCCGCTGGCGCTGGCCGCCGGAGAGCGTTCCCGGCCGCCGCTCCAGGGTCTCGTCGATGTGCAGGGCCTTGGACAACTCGGTGACGCGGTCGCGCACCATCTGCGGGTCCGCCTTGGCGATCTCCAAGGGGAAGGCGATGTTGCCGCGCACGGTCCGGTGCGGGTAGAGGGCGCCGCTCTGGAACACCATGGCCACGTCGCGGTCGCGGGGGGCCACGTGGTTGGCGAGCTGGCCGTCGAGCCAGAGCTCGCCCTCGGTGATGTCCTCAAGGCCGGCGATCATGCGCAGCAGTGTGGACTTGCCGCAACCGGACGGGCCGAGGAGGACGAGGAACTCGCCGTCCTCGGCCCTAAGGCTCAGCTTGTCGACCGCCAGGTAATCACCTGGATACACCTTGGTCACGTTGTCGAGAACGACTGAGCTCATGGGCCCACACCTTGCGCGCGTGTCACCTGTGACGGGGACGGATTGAAGAGGTAGTACATCGCGCATTAACACTGCATGTCCACCCTTGACATAAAAGTTCTGCTGATACCTGGTTTCGGTCGAGAGTTTTGGGGTGCCTTACGCCGTTATTTCCGAAATGTGTTACTTGGAAGGGCTTGCGAAAACTTGCGGTAAGGTCTTTCAATGGTCGGGACTCAGGGGGTGGCTTATGGCGACGTGGTGGCGGGACGCCGCGATCTACCAGGTGTACGTGCGTAGTTTCGCCGACGGCGACGGCGACGGGGTCGGCGACCTGATAGGCGTCCGTGATCGCCTGCCCTACCTCGCCGCGCTCGGCGTGGACGCGATCTGGCTGACGCCCTTCTACCCCTCGCCGATGGCCGACTTCGGCTACGACGTCGCCGACTACCGCGACGTAGACCCGCTCTTCGGCACGCTCGGCGACGCCAAGGCGCTGATCGACGAGTCGCACGGGCTCGGCCTGCGGGTGATCGTCGACATCGTGCCCAACCACACCTCCGACCAGCACCCCTGGTTCCAGGAGGCGCTGCGCGGGGCCAACCGCGACCGCTACGTCTTCCGCGACCGGCCCAACGACTGGGAGTCCATCTTCGGCGGCCCGGCCTGGACCCAGGTCGCCGACGGCCAGTGGTACCTCCACCTGTTCGACCCCTCCCAGCCCGACCTCAACTGGGAGCATCCCGAGGTGCGGGCCGAGTTCGAGTCGATCCTGCGCTTCTGGCTCGACCTGGGCGTCGACGGCTTCCGGATCGACGTGGCGCACGGCATGGTCAAACCGGCCGGCCTGCCCGACATCGGTCACTCCGGGCAGACCCGGCTCATCGGCAACGACGTGGTGCCGTACTTCGACAACGACGGCGTGCACGAGATCCACCGGTCGTGGCGGCGCATCCTCGACTCGTACCCGGGGGAGCGGATCGGCGTGGCCGAGGCCTGGGCGCCCACCCCCGAGCGCCTGGCCCTCTACGTGCGGCCGGACGAGCTGCACCAGGCGTTCAACTTCCACTACCTGTTCGCCCCCTGGGAGGCTCGGGCGCTGCGCGAGGTGATCGACAGCTCGCTCGCCACCGCCGCCTCGGTCGGCGCGCCGACCACCTGGGTGCTGTCCAACCACGACGTCAAGCGCCACGTCACCCGCTACGGCAGCCTGGCCAGGGCCCGCGCCGCCGCCCTGCTCACGCTCGCCCTGCCCGGCTCCGCCTACATCTACCAGGGCGACGAGCTGGGCCTGCCGGAGGTGCTCGACCTGCCGGAGGAGGTCCTGCGCGACCCGCAGCGGCTGCGCGACCCCGACAGCGGCCGCGACGGCTGCCGGGTGCCGCTGCCCTGGACACGCGACCTCGGCTGGCGTGAGCCGTGGCTGCCCATCCCCGCCGCATGGGCCGGGCTCAGCGTGGAGGCCCAGCAGGGCATGCCCGGCTCCACCCTGGAGCTCTACCGGGAGGCCCTCCGGCTGCGCCGCTCCTTCGACGGCGACCTGACCTGGCACGACTCTCCCGAGGGGACCCTCGTGCTGTCGCGGGGCGACCTGCTGTGCACCGTCAACCTGACCGGGTCACCGGTCGGCTTCGCCGTCGACGGCGACCTCCTGCTGGCCTCGGACGAGCCAGGCGCGCCCGATTCGGCGGCCTGGTGGAGAATGAGGCATCCGGCCTGACGGGTTCCCGCTTCACGGCCCGTCGCCCGCGCGAGAGGATTCTCGTTGAGGTCCCACACCGGCTCCACAGGCCTTCCGGCGCTCCGCCGACCCCACGGCGAGCGCCTCGGGCCGTCTGCCGGACGATCGAGGCCGGTTCGCACTGCTGTTCGATATGAGACGATGTGCCGGACCGTGAATCGCCTGCCTCTTGTGATGCTCCGCAAGGGTCCGATTCCTCCCCCGCCTGAAGGCGGGGGCTTACTCGGAGGTTTCTGATGAACGGACCCGCCCGCCTTGCCGACATCGCCGCCCAGGCCGGGGTGAGCGAGGCCACGGTCAGCCGCGTGCTCAACGGCAAGCCGGGCGTCTCGGCGACGACCCGCCAGGCGGTCATGACCGCGCTCGACCTCATGGGCTACGAGCGGCCGCCCCGGCTGCGCCAGCGCAGCAACGGCCTCATCGGGCTGGTCACCCCCGAGCTCGACAACCCGATCTTCCCGGCGTTCGCGCAGGCCATCGAGAAGGCGCTGACCCAGCACGGCTACACGCCCGTGCTCTGCACGCAGCTGCCCGGCGGCGCCCCCGAGGACGAGTTCACCGAACTGCTGGTCGACCGCGGGGTGAGCGGCATCGTGTTCGTGTCAGGGTTACACGCCGACACCACCGCCCGCATGGACCGCTACACCCGGCTCACCGACCGCGGCCTGCCGATCGTGCTGGTCGACGGCTACAACGAGCACATCGACGCCCCGTTCATCTCGGCCGACGACCGCATGGCCGCCCGCCTCGCCGTCCGTCACCTGGCCGACCTCGGCCACGAGCGCATCGGGCTGGCGCTCGGGCCGCGCCGGTTCGTCCCCGTCATCCGCAAGATCGAAGGCTTCCGCGAGGCCATGAGGGTGCTCCTCGGCGCCGACGACGTGGACGACCTCATCACCCACTCGCTGTTCTCCGTCGAGGGCGGCCAGGCCGCCGCCACGCAGCTCCTCGACCGCGGCTGCACCGGCATCGTGTGCGCCAGCGACCTGATGGCGCTGGGCGCGATCCGCGCCTGCCGCCAGCGCGGGCTCGCCGTGCCGGGCGAGGTGTCGGTGGTCGGCTTCGACGACTCGCCGCTCATCGCCTTCACCGACCCGCCGCTGACCACCGTGCGCAAACCGATCGGCCCGATGGCCACGGCCGCCGTGCAGACCCTCCTCGAAGAGGTCGGCGGCGCGTCCGCCAAGCACGTCGAGCTCATCTTCCAGCCCGAGCTGGTGGTCCGCGGCTCCACCGGCTCCGGCCCGCTGGTCAACAGGTGATGGTTCTGGCAACCCCTGGCCAGGTCCGCTCCTCGTGTCCGTAGGCTCGCTGTCGGTTTCGGGTGATGCTTCCGGAGGGTGCCGCTCCTTGTGTCCAGGAGCTCGCCGTCAGGGGAGTTGAGGGTTTTGCGGGTGATGGTTATTGGCAATCTCCGGCCGGGGGACAGCCGCCGGGGCAGTTGAGGGTCTTTTCGGGTGATTCTTCTGGGAACTTCCGGCTGGGTGCCGCTTCGGGTGGCCGCGGACCGTCGTCGGGGCAGGCAAGGGCTTTTGGGAAACCCCTCGGGCCGGGCGCCGTCATGCGTGCCTTACGGCCCGCTGTGCCCGCCGTAAGTGCTCGTGCGAGGAGGAGGGCGGGACTGTGACGTGTGACGTGCTCGTGCTGGGCGGGGCGGGGGTCGACACCACCGTTTACGTGCCGGAGCTGCCGCTGGCCTACCGCGACACCTACCCGGTGCCGCCCGTGGTCGATCGGATCGGGAATACCGGGTCAGGGGTGAGCCTCGGGTGCGCGGCCCTCGGGATGGACGTCGCCTTCGCCGACCTGATCGGCGACGATCCGCAGGGCGCGCTCGTCCGTGACGCGCTGCGCCACGTCGCCTGCGCGTGGGGCACCGCCGCCGGGGGCACCCGGCGCAGCGTCCTGCTGGTCGCCCCCGACGGCCGCCGCACGTCGTTCTTCGACGCCAAGGCCACCCCCGGCGAGCGCCTGCCCCGCGCGCTCTACGCAGGCGTCCGGGCCCGCCACGTGCACGTGTCGCTCTCCGACATCTGCCGCGACGTCTTCGACGACCTCGGCGGTGTGCCCGTCTCCACCGACCTGCACGACTGGGACGGGGCCGACGACTTCCACCGGGACTTCGCGTACCGCTCCGACCTGGTGTTCCTGTCAGCCACAGCGCTGGAGGACCCGGTGGCGGCGATGCGCGGCATCCTGGCCCGCGGGCGTGCCCGCACCGTCGTCTGCACCCGCGGCGCCGGCGGCTGCCTCGTCCTGACGCGCGGCGGCGAGGTGCGCGCCTTCCCCGCCGCCCCGCTGCCGGCACCGGTCGCCGACAGCAACGGCGCGGGGGACGCGTTCGTCTCCGGCTTCCTGTACGGGACGCTCAACGGGCTGCCGCTGGAGCGGTGCGTCACGCTGGGGGCGGTCGCCGGGGCGCACGCCTGCACGGTGCCGGGCACCCACGAGTCCCCGATCACGGAGCCCGTCCTCCTGGCCCGCGCCTCAGCAGACACCTGAGCCTCGGTCGAGCCCTGAGCCTCGGTCGAGACCTCAGCGTCCGCCGATCACCTGACTCGGTCGAGTGCTACGCGGCAGGCGGGCGGCATCCCGGACGAGGGCGGCTCGGCGCACTCGGTGTCGCTGACGGTTAAGGTCAGCTTGCCGTCCTGTACCGGGTTGCCCGCCTCGCCCGCGGATGGGCCGCGGGACATCCACACCAGCACGGCGACCAGCAGCGCGAGCAGGACCAGCATGATCACCACGGCGGCCAGGCAGCCGGTGAACAGGTTCCGGCCCGGCTTGGCGGGCCGGGCGCCCGGCGGCAGCGGGCCACGGCGGGGCAGCGGGCCCTGCCCGGTCTGATGCGGAGGCATCTGCGGGGCCTGACGCCCCGGCCGCGGGAACCGCCCGGACGTCTCGGCGGGCGTCATGGGCGCCGCCTGCCGCGGCCCCTGGAAGGTCCCCGACGTCTCGCCGGGCGGCCCCTGACGCGGCCCACGCCCCCCGGACCTCGGCACGTTCCCCGACGTCTCGGCAGGCGGAACGGTGGGGCGCGGCCCCTGATGCGGCCCGCCCGGCCCAGGCCGCGGCACGTTCCCGGACGTCTCCGCAGGCGGCGCCTGGTACGGCCCCCCGGGCCCGGAACGCCGGAAGTTCCCCGACGTCTCGGCAGGCGGCACAGCGGAGCGCGGCCCTTGATGCGGCCCGCCCGGCCCCGGCCGCGGTACGTTCCCGGACGTCTCCGCGGGCGGCGCCTGGTGCGCGCCCTGCCCGGAGCCTGGGAAGTGTCCGGGTGTCTCGGCCGGTGGCGCCTTGTGCGCGCCCGGGAAGTTTCCGGGGGTTTCTGCTGGGGGTGGGGCTTCGGTGGTTCTCGGGGCGGGGCCTGCGGGAGCCGGTTGACGGGACGCGTCGGGAGCCGGCATGGGGAAGCGGCCGGAGGTGTCGGCGGGCGGGGGGCCGCTGGGGGCGCCCGGCGGGGGCTGGTGGGGCGCGCCCGGCTCCGGGCGGGCGAAACGGCCGGAGGTCTCGGGGTGCGGCTCCGCCCTGCCGCCCTGGTGCGGGGCACGTGGGCCCGGGTGAGGGTGCGCGCCGGGACGGTGGGCCAGCGGGGGGAACTCCGCGGGGTTCCAGGAGTCCGTGAGATGGCGGGAGGCCGCGAGCTGGGCCGCCGGCTCGTCGGTGGCGCTCACCAGCTCCAGCAGCAGCTGCTTGGCCGTCGGCCGCCGCGCCGGGTCGGGATGGATGGCCGCGGCCACCAGCCGGTCGAGCGGCGCGGGCAGCCCGCGCAGGTCGGGCGGGGCGGTGCGGGCCCTGGCCGCCATCACGTAGGCGTCGCCCTCGCCGAACGGATGCCCGCCCAGCCCCGCGTACGCGATCAGCGACCCCCACGCGAACACGTCGCCCGCCGGGCTGGTGCGGCCCTCGAAGACCTGCTCGGGAGCGATCCACCCCGGCGTGCCCATCACCATGCCGGCGTTCGTGTGACGCGAGCTGACGTGCGTGGACCTGGCCAGCCCGAAGTCGATCACTCGCGGCCCGGCCAGCGTCAGCATCACGTTGGCCGGCTTGAGGTCGCGGTGGACCAGCCCGGCCGCGTGGATGGCGGTCAGCGCCGCGGCCACCCCGACGGCCGCGGAGTGGAGCATCGACGGCGACAGCCGGCCGTGCTCGATGAGGTGGTCCTCCAGCGAGACGCCGTCGATGAACTCGGTGACGAGGTAGAGCACCCCGTCGTGCTCACCGTGGTCGAGCACCCGGGCCGTGCAGAACGACGCGACCTTGCGCGCGTTCGACACCTCCTCGTGGAAGCGCGCCCGGTAGACGGGGTCGGCGGTGAAGTCACGCCGGATCGCCTTGAGCGCCACCGTCGCGCCGTCCGGCCCCTTCGCCAGATAGACGGTGCCCATGCCACCGGACCCGAGCCGGCCGGCCAGCTCGTACGGCCCGATCGCGGGCGGGTCCTCTGGCGTCAGCGGAGTGCCAGCGGAGCGGCCCTGCTGCCCCAACGTCGCTGTCCTCTCGCCGTCGTCATCCCGTCGACTCAACCGACCGTTTCCTCCGCCCGGCATGCCTTTGTGCACCCCAGACTCTAACGGAGTAAGGGCCTGCCCGCTGGCCGGGAGCTAGGACCGGACGCCGAGCTGGATGATCTCCGCGTGGACCGACACCGCCACCTCTCCCGGCGTCCGCGCGCCGATGTCCAGCCCGGCCGGCACGCGCACCCGGTCGCCGCCGTCCACCCCTGCCAGCACGCCTGCTCCCCGCCTGCGGCTGGCGATGAGACCCACGTACGGGACGCCGGCCGCCAGCGCGGCCCGCAGCACCGGTTCCTCGGACACGCCGTGCGAGGCCACCAGCACCGCGGTGGTGTCGGCGGCGATCGCGGCCCACGGGTCGGCCGACGCCTCCACCTGGTAGCCGAGCGCCCGCCCGACCTCGGCGAACGCCCGCGCGATCGGACCGTCACCGTACACGTGCACGAGCACCGGCGGCAGCACGGCCTCCAGGAAGATCTCCAGCGTGCCGCCGGACAGGCACGGCTGGCCGACGGCGACCAGCCCCTCCTCCTCGCGCGGCTCGCCCTCCTCGGGCGTGATGCGCAGCAGCGTCGAGTGCCCGGTGCGCCTCGGCTCCAGCAGCCGCAGCCCCTGGGCCCGTACCGTGTCGAGCGCGCAGTGCCCGCCGACGAACCCCTCCACGGTCCCGTCGGCCAGCACCAGCGCCCGGTCGCCGGCCTTCGCGCTGGTCGGCCGCTGCGCGCGCACGACCGTGGCCAGCACGTACGGCTCCCGCCCCGACCGCAGCTCGGCGGCCCGCTCCCGCACGTCGCGCGGCGGGGCCGGCGCCCCGCCCGTCCGATCACGGCGGCGGGGTGCCGGCATGCCGATGAACTCGCTCATGAGATGGCCAGGTCCGTCCTGAACGGCCGCCCGTCGATGGTCCGCCACACGTTCGCCGGGGTGAGCGGCATGTCCGCGTGCCGGATCCCGTACGGCGCGAGCGCGTCCACCACGGCGTTGACCACGGCGGCGGGGGAGCCGACGGTGGCCGACTCGCCGACGCCCTTGGCCCCGATCGGGTGGAACGGTGACGGGCTGACCGTCTCGCCCAGCTCCCACGACGGGCACTCCATGGACGTGGGCAGCAGGTAGTCCATGAAGGAGGCGCCCAGGTGGTTGCCGTCCTCGTCGAACGCCATCACCTGCATGAGCGCCATGCCCACCCCGTCGGCCAGGCCGCCGTGCACCTGCCCTTCGACGATCATGGGGTTGATGCGCACCCCGCAGTCGTCCACCGCCACGAACCGGCGCACCTTCACCTGCCCGGTGCCCGGGTCGACGTCGACCACGCAGATGTAGGCGCCGAACGGGTAGGTGAGGTTCGGCGGGTTGTAGACGGTCACCGCGTCCAGGTGCCCTTCGACGCCCTCGGGCAGCTCCAGGTTCGAGTGCGCGGCCAGCGCGATCTCCGCGAGCGACTTGGCGGTCGACGGGTCGCCGACCACCGACCACTTGCCGTCCTGCCACTCCAGGTCGTCCGGGCTGGCCTCCAGCATGGCCGCGGCCACCAGCTTGGCCCGGTCGCGCACCTTCCTGGCCACCACCGCGGTCGCCGCGCCCGACACCGGGGTCGAGCGCGACCCGTACGTGCCGAGACCGAACGGCGTCTGGTCGGTGTCGCCGTGCACCACCTCCACGTCGTCGGCCGGAATGCCCAGCTCGTTCCCGACGATCTGGGCGAACGTGGTCTCGTGCCCCTGGCCCTGCGACTGGCACGACACCCGCAGCACCGCCTTGCCCGTCGGGTGCACGCGCAGCTCGGCGCCGTCGGCCATGCCGAGGCCGAGGATGTCCATGTGCTTGCGCGGCCCGGCGCCGACCGCCTCGGTGAAGAAGCTGATGCCGATGCCCATCAGCTCGCCCCTGGCCCGCTTGGCGGCCTGCTCGGCGCGGAGCTCGTCGTAGCCGGCCATGTCCAGCGCCAGCCTCAGCGTCTTGGGGTAGTCGCCCGAGTCGTACTCCCAGCCGGTGGGTGAGGTGTAGGGGAACTGGTCGGGCTTGAGCAGGTTGCGCATGCGCAGCTCGGCCGGGTCCACGCCCAGCTCGGCCGCCAGCACGTCCATCAGGCGTTCCACCAGGTAGACGGCCTCGGTGATGCGGAACGAGCACGCGTACGCGACGCCTCCGGGCGCCTTGTTCGTGTAGACGCCGGTGACCTCGCAGTGGGCGGCTTCGAGGTCGTACGAGCCGGTGAAGACGTGGAAGAACCCGGCGGGGAACTTCGTCGGCTGGGCCGTGCCGTTGAAGGCGCCGTGGTCGGCCAGCACCTTCACCCGGATCGCCTTGATCCGGCCGTCCCGGTCGGCGGCGATCTCGCCGTGCATGTGGTAGTCGCGGGCGAAGGAGGTGCTCATCAGGTTCTCCGAGCGGTCCTCCATCCACTTGACCGGGCGGCCGGTGACGATCGAGCCGACGATCGCGCACACGTACCCGGGGTAGATCCCGACCTTGTTGCCGAACCCGCCCCCGATGTCCGGCGAGATCACCCTGATCTTGTGCTCGGGCAGGCCCGCCACCATCGCGTACAGCGTCCGGTGCGCGTGCGGCGCCTGCGTCGGGCACCACACGGTCAGCTTGCCGGTCACCTTGTCGAAGTCGGCGAGCGCGCCGCACGTCTCCAGCGGCGCCGGGTGCACGCGCGGGTAGAGCATGTCCTGCGCGACCGTCACCTCGGCCCGCTCGAACAGCTCGTCCGTCCTGGCCCTGTCGCCCGCCTGCCAGTCGAAGATGTGGTTGTCGGCCTTGCCCTCCAGGTCGTCCCTGATCACCGGGGCTCCGGCGTCGAGCGCGGTCCTGGCGTCGATGACCGCATCCAGGGGCTCGTACTCGACCTCGATCAGCTCCAGCGCGTCGCGCGCCGCGTAGCGGTCCTCGGCCACCACGAACGCGACCTCCTGCCCCTGGAAGCGCACCTTGTCCGTGGCGAGCACCGCCTGCACGTCGTTGGACAGGGTGGGCATCCAGGCCAGGTTCAGCCCGGCCAGGGTGGCGCCGGTGACGACGGCCCTGACCTTGGGGTGCGCCTCGGCCGCCGAGGTGTCGATCGACACGATCCGCGCGTGCGCGTAAGGGCTGCGCAGGATCGCGCCGTGCAGCATGCCGGGCAGCTTGACGTCGTCGACGTAATTGCCGCGGCCCCGGATGAAGCGGGCGTCCTCCTTGCGGTGCATGCGTCCGAAGCTCATGACTTGGCCTCCGCCTCTGCCGCCCAGCGGATGGACCGGACGATGTTCTCGTAACCGGTGCACCGGCAGAGCTGGCCGGAGATCGCCTCGCGGATCTCGCCCTCGTCCGGGTCGGGCTTGTTGTCGAGCAGCCACCGCGCCGTCAGCAGCATCCCCGGCGTGCAGAAGCCGCACTGCAGGCCGTGGCACTCCACGAACCCCTTCTGCACCGCGTCCAGCTCGCCGTCCTTCTCCAGCCCCTCGACGGTCGTCACCTCGTGGCCGTCGGCCATCACCGCCAGCACCGTGCACGACTTGACCGGCACCCCGTCGAGCTGGACGGTGCAGACCCCGCAGTTGGAGGTGTCGCAGCCCCAGTGGGTGCCCGTCAGGTCCAGCTCGTCGCGCAGGAAGTGGGTCAGCAGCAGCCGCGGCTCCACGTCGCGCTCGTACGGCTGCCCGTTCACCGTCACCGTGATCCGCATGTCAGATCCTCTCCACAGCCCTGGCCAGTGCCCGCCGGGTCAGCTCGGCGGCCAGGTGGCGCTTGTAGTCGGCGGGTCCCCGCTGGTCGGAGTGGGGTTCGCAGTGCTCGGCGGCGATCCGGCCCGCCTCCGCGAACACCTCCGCGCCCGGCGGCTTCCCGATCAGGTGCGCCTCCGCCTCGGGCGCGCAGAAGTGCTCGGCGCCCACCGCCGTGAGCCCGATCCCGGCTCGCGCGATCACCCCGCCGTCCAGCTGGAGCACCGCCCCGGCCGCCGCCACCGGCCAGTCGCCGACGCGCCGCTCCACCTTCTCGTACGCGCTTCCCGCCCCGTCCAGGATCGGCACCCGGAGCGCGAGCAGCAGCTCCCCGTCGCCGACCGCGGTCTCGTACGGCCCCTGGTGGAACTCCCTGACCGGGACCTTCCGGACACCCCCCGGGCCCTGGATGACCGCGGTGGCGCGGAGCGCCGCGAACACCGCCGCCAGGTCCTCCGACGGGTCGCCCTGGCAGAGCGAGCCGCCCACCGTGCCCCGGTTGCGGACGATCGGGTCGGCGATCACCCGTTCGGCGTCCTCGAAGATCGGGTACGGGCCGGTGGCGACCGCGCCGGCCAGGAGCTCGGCGTGGCGCACCATCGAGCCGATGACCAGCTCGCCGTCCTCCACCGAGAGCTGGGCCAGCTCGGACAGTCCGTTGATGTCGATCAGCGCCTCGGGCTGGGCCAGACGCAGTTTCATCATCGGGATCAGGCTGTGGCCGCCGGCCACGACCCGGGCGTCGGGGCCGTACCTGTCCAGCAGCTCTAACGCGTGCGGGACGCTGCCCGCTCTTTCGTACGCGAACGTCGCGGGAACTTGCATGCCTGCACAGTGCTGTCACCCTTTCGGCTGGACAATCCAGAAATAAGGGATTCCTTAATCCGCGTTGGGAATCTATGAAGAAAGGGTGACTCTGAGCCAGCTCGGCGCCTTCGTCTTCGTGGCCCGCCTCGGTTCCGTCAAGGCCGCCGCCCGCGCGCTCGGCATCAGCGAGCCCGCCGTGTCGCAATCGCTGGCGCAGCTCCGCCGCCACCTCGGCGACCCCCTGCTCACCCGCTCCGCCGGCGGCATGGTGCTCACCGAGGGCGGCCGCCGCCTGCTCGGCATCGCCTCCCAGATCGTCGCACTCGGCGCCGAGGCCGTCGCCGCCGTCCAGCCCGGCGGCCCGGCCCGGCTGCACGTGGTCATGGACGGCGTCCTCGCCGAGCACGTCGCAGGGCCGCTGGTCTGCCTGTTCAACCAGCGCAAGTCCATGGACGCCAGCACCGGCGTCGCCGCCACCGCGGAGATGCCGCTGCTGCTCACCAGCCGCCTCGCCGACGTCGCCGTCGGACCGCAGCTGGCCGGCCCCGGACTGGTCAGCCGGCCGGTCCTGCGCTGCCGCCTCGTCGCCGTCGCCGCCCCGCACGGCCACCGCGACCACTGGCTCGTCGGCCCCTCCGGCACCGACCCGGCCGGCGACAGCGGCCGGCTGCTGCGGCTGCTGCGCATACCGGAGTCGCACGTACGCGTCTTCGCCAACCAGACGGCGGCGTGGAAGGCGGCGGCGGAGGGCGCAGGCGTCGCCCCCGCCGTCGCGCACCTGGTGGCGTCCCAGGTCCGGCGCGGGGAACTGGTGGTCGTGGAGACGGCGGCCACCCCCATGCCGGTCTCCTGGTACGCGACCGTCCTGGAACCCGGCACCCGATCGGCCTCGGCGGACGCCTTCCTGGACTTCCTCACGACCCCGGCGGCCACCCAGGTGATGCGCTCCCCGGACGAGGGCATCCCCCGAGCCCGCTTCCGCCCCCCGGTGCACGTGTCGATCTGGAGCTGACCGTCACTCCCTCCTCAGAAGTGCCAACCTTCCACGGCGGCCACGGCGTCTGGGGGGTATCGACCTGAGGAGAGACGTTGGATCGCGATGCCGGTTTCCGGGCGTTCGTGGATGCTCACCAACGCCCGTTGATGCGCCTGGCCTACCTGCTCACCGGAGAGGTCCACCTCGCGGAGGACCTCTGGCAGAGCGTGCTGGTCCGCATGATCGGGCGGTGGCCGAAGTTACGCCACATCGACAACCTCGACGCCTACGCGCGCAGGATCATGGTGAACCAGTACATCTCGTGGCGACGGCGGCGCGGTTCCGGCGAGGTGCCGAGCGCCGAGCCGCCCGAACGCGCCTACTCCTGCGAGGACTCCGCCGTCCTGCGGATCGTCCTGCGCCAGGCGCTCATGCGGCTGACGCCCAAGCAGCGCGCGGTGCTCGTCCTGCGCTTCTACGAGGACCGTACCGAACGTGACGTCGCCGACCTGCTGGGATGCTCCGTCGGCACCGTGAAGAGCCAGGCGCACCACGCCCTGGCGCGCCTGCGCGCGCTCGCGCCGGAACTGGCGCCCAGACTGCCCGTTCTGGAGGACCCGGCCCGAAGTGAGGGGGCACGCCGATGACCTGGCTCGGAGAACAGCTCGGCCGCATCGCGGACGACATGCCGGAGCGCGACCTGGCCGCCCGGGCGATCGCCGTGCATCAGCGCAGGCGGCGCAACGTCATGGCGTTCGCCGCCGCCGCGGTGGTCGTCGTCACCATGATCGCGGTCACCGTCGCGGTGCGGGCGCTGCCCGGTGAGCCGCGCGCCGCCGCCCGCCCGTCCGCCCCGCCGGAGCTGCCGGTCATCAAGGTCGGGACGGTGCCGACCGTGGAGTCGGCGCCCGTGTTCGTGGCCCAGTCCGAGGGCTACTTCCAGGAGGAGGGCCTCACGGTGCAGCCGGTGGTCGTCACCGGTGCGGGGGCCGCGACGCCGCAGGTCGAAGTCGGCGCGCTGGACCTGGCGTACACCGACTACGCCACCCTCTTCCGGGCGAACGATAAGGGCAAGGACTTCAGGATCGTCGCCGGCCTGTACCGGTCCTCGCCGGGAGACCTCGCGATCGTCGTGAGCGCCAAGTCGAGGATCAGGACAGTGCGCGACCTGAAGCGCAAGCGGATCGCGATCCCGAACCTCGGGGGCCTCGGGCAGCTGACGGTGACGGCCGCGCTGAAGCGGGCCGGGCTGAAGCCGCGGGACGTCGTGATGGTCGAGAAGCCCTATCCCGAGATGCTCTACGCGCTGAACAGCGGGCAGTTCGACGCCGCCCTGCTGGCAGAGCCGTTCGTCACCGTGGGCCGCGAGCGCTCGCGGATCCTGGCGGACGCGATCCCCCGGGAGTTCGCGGACCTGCACACCGCGGGCCTGGCGGCCACCGCCGAGTGGGTCCGGCAGCACCCGCGCACGCTGGCGGCTTTCCAGCGCGCGCTGGCCAAGGCGCGGCACCTGATCGCGAGCGATCCCCGTCAGGTGCGTGAGGTGGTGCCCACCTACACGAAGACCTCCCCCGAGGAGGCGGCCGCCTTGACGTTCGGCTCCTATCCGGCCCGACTCGACATGACCGAGCTCAAGCGGGTCGCCGACCTGACCCACGCCCACGGGTTCACGGAACGCCCGGTGGATCTCGGTGGTGCCGTCGGCGGGTGATCCGGCACGCCCGAGACCCAGGCCGTGCCGCGTCATACAGGATGCGAAGAGAGCCCCGTCGGCAGGCGCCCGGTGCGGCTAGCCTCGGGCGCATGCCGCGCCTGGTGTTCTCCGACTCGGACCTCGGCCGCGTCCGCTTCGCCGTCCTGCCCTTCCAGGAGACGCTGAAGGCGGCGCGCGGCCTCGGGCTGCCGGCGCCGCCGCCCGGCCTGGCCGCCTGGCGGCACACCGGCCGGGCGGCGCTGCCCGCGGCGGCGCGGCCGGTGGTGGCCCTGTGCTCGGCGCACCCCAGGCATCTGCCCGACTTCCTGACGCCGCAGCCCGCCGCCGGCCCGATGACGTTCGAGGACGAGCTCCACGCGGCACTCGACGACCCGGCCGCGCCGGTGCTGCAGGACACCGCCGCGTTCGCCGGGGTGCTGGAGACCGTCCCGCCGGTCGTCGGCACGCTGCTGCGCCATCCCACCGGGCCCGGCGAGCGCTGCGGGACGCGTTCGCGGCGTTCCACCGGGCGGTGCTGGCCGCCGACTGGCCGCGGCTGCGCGCCCAGCTCGCGGCGGACGTGGCCTATCGCGCCCGGCTCGCGGCGCGGCACGGGGTGGAGGCCATGCTCGCCACGCTCTGCCCTCCCCACGTGCGCTGGGAACATCCGTACCTGGAGTTCGCCGGGCCGGTCGCGCCCGACTACGCCCTCGGCGGCCGAGGGCTGGTCCTGGTGCCGAGCATGTTCCTGACCGACGGGGTGCACCGGCAGCTCAACGACCGGCAGCAGCCGATGCTCTTCTACCCGGCGCGCACCGCCGGGGCGTTCTGGCGCGACAGCGGGGGACGCGACTGGCCGGACGGACGCCTGGCGGGCGCGGTCGGCGAGCGCCGGGCGGCCGTCCTGCGGGCTCTCGCCCGCGGTTCCGGCCGCGGCACCGCCGACCTCGCCGCGGCGCTGGGCGTCACGCCGGCGACCGCCTCGGCGCACGTGGCCAACCTGCGGCGCGCCGGGCTGGTCGTCACCACCCGGGTGGCGCGCACGGCCCGGCACGAGCTGACCCCGCTGGGCTGGGACCTGCTGGACCTGAACGCCGGCTAGCCTTCGACGGCGATCGCCTCGATCTCCAGCAGCCATTCCTCGGCGTAGATGCCGGTGATGACGATGGTGAGGGCGGGCCGGTGGTCGCCGAGCACCTCCTGGCGGATGCGGCTGTTGGCCTCGCGATACCGGCGGTCGGAGAGGTACGTCGTGACCTTGGCGAGGTTGCGCACCCCCATGCCGGCCTCGGCCAGCACGGCGAGCACGTTGCGCCACGTCAGCCGGCACTGGGAGTCGAAGTCCTCCGGCAGCGGGCCCGGCCCGCCCCAGGGGACCTGGCCGCTGACGAACAGGGTGCGCCGGGCACCGGTCACCACGGTGCCGTGCGTGTAGTCGCCCGTCGCCGCCGGCAACGACGCGGGATCGAGGGGCCGTACCAGAAGATCGTCCATGGTGGCGACCCTAGGAACCCGCCCGCGCGGGCCGCAAACCCTTCGCCGATCCGTCTAATCGAGACCCGGTCAGGGCCGGGCGGCGTCGAACAGGAGCTGACGCAGCCAGGCCATGAAGGGGTGGTCACCGAGATGCGGGTTCCAGACCATGTCGATGCCCAGCCCGGGGATCGGGAACGGGAACTCCTCGATCCGCAGGCCGACGAGCGCCCGCATCTCCGCGGCGACCCGGTGGCGCAGCAGGGCGACCCCGCCCGCCCGTCCGACCAGGTACGGGACGAGCAGGAAGTCGGAGACCCGCAGCCCGACCCGGTAGGGGACGCCCTGCTCGTCGAGCACCGGATACGGGAAGACCCGCCGCTCCGCGTCCACGACGACGTGCGGCTGCGTGGTCAGCAGGTCGAGCGCGCTCGCCTCCGGCGGCGTGTCCGCCGAGGCCACCACCACGATGCGGTCGTCGTACAGGCGCTCGCGCGGGTGCGGCGACGCGAACGCCTCGGAGATCAGCACGACGTGCACGCCGTGCTCGGTGAAGGTCGACTCGGCCGGCACGGTGATCGTGCGCAGGCGCAGCGTCGCGTGCGGCGCCCGCTCCGCCACCAGCCGCCCCAGCCGCGCGCCGAGGACGAAGGCCGTGCTGGTGGTCATCGCGACGGTGATGACCCGGCGATCGGTCGCCGGGTCGAAGACGGGCAGGCTGACCAGGTCCGCGGCCTGCTGGAGCGTCGCCCGCAACGGGGCGATCAACTGCACGGCGCGCGGGGTCAGCGTGACGGCGTTGCCCTGCCGGACGAGGAGGTCGTCGCCGAGCAGGCGTCGCATGCGGCCCAGGGCGTGGCTCATCGCCGACTGGGAGAGCCCGACGCGCTCGGCGGCCCTGGTCACCGAGCGCTCCTCCAGCATCGCCAGGAGCGGCACCAGCAGGTTGAGGTTGACCGACGCCAGCCGATCCAGCCCCGAACCCGTGGTGTCCGCACCCTCGCCGCTCATCGTGAGGAAACTCTACGCGGCGGCCCGGCGCAGCCGCGGGATCGGGATCCGGTGGTTCAGCGCCACGGCCACACCGGCGCGGGACCAGCGCATCAGGCCCGGCTCCAGGTGCTCCGGCTCCCCGTCCACCGGGAGATAGCCCACCGCCTTGAGGCTGAGCCCGAACTGCTCGGTCCAGAAGTACGGCTGGAACCGCAGCGGCGGCGCCCCGTCCCCGCGCACGAGGGCGGCCGCGGCCACCTTCGCCTGCTCGATCGCGCTGTTCCACAGCGGGACGCGGCGCGGCCCGTACGGTGTCGGGAACGCCGCCAGGTCGCCGGCCGCCGCGACGCCGGGGCGGGCCAGCCCGCGCGCGTCGACCCGGACGACCCCGCCCGCGGCGAGGCCCGTGCCCGCGAGCCACTCCGTGTTGGGGACGTCACCGGCGGCCGACACCAGCAGCTCGGCCTCGACGACCGCGCCGTCGTCCAGGACGACGCGCACGCCGCCCGCGTCCCGCTCGACCCGCGCGGCGCCGGTCTCCACGACGGTGAGCCCACGCTCCCGCGCGGCCTCGCCGAAGACCCCGGCCAGGTACGGTCCCAGGTGCCCGATCAGCGGCACCCCCTGGGAGACGAGCGTGACCTCGCACCCCGCGGCCAGGCACGCCGAGGCGATCTCCATGCCGAGCGGGCCGCCGCCGGCCACGACCACGGACGGGCTCGCGGCCAGCCGGTCGCGCAGGGCCAGCGCGTCGTCCAGGCCACGCAGCGTGTGCTCCTCGGGCAGGCCGGACAGCCGCCGCGCGCGGGCCCCGGTGGCGATCACGAGCCGGTCGTACGGCAGTTCGGTGCCGTCGCCGAGGGTGACGAGCCGGCGCTCCAGGTCGAGCCCGCGAGCCCGGACCCCGAGGAGCTCGGTCGCCCCGTGCGTGGCCGGCGGGAGCTCGTGGGCCGTTCCGCCGCCGTCGAGCAGGAGCGCCTTCGACAGCGCGGGACGGCTGTAGGCGGCGTGCGGCTCGTCGCCGACGACGGTCAGCTCCCCGTCGAACCCGCTCGCCCGCAGCGAGTCGGCCGCGGTGAGCCCGGCGACGCCGTTGCCGACGACGACGACCCGCCTGATCCGCGTACTCACGCGAGCCGCAGGGCCGCCACCGGGCAGACCCGGACGGCGGCGCTGGCCAGCGGGACCTCGGCGTCGCCGATCTCCTCGCGGTCGAGCACGAGCTCGCCGTCGTCGTCGAGGTGCATCAGCTCCGGCGCGGCCTCCTCGCACAGGCCGTGCCCTTCACAGCGGGGACGGTCGAGGACGATCTTCATACCGGGACCACCTCCAGGACGGGGAGCTCCTCGATGCTCCGGGTGACGTTGCTCGGCACCCGTACCTCGGGGCCGACGACGAGCCGCCGCACGCGGCGCGCCAGGGCCTCGATGACCGCGTGCGCCTCCAGCCGGGCCAGCCCCTGGCCGGCGCAGCCGTGCGGGCCGTAGCCGAACGACAGGTGGTCGACCGGGTTCCGCTCGACCAGGAACGCGTCGGGGTTCTCGTAGTGGCGCGGGTCCCGGTTGCCCGCCCCGAACAGGATCGCCACCTGCGCCCCCGCCGGGACCATGACGCCGTCGATCTCCACGTCCCGGGTCGTACGACGCCCCCAGGCGTGCAGCGGGGCCCAGTAGCGGAGCACCTCGTTCAGCGCGGCCGGCACCAGCGACGGGTTCTCCCGCACCAGCGCGAGCTGGCCGGGGTGCGCGGCGAAGAGCGCGACGACGTTCCCGATGGCGGCGATCGTCGTGTCGACGCCGGCGCCGAGATACTGGTGGATGATGTGGCCGGCCGTGTCCGGCGGGATGTCGCCGCGCGCCTCGGCCTCGAAGATCCCCCGCCCCACCGAGCCGGGCGCCAGATCCTCGGCGGTCACGCCCGAGCACCAGCCGTACAGCTCGCCCGCGATGGGGAAGCTCTCCGCGGTGCGCCGGTTCATCGGCCCGATCACCTGCATCGCCGCCTGTCCCCAGCGCAGCATGTTGTCGCGGACGTGACCGGTGAACCCGATGAGATCCGCGACGACCTCCAGCGGGAACGCGCGGGCCAGCGCGTCGATGGCCTCGAACGAGCCCCGGTCGACCAGCTCCCCGACCAGCGCGTCGGCCTTGGCGTCGATGCCGGACTTGAGCCCGCGCAGCGCCCGCGGCGACAGGTTGGCGGTCAAGGTCGCCCGCAACTGGGTGTGCACCGGCGGGTCCGAGGAGAGGGACGTGCCGGTCAGCGCCTCGTTGACCATCGGGTTGAAGCCGATGGCCCCGGCGGAGGAGAAGCTCTCCCAGTCGCCCAGGGCGTTGCGGATCACGTCGTACCTCGTGAGCGCGTACACGTCGTTCGCCGGAAGGCGGACGACGCCTCCCAGGTCGCGCAGCGCCGCATAGGACGGGTAGGGGTCGACGAGCACCGTGTCGTCGAACAGGTCGAGATCGGAGACGGGGGCGGAGTCGGTCATCGTTCACCTCGGGTCGGTCATCGCGTAACCCAGTGAAGCGACCGGCGTCACATCAGGCAAACGCATGTTTCGTATGGACGGACATGAATGCGATGCATGGCGAATGCGCCAAACACCTTAAAACGGTGCGAAGCGGACACGTTCGGGTAGGGAGCAGCTCACAGCCACCGGGGGAAAGGATGAGAGTCTTGGCGGCCATCGAGGAACTGGATGACAAGGCCCTGCTGGAGCTGTCGGGGCGCACCGACGCGGCCGGGGTGCTGTCGGTGTACGTGAACGCCGATCCGGGAGGGGACCGGAACGCCGCGGCGATCGACCTGAAGAACCGGTACCGGGAGCTGCGGCGCCGGGTGGCCGAGGAGGGACCGGCGGAGCGCCGTCGCGAGGTGGTCGCCGCGCTGGACCGGTTCGGCCCCGAGGTGGAAGAGCTCGCCGCACCCATCGAGTCCGGCCGCGGCCGGATCGCCTTCGCCGCGCTCGGCGACGACTGGGTGGTACGCCTGGACAGCCAGATGCCGGTGCCGAATCGGGTCGTGCTCGACGACGGCCCGTTCGTCCACCCGTTGCTGGAGTTGCTGGACGAGGGCCGGCCTGCCGGGGTCGTGCTCGTCTCCAGCGACGACGCCCGGCTGCTGGAATGGCGGCTCGGCCGCCTGCGGGAGGTGAGCCGGCTGGAACAGGAGGACCTGGAGGCGCCGCACGAGCGGGCCGGCCAGATCGGCGGTGGACCGGCGGGCCAGTACAACACGCCGATGCGGGAGCAGCGCAAGGCCCGCGAGCGGGCCTGGGCGCAGCGGTTCCTGGACCGGGTGGCGGAGACCGTCACGAACCTGACCGAGGAACGGCGGTGGGAGCGGATCCTGGTCAGCGGCGGCGATCAGTGGGCCGAGATCCTCGCCGGCAGGCTCCCGGAGCCCTTGCGGGACCGGGTGATCCGGGATACTCGCGTGCTCGCCGGGCTCGACGACCCGGGGCTGCTGGCCGCGGTGACCGAACGGCTCCACGCCGAGCACACCGCGAGCGAGCGCCGGCTGCTCGAACAGGTCCTGGACGCCGGGCTGAGCAAGAAGGGCGCGCTGGGCCTGTCCCAGGTGGCCGGGGCGCTGAACGAGGGTCGGGTCGCCCACCTGGTCTACGACCCGGAGGTACGTTACGTCGGCTCGGTGGACGCCGACGGCACCCTGTACGCCGACACCGAGACCGGCGTCCGGCGGCACACGCCCGAGCCCCGGCTGAACGAGCGGCTGGTGGAGCGGGCCCTCGCCACCGGAGCCAGGGTCAGCCCGATCGAGGGGGCCGGCGCCGGAGTCCTCGGCGACGCCGGAGGCATCGGCGCCCTGCTGCGATGGTGAGGCATGCGGCGGGCCCCGGGATCGTCCGCCGTCACGATTGACTCGCTGGTTCCTGAGGGAGCGAGCGGGATACCCTGCCTGCGGTGTCTCCAACCACGCGACCGGAGGAGTCGATGCCGGGATGACGGCAGGGCGACCGGTGCCCACGCAGGACGACGTGCTCGGATACTTCGACACGCTGTCGAACTGGGGACGGTGGGGCGACGACGACGAGCTCGGCACGCTGAACCACATCACCGACGACGTCCGGCTGGCGGCGGCGCGGGCCGTGCGCCACGGCAGGAGCGTGTCGTGCGCATGGGAGGTCGCCGTACCGGAGGACATGGAGCGGTCGACGACGGCGTGCCCGTGCGCCGCCGACATGCCGGGTGCGGAGAACATGCCGGCGCCCGGATTCCGTCATGACCGGCACTGGGGCTTCTCGTCCGAGCGGGTCGGCGTCACCTTCCACGGCAACACCATCACCCACGTCGACTCGCCGTGCCACATCTTCTGGGACGGCGCGATGTACAACGGGCGGTCGCACGCGCTGGTCGACGCCGCGACGGGCTCGGCGTGGGCGGCCGTCACGGCGGCGGCGAACGGGATCGTCACGCGGGGTGTCCTGCTGGATGTCGCGAGCGCGCGGGATGTGCCGTGGCTGGAACCGGGGCAGGGGGTGTTCCCCGACGATCTGGATGAGGCTGAGCGTCGTCAGGGTGTGCGGGTGCGATCCGGCGATGCGGTGCTCCTGCGGACCGGCTACGGCCGCGTCCGGCACGAGACCGGTCCGGTCAGCGGTTTCACCCAGGCCGGGTGGCACGCGTCCTGCCTGCCGTGGCTGCACGAACGGGAGGTCGCGCTGATCGGCGCCGACACCCCGCAGGACGTTCTGCCATCGGGTTACGAAGGCGTGCTGATGCCGGTCCACGCCGTGAGCCTCGTCGCGATGGGTCTGTGGATGCTCGACAACTGCGACCTTGAGGCGTGCGCGACGACGGCTGCCGAGCTCGGCCAGTGGGACTTCCACCTCACGGTCGCGCCCGTCCGCTTCGCCGGCACGTCCGGCAGCCCGGTCAACCCGATCGCCACATTCTGACCGCGTTTCTACGACGAGGACGCCCGAGGACCAGGCCCAGGCCGCCGTACGCGACAGCGGTCAGCGGCCCGCCTCGGCAGGGGCGCCGTCGCGGGCGTGGCCGAAGACCTCGTCCCTGACCCGGGCCAGTGCCAGGTCCAGCCCGCCCACCAGCACCGGGTTGCTGTCGACGGCGGAGAGCCGGACCTGCGGCCGGTCGACGTCGAGCACCCGCAGCTCGCGCTCGACGAGGTCGCGCAGCGGCTCGCCCCCGGCGGACATCAGGCCCCCGGCCAGCACCACGAGCCCCGGGTCGACGACCGCGGCGATGGTCGCCAGGCCGAGCGCGACCCGGGAGGCCACCGTACGCAGGCCCGCCGCCGCTTCCTGGGCGGCTCTCCCGGTGCCCTGGGCCAGGCGCGCCGCGGTCGCCACCGACTCGCGGAAGTCGGCCCCGCGCACCCCGTACGAGCGCAGCAGGTCCTGCAGCGCAGGCCCACCGGCCAGCGCCTGGTAGCCGTGGTGGCCGAACCGGCCGCCGTCGCGGGCCGTGGCCGCGCCGGGGATCGGCATGTAGCCGACCTCGCCGGCGCCGCCGAAGAAGCCGCGGTGCAGCCGCCCGCCGATCACGAGGGCGGCGCCCAGCCCTTCGCCGGCCCAGAGCAGCACGAAGTCCGGGCAGCCGGCCGCAGCCCCGTGCGCCTGCTCGGCGAGGGCGGCGAGGTTGACGTCGTTCTCCACGTCGACGGTGACGCCGAGCCCGGCGGTGAGCGTGGGCACCAGATCGGGGATCTGCCAGCCGGGCATGTCCTCGGCGGCGGCGTGGTCGAGCCTGCCGGTCGTGGGGTCGACGGCGCCCTGCACGCCGATCACGACGCGGCGCAGTGGGCCCGGTGGCCGTGCCGCCTCCACCGCCGCCCGCAGCCGCTCGACGAGACCGCCCCCCTCAGACAACTGTACGGGGGAAGACGCGGGAAAGGGTGCCGGTGAAGACGCGGGTGAAGGTTCGGGGAAAGGCGCGGGGTAGTCGGCCTCGCCGACGACGGCGCCGGTGATGTCGGCCACCCGGACGCCGATCCTCCCCGGGGTGACGTCCAGCGCGGCCACGTACGCGGCGGCGCCGTTGACCCGGTAGACCTCGGCCGTGCGCCCGGCCTGGCCCGTGCGGACGCCGTCGTTGACGACCAGGCCCGCCTCCTGCAGGCGGGCCAGGAGCTGGAACGCCGTCGGCTTGGACAGGCCGGTGAGCCTGCTCAGCTCGGGGCGGGTCAGCGGGCCCTTCTCCAGCAGGATGCGGAGCGCGGCGCGGTCGTTGATCGCGCGCATCAGCCGCGGCGTCCCGTGGACAGGGGGCTTCACGTCACCTCCGGGGTGAGCAGCGTCACGTCAACGTGAGAGCGTACAGGGCGATCGCCGCGAAATCGTCGGCCGGTTCGGAGGCCTGCCAGGAGCGCACGTCGTCGACGAAGCGGCTGCCGTGGCCGGTGAACCGCTCGTAGCGGTCGGTGCCGTCCGCCGGGCAGGGCGGCATCTCCTCGAAGTGCCCGCCGAGGCCGTCCTCGAACAGCCCGGCGTCGTTGGGCCCGTTGACGACCGCGCCGGTGGCGGGCCTGCCGGTGATGTTGGCGATCTGGTGGTGCGGGCAGGCGATCGCGTTCTCGCCCACTCCGGCGACGAAGGACACGCCCCACGGGTTCGCGCCGAGCGCCCAGTTGCGCTGCGCCGTGCCGAAGGCGTCGTAGGAGCGGTCGCCGGTCACCGACCGGTACAGGTGCGCGGTGGCGGCCAGGCCGAAAGCATGCGGTACGGAGTCGAACGTGTCATAGAGAGCCCCCGCCCGGAACGGGTCGGCGGCGGCGCGGCGGGCGCCGAGGTCGAGCTGGGCCCGCAGCCCGGCGACCAGGTCGGCCTCGGTGACGGCGAGTCCCTCGGCCCGGGAAGCGCGGATGGCCCTGATCAGGTCGGCGTGGGCCAGAGCGCTCACGTCGTAAAGGTTGAGCGTGTCGCCCTGCTCCTCGTCGAGGTAACCGCGCGCCCAGCGGGCCGAGTCCGCCAGCCACCGTCCGGCGCGCGGGTCGCGCAGGCGCTGCGCGGCCAGGGCCAGCTCGGCGGCGCCGAGCTGCATGTCGTCGCGCCACACGCTCTCCGGGTAGAAGGCGTGCGGCAGGGAGGTCACCAGCCGGTCCACGCCGGTGGTCCGGGCCATCGCGTAGACGGACGCGGCCTGGTCGAGCAGGCGGGCGGCGCGCGCCCTGGACGGTTCGAGCTGGGCGGCCAGCGCGAAGGCGGCGGCAGTGCGCCCGGCCAGGTTCGGGCTGATCGGCTCGCCGGGATCGGCGGCGCGGAAGACCGGGCGGTCGCGGATGAACTGGTGACCTTCGGCGTCGTCGCCGTCGTCGGCCTCGGGCAGCCGCCAGATGTCGTGGTCGCCGACGAACGTGCCCTCGGCGTCGCCGGCGCCGATGCCGACCTGGATGTAGAGCGTCTTCGACTCCTCATCCCACATCTTGTCCAGATATTTCAGGCCATGAGCTGCTTCCTTCCTCAAGGCCGGGCTGCTCGCGCCGTCCCGCTGGGCCGCCCACAACAGCGTGTCCACGTACGCCAGGATGTGGGTGAACTTGAGGTAGTCGCCCGCGTCGAACCAGCCGCCCTCGACGTCGACCGGGCCGCCGATCCGCGTCAGACCGCCCTTGATCTGGTCGGTGTCCGGGCCGGTGAACTCGGGCCACGCGTAGACGGAGGCGGCCCGGTCGTTGAGATGGCTCGGCCGGCGCACCGCGTCGGCGCCGTCGCGCTGCAGGCCGAGGAAACCCAGCACCTTGGCCGCCGGGTTCCGCGACGGCGCGATCTCGAACTCGGCCGACGTCGCCCCTCCCGCCTTGATCCGGTAGCGGCCGGGCGTGCGCAGCCGGGTCAGGTCGAGGTCGTGGACGTGCGGGTAGCGGCTGTTCCAGGCGCCCCGGTCAGGGCCGGCCCGCCCGGTGAGCACCGTCCGCCCGCGCCCGTCGACCACGGTGAAGCGCCCGGCGGGGCCGCTCGTCATCAGGTACGCGTGCTTGCTCTCGCCCGGCAGGTAACCGACCTGATCCACCCGGATCAGCCCGGTCGCGTCGGCCTGGCGGGCGGGCTGGTCGGTGGCCGCGGCGGGACCGTTCACGGTGGCCAGCAGCGCCAGCGCGAGCGCGGCGGGGATCAGCTTCCTCACGTGCTCCTCCTGAAGTGTTCGCGAACTCGGGTGTGCGCGGCCTCGGCCGCGCCGAGCAGGTCCAGCCCGGCCAGGGCGGCGCCCGCGACCGGGGGAAGGGCGGTGACGAGGACGCGCGCGTGCGGCGCGCTCGCGCCGAGCGAGGTCTCGATCAGTCCGTGCAGGTACGGGTCGCGCGCGGTCAGCACGCTGCCGCCGAGCACGACCTCGGCGGGCGTGTCCAGCAGGCCGAGCCGGTCCAGGCACACCCTGGCCATCACCGCGACCTCGTCGGCCTGCCGCGCGACCAGGCCCCTGGCCACGGCATCGCCGCCTGCCGCGACGGCGAACAGGCCCGGCACCAGTTCGTGGAGCCGGGCCGGGTCCAGCTCGCCGAAGTGCAGGGCGAGCACCACCTCCGTGACGCTCGCCGTGCCGAACCGCGTGCGGACCAGCTCGGCCAGCGCCGTGTCCGGGCCGCGCCCGTCCTCCGCGCGGGCGGCATGCCAGAGCACGTGCTCGGCCAGGTCCTCGCCGCCGCCCCAGTCGCCGCTGCGCCTGCCGAGCGCGGGGAAGCGGGCCACCTCGCCGGTGGGGGAGACGCCGGCGGCGTTCATGCCGGCCCCGCACACCACGACGACGCCCCACGGCCGGGACGCGCCCGCGCGCAGCACCGCGAAGGTGTCGTTGGCCACCGACACCTCGCCCGCGCACCCGCGCGCCAGGAACTCCGCGCGCAGCGCCTCCTCCTCGCGCGGGAAGTCGGCGCCGGCCAGGAAGGCCGCAAGGACGTCGGCGTACGGCGCGGCCATGCCGTCGCGCAGCGCCAGGGCGGCGCGCTCCACCACGTCGGCGGCGGCGCTCACTCCGGCGCTCTGCGGCACGAACGGCCCGGCCCGGCCGGTGGCGAGCACGGTGCCGTCCTCGGCCACCAGCGCGAGGTCGGTCTTGCTGTTGCCGCCGTCGACCGCCAGGATCGTCCTCAACGGGTCCCCGCCCAGGGCAGATGCGCGCGGTTGGCCTCCAGCAGCAGCCCGGTCAGCTCGCGCGCCAGATGCTCCTGGCCGACGAGCGGGTGGGCGAGCAGCGCGTCGGCGACCCGTTCGCGCCCGCCGCGCAGGGCGGCTTCGAGGGCGAGCGTCTCGTACGCCGAGACGTGCGCGACGAGCCCGGCGTACAGCGGCTCAAGAGGGGCGACCGGCAGCGGCTCCGCGCCCGAGGCGGTGATCCTGGCGGGCACCTCGACGACCGCCTCGTCCGGCAGGAACGGCAGCACGCCGCCGTTGCGCGCGTTGACGACCTGGACGTCGCCGCGGTCGCCGAGCAGCGAGGCGATGAGCGCCACCGCGGCCTCGGAGTAGAACGCGCCGCCCCGCTGCCCCAGCAGCTCCGGCTTGGCCGTCACCGCCGGGTCGGCGTACAGGGCCAGCAGCTCCCGCTCGATCTCCGCCACCCGCGCCGCGCGCGACGGCTCGGTCCGCTGCTCGGCCACCACCAGGTCGTGAGCGTAGAAGTAACGCAGGTAGTACGACGGCACCGCGCCCAGCCTGGTGATCAGCTCGACCGGCAGCCCGACGTCGGCCGCGATCTCCCGGCCGTGCTCCCGGATCAGGCCGGGGAGCACGTCCTCGCCGTCCAGGAGGACCGACCGCACCCAGGTGAGGTGGTTGAGCCCGGCGTGCCCGAGCGACACCCGCGACGGGTCGGCGCCCAGCGTGGCCGCGAAGCGGCGCTGGAAGCCGATCGCCACGTTGCACAGCCCGATCGCGCGGTGCCCGGCGTCCAGCAGCGCCCTGGTGACGATGCCGACCGGGTTGGTGAAGTCGACGATCCACGCACCGGGGGCGTGCCGGGCGACCGTCTCGGCGATGTCCAGCACCACCGGCACCGTCCGCAGCGCCTTGGCCAGCCCGCCCGCGCCCGTCGTCTCCTGGCCGACGCAGCCGCAGCGTGGCGGCAGCGTCTCGTCCACCTCGCGCGCCGCCTGCCCGCCCACCCGGAGCTGCAGCAGCACGACCGCCGCCCCCTCGACCCCCGCCCGCACGTCGCCGGTCGCGGTCACGGCGGCCGGGTGCCCGGCCGCCCGCAGCATCCGGCGGGCCATGCCCGCCACCGGTTCCAGCCGCTCCGCGGCCGGATCGACCAGGGCGAGCTCGGTCAGCGGCAGATCCTCCCTCAGCCGGGCGAACCCGTCGACCAGCTCCGGCGTGTACGTCGAGCCGCCCCCGACCACGGCGAGCTTCAACCCTTCACCCCCGTCAATGTCACGCCCTCGATGAAGACCCGCTGGGCGAAGAGGAAAACGATGATCACCGGGGCGGTCACCAGCAGGGTGGCGGCCATGGTGAGGTTCCACTGCACGCTGTGGAAGGCCTTGAAGGTGGCCAGCCCGAGGGACAGGGTCCACCCCTCCTGGTCGACCCCGGCGTACAGCAGCGGCCCGTAGTAGTCGTTCCAGCAGTAGAAGAACGAGAACAGCGCCACCGCCGCGATCGCGGGGCGGGCCATCGGCAGGATGACGCGGAACAGGATCCGCACGTCCGAGCAGCCGTCCACCTTGGCCGCGTCGGTGTAGTCGCGCGGGATCGTGATGAGGAACTGGCGCAGCAGGAAGATCGAGAACGCGTCGCCGAAGAGCATCGGCAGGATCAGCGGCCACAGCGAGTCCGTCAGGTCCAGCCGCGCCCACACCAGGTAGATCGGCACCGCCACGACCTGCGGCGGCAGCATCATCGCGCTGATCACCACGAGGAACGCCGCCTTGCGGCCGCGGAAGCGGAAGCGGGACAGGGCGTAGGCCGCCGGGATGGACGACACCAGCATGAACACCGTCGCCAGCGACGCGTACAGGAACGTGTTGAGCGTCCAGGTGAGCAGCTCCGAGCGGGCGAAGACGTCGGCGAAGTTGGCCCAGTTCCACTGTTCGGGCCAGAGCCGGCTGGTGAGAGCCTGCTCGTCCGTCATGAGCGCGGTCAGGGTCACGAACGCGACCGGCCCGAGGAACATCAGCGCCAGCGCGATGGCCAGCGAGTGCTGGGCGACCCACATCAGGCGGCGCCTCACGACGTCACCTCCGCCTTGCCGAACTGACGCAGCAGGATCAGCGTGAACAGCATCGCGACCGCGAACAGCAGCAGCGCGTGCACGCACGCCAGCCCCATCGACCAGTCGCGGAACCCGGTGTGGAACAGGTGCTGGGGCAGGGTGAGCAGCGAGCCGTCCGGATAGCCGGGGGTGAACGTGGTGCCGGCCGAGTCGGTCGCGCCGGACGCCACCCGGGAGGCGATCACCGCCTGGGTGAAGTACTGCACGGCGTAGATCACGCCGGTGACGGCGGAGAACATCAGCACGGGGGAGATCGTCGGCAGCGTGATGCTGCGGAACTGCCGCCAGGCGCCCGCTCCGTCGATCGCGGCGGCCTCGTACAGATGCCTGGGCACGTCCAGCAGCGCCGCCAGGAAGATCATGATGGTGTTGCCGGCGCCCCACAGGGCGAGCAGGGTGAGGCTGGGCTTGGCCCAGGCGGCGCTGCCGAACCAGTCGGGGCCGGCGATCCCGAACCAGGCCAGCAGCTGGTTGACCGGGCCCGTCGCCGGGTTGAGCAGGTAGACGAAGGCGACCGTGCCCGCCACCATCGGCACCAGCGACGGCAGGTAGAAGATCGTCCGCAGGATCCCGCCGCCGCTCTTCAGCTTGGCCAGCAGCTGCGCCACGCCCAGCGCGAACACCACCTGGGCCGGGACCATGAACACCACGAGCCAGAGGGTGTTCAGCGCCGACTGCAGCACGCGCGGGTCGGAGAAGGCGTAGCGGTAGTTGTCCAGGCCGATGAACTCCAGCGTGAACAGGTCGTACCGGTGGAAGGAGAAGTAGACCGTGGACAGGAGCGGGTAGACGAAGAAGACCGCCACGCCGGCGATCCACGGCGACAGCCACAGCAGGGCGCGCAGGCCCTCGCCGGGCCGCCGGCGCGACGGCCGGGCGAGGGCGTGCCCGCGCCGCGCGACGTGGGTGGAGGCCATCATCAGCCCCCGGACAGCTTCAGCTTGTCGTCGATCCGCTTGTCCACCCCGGCCAGCCCGGCGTCGAGGTCCTTGACCGCGCCCTTCTCCCACTGGATGAGGAAGGTGGAGAAGGCGTCCTGGTTGAAGACGCTGTTGACGCTGGCCGGCATCGACGTCGTCTTCGGGTGGTTGAAGATGTCGAGGAACGTCGCGAAGTTCGCGTCCTTGGCCAGGTCCGGGTGCTCCATGGCGGCCTTGGTGGTCGGTACGTTACGCAGCGCGTTCGACAGCGTCACCAGCGACTCGGTGTCCGTGGTGAGGTGCTTGACCAGCTCCCAGGCGTGCTGCGGGTGCGCGGCGCCCCTCGGCACGCCGATCACCGTGCCGGCGGTGAAGCCGCTGCCGTACAGCTCGGGCTTGTCGTCGGCGACGGGCAGCGGGGCGGTGCCGTAGTCCAGGTCCTTGGCTTCGGGGTCGTTGGCGATCATGGCGTTGCGCCACTCGCCGTCGAGGATCATGGCGACCTTGCCCTCGAAGAACGGGTGCTCGGCGCCCCACTCGTCGCCCAGGCCCTTGCGGAACTTCTCCAGCTTGTCGTAGCCGTACCAGTCGACCAGCTCCTTCTGCCACCGCAGCAGCTGTTTCCACGCCGGGTCGGAGCCGATGGCCGAGGTGCCGTCGTCCTCGTACCACTTCGCGCCGACCATCGGGCCGAGGTGGCTGGGGGAGTTCTCGTAGTACTGGAAGCTCGGGATGAACCCGGCGACCTCGATGTTCCCGTCAGCGTCGCGGACCGTGAGCTTCTTGGTCAGCTCGGTCAGCTCCGACAGGGTCTTCGGCGGCTGCTCGCCCTTCATCAGCGCCTTGTTGTAGTAGAGCCCGTACGCGTCCGCGAGCAGCGGCATCGTGCACCGCCTGCCCTCGAACTCGGTGTAGGCGCGGGCCGCGGCCGGGAGCAAGCCCAGATCGATGCCGTCCTGCTCGATGACCGCGGTGAGGTCCTGGAACGCGCCGCTCCTGCACCACTGGGCGACGTTGTCGGTGGTGAACGAGGCCGCCACGTCGGGCGCCTTGCCGCCGCGGATCGCCTGGGTGATCTGGGCGTCCTGGATGCCCTTCTTCGTGGTGACCTTGATCTGCGGGAACTTCGCCGTGAAGCCCGCGACCGCCTCCTCGAAGGCCTTCGTCTCGACGTCGGTGGAGAAGCCGTGCCACAGCTCCAGCGTGGCGGGGGGCAGCGCGGCGGCGGCGGGACCGGTGCCGCTCGCGGCGGGCTGGGCGCCGAGCGACGGCGGTGCCTCCTTGCCCGCGGTGCATGCGGTGAGCGACAGGGCCAGCAGCCCGGCCGCCACGAGAGGGACGAAGCGCACGAGGGTCTCCTATGAGCTGGTGTGGGGGGTTACGTCGTCCACCAAGAGATAGTAAAGCTTCCTAACTCAACGGTGACGGTAAGCGGGCAGCCCGAAGCGGTCAAGGCCCGAAACCAACGCGTGACGCCACCCAAGGCGAGCGGTACGGAGCGTCAAGGGTAAGAATGTTGACTATCGAGAGGCCGGTCAGCCGATGACGAGGAAGTCGGACCCATCAGCGGACCGGCGCAGCCGGCCGACGGCGCGGAAGAAGCGACTCCCGTGCGGATAGCGGGTCTGCAACCAGCCGTCGGACCGGGTGATGCCCGCTTCCTTGAGGTCATGCCGGATGCGGTCCGCGAGCATCGCGGCGACGGCCGGGCCGTGGCTCGTGCGGGTGATCTGGAACTCGGTGAACCCGCACGAGTCGGGCGCCGGCTGCTGGAACTGGACCTCCACCGCGCCGAGCACGTCGCCGGCGGTCACCTCGCCGAGCGGTCGCCTGCTGTGGTGCCAATGGTAGAACTTCCAGAACCGCTCGTCGTCCATCGGCCCCGCCTCGCGCACCCGTACCCGGCCGTCCTCGTCCATCACGGCGATGTAGAGCACGCGGTTGTCAGAGCACGGCTTGTCTCTGAAGTGGTGGCGCGAGCAGAGAGGATCCCAGTGGTAGGCGAACCACATCAGCGACGCGGCGAGATCGGGATGGCCGCCGGCCCACCGGTCGTCGAAGAAGAACCACTGCTCACGTGTCTCGCCCCATTCCGCGATGAGCATCTGGACCACATGCTCGTCCACGTGGATGACCGTGCCTTCGCGGACGCGGGCGGTCCGGATCAGCTCCAGCGCCGCCGCGTGGGAGCTGAGGTCGGCGAGGTAGTCGTCCGGCGGCTCGGCATAGCCGGGCCATCGGTTGCAGCGCTCCAGCGCCGCCGCGATGCCGTCCTCGTCCGGCGCGATCAGCGACCGTAACACCATCAGTTCCAGCGGCCATTCGCCGGTGGTGCCGAGCGAGCGCAGCGCGGCGGCGAACTCCGGGAGCCGGACGCCCCGGAAGGCGTAGGTGTCGTCCCGTCCGATGCTGAAGTGCCTCGCCCTGCAGGTGAGCAGGACCGCGTAGACGGTGCCCGTCCCGGACGATCCGGCCAGGTCGACGGTCTTCCACGGTGGTGTGAACCCGCCGGCGGGGGTGTTCACGGTCGCGGGCAGCGGCCCGTCGTGCACGGCGTAGGACCAGAGGCCGGGGCTGGCCGCCACGGCGGAGTCGTCGACGAGGTAGTACGCCACCTCATACCAGAGGGAGTCGGCGAGCACGCGCACGCTCCGGGCGTCGACGTTGCACTGCTGGAGTTCCGACACCCGGGTCCGGGCCAGGGTGCGCAGTTCCTCCATGCTCCGCGGCGGTGCGCCGCCTTCGAAGAGGGCCGCTAGATACCAGACGTTCGTGCCCAGTTCGCGCTCGAACCACTCGTACGGGTCCCCGGCGGTGGCGTCCTCCCATACGTCATGGACCCACTCCAGCACCGTCGGCTGGGGCATCCGCCACACGCGCTTGCCGAGAACGCCCTGGTCCCATGAGCGGTAGATCAGGTACACGGTGGCCTGCCCTGGAGATCGCCGGAAAGGCGATCTTAACCGTGCGGGTAGTCGCCGGCCGCTTCCTGGAACGCCGGGGGATCTCCACGCGGGCGTATCAAGATCGGCAGGAGGCGTTTCTGGACCCGGCCCGGCGGCTCGGCGAGGATGAGGTCATGGCGGAGAAGCGATCAGCGCGGCCGAAAGGTGGCCCGGACTGGACGGCCGTGAGCGCTATGGCGACCGCGGCTGCCGCCGTGGTCGCCCTGGTCGCGTACCTGATGCCGCAGCCCCCGCAGCCCGGTCCGGAACCCACCCCCTCGGCCGCCCAGTCCTCACCGGATCCCGCGCCCACCTCGCCCGCACCGCAGACCTCGAGCCCTCCGCCCGAGCCCAGCACCCCCGAATCCGGCACCCCCGAATCCGGCACCCCCGAATCCAGCACTCCCGAATCCAGCACTCCCGAATTGCCGGTGCCGAGCTCCACCCCGGTGGCCGAGGAGCCCCCCGCAACGCTGTCAGCGGTCCGGCCCGCCGGCTGCGACGAAACGGAGACGGCGCTGGCCACATACCGCCGGGACGCCGGGACCACCCGCGCAGGCCAGGCAGCCGCGGCCCGCCAGGCATACCAGGACCTGATGGGCGCGGGCCTCGACGCGCAAGGAGCGGTGGGAGCGACCATCCGCCGGCTGGCGAACGAGTTCCAGGAGCTGAACTTCCGCCTGACCGGTATGACGGGTGGCGATCCCAACCAGGTGATCGCGGACATCAACGCGGACTTCGCCGACCTCAGGAGACTGTGCTGACCTGACGGCAGGTCGCAGCCCGCACTGGCCGTACGCGGAGAACGCCTCCGGCATCACTACCGGAAGCACTCTCCCTTCTGAGGGCTATGGCTGAGGACGTTGGATGCCGTGGTGATCGAGCAGCAGGCCCACGCCGTATTCGAGACGGACCAGCCGCTCGTCCATGCCGGTCAGTCGTTCGTCCATGGCCGCGAGCCGATTCGTGTGTTCCCCCTGAACCGCTTTGACCTCGGAGAGGTCCCGGCCGGTTTGGAAAGCCCAAGACTCCAAGGCGCTCACACGCTCCTCCGTGCTCTTGGTGCTCAAGTCGATCTCCCTTACCGTGGGGGGCAGGGACCTGGCTGATGACCGCAGTCAGGTCCCGGCTGTCGTCAAGGTTAGTCGGTGCCTGGCTGGTCGCCGAGAGACCACGAGGCGGCAGTCCGGTGCGGTCGCTCGGCAACCGTCGCCGGACACCTGAGGTAATGAACACTTTACCCAACGTGACGACAAGCTCGGGCGCGTCACCGCCTGCTGCGCCGCTTGGCGGCATACGGCAGGACGAACAGGTACAGGCCGGTGGGCAGGAGCAGGGCAAGGGGGAGGAGCGGCAGGTAGTAGATCCACTCGGCCGGCCCCTCCTGCCCCGCGACGGCGATGGCGACGACGGTGACGACGACGGTCACCGTGAAGGTCATGGACAGCCAGCGGTGCGCCCGCCGGACCCACGTGTTCCCGTTCATGGCTCTCCTTGCGAGACGAGCGACCCCGCTCCGGTGAGCGGGGACATCCATGACGATCACGCTAGGCGCGGCGCGGTGGCCGCCGCTTCTCCGTTCCTGACCGTTCAGCTGGGCGCGCGGGCGGCTCAGGGGGCGAGGATACGGCGGAGCCAGCGCATCCGGGGCACACCGGCGTCCTGGGAGATCGCGGCGTGCGGGACGATGCCTTCGAAGCCGTGGAACCCGCCCGGCCAGACGTGCAGCTCGGCCTGGCCGCCGGCCTGCCAGATGCGGGTGGCGTAGGCGACGTCCTCGTCGCGGAAGGTCTCGGCCGAGCCGACGTCGATGAAGGCCGGGGGCAGCCCCGACAGGTCGGTGGCCCGGGCCGGGGCGGCGTAGGGGGAGACGTCGGGGCCGCCGCGCCGGTCGCCGAGCAGGGCGGTCCAGCCGATCTCGTTGGCCGCGTGGTCCCAGATGCCGAGACCGGCCATCTGCAGGGACGAGGGGGTGTCGTTGCGGTCGTCCAGCATCGGGCACATCAGCATCTGCCCCACCAGGGCCGGGCCCTCGCGGTCGCGGGCCAGCAGGGCCACGGCCGCCGCGAGCCCGCCGCCCGCGCTGCCTCCGGCCACGAGGATGCGGGCCGGGTCGATGCCCAGCTCGGCGGCGTGCTCGGCGGTCCACACCAGACCCGCGTAGCAGTCTTCCACCGGGGCCGGGTGCGGGTGCTCGGGCGCGAGCCGGTACTCGACCGACACGAGCACCAGACGCAGCTCCTGCGCCACGTCCAGCAGCGAGTCCAGGCCGACGAGCCGGTTCCCGCCGATCATGCCGCCGCCGTGGATGTTGTAGATGGCCGCCAGCGGAGTGGTGGCGCCGGTGGGGCGGCAGATGAGCAGGGTGACGTCGGGCGCTCCGGCCGGGCCGGGCACCTCGCGCTCCTCCACGTCGAACGCCCCGTCGCGACTGAGCTGCTCGGCGGTGGGCACCGGCATCAGGGCCGAGTTCGCGCGCAGCGCGGGGATCTCGTCCAGCGACGTGAGCGGGGGCATGTGCTGCTGGATCAGGGTCAGGGCCGCGCCGAGTTCGGGGTCGAACGGCACCGGCGCGGCCGGCCGGGCGGGGGACTCGTCGATGCTCATCGGAGAACCTTTCGGTCGGACGTCGCGGCCGACTTGCCGCTGGGACCATGGTGGCCACGGCCGGGCCGGTGGATCGACCGCCAGATGGCGGGCCTTACCCGCCACTCGGCGGGTTTACCCGGGGACCCCGCCGATCGGCGGGCCTGCCCGGCTCGGGGTGGCGGGCCAGCCGCCGGAGTGCGAACGCGAGCTGCAGGCGCAGGCGGCCCTGCGGAGTGCGTACGTCCCAGCCCAGCAGGTGCTCGGCGTGGGTCATCCGTTCCTGCAGGGTGGAGTGGTGGATGGTCAGCTCCGTGGCGGCCGCGCGCAGGCTCTGGGCGTAGGCGACGGCGTGGAGGGTGACGAGAGTCCAGGGCGCCGCCGACCCGGCCCGCTCCAGGGCGAGGACGTCGGGGACCGCCTCGCCGTCCGGGCGGGCCGCGGCGGCGAGCACCATCAGCCCGCCCAGCTCGTCCGCGAACACCACGCGCGGGCCGGGATCCTGGGCGGATCCCTCGGCCGCCAGGCGCAGCGCGACGCGGGCCAGCCGCCACGACTCGGGAAGCTCCGGCACGGGCACGGCGGGGCCGACCCCCTGGCGCTTCTCGCCGGGCCGGTCAGTGATGATCACCGGGTCACGCTCGATCCGGGCCCGCCCGCCCTCCTCCGCGACCGCGCGGACCCGTACGTCGCCTGCCAGGTTGAGCCGCCGGGCGGCGATCAGGCGGGCCTGCGGCGGCGCGGCCGCGTCGAGGAGCAGCTCGACCAGGGCGGGATCCTCACCCGGCCGGGCGGGCGCGCGGCCCCAGGTGCGGTCGAGCACGTCGCGCGCCGCGGCGGCGGCCCGTTCGAGCACGATGGCGTCGACGGGCCCCGCTCGTCCGGGACGCTCCAGCCGGAGCGCCGCCGCTCCGCTGCCCACGTGGTGGGCGGGCCAGCCCGGGTCGGGCGCGGTCCGGTGGTCCTCGCGCTCGCCGTCGGCCCGTACGCGGATCCGCAGGTGGCGGTCGGGGTCGGAGAGGCAGGCGGGGCAACCGGCCAGCATGGCGGCGCCGCGCACGATCGCCTCCAGACCGGCATGGGCCTGGACGAGACGGTCGAAGTAGGCGATGACCCGCACCGCGGCCCCGGCCTCGGTGTCGAGCGCCGACACCCGGCCCACCAGCTCTCTCATCCCCTCAGCCTAGGTGAGCCGGACCACAGCGGTAGCGATCCGTGACGACCCGCTCTCACCCGGTCCCACACAGACCGGGCCACAGCTTGCCGGGAACGAGCCGGATCGTCCCGAGATTGCGCTAGTGTGCGGCGATGATCGCCAAGCCGCCCGGATGGCCCTTCGTGATCGTGTGGTCCACCTTGGCCCTAGTGATCATGTACTGGGCGAGCGTGCCCTTCTGGTACGGGGTCGAGATGCTCTTGGCGGTCGTCCTCGTCGGTCTTCCTCTGATGGTCTACTGGGCGCTGCGGTTCGCCCTGGCGGCTGACAGAGGCGGGGTCACCGGCCGGGCTGGACGCTGCCTGGCGCCCTGGTTGATCACCTGGGCGACCGTGGTCGCGCTGGCCTACAACGCCCCTTTCGCGCTGCGGTTCTCGCTGTCGGCGCCGGCCCTGGGCGCCTACGCGGAGAGGATCATGGAACGAGGGCCGATCCACTACGAGTCCTGCGAGTGGGCGGGGCTGTACCGGGTGTGCGGTGGAGGAGCCGAGCACGGAAGCCTGGACGGCGTGCCGGTCCCTGGCAGCGCCGGCTTCACGACGACGGAATGGGCCATCTACAGCAACACCGGCTTCGCCTGGCATCCAGGAGCCGTCCCGCAGGAAACCGCCGACGACATCTACGTGCGCATCGTGGGCGACTGGTACGGCTCCCGCGGCTGGGACGGGTGGTGATCACCTCAGGGCGGCGGCCTCCGAGGCGAGCTTCTCGACGCGGGACCAGTCGCCGGCGGACAGGGCGTCGGCCGGGGTGAGCCAGGTGCCGCCGACGCAGCCGACGTTCGGCAGGGCGAGGTAGTCGGGGGCGGTCGCCGGGCGGATGCCGCCCGTCGGGCAGAAGCGGACGTCCGGCAGCGGGCCCTGCAGGGACTTCAGGTACGCGACGCCGCCCGCCGCCTCGGCCGGGAAGAACTTCAGCTCCTTGATGCCCCGCTCCGCCAGCGCCATCGCCTCCGAGGCGGTGGCGGCGCCCGGCAGGTAGGGCAGGCCGCTGGACTCCATCGCCTCCACGAGCGACAGCGTCGTGCCGGGGGACACGAGGAAGCCCGCGCCGGCCTCCAGGGCGGCCGCGATGTCCCGCGAGTGGCGGATCGTGCCCGCGCCCACCTTGGCCTCGGGGACCTCGGCGGAGATCCGGGCGATGGTCTCCAGCGCGGGGGCCGTACGGAGCGTCACCTCGATCACGGGCAGGCCGCCGGCCACCAGCGCCCGCGCCATCGGCACGGCGGTCTCCACGTCGTCGATCACCACGACGGGGATCACGGGGGCGAGGTCGAGCAGGCTCATCGGGAACTCCTCAGGTACGGAAAACGCCCGGGACGCGGCGAGGCGCCCGGCGCACGGTGGTCGATCGGGACGGGCCACGCCGGCCGCCAGGCCCGCCACCGCGTGGGCCGGTGGGTGGCGTGGGCGGTCATCGGGTCGCCGGCGCGTGCTGGGTGAGCCAGGCGGCGGCGCCCGTCAGGGCGGGCTGCGGCGCGACGATGAGCGAGGTGCCGATCTCCGCCAGGTATGCGGACATGTCGGGATTAGTGGCGAACCTGGCACGGAAGTTGCTGGCGCACACGCGTTCCACGATACGGGGAAGGACGCCTCCGCCCAGGTAGACACCGCCCCGCGCGCCGAGAGTCAGCGCGACGTTCCCGGCGAAGCTCCCCAGCATCCCGCAGAACACCTCCACCGTCTCCGCGCACAGCGGGTCGCCGAGCCGCGCCACGATCTCCGAAGCGGCCAGGGACGGCGCCGCGACGCCGTTGACCCGGGCCAGCGCCCGGTGCAGGCGGGCCAGGCCGGGCCCCGACAGCACGTGCTCGGCCACCACCTGGTCCAGGCCCTCCGCACGGAGCGCCCGGACGATCTCCAGCTCCCTGTCGTCGGCCGCGGGCACCGTGACGTGACCGCCCTCGCCGGGGATCGGCACCCAGCCGTGATCGGTCGGCACCAGCCCGCCCACGCCGAGCCCGGTCCCGGGGCCGAGCACCGCCTTCACCCCGTACGAGGGCTCGGGGCCGCCCAGCGGCACCAGCTCGTCCGCGCGCAGGTGCGGCAGCGACACGGCCAGCGCCTCGAAGTCGTTGAGCAGTTTCACGTACGGGACGTCCAGGTCTCGCGTGGACCCGGCCCACGGTGAGTTCGTCAGCCGGTAGCGGTCCCCGTCGATCGGCCCGGCCACGGCCAGGCACGCCGCCCCCGGCCGCACCCCTCCCGCATGCTCGGAGAGATAGGCGGCCACGGCGTCGGGCAGCGTCGGGTAGACGGCCCCGGACAGCACCGCCACGTGTGACGGCGCGGCTCCTGGCGCCGTGACGAGACCGAACCGGGCGTTCGTCCCCCCGATGTCGGCGACCAGCCACGGCAGCTCCGGCGCCCTCATCGCGACCGTCCGGCGCGTGCCGAACAGCCGCAGGGCCGGGAGAAGCGCATGCCCCGCGAGAGCATGAGGCTCCCGCCGCTGAACGCCCGGAGGACGGGCCCGGCCAGGCGGTCGCCGCCGCCGTGGATGCATTCCGAGGGGTGGTGGCCGGGCGCGGCCGGGAGTTTCCCGCCGCTGGAGATGCCCTCCGAGGGCCGAAGGGCGGGCGTGCCCTCGGAGGGAGACCAGGAAGGAGTCACCGGGAGGCTCCCGAGGGAGCGGGCAGCGGGATGCCCGTCTCCAGGTGGGAGGCGCCCGACTCGGCCGGGAACGCCAGCCCGGGGCCGTGGTGCGGCGACTCGGCGCCGCTGACGCCGAAGATGCCGGCCCCCTGCTCAGCGTGCCCCGCCATGCGGCGGAAGGTGGCGAACAGCTCGCGGCCGGTGCCGACCCACTCGGCGTCGCTGAGCGCGCGGCCCGCGGGAGTACGGCGGGCCAGCTCCTCGGCCGGCACGAGCAGGTCCAGGGTGCCCCCGGCCGAGTCGAGGCGGACCACGTCGCCGTCGCGGACCAGCGCGATCGGCCCGCCGTCCGCCGCCTCGGGCGACAGGTGGATGGCGGCGGGCACCTTGCCGGAGGCGCCCGACATGCGGCCGTCGGTGACGATCGCCACCCGCTGCCCCCGGTCCAGCAGCACCGCCAGCGGCGGCGTGAGCTTGTGCAGCTCCGGCATGCCGTTGGCGCTCGGCCCCTGGTAGCGGATGACCGCGACGAAGTCCTGCCCGTCCAGCTCGCCCGCCTCGAAGGCGCGCAGCAGGTCGAGCTGGTCGTCGAAGACCTTCGCCGGCGCCTCGATCACCAGGTGCTCCGGCTTGACCGCCGACACCTTGCTCACGGCCGTGCCCAGGTTGCCGGAGAGCACGTGGATGCCGCCGTCGGCCGCGAACGGGTCCGACACCGGGCGCAGCACGTCCAGGTCGGAGCTGCCGATGACCGGCTCCCACGCCAGCTCGCCGTCACGCAGCTCCGGCGCCGACCGGTAGCGGTCCAGGCCGGGCCCGGCGACGGTCATCACGTCGGCGTGCAGCAGGCCCGCGTCCAGCAGCTCGCCGATCAGCACCTGCATGCCGCCCGCCTCGCGGAAGTGGTTCACGTCCGCCTGGCCGTTCGGGTAGATCCTGGTGAGCGACGGCACCACCTTGGACAGGCACGACAGGTCATCCCAGGTCAGCACGATCCCGGCGGCGGCCGCCATGGCCACCAGGTGCAGCGTGTGGTTGGTGGAGCCGCCCGTGGCCAGCAGTGCCACGCACGCGTTCACGATCGCCTTCTCGTCGACCAGCTCGCCGATCGGCGTGTACTCGGCGCCGTGAGCGGTGATCTCGACCGCGCGGCGGCCCGCCGCCGCCGTCAGCGCGTGCCGCAGCTCGGTGTGCGGGTTGACGAACGTCGAGCCCGGCAGGTGCAGGCCCATGACCTCCATCAGCGCCTGGTTGGAGTTGGCGGTGCCGTAGAAGGTGCACGTGCCGGGGGAGTGGTAGGACTTCGCCTCGGCGTCCAGCAGCTCGCCCCTGCCGAGCTTGCCCTCGGCGAAGAGCTGGCGAGTGCGGGCCTTGACCTTGTTCGGCAGGCCCGACGTCATCGGCCCGGCCGGCACGAAGATCGTGGGCAGGTGGCCGAAGTGCAGCGCGCCGATCAGCAGGCCCGGCACGATCTTGTCGCAGACGCCCAGCAGCAGGCTCGCGTCGAACATGTCGTGCGACAGCGCGATGGCCGTCGACATCGCGATCACGTCGCGGCTGTAGAGGGACAGCTCCATGCCGGCCCTGCCCTGCGTGATGCCGTCGCACATCGCGGGCACGCCGCCCGCCACCTGGGCCACGCCCCCGGCCGCGCGCACCGCCGCCTTCAGCTCCGGCGGGTACGTCTCGTACGGCTGATGGGCGGAGAGCATGTCGTTGTAGCTGGTGACGATCGCCACGCCCGGCTTGGCCGTGCCGCGCAGGGCGGGCTTGTCGGAGTCGGGCGCGGCGGCGAAGCCGTGCGCGAGGTTCGCGCAGCCCAGGTGCGCGCGGGCCGGGCCCTTCGCGCGGGCGTTCTCGCCGTCGCGGCGGATCCTGGCCAGGTACGCGGCCCGGCTGGTCGCGCTGCGGCCGGCGATGCGGTCGGTGATCTGCTGGATGACGGGGTGCATGGAAGTCACAGAAGTCACGCCTCCTCCTCGTGCCAGGCGCGGCCACTGCGGCCGAGGAGCTCGTGCGCGCCTGCGGGGCCGGTCGTCCCGGCGGGATACGGTTCGGGCAGTTCGGGGGAGGAGCGCCAGGCGTCCAGGATCGGGTCGATCCACCGCCACGCGGCCTCCACCTCGTCACGGCGCATGAAGAGCGTCGGGTTGCCGGCCAGCACGTCGCTCAGCAGCCGCTCGTACGCCTCGGGAACGCGGGCCGGGAACGTCTCGCCGAAGTTCAGGCTGAGCGGCACCGGCTTGAGCGACACCTCGCCCGCGCCCGGCTCCTTGGCCATGATGTGCAGCTCGATGCCCTCCTCCGGCTGCAGCCGCAGCACCAGGCGGTTCGGCGAGCCGCCGGGGAAGATGGAGTGCGGCACGTCCTTGAACTGCACCACGATCTCCGAGCGCCGGTTCGGCAGCCGCTTGCCGGTGCGCAGGTAGAACGGCACCCCGGCCCAGCGCCAGTTGCGGATCTCGGCGCGGATCGCGGTGAACGTCTCCACCCGCTCCGACGACTCGGTCGGCGGCGTCGAGCCGGGCTCCTCCAGGTAGCCGGCCATGCCGTCGGCGGCGGTGTACTGGCCGCGCACGGTGAAGCGGCCGACCTCGCCGCCGGTGATCGGGCGCAGCGCCTGCAGCACCTTCACCTTCTCGTCGCGGATCGCCTCGCGGTCGTTGCGCGCGGGCGGCTCCATCGCGGTCAGCGTCAGCAGCTGCAGCAGGTGGTTCTGCACCATGTCGCGGAGCGCGCCGGCGTGGTCGTAGTAGCCGCGCCTGCCGGGCGTGCCGACGGTCTCGGCGGCGGTGATCTGTACGTGGTCGATCCAGAGCGAGTTCCAGATCGGCTCCAGGAACGCGTTGGCGAAGCGGAGCACGAGCAGGTTCTGCACCGTCTCCTTGCCCAGGTAGTGGTCGATGCGGAAGATCTGGTGCTCGTCGAAGATGGCGCCGACCTCGTCGTTGATCCGCTGGGCGCTCGGCAGGTCGTGGCCGAGCGGCTTCTCCAGCACCACCCGGGAGCGCGGGGTCACCAGTCCCGCCCGGTCCACCTCCCGGCAGAACGGGCCGAACGTCCTGGGCGGGCTCGCCAGGTAGAACACGCGGTCGCGGTCCTCGGCCAGCGTCGCGCGCAGCGCGTCCCAGCCGGTGCGGTCCTGCCCGCCCACGTCCACCGTCAGATGGTGAAGGCGGCCCAGGAAGCGCTGCCACATGGCGTGGTCGTCGACCGGCACCTGGTCGCGTACCTGGGCGTCCACCTTGCCGCGGAAGTCCGCGTCCGTCAGCCCGCCCCTGGACAGGGCGATGACGCGCGTCTCCGGCGAGAGCCGGCCGTCCCTGTCGCTGTGGTACAGCGCGGGGAGCAGCTTGCGCATGGACAGGTCACCCGTACCGCCGAAGACCACCAGGTCGGCGGTGTGGGCGGCCGGGGAGGGCGAGAGCGGGGACACGAACACGACTCCGATGATCTACCAATGCGGGGACAGAACGGACACTAGCTAGGGTTACGGTCCTACACAAGCATAGTTTTGCTATTTGAGATGAAAAAGTAGCGACTTTTCATGACACAACTAGGTGTGGTTCACTTAGCCGATGTCTCGACGTACCGCAGCCACCCTCGCCACCAGCGGTGACGTACTGCAGCTGATCCGCACCGGTACGGCCGTGACGCGGACCGACATCGGCCGGGTCACCGGCCTGTCCCGCCCCGCGGTGCAGCTCCGCGTCGACGAGCTGCTGGAACGCGGCCTGGTCGTCGAGCGCGCGGACGCTCCCTCGACCGGCGGGCGCCCGCCGGTGCGGCTGGAGTTCAACGCGTCCGGCGGCGTCGTCCTGGTCGCGGCGCTGGGCGCGAGCCGCACCCGCGTGTCCATCTGCGACCTGAGCGCCCGCGAGCTGGCCGGGCAGGACTTCGCGATCGACGTCGAGCAGGGCCCCGACGTGGTGCTGCCCCTCGTCATGGACACCTGGGACGAACTGCTCGGCGACCGGCCCCGCTCCATGGTCAAAGGCGTCGGGATGGGCATGCCCGCCACCGTCGAGTTCGCCGAGGGCCGCACCGAGAGCGCCAGGGTGATGGCGTCCTGGACGGGCGTGGTGATCCCGCCGCTGGTCCGGGCCCGCTTCCCGGTGCCCGTGCTGGTCGACAACGACGTGAACGTGCTGGCCATCGGCGAGCACCGGGGCGCCTACCCCGACCTGGACGACCTGATGTTCATCAAGGTGTCCACCCGGATCGGCGCCGGCATCATCGCCGGGGGCGGCATCCTGCGCGGCGCGCTCGGCGCGGCCGGCGAGATCGGCCACATCCCGGTACGCGACGGCGGCGGCGTGCTGTGCCGGTGCGGCAACGTCGACTGCGTCGACTCCGTCGCCAGCGGCACCGCGCTCCTGCGTGACCTGCGCGCCGCCGGCAAGGACGTCAAGAACATCGCCGACGTGACCCGCCTCGTGCGGGCCGGTGACGCCGAGACGATGGCGACCGTGCGCGAGGCCGGGCGCCGGATCGGCGAGGTCGTGGCCGGGGCGGTCAACATACTCAACCCGTCGGTCGTGGTGCTCGGCGGCGACATGGCGGAGGCGTTCGGGCCGCTGGTGTCCAGCATCCGCGAGGTCGTCTACCGCCGCTCCACCGCGCTGGCCACCAGACGGCTGCGCATCGAGCCGAGCCGGCTGGGCCCGGCCGCCGGCATCAGCGGCTGCGCCGTCATGGTCCTCGACCACGTCCTCTCACCCGAGGCCGTCGACGAATCCCTCGCCACCCGCCGCCCCCTGCACCCCACGAAACCCCTCTGACGACCCCCGATCCACCTGGGCGTCGCACGCGTCAGGGAGAGAAATCTCTTCGGGGACTCTCGGGCTGTGCGTCGCACGTGCCGGGGAGGGAACCTCCGTGGGAACCCCCTCGGGCCGGGCGCCGCAGGCTGGATCTTTCTCCCGTCGGGAGAGACCCCTCAGGAAGTCCCTCAGGCTGGGCGTGGCACGTGTCGGGGAGGGAAACCTTCGTGGGAACCCCCTCAGGCTGGGCGCCGCACGCGTCGCAGAGAGAAACCTCTGTGGGGACTCCGGGCTGGGCGCCGCAGGCGTCGGGGAGGGAACCTTCGGGGGAACCCCCCTCCGGCTGGGCGCCGCAGGCTCGATCTCTCTGGCGTCGGGGGAGAAAACCTTTTTGGGAACCCCTCGGGCTGGGCGCCGTCGTGCGTGCCTTTGGCCCGCTCAGCTCGCCGTAGTGCCGGGTTGGGGAGGGGTGCTCTCCCGGGTGCTCAGCGGTGGCCGGGGATGCGGTTGGGGCGCGTGAGGCGCTTCTTCGTCTTGGTCTTGGTGGCCGTCGGGGTGGGGCGGGTGCCCGGGGCGGGGTGGGCCGTGGTGAGGGCCGGGCCGGCGGGGGCGAGGGCGCCCGCACGGCTTTCCCTGTCCGTACGGGAGGACGGGGTGGCAAGGGAGGTCTCGCCTGGGGACGGCGGCACCGAGGACGGTGCGGACGACGGTGAGGGGCGGGGGGAGCTCCGGGCGGTGGGCCGGTCAGGGGTGCTTGTGGGGGACGGGCGCGCGTCACGGCGGGGCATCGACAGGTGACGCGGGTCGGCCCGGCCGGACGCCGACTCGATCGCCCCCCGCGGCTCGGCGAGACCCGGCACGCCCGGCTGGGGCATGCTGGCGGTGGAGAGCGACGTGCCCGGCGACCCGGCGGCGGCCAGGACGCCGGCGAGGACGAGCATGAGGGTGCCGGTCAGCGTGCCGGCGATCTGCAGGATCCGCCCGCGCCGTTCGGTCTCTCTCACAGAGGCAGATGATAGTCAGCCCTGGCGGTGCTCGAACGGCGAAGCGGAGAATCGTGATCAAGAAGGGCGTCCCGGTTCAGGCCGCCGGGTGGTGGCCGCAGGTGCAGAGCAGGCCGTTCAGCGCCGCCTCCAGGTCGCTCCCGCTGCTCGTGGGCGCCGGGAAGAGGAAGCGGACGAGCGAGCCGTCCGCCCGAACCGTGACCCCCCGGCTGTCCAGCTCCCACAGCCACACCTCCCCGGCGGGCCTGCCGAGATGGCGGGACACCCCGTTGGCCAGCTGCTCGCGGTGCGCGGCGTTGACGTGCGCCAGCACCCGCTCGGCCGGTTCGGCGAGCGGGTCGGGCTCGGCGTCCAGGTAGTCGTCGGCGTCCAGCACCCCGGACTCCTGCCCGGTCAGGTACACGACCTGGGCCACGTCCACCCGCAGCAGCCGGGGCGCGTCCGGCCGCCCGTAGCGCTCCAGGGCGTCGAACAGCGCCTCGTCGGCCGTGTTCGCCGCCACCGCGACCGCCGCCGCCCGCGCCTCGCCCGCCGGCACCGGCTGGGCCCAGCCCTGCACCTCCATCAGCCCGCGCGGGTGCTCGTCGTCGCCGAGCCTGCGCATCGCCGCCAGGTTGACCGCCACCACGGCGTCCTCGTGCAGCCGGTGCAGCCCGTGCAGCGGCTCGCCGGGCAGCGCCAGCAGCACCGGCCTGCCCCGCTCGTCGACCCCGCCCCTGGCGCGGGCAGGGACGCCGTCGACGGTCAGCTTGACCACCGAGGCGGTCGCGGCGAGAGTGCGGATCCGCTGCGGGATGGGCAGCATGGCGCCTCCTTGGCGTGTAGGTTAGCCTTACCTAAGTAAGCATTACCTAAGCACAATGAGGTGAACGTGCGCTACACCGGTCCCAAGGTGCGCCTGTCGCGCCGCGCGGGAGTGCCGCTGACCAGGAAAGCCGTCCGCTACTTCGAGCAGCGCCCGTACCCGCCGGGCGAGCACGGCCGCAAGACCAACCGCCGCAACACCGGCGACTACGGGGTCCGCCTGCTGGAGAAGCAGAAGCTGCGCTGGTACTACGACGTGTCGGAGCGGCAGCTACGCCGCTACTGGGACCTGGCCGAGCGCCGGCCGGGCGCGTCCGGCGCCGAACTGGTCTCCATCCTGGAGTCCCGGCTGGCCTCGCTGGTGATGCGCTCCGGGCTGGCGCCGTCGATCTACGCCGCCCGCCAGTACGTGGCGCACGGGCACATCGCGGTGGACGGCCGCAAGGTGGACATCCCCAGCTACCTGGTCAAGCCCGGCCAGGTCGTGTCGGTGCGGGAGCGGTCGCGCCGGATGCAGCCGTTCGTGGCCGCCGCCGAGGGGATCCACGCGGACGAGCGCACCGCCCCGTACCTGAGCGTGGACCTGCCCGCGCTGACCTTCACCCTGCTGGCCGTCCCGATGCGGGAGCAGGTGCCCGTGCCCGTGGACGAGCTGCTCGTGGTCGAGTTCTACTCCCGCTGACCCTCGCGGCGCGCGCGTGCCCGGCGGGCCGTCAGGCGCTGGTGCGCTTCTTGGCCCGCGGGGTGACGCGGCGCAGCGCCGCCACCTCCTTGCGCAGCTCCGCCAGCTCGTCCAGGATGCGCTGGGTCGAGGCCGCCGACAGGTCCTCCATCTCGGCCCGCTCCTCCTTCGCCTCCTCGTCCATGGCGCTCACCACCACCGCCATGAACAGGTTGAGCACCACGAACGTGCAGAGCAGTATGAAGATCGTGAAGAAGATCCAGGCCGACGGGTGGACCTCCATCACCTCACGCGCGATGTTGCCCCAGTCGTCGCCCGTCATCGTCTGGAACAGCGTGAACAACGACGTCGGGAGGCTGCCGAAGCGCTCCGGCGCCGTCTGCCCGTACAGCTTGGTCGCCAGCACCGCGGCCACGTAGAGCACCAGCGACAGCAGCACCACGATCGAGCTCATCCCCGGCATCGCGCGCAGCAGGGCCGAGACCACCTTGCGCAGGCTCGGCACCGCCGACAGCAGGCGCAGCGCGCGCAGGATGCGCAGCGAGCGCAGCACCGACAGACTGCTCGCCGTGGCGGGCGCCACCGCGATCAAGACGATCACCGTGTCGAAGATGTTCCACGGGTCGCGGTGGAACCGTGAACGCTCCACGTAGATCTTGGCCGCCAGCTCGACCACGAAGATCGCCAGCGCCAGCTGGTCCAGCAGAGCCAGCAGGTCGCCGTAGCGGGACGCCACGGAGGGAACGGTCTCCAGACCGAGGACCGCGGCGTTGACCAGGATCACGGCGACGATGAACCGCTGGAAGTGCCGGTGCGCCAGGACGGCGCCGAGGCGTTCACGCACGGGGGAGGGCTCCTCCTCGAAAGGGATGGATTGCCCGACTATTTTGGCGTAAAAGGATCACTGCTCCGGTATCAGCCGGAAGACCCGCAGTTCCCGCCCGGACCTGGCCGTGTAGCGCTCGTAGAACGGCGAGCCCGCCACCAGCCCCGGCCACACCGCGGCCCGCTCGTCACCGGTCAGCAGGCGCGCGCTCACCGGGATCTCGCGCCCCTGGAAGGACACGGCCGCCTCCGGGCGGGCCAGCAGGTTGGCCGTCCACGCGGGGTGGCGCTCGGCGCCGAAGTTGCTGCCCACGACCAGCAGCGAGCCGTCGGGCTCGCGGACGCACGCCAGCCGGGTGCGGCGCGGCTCCCCGGACCGGGCGCCGGTGGTCATCAGGACCAGGGAGCGGTCGCCGCCGACCGGCTTGCCGCCGGACATCTTGTCGATCAGCCGCTCGACCTTCGGCACCATCCTCGGACCGGCTCGCATGAACCACTCGGTACCGGCCAGCCACTGGAACGCGCCCTTGATCATTCAAGCAGTGTACAAGCGGCTGGCAATGAGGCTGCTGTGGTATAAAACCCACCTGATTGCCTGACAACCGAGGGGTCAAGTCACCCATGTCCTATCCCCACTACGGCCCCGGCTACTACGGCCCGCCACCGCAGACGCACCCCAACGGGACGACCATCCTGGTGATGGGCATCCTCAGCCTGGTCATCTGCCAGATCCTCGGGCCGTTCGCCTGGAACATGGGCACCAAGGCGCTGCGGGAGATCGACGCCAGCGGTTACGTGTACGAGAACCGCGGCATGGTGCAGGCCGGCCGGATCTGCGGCATCGTCAGCACCTGCATCATGGGCGGGATCATCCTCATCTACGGGGTGTTCATCGTGTTCGCCATCGTCATGGCGTCGGTCAGCTAGCGCCGCACGCAGTAGTCGCCGATGCCCGACTCCAGCAGGCCGAAAGCCGCCTCGGCCTGCGCCCGGAGGTCGGGCGCTATCGTCTCCCACGGCTCACCGGCCAGCGAACGCCGCACGGCGTAGTCCGACAGCAGCCGGGTCGTGGTGAGGATCTGGGCGGCCACCAGCCGCGGGGCCAGCTCGTCGGCGTCCGCGTCGAGCTCGTCGGCCAGCGCCTCCGCGAGCGCCTCTTCGCGCTGCTGATGGATCTCCCGCATCCGGGCCAGCAGTGACGGGCTCTCGCCCACCATCCTGGCGAACACGTCGGCCCCGTCCTGCAGGCCGTACTGCCACCCCCGGGTCTCGACCGCCGCCACGAAGTCGCGGCGGAACGCCCGCACCGCGCTCTCGCCCTTCTCCCGCGCGCGCAGCACCTCCACCGGCAGGCTCTCGACGAACTCCTGCCGGTCGGCGAACAGGTCCTCTTTCGTGCGGAAGTAGTTGAACACCGTGTTCACCGACACGTCGGCGGCCCGAGCCACCTCGGCCACGGTCACGTTGTCGAACCCGCGCGTCATGAACAGCCCCATCGCCATGTCCGCGATGCGCTCCCGGGTCTCGCGCTTCTTCCGCTCCCGTAGCCCCTCTTCCATGCCTTCATCGTACCAATATTGCAGTGACACCAAAATTGTGTCTACTCTAAATTTGGAGGCGATGAAGTGATCGAGACATCAGGTCTGAGCAAGACCTTCACCGGCGGCGTCGAAGCCGTCAGGAACGTGACCATGTCCGTGCGGAGCGGCGAGATCGTCGGCTTCCTCGGCCCGAACGGCGCGGGCAAGACCACGACCATGCGCATGCTGACCACCCTGCTGCCGCCCACCGGGGGCACCGCGACCGTGGCCGGTCAGGACCTGCTGGCCGGCCCGAGAGAGGTGCGGCGCCGCATCGGCTACGTGTCCCAGTCCGGCTGGACGGACCCGACCGTCCCGATCGGCGACGAACTGGAGCTGCAGGGCATGCTGTACGGGCTCTCCCGTGTCGAGGCGCGGGCCCGGGCCGCCGAGGTGCTGGCCATGCTCGGCCTCGACGGCGTGCGGGACAGGCCGGGCGGCGCGCTCTCCGGCGGGCAGCGGCGCCGCGCCGACATCGCGTTCGCGCTGCCGCACCGGCCGGCGCTGCTGTTCCTGGACGAGCCCACCACCGGGCTCGACCCGCAGACCCGGGCCCACCTGTGGGACCACATCCGCGCGCTGCGCGACCACCACGGAGTGACGATCTTCTTGACCACCCACTACCTGGACGAGGCCGACGCCCTCTGCGACCGGCTGCTGATCATCGACCACGGCGAGATCGCCGCCTCGGGCACCCCGGCCCAGCTCAAGGCCGGGCGCACCCTCGACGCGGCGTTCCTGGACATCACCGGCAGAAGCCTGCGTGAGGAGGCCGGCGTCCGATGATCCGCGACACCTGGGTGCTCTTCCGGCACAACCTGCGGATCACGCTCCGCCAGAAGGTCGGGATGATCTTCGGAGCCATCCAGCCGCTCTTCTTCCTCGTGCTGTTCGGCCCCATCTTCGCCACGTTCGGCACCTGGGAGGTGCTGGTGCCCGGGCTGATCATCCAGCTCAGCCTGCTGAGCACGGGCATGGCCGGGTTCGGCGTGGTCTTCGAGAGACGGACCGGCGTGCTGGAGCGGATGCGGGTCACCCCGGCCTCCCGCCTGGCGCTGCTGCTCGGCCGCGTGCTCACCAACGTGGTCACGCTGGTGGTCCAGGTCGTGCTGCTGGTCGCGGTCGGCTACGCCTTCGGCCTGCGCGCCCCCGCCGCGGGGCTGCTGGCCGGGCTCGCGCTGATCGTGGTGCTCGGCACCAGCATGGCCGCGCTCTCGTACGCGATCGCGCTCACCATGGACGAGCAACTGTTCGCGCCCGTGATGAGCACCGCGGTGATCCCGCTGGCGCTGCTGTCGGGGTCGTTCCTGCCGATGTCGATGGCCCCCGGCTGGCTCGACGCGCTCTCGTACGTCAGCCCGTTCCGATATGCGGTGGAGGCGCTGCGCGAGCTGTTCGCCGGCCACTACCTGACGGGCACGGTGCTGGCCGGAGTGGTGGTGACGGCGCTGTTCGCCGTGGCCGGCCTGGCGGTCGGCACCCGCGTGTTCAACCGCCAGGCCGCATAGCGACGGCTCAGGCCGCGCTCCTGGCCCGCCGCCCCAGCGCGGCCAGGATCGCGGCCGGGTCCACGATGCCGTAGCCGTAGTCGTAGTCGAAGCCCACCGTGCTGCGGTCCTCGGCGGTGCGGCGCAGCAGGGCGCGCAGCTGGGCCGGCGACAGCCGCGAGGCGGGCCAGCGCGTCCGCACCGCCGCCACCAGCCCGGCCGCGACCGGGGCCGCCGCCGACGTGCCGGAGTCGGGTTCGTCGCCGTACGCGCCGGAGCCGGCGAAGTGCGTGTACGCGCACACGTCCGGCTTGCGCTCGGCCAGCCGTCCCGGGCCCTGCGAGGAGTAGCCGACGCGCTCGCCGCGCACGTTCACCCCGCCGATCGAGAGCACCCGCGGATGGGAGTTGGCGCCGGTGATCGGCCGCTCGGGGAAGGCGCAGCGCCCGTCGGGGCAGTCGCGCCCGCAGTTGCCCGCCGCGAACAGGATGTCCGCGCCCGCCTGGTCGAGGCTCGCCACCATCAGGTTGAACGGGTGCGCCCCGTTGTCGGAGTAGTTGCCCGGATGCCCCACGGGGAAGTCCCACTCCGGGGAGAACGACCCCCACGAGTTGTTGACCACCAGTGCCCGCGACTCCTCGGGCTGGGCGTCGAGCACGCCGCGCAGGTGCGCGAACGCGGCCACCGCGTCGGACAGCAGCCCGTCCATGACCGAGCCGCCCGGCCGGGTGGAGCGCAGCAGCGGCAGGTCGAGCAGGGTCGCCGCCGGGGCGCCGATGAGCGCGTCGAAGGCGCACATCGTGCCGTGGTCGACAGGGAACTCCCCGGGCGTGCCCGGCACGGTCGGCGGCAGCCAGCTCCGCCCGGCGTCGAGGCGCACGTCGCGCCCCAGCTTGCCGCTCAGGTGGTCCAGGTTGACGCCGGTGTCGACCACGGCCACGTGCACGTCGGACCCGTCGAGGCCCTCGGCGCGCATCCTGGGCCCGTCCAGCAGCCGCTCCACGTCACGCCAGGTGCCGGCCGGCGGGTCGCCGCCACACGTCGGGCAGGTCTCGATGACCGGGTCGGAGAACACCCCCACCACGTCGGGACGCAGCCCGGGCAGCAGCGAGACCCTGGTGGCCACCTCGTCGTCGGAGATCGTGCCGCGGACCAGCACGGAGGCGTCCGCGGCGGCCATCGAGAACCGCAGCGGCTGGTTGAGCGAGAGCGGATCACCGCCCGTGGCGGGCACCGGGCGCGGCAGCGCCACGGGCGCGAACCCGGTGTCGAGCTCGACACCGGGCAGGCCGTCCGCGACGTCGGCCGTGGTCACGGCGCGGCCGGGGTCGGCCACGGCCGCGACGAGGTCAGGGGAGGGGCGGAGTTGGATGAGGACCCGCATGATCACCACCGAGCGTGTATGGATGGAGCGACTCCCTTACCGTGCGTCATCGAGCTGTCGCCGTCCAGGGTTTTGCCAAGCCTGTGACCTGCGGAAACGCCGCAAAATGCGACGAATGGGACGACATCCTGGCGTAATCGTGAGGCTTCCGTGCGGGCGATCTGTTGACTAGGTTGAGTCACCATGACGCTCCAGGCGCGCAAGCCGGTCGAAAGCGGTGGCACGGGCGGACACTGGCTGGCGGTGCGGCCCCGGCTGATCCTCGCCAGCGCGTTCATGCTCTTCCTGGAGCTGGCGCTGATCCGCTGGACCGGCTCCAACATCGTGCACCTGAGCTACTTCACCAACTTCGTGCTGCTCGGCTCGTTCCTGGGCATCGGGCTCGGGTTCCTGCGCGTCGGCCGCACCACCGCCCAGCCCTACTACTCGCCGGTCGTGCTGTTCGGGCTGGTCATGGTGGTGCTGGCGTTCCCGGTGACGGTCGACCGCGACACCGACGGGGTGCTCTACTGGACGAGCCTGTCCACGGTCGGGCCGCCCGCCTGGATCAGCCTGCCCATCGTCTTCTGCGCCGCCGCGCTCGTCCTCATGGGCCCCGCCGAGCTGGTCGGGCGCTGCTTCCCCGAGCTGCCCCGGCTGGAGGCCTACCGCTACGACCTCATCGGCAGCCTGACCGGCATCGCGGTGTTCACCGGGCTGTCGTTCCTCAGCGCGCCGCCCGTCTTCTGGGGCATCCTCGCCGCCGCCGCGTACGCCGTGCTGCTGGTGCCCCGGCCCCGCGCCGCCTACATCGGGCTGGTGGCCGTCCCCTCGCTCGCCGTGGTCGGCCTGCTGCTGGCCGAGACGCTCACCGCCGGGGCGCTCTGGTCGCCGTACTACAAGGTGACCCACCGCCAGTTCGAGCAGCTCGGCGTGCCGGTGACCGACATCTCCGTCAACGGCATCCCCCACCAGCAGGCCGTGCCCGCCCACGCCCGGCTCCAGTGGGAGGCCCAGTACGGGCTGCCCTACGAGCGGGCCGCCGCCAGGCCCGACGACGTGCTCATCATCGGTGCGGGCAGCGGCACCGACGTCTCCATCGCGCTGTCCAAGGGCGCCCGCCACGTCGACGCCGTCGAGATCGACCCCAAGCTGCGCGAGCTCGGCGGCTCCACCCACCCGGACAAGCCGTACGACGATTCCCGCGTGACCACGCACGTCACCGACGGCCGCGCCTTCCTGGAACAGACCGATCGCTCGTACGACCTGATCCTGTTCGCGCTGCCCGACTCGCTCACACTCGTGTCGGGGGCCAGCTCGCTGCGGCTGGAGAGCTACCTGTTCACCGAGGAGGCCATGCGGGCCGCCCGTGAGCGCCTCAAGCCCGGCGGCGCGTTCTCCATGTACAACTACTACCGCGAGAGCTGGCTGGTGGACCGGCTCGCCGCCACCGCCCAGCGCGCCTTCGGCCACGCGCCCTGCGTGGACGTGGTCAGCACCACCGGCCAGCAGGCCGTCATCACCGCCGGGGCGACCCCCGAGGCGCAGCGCTGCGGCGCCCCCTGGGCGGGCGCGGCCGCCGGCACCCCGCCGCCCGCCGACGACGACCGGCCCTTCCTCTACCTGAAGGACCGCACGATCCCGTCGCTCTACCTCGTCACGCTCGGCCTGATCCTCGCGGTCAGCCTGCTCGCCGTCCGCGTCGTGGCCGGCCCGTACCGCAGGATGCGCCCGTACGCCGACCTGTTCCTGCTCGGGGTGGCGTTCCTGCTGCTGGAGACCAAGAGCGTGACCGGGTTCGCGCTGCTGTTCGGCACCACCTGGGTGGTCAACGCCATCGTGTTCGCCGGGGTGCTCGTCGCCGTGCTCGCCGCCGTCGAGGTGACCCGCCGCTTCCGCACCCCGCCGCTGCCCGTCATGTACGGGGTGCTCTTCGCCGGACTGCTGCTGGCCTGGCTGGTGCCGAACGCGTGGCTGCTGTCGCTGCCCGTGCCGGTGCGCGCGGTGGCCGCCGTCATCGTCGCCTTCCTGCCGATCTTCGCCGCGAACGTGGTGTTCGCCAAGCGGTTCGCCGACACCGCCGACGCCACCACCTCCTTCGGCGCCAACCTGCTCGGCGCCATGGTCGGCGGCTGCCTGGAGTACCTGGCGCTGGTCATCGGCTATCAAGGGCTGCTCGTCGTCGCCGGCGTGCTTTACCTCGGCGCGTTCCTGCTGTTGCCCCGGCGGGCACTCGCGTAAGCCCCTGTTTGCCCGGCCACGTGAGGCTTTACCTGCGGTTTTGGAATGCCTGGGAAAGCCGCGCCGTTGTAACCAACATCTGAGCGCCCATCAATCTGACAGCGGCCGCTCCACTCCCAGCGCACCTCGCTCCGCAGCGTGTCCCGCAGAGGTGCTCACGTAGCTCTATGCGTACGAATGATCACTAATTGTGCGCGACTCTGGAGGAACACCATGACGATCACCCGTACCCTGCGCAAGTTCGGCGCCACCGCGGCCCTGGCCGTCGCCACCACCGTGGCGGCTCCCGCCTTCACCGCCCCCGCCCAGGCCGCCGAGCTCCCGTACGGCCAGGACGTCTCCAACTACCAGCCCACCCACGACTGGGGTGCCAGCGGCGCCGACTTCGGCATCGTCAAGGCCACCGAGGGCCTGGACTTCAAGGACAAGACCTTCGCCCGCCACTGGAAGGAACTCGACAAGCACGAGGTCGTGCGCGGCGCCTACCACTTCGGGCACCCGAAGAACGACCCCGTCGCCGAGGCCGACTTCTTCCTGTCCGTGGTGAACAGCCAGCCCGCCGAGAAGGGCGACCTGCTCGCCCTCGACCTGGAGACCAGCGACGGCAAGTCGGTCGAGCACGTGAACAAGTGGGCCAAGACGTTCCTGGAGCGGGTCAAGGCCAAGACCGGCGTCACCCCGCTGTTCTACAGCGGCTACGCCTTCGCCGACCAGTACGGCAAGGGCCTGGGCGAGTACCCGCTGTGGGTCGCCCACTACGACAAGGCCAAGGGCACGGTCGCCACGCCGGCCGACTGGAAGTCCTGGACCATCCACCAGTACTCCGACGCGCCCGTCGACCAGAACGTCTCCGCGCTGAGCATCGACCAGCTGCGCGCCCTCGGCCGCAGCTGACCCCCGTATCTCGCCCCGCCTCCTGCCGACCGGCAGGAGGCGGGGCGAGGTCGTGGTCAGGGCGTCAGCCGCACAGCTCGTCGAGCGACTCGGCGCTGTCGTTCGCCTTCTGCGAGTTGCGGGTCGGCGTCTCGGTCGGCTGGGCCGCACGCACCTGCGTACGCGAGACCGACGGGGAAGCCGACGCCGTCGGCGCGGCCTGCGTGGCGGCCTTGGCGCGACGCGGCTTGAGCGAGTCCTGGACCGCCTTGGCCGACGCCCGCCGGATCTTGACCCAGTCGGGGCTGCCCGGCCAGTACTTCGGCGGCACGAACTGCAGGCTGCTCATCTTCGCGTCCTTGACCTTGAGCGCCAGGTCCAGCAGCGGTTCCAGGAGTTCCTCGGGGATGTTCGTCTCGGCCAGCCGTTTGGTCGCCGTGGCGATGCTGTTGAAGTTCGCCAGGATCTTCTGCGGCGTCGCCTGCTGCGCGAACGCGCCGATGACGCAGCGCTGGCGGCTCATCCGGGAGAAGTCGTCGCTGCCCACCCGGGACCGGCCGTACCAGAGGGCCTCCTCGCCCGACAGCCGCCGGGTGCCCGCCCTGATCGTGCCCGCGGTCCCGTACAGGCCGCCCCACTTGACGTCCTGCTCCACGTGGATGGTCAGCCCGCCGATGGCGTCCACCAGGTCGGCGAACCCGTACATGTTCATCAGCACGTAGTAGTCGATGTCGAGGTTGAGCGTGTAGCTGATCGCGTCCATCAGCGCGCGCGGGCCCCGGTTCTTGCCGCCCGCCTGCTCCGGGTGGTCGTTGGCGTACTGCCACACCTCGTTCAGCAGGCCGCCGTTGGGCAGCTCCGCCATGAAGCCGTTCGGGAAGTGCCTGCGCAGCGGCGACGACGGCGGGAAGCGCACGTGCTGCAGGTTGCGGGGCAGGCTGAACAGCACCGTGGCGCCCGTCGGGATGTGCACGCTGGCCACGTTCATGCTGTCGGTGCGCACGCCGGTGCGGTTGCCCGCGGCGTCACCGCCGACCAGCAGGAAGTTGACCCGGTCCTTGCCGTTCCACGGGTCCTCCTCCTTGATCGGCGCGACGTCCGGGTTGTCCTCCGCGCTCTTGAAGACGTGCTTCTTCGCGTCCCACACCGTGTAGACCGACGTGGCCGACAGCGCGAACGGGGCCATCACCACCACGCACAGCAGGCCCACCGCGACGCCGGAGATGATCTGGCCCTGCTGGGTGAGCCGGTTCGGGCCGAGTGCGACGTACGAGGAGACCGCTAGCGCGAACCAGCTCAGCGCGCCCACGGAGGCCAGGACCACGACGGTCATCATCACGCTGTCGCGCGTGACGATCCCCGCGTTGTCCAGGTTGGCCAGCACGAACGCCAGCAGGCCGAGCAGCACGGTGACGAAGACGCCGACGAGGACCAGACCGGTGCGGCGGTGCCCGGCCCGCAGGTGCGCGGCGCCCGGAACGAAGATCGACAGCAGGGTCCAGCCCAGGATGGACGCCGGCGTGAGCGGCTTCGCGAACCGCGGCGCCGCGCTCCCGCCACCGACCCCGGCAAGCCTCCCCGCGATCCCCCCACCCCGGTTGCCGCCCGAACGTGCCCGCCCGTCATCGCCACGACCTGGCCCCGAGCCACCCCCGGCGCCAGAGCCACCGCTCCTGCCGGAACCGCCTCCAGCCCCTGAGCCTCTGCCAGAGCCCCTTCCCGCACCTGAGCCCCTGCCAGAGCCCCTTCCCGCACCTGAGCCCCTGCCAGAGCCGCCGCCGGCACCTGGGTCCCTTCCGGAGCCGCCGGCGGTACCTGGGCCGCTGCCGGAACCACCTCCGGCGCTAGGGCCTCTGCCGCCACCGGCACCGGTGCCCCTGCCAGAGCCGCTCCCGGCACCGGAGCCGCCGCTCCTGCTGGAGCCGCCTCCGGCGCCAGAGCCTCTGCCGCTACTGGCACCGGCGCTCCTGCCGGAGCCGCCTCCAGTACCGGAGTCGCCGCCGGCACCGGCTCCGGCACCCATGCCGGGGCCTGCACCTGAGCCTCTGCTGGAGCCGCCGCTGGGGCCCCTGCCGGAACCGTCTCCGGCACCAGAGCCGCCGCTGTCGGCACCGGCGCTCCTGCCGGAGCCTCTGCCTGTGCCGGCGCCGGAAGCGGCGCCGCCGCTGAAGCCGGAGCCGCCCTCGCCAGAGACTCTGGCTGAGTCGGCGCTGGGGTGGACGCCCCTGCCGACGCTGCCATGGCCAGAGCCGCCTGTGACGGGGCCTTCGCCCGCGCTTCTGCCGCTCAGGCCCGGGGCGGAGCCCGCGCCTCTCCCGGCCGCCTCTTCGCGGGGGCGGCCGGTTCCGCCGGAGCTTCCTCTCCCGGCGGAGCCGTGGTCGCTGGTGGTTCCCCCTGCCGGGTGGTCGCCTCTGCCGGAGGTTCCCCCTGCCGGGTGGTCGCCTCTGCCGGAGGTTCCCCCTGCCGGGTGGTCGCCTCTGCCGGAAGCTCCCCGTGCCAGATGGTCGCCTCCGCCGGAGGTTTCGCCCCGGGCGGAGGTTTCACCCCGGGTGGGGGTGCCGGGGTGTGGGGTTTCGCGGGCGTCCGGGTTTTGGCCCGGCGCGTCCGCGGGGTCCCTGCGGGGGCGTGGGGTGCCTGACGCCGGGTCGCCGGAGCGCCGGGTCCTGCGGGTCCGCCCGCTCCGCGGCTCGCCGGCTCGCGGTTCGGCGGCCCTGGGGTCGACGGCGCCGGACGGGTCCGGATGGGGGGCGGCCGGGTCGGGCGAGGGGTCGGCGGGATTGCCCGGCGCGGGCCGGGGTCGGCGAGGGGGGCGCCGTTTCCGGCCTCCGGGCACGGCGTCCACCCCATCGCGTTTGCTCACACCGGCTCCTTCGCACGCCTACCAGGCATAACCCGCTGGGTTTGCCCCCCGATGGCACAAGATTGCCAGGATTCTAGTCGCCATATATGGACATCAAAGACATGTGCCCAACATGAGATGAACCTCAAGTAACCATCAGGAGGTGGTCGAAGACGGCGCGGCCCACGTGTTGCACTGGTAGGCCTTGTTCTTCTCCCAGCCCTGCCGGAACCACCGGTGGTTGTTCGCCGTCGACCCGTGGTCACGCGGATATCCCGGATGGTCGCCCACCTGGCCGTAGAACCAGAACAACCGCTGCCGGCTGCTCGTGCTCACCGGGTACGAGGCCGCGACCGACCGCATCCACATCCCGCCGAAGCAGGTTGCCTGGAGCTCCAGCCGTCGGCTCAGCGCCAGTTTGCCGTTCTGGTTCGAGGTCTCCAGCGTCTGACCCCACCAGGAGTCCAGCAGCCCGGTCAGGTTCTGCACGTGGTGCCCGTACTCGTGGGCCATCATGCTGATGATGCCGCCGTGCCAGCTGATGATCTGGCCGTAGCCGCGCGAGTTGCCGTTCCCCCTGGCCATGGCCGAGGTGGAGGCGTAGATCGTGTTGTTGCGCGGGCAGTAGTACGGCACGATGCTCCCCCGCTGGGGGTAGTCGCCGCAGGCGCCCCTGCCGCTCCTGGCCGCGATGGCGTACCTCGGCGGGCTGAACGGGATGCCCTGCTTCTGCAGGATCGGGCCCCATGCCTGGTCCATGCACTTGCCGGTCTTGAGGATCAGCGACTTGAGCTGGCTGTGGCTGAAGATGCTCACGTTGCCCGCCCGGCAGGTGAGCCTGGGCAGCACGCCGGCCCGGTAGACGGTGTTGTTCTTCAGGCTGCGGTCGAGCGTCACCTGCCTCGGCGGGTCGTCGTCCGGCTCGTCGTCCTGCGTGGGCCGCTGGGTCGGACGCTCGGTGGGCACGTCGTCCTGGGTGGGGCTGCTCGTCGGCTCACCCCTCGACCGCGTCGGCTCGTCGTACGGGGAGTACGTCGGCTGCGCGATCGGCGTCGTCGTGTCCGAACCCGACGACGAGCCCAGGAACGCCGCCCCGACGATCACCAGCACGAACAGTCCCGCGATCGTCCCGCACACCAGCCCGAGCACGCCGACCACGCCCATGCCGGACTTGCGGCGCGGCCGGTGGTGCCACTGCCCGTGCGGCGGGAAGGACGGCTGCCCGCCCGGCCAGGGCCCCTGCGGGGGCGGAGGACCGCCCGGGTACCCGCCGCCCGGCGGATAGCCGCCCCCCTGCCCGGGGTACGCCCCCTGCCCGTGCGGCGGGCCCTGGCCCGGGTACGGCCCTTGGCCGGGTGGAGTGCCCTGGCCCGGATAGGGCCCCTGGCCGGGATAGGGCCCCGCGCCCGGGGGTGCGCCCTGTCCGGGATACGGCCCCTGTCCGGGATACGGCCCCTGTCCGGGATACGGCCCCTGTCCGGGATACGGCCCCTGGTCTGGATAAGGTCCCTGGCCCGGGTACGGCCCCTGGCCGGGTGGTGGCTGGCCCGGGTAGGGGCCTTGCCCCGGCGGCGGTGCGCCCCCTCCGGGGTACGGTCCCTGACCCGGATGGGGTCCGCCAGGATTGGGAACGCCTTGACCGGGGTATTGGTTGCCCTGCGGCTGTGGCTGGCGGTGGCCAGGCGGCGGCCATGGTAGCGAGGGCGGCCTCTGGGGCTGTCCTGGCCCCTGTGGCACGGGAGGATATTGCCCGTTCCCTGTCACCGTGTCGCCCCTTTACTCGGTTGTCCGAGATGCGCGACCTCTCCTGTCACACATCGTGCCTTTGCCGAATATGGGGCAGAAGCATACTGATTTCCCACCCGTCACGGATGTAGCGGTACTCGGTTACGGTCCGAAATCATTCGAGGTGATCTCAGTCATGTTCCGGACCACGGACCTGCCGTTGTCCTAGCGTTCTTTGCCATGAACCTCCAGCAGCTCCGCTATGTGGTCGCGACTGCGGAGCACCGCACCATGACTGACGCGGCAAGGTCGCTCTATATCGCACAACCTGCGCTTTCGCGTGCGATCCGCGATCTGGAACGAGAGCTCGGAATGACGCTCTTCGCGCGTTCGGGGCGGGGGGTAGTGGTGACCTCGCAAGGTCGCCGCGTGGTGAAGCTGGCTCGGGAGGCGCTCGACGCCGTCCGCGAGATCGAAGGCCTCGCCAACCACGGCGGCGCCGGCGAAGCGGAGCTCCGCATCGCCTCCACCCCCAGCCTGGAGCCCGGTCTGGCGGGGCGGCTGTTGCCCGCCTACGCCTCCGAGCACCCCGGCGTCCGCGTGCACATCGTCCGCTGCGAGGGCCGCGAGGCCGTCGTCAGCGCCATCCGGGACCAGCGGGCCGACCTCGGCCTGACCGATCTGCCCGTCCCCGGCGACCTGATCACCCACCCGCTCGAGCGCCAGGAGATCGTGCTGATCTCCCCGCCCGGGCTCGAACTCCCCAACCCCGTTCCCATGGGCAGACTCCACGGCATGCGCCTGGCCCTGCCCGCGCGCGGCAGCGTCCGCCGCAGGGAGCTCGACGCGATGTTCGGCAAGTTCTCGGTGAGCCCCGTCGTGGTGCTCGAAACCGACGAACGCAACGGCTGGCTGAACGCGGTGCGCGCCGGGAAGGCGTCGCTGCTGTGGTACCGCGGGATGGCCGAACAGGCCGCCAGGGCGGGCCTCGTGGTCCGCTCGCTGGAGCCCGCCGTCAGACGCGTGATCGCCGTCGTGCACACGCGCCGCCGCCTCCCGCTGATCGCCCAGGACTTCCTGGCGACCGCCGAGAGGGGCACGACCGCCTAGCGCGGTCGGATTCTCAGCACCTCGCCGGTCGCCGGCCCGTGTGCCCCCGTGGACACGTGGCAGGCGCCGTCAGGCTCCACCGTCACACCGGTCGGCGTGCAGTCGTGCCGGCGCGCTCCTGGTGAACGCCCCCGTGACGGACGCCCCGTTCAGAGGGACGGGGGGAGGGAGACGACGGCGCGGAGGCCGGGGGAGGCGTCCTCCAGGTGGACGGTGCCGCCATGCGCGCGCACCGTCTCCCGGACGATGGCCAGCCCCAGCCCCGCACCGCCCTCGTCACGGCTGCGCCCGGTGTCGAGCCGGGTGAACCGGTTGAACACCCGCTCCCTGTCCTCCTCCGGGATGCCCGGCCCGTCGTCGGTGACGGTGAGGATCCCGTCGGCGGTCAGCGCGACCTCGACCTTCGACGCGGTGTGCCGCACCGCGTTGTCGATCAGGTTGGTCAGCACCCGGCTGAGGTCCATGGCGTCGCCGCGCACCTCCACCGGGTCGCAGGCGGCCAGCCTCACCTCGGCGTACCGCTCGGCCGTCTGCCGCACGACCTCGTCCAGGTCGACGGGCTCGCGCCGGGCCGGGACGCCACCGCGCTCGTCCAGCCTGGCCAGCGCCAGCAGGTCCTCGGCCAGCCGCGACAGCCGCAGGGTGTCCTCCAGCACGCCCTCGGCCGTCTCCGGCCAGTCCTGCCCCTGCGGGTGCCCGAGCGCCACCTCCAGCTGCAGCCGGATGCTGGCGAGCGGGCTGCGCAGCTCGTGCGCAGCGTCGGAGACCAGCGCCCGCTGCCGCTTCTCGGCCTCCTCCAGCCGCGCCAGCATGTCGTTGAGCGTGGTGGCCAGCGAGTGCACCTCGTCGCGCGACTCCGGCACCGGCAGCCGCCGCGACCGGGCGGTGTGCGTGATCTCGGCCGCGCCCCTGCGCAGCGCCGTGATGGGCCGCAGCGTACGCCCGACGATCATCCAGCTGGCGCCCGCGAGCAGCACCACCAGCAGCGGCGTGCCCACCAGCAGCACCCGCCCGGCCGTGCGGACGCTCGTCTGGATCTCCGACACCGACCGGGCCGCGATCACCGTCTGCCCGCGGTCGGCGCTCAGCACCACCACCCGCAGCTGCGCCGGGATCGCGTACGGATGACCGTCGACGAACGTGGCCCGTCCCTCCTCCAGCGCCCGCGCCCGGCCCCGCGCGTCCAGCAGCGGCACCAGCCGGTCGGCGCCGTAGGTGACGTGCGTGATCCGCCCGTCCGCGCCGATGACCTGCACGATCGTGCCGTCGTGGGTGGTGATCGGGGTGGTCAGCGTGCCGGCGTCGGCCTGCACCCGCACGGTGTGCGCCTGCCGGCTGACCGACTCGTCCACGGTGGCCAGGAGTGTCCGGTCCAGCACCGAGAGCAGCACCGACGCCGACACCGCCAGCGCCACCGCCAGCACGGCGACGGCCACCACCGTCAGCCGGAACCGCAACCCCTGCCGCCGCCACCAGGCCGACGGGCGCGCGGCCGGGAACTCAGCCACCGTCGCCGGCCAGCCGGTAGCCCGCGCCGCGCACGGTCTGCAGCGCGTTCCTGCCGAACGGGGCGTCGATCTTGCGCCGCAGGTAGCCCACGTACACCTCGACCACGTTCGGATCGGTGTCGAAGGTGTCCCAGACGTGCTCCAGGATCTCCGACTTGGACACCACCTCGTCACGCCTGCGCAGCAGGTACTCCAGCAGCGCGAACTCGCGCGGCGTCAGCTCGACGTCGCGCTCGCCGCGCCGCACCCGCCGCCGCGCCGGGTCCAGCGACAGGTCGCCGGCGGCCAGCACGGCCGGCCGCCGCCCGGAGTCGCGCCGCAGCAGCGCCCGCAGCCTGGCCACCAGCACCACGTACGAGAACGGCTTGGTCAGGTAGTCGTCGGCGCCCAGGTCGAGGCCGTCGGCCATGTCGTACTCGCCGTCCTTGGCCGACAGCATGAGGATCGGCACCCAGTTCTCCTCCGCGCGCAACTGCTTGCACACGTTGTAGCCGGACAGCCTGGGCAGCATGATGTCGAGCACGACCACGTCGTAGTCGCCGTGTCTCGCCTCGTGGAGCCCCTGCTCGCCGTCGTGGGCGAGGTCGACGGCGAACCCCTCCGCCTGCAGCCCGCGCTGGAGCGCGGCCGCCATCCGGCGTTCGTCCTCGACGACCAGTACCCGCATGTGCCGATTCTCCCGTCCGTGCGCTGAGAGCCCGCTGAGAACGCTGAGAGGGATCTCAGCCCGTCTCAGGTTCGCCTAAGGATGCATCACGCAGGCTGCGTGTATCGACATACCGTTGAGGAGTGACATGCGTAGAGGCACGTACGTGAGGTGGGGAGTGCCGATCGCGGCGGCGGCCGTGATCGGCGCGGCGATAGGCGCCGGGCCGGTGATCGCCGCGGTGAGCGGCGACCCCGTGCTTCCCGAACGATCGGCCCAGCAGCTGCTGGCCGACGCCGCCGCGGCCGCGGAGAAGAGCGAGGGCATGCCCCCCATGTCCGGCACCGTCCAGCAGACGGCCTCGCTCGGCCTGCCGGCGCTGCCCGACACGGGCGACGGCTCGCCGCTGTCGCTGCTGTCCGGCTCCCACGAGGTGAAGCTCTGGTACGGCGACGAGGACAAGATGCGGCTGGCGCTGCCCACCCAGTTCAACGAGACCAACGTGATCGTCAACGGCGACCAGGTGTGGTACTGGGACAGCGACAGCAACACCGCCACCAGGGTCAAGCTGCAGGGCGAGCACCCCCGGGAGGGCCTGCCCACGGCTGCCCCGACCGTCATGACGCCCGACCAGGCGGCGCAGCGGCTCCTGGAGCAGGTGGACGAGTCGACCGCGATCTCGGTGAGCAACACCGCCGAGGTCGCGGGCCGCCCGGCCTACCAGCTCACGCTCACCCCGAAGGACCCCGCGTCCCTGGTCCAGGAGGTGCGCCTGGCCATCGACGGCGAGCACTACGTGCCGCTGCGGGTCCAGGTGTTCGCCAAGGGCTCGGCCGAGCCGGCCTTCCAGGTCGGGTTCACCCAGCTGACCTTCACCCCGCCCGCCGAGGAGAACTTCGCCTTCACCCCGCCGGCCGGGGCCAAGGTGGAGGAGAAGACGTTCGGGCCGTCCGACGCGCGACAGGAGCACGCCGAGGAGGCCAGGCGCACCGCCGGGGACCTGAAGGTGCGCGGCGAGGGCTGGACCGCGGTCGCGGTGCTGCCCGCCGACGCCGCGATGCCGCAGGGCGACATGGACGGCGCTCCCGGCGCTCCCGGCGCTCCCGGCGGCGAGGGCGCCGACGCGCGGGCGCTCTTCGACAACGTGCTGAAGACGGCCACCCCGGTGAGCGGCACCTGGGGCTCCGGCAAGATGATCAGGACGAAGCTCGTCACCGTGCTGCTGACCGACGACGGCCGCCTGCTGGTCGGCGCGGTCACCCCGGAGGAGATCATGAAGGCGGCGGGCGTCAGGTGACGACCGTCGCGCAGGAAGCGGGGGCGCCCACCGGGGCGGCCCCGCCCTCCGACCCCGGCGCCGCCATCGTGACGTCCGGGCTGACCAAGCGCTTCCGCGGCGGCCAGACGGCCGTCGACGCGCTCGACCTGACCGTGCCGCGCGGCTCCGTCTACGGCTTCCTGGGGCCGAACGGCTCGGGCAAGACCACCACGATCCGGATGCTGCTCGGCCTGATCACGCCCACCGGCGGCAGCTGCTCCCTGCTCGGCCTGCCGCTCGCGCTGGCCCTGCCCCGGGTGGGCGCGCTGGTCGAGGGACCGGCCTTCTACCCCTACCTGACGGGCGAGGCCAACCTGCGCCGGTTCGACGCCGCCGACCCCACCGCCTCCGGGGCGACCGTACGGCGGCGCGTCGGCGAGGCGCTGGAACGCGTCGGCCTCACCGCCGCGGCGGGCAAGCGCTACCGCAACTACTCGCTCGGCATGCGCCAGCGGCTCGCCATCGCGGCCGCCCTGCTCGGGCCGCGCGAGCTGCTCATCCTGGACGAGCCCACCAACGGGCTCGACCCGCAGGGCACCCGCGAGGTGCGGGCGCTGGTCAAGGAGATCGCCGCCGGCGGCACCACCGTGTTCGTCTCCTCCCACCTGCTGGCCGAGGTCGAGCAGATGTGCACGCACGCCGCCATCATGCGCACCGGCCGCCTCGTCGCGGACGGCACGATCGCCTCGCTGAGCGGCGGCCTGGCCACCCGCGTCAGCGTCGAGACGCCCGACGCGGCCGACGCGGCGCGCGTGCTCGCGGCGCTCGGGCTGGCCGACGTGCGCTCCGCCGCCGGCGCCGTGACCGCCGAGCTGGGGGGTCACGCTCCCGAGCGGGTCAACGCCGCCCTCGTCGGCGAGGGCGTGGCCGTACGGGGGCTCGCCGTCGTGCGGCCGAGCCTGGAGGACGTGTTCGTCGGACTGACAGGAGAGGGATTCGATGTCGACGGCTGACACGGGCACCCGCACCCGTCGCACCCCCGGGCTGGTGCCCGTGACCGAGACCCTGAGCACCGTCGAACGCCGCCCGGAGGAGCCCTCCGACCGGCCCGCGCCGCTGGCGCCGCAGGCCGGGCGCCGCGCGGGCGCGTTCTGGCGGCTGCTCGTCTCCGAGCTGAGCCTCACCTTCCACCGGCCGCGCAACCTGGCCATGCTGGCCGCGCTCGCGACGGTGCCCGTGATCATGGGCGTGTCCCTGCGGCTGTTCGCCGGGGACGACCAGGTCGGCGGCATGATCGCCGCCGTGGCCGGCAACAGCCTCATGCTGACGTTCCTCGCGCTCTCGGCCCTGGTGCTGCTGATGATGCCGATCGCGGTCAGCGTGGTGGCCGGCGACGCGCTCGCCGGCGAGGCCGGCGGCGGCACGCTGCGCTACCTGCTCGCCGCGCCCGCCGGGCGCACCCGGCTGCTGGCCGTCAAGTACCTGAACGCGGTCGTGTACGCGTACGCGGTCACCGCGGTCGTGGCGCTGTCGGCGCTGGTGACCGGGCTCGTGCTGTTCCCCGCCGGTGACGTGGTCCTGCTGTCGGGCACCACCGTCACCATGACCGACGGGCTGCTGCGCATCGCGCTCACCGTCGGCTACGTCGGCTTCGCCCTGTCGGCGGTCGCGGCGGTGGCGCTGGCCATCTCGGCGTTCACCGAGGTGCCCATCGGGGCGATCGCGGGCACCGTCGTGCTGATCATCGCCTGCCAGGTGCTGCGGGCCATCCCCGCGCTCGAATCGATCGCGCCCTACCTGCTGCCGACCAGGTTCACCGGCTTCGACGCGGTCCTGCGCAGCCCGATCGACACCGGGGCGCTGACGGAGGGCCTGCTGACGTTCGGCGCCTACATCGTGATGTCCCTCTCGATCGCCTGGGCCCACTTCACCGGCAAGGACGTCACGTCCTGACCCACACAGGGCCGGCGCGGGAGGCGAGGACGTCACGTCCTGGCCCGAGCTGGGTCGGGGCGGCGCGGGGGTAAGGGCTTCGCCCCGTACGGGTCGCGTACGGGGCGAAGGGGGTGATCAGGAGGGGCGGCGGCGGAGGGCCAGGGCGGCGATCACCACGCCGGCGACGCCGACGGCGAGGCCGGCGCCGCCCAGCAGGCGGGCCGTCCCGTCCGAGGAGGCGGGGGCCGCGCCGGACGCGGCCGGCGCCGCGACGGGGCCGGCGGAGGCGGACGGGGAGGCGGACGCGGCGGGGGAGGCGTCGGCGGCCGGGGTCAGTTTGAGCACGGGCGCCGGGTGCTCGGGCTCGGACCCGTCGGCCGCCGGGGCGTCGGCCCAGGAGACGACCTCGCCGCTGGAGTACGTCTGCTTGGTCGGGAACACCAGCTGGTCGACCCCGGTCGGCAGCCGTCCCATCGACACCTCGAACTCCTGGAACTCGCCCTGGCCGATCTCACCTCCCGACCAGGCGATCGTGGTGACGGCCTCGGTGAGCTCACCGTGCTCGGTGGTGACGGGCTTGGGCAGCTTGCCCTCGGTGACCTTGACGGTCCAGCCGGGCACCGGCCTGACGGAGACGAACGCCAGCGGGTGATCGGTGGGGAAGGTCACCTCGATCTTGGTCGTCCTGGCGTCGTCGCGCTCGTTCGGCACCCGGAAGGCGACCTTGGTGAACCCGCCCGCCACGGCGGTGCCGGGGTTGATCGTGACGTGCGCCAGCGCGGGCAGGGCGAGCGCGGCGGTGAGAGCGGTGGTGGCGGCGAGCACGGTCGCCGCACGTCTGAAGAAGGACATGGCGATAACTCCACTTGGTGGGCATAGGGGATGAGAGGTGTCAGCAGGTCAGGCGGGAAGTGGAGGACCTCGCCTGGTGACGCTGTGGCGGACCGCCGGGTCCGGCGGCACGTCGCGCACCCGTACGACGGGCACGGGCGGCCGGGCGGCGGGACGCGCGGGGACGGGCCGGGGGAGCAGGAGGCGGCGGGCCAGGCGGCGCAGCAGCGCCCAGAGCGCGGCCTCGCCGCGTGACAGCCACCAGCCGGTGAGGAGCGTGGCCGTCAGGTGGGCCACCAGCATGCCGAGCGCCTCGCCCAGCCCCTGCCCGTGGATGTGGGCGGCGACGTAGCCCGTGCCGTCGCCGCCGAACAGCTCGTGCAGCCCGAGCTGGGCCGCGACCAGCAGCCAGCCGACCTGGGCCGGTGAGCGCTCCCTGCCGCCCAGCGCGGCGGCGAGCCCGAACACCGCGCCGCCCCCGGCCAGCAGGGTCCACGGCGGGGGCCGCGATCCGCCGCTCAGCCAGTGGGCCAGGGCCGCGAGGAGCACACAGACGGCGGCGAAGGCCGCCGTCCGGATGAGCCGGAAAGGCAGGTGCGCTCGCATGAGTGTGCTCATGGTGCCACGGGCAGAAGACGTGCGAAAGCTCAAGCGGGAAGCCGCGTGATGACCGGGTGATTCGCGGCGTTTGTTCGCTAGGGTCGTGCCGACCACGTCGACATGAGGTGAGAACGTTGCGGCACTTAGGTGGTTTGCTCCTCGGGCTTGTGGTGACCGCGGCCGTGCTGGGAGGTGGCGGCTGGGCGGTGCGGCAGACGATGGCGGACGTCCAGGCCGCACCGCCGGTCGGCCCGTCGCTCTGGATCGCGCTGGGCTCCATGGCCGCCGTCGGCCTCGTCGTGGGGCTCGTGGTGGCGGGCCGGGTGTCACCGGTCGCCACCTTCATCCCGTCGATGGTCCTGCTGGCCTGGACCGTGGTGTACGCGCTGGACGCGAACCGGGCGCTGACCCTGCTGCCCGACGGCCCGGCGGTGAACGGCATCGTCAGGGAGATCGTCTCCGGCGCTCACATCCTGCTCCGCGGCGGCGTGCTGGCGCTCCTGGGCGTCGCGCTGTTCATCCCCGTGCTGATGCCCTCGCGCTGGGCGCGCCGCTACGACGAGGACGACGACGACTACGAGGAGCAGACCCGGGAGGGCAGCTACTACTAGCGCCCGGCGGTGTAGAGGTGGGTGACCACCTCCTCGATGGAGGAGAGGCCGGGAGCGCTCGCCATCAGGTCGTCCAGCGTCCCTTCGAAGGCCAGCCGGCCGTGGTCGATCAGCATCACGCGGCGGCACAGCCGCTCGATGTCGCCCAGGTCGTGGGTGGTCAGCAGCACGGTCGTGCCGCGCTCGGCGTTGATCCTGGCCAGGAACTCGCGGATGCCGGCCTTGCTCACCACGTCGAGCCCGATCGTGGGCTCGTCGAGCACGAGCACCTCCGGCGCGTGCAGCAGCGCCGCGGCCAGGTCGCCGCGCATCCGCTGGCCGAGGCTGAGCTGGCGCACCGGCGTGCTCATGAACGGGCCGAGGTCCAGCGTCGCCGTCAGCTCCGCCAGCCGTTCCGCGAACATTTTTCGATCTACTTTGTAAAGGAGCCGGATCAGCTCGAAGCTGTCCTTGAGCGGCAGGTCCCACCAGAGCGTGGTGCGCTGGCCGAAGACCACGCCGATGTGCCGGGCCAGCGTGGTGCGCCGGCGCGACGGGTCGAGCCCCGCCACCCGCACGGTGCCGGAGCTGGGCGTCAGGATGCCGCACAGCATCTTGATCGTGGTGGACTTGCCGGCGCCGTTCGGGCCGAGGTAGCCGACGAACTCCCCGGGCGCGACGGTGAAGGTCAGATCGCGTACGGCATGCACGGTCCGCCGCTTCACCTTGAAGGTGCGGCCCGCCTGGTTCAGCTCGATCATGGTCATGGTCAACTCCCTGTCGATCGGTAACGGCGCAGCCCCTGGCGCCAGGCGAGCGCGGCCAGCAGGGCGAGGACGAGGGCCGCGACGGGCCCGAGGAAGCGCATGAAGCCGGGCGTGCCGAACGGGTCGTCGCGGCCCAGCGCGTACAGGCCCGGCTGCCAGTTGATGAAGGCCAGCGGGAGCACGTACGTGACGCCGCGGACGAGTTCGCGGCCGTAGACGCTGAACGGGTACTGGGCGAGCTGCGCGCTGCCGTAGGTGAAGGCGCTGCTCACCTCCGGCGCGTCGACCAGCGCGAACTGGAGAGCTGCGGCCAGCGTCCAGAGCGAGGTGAAGATCACCACGCCGGAGAGGATCATGACGGGCACCATCCAGAGCCGCCGCGGGTCCAGGTCGAGCGCGGCGAGGGCGTAGCCGAGGGCGGCGGCGGCCTGCAGGACGCGGCCGATCCTGGCGGGCACGAACCGGTCGGTGGCGATCTGGATCCAGGCGTTCACGGGCCGGATCAGGAACGTGTCGAGCGTGCCGTCCCTGATGTGCGCGCTGACCCGGTCGAGGTTGCTGAACAGCAGGTCGGTGAGGGTGAAGGCGATCCCGGCGGTCCCGTACAGGAAGAGGACCTCCTCGCGGGTGAACCCGCCGAGCGAGGTGGTGTTGGCGAAGACGATCAGGATGGCGGCGAGGTCGAGCGCGGCGGTGGCGCAGCCGAGCACCAGGAGCAGCGCGAAGGAGGCGGGGTAGGCGGCGGCGGCGCGGGTCCAGGTCCAGGCGAGGAGCAGGTAGGTCCTAACCACCCTGGATCACCACCTTGTGGCGGATGGCGCGGGTGCCGAGCGCGCCCAGGGCTAGCAGCGCGGCGGCCCAGAACGCCTGGAAGGCGAGGGTGTCGAGGACGGGGGCGGTGCCGAGGTAGAGGTCGGCGGGGGCCTGCGCCATGGCGGCCCAGGGCAGCACCCTGGCGACGTCGCCGAGCCAGCCGGGGAAGATCGTCAGGGGCAGGACCAGGCCGCTGAGGAAGGTGGTGAGCACGGTGGAGGCGATGTTGACGCCCCGGTCGTCGGCGAGCCAGCAGGCCGACAGCGCCACCAGGTAGCGCCAGCCGAAGCTGGTGACGACGCCGAGGAGCAGGCCGGCGAGCAGCCCCGCCCAGCGGCCCGGTCCGTCGGGCACGACGATGCCGAACAGGGCGGCGCCGACGAGCATCGGCGGGATGCCCCGGACGAGCAGGAGGTAGCCGGCGCGGCCGAGGTCCTCGGCCAGTGTCCAGAGCTGGAGCGGGGCGGGGCGGACCAGGTCGAGCGCGATGTCGCCGCTGCGGATGCGCTGGGGGATGGCGAGGCCGCCGCCGAACAGCTGCATCGGCCCGATGAAGGCCTGGGTGACGAAGCAGAAGGTGACGGCCTGGGCGACGTCGTAGCCGGCCAGGCCGGGCCTGGCCTGCCAGAGGGCGATGAGGATGTAGGCGCGCAGGATGCCGAACACGGTGTTGGTGAAGGCGCCGGCGAGCGCGGCCCAGACGTAGGTGGCGTGCTTGCGGAAGCCGTACCGGGCGAGCCGCAGGTAGAGGGGTATGGTTTGGCACCTCCGGAGGGTGAGGGCACGGTGACGGCGCGTGCCCGGGGCCGTGCGCGCGCACGGGCCGGTCGGATGGAAGGCCTGGAATTATCCAACCGGCGGTCAGCGGTTGGCAACGGGATAGATGGCGCCCCGGCGTCGGCGGGCATAACCCTCTAGCAGGCAGCATTGCCGAAATGTCCGGGAAAAGCGATGAGATACTTACCGACGGGTAGAGCGATGTTCTGGCGGGGAATCAACATGCCGGAGGCCCGAAATGCACCTGGACAGGGATGTCGCTCCCGAGTATCCGCTGAGCTGGCAGGCCCGCGCTCTCACCGGCCTCATGCGTCACACCCTCAAGCCGGCCTCCCACCTGTTCCTGCGCCACGCCCTGGCGCTGACCGCCGCGTCCCAGCTGGGAGAGCTGGTCAGGCTGCTCCCCGCGGCGACGCCCGACCACGTCTCGCTGGTTCCCGCCGCGTTCTCCGCGTGCGGCGGCGAGTGGGTACGCGGGCGTGACACGCTGGACGAGCACAAGGTGGTGCTGTACCTGCACGGCGGCGGCTACTTCTCGTGCTCACCCCGCACGCACCGGCCGATCACCTGGCGCCTGTCGGCGGTGGCGGGCCGCCCGGTGCTGGCGCTGGACTACCGCCAGGGCCCGGTGCACAAGCTGGCCGACTCGCTGAGCGACTCCCTCGAAGCCTACGACTGCCTGCTGGGGCGGGGGTACGAGCCGGAAGACATGATCATCGCGGGCGACTCCGCGGGCGGGCACCTGACCCTGGCGACGCTGCTGGCGCTGCGTGACCGCGGCCTGCCGCTGCCGTCGGCGGCCCTGTGCCTGTCGCCCTGGGCCGACCTGACCGACTTCCCCCGGCGCGCGAACCGCTGGCAGGACCCGATGCTGCCGGCCGGGCGGGTGCGCTGGCTGGCCCGCCGCTGGACCGACGGGCTGGACCCGCGCGACCCGCTGGTCTCCCCGGTGCTCGGCGACTTCACCGGGCTGCCGCCGCTGATGATCGTCACCGGGTCGACCGAGGTGCTCAGGGACGAGGCCCGCCGCGTCGCCGAGCGGGCCAGGGACGGCGGCGTGCCGGTGACGTACGAGGAGTGGCCGCGCATGCCGCACGTGTTCCCGATCCTGGCGGACGTGCTGCCGGAGGCGCGGCTGGCGTTCCGGCACATGGCGATGTTCCTGGCGGCCGTGGCCGGTCTGGAGGAGCTGGCGGCGGAGGACGAGGCCGCCGCCTGAAGGTCGCGCGCGGGGTGAATCGGCTGCCGGGACAGGGGCAGAGGGGCGAGAGTGACATTTCGCATCGCGCTGACGCCGCGCGGGGAGCAGAGTGTAGGTTAGGCACCCCTAAGCAAGGAGCTGTTCCGCATGACCGGTAAGCCGAGGGATCACCACCGAGGCGTCGTGCTGCGTACCGAGCGCATCGCGCCGCACATGATCCGGGTCATCGTCGGAGGTGACGGACTCCGCGACTTCGAGACGTCCGGCCACACCGACACTTACGTGAAGATCGTGTTCCCGCACGAGGGGGTCGACTACCCCCAGCCGTTCAGCGTCAAGCAGGTACGGGAGACCATGCCGCGCGAGTTCTGGCCGCGGCTGCGCACCTACACCGTGCGCGCCTGGGACCCCGACACCCGCGAGCTGACGCTCGACTTCGTCTACCACGGCGACGAGGGCCTGGCCGGCCCGTGGGCGGCCAACGCCGGACCGGGTGACGAGCTGCTCATGATCGGACCCGGCGGCGGCTACGCGCCCGGCCCGGAGGCCGACTGGCACCTGTTCGCCGGTGACGAGAGCGCGCTGCCCGCCATCGCCGCGTCCCTGGAGGCGCTGCCCGAGGGGGCGCGGGCGTTCGCGTTCATCGAGGTGGCGGGGCCGGAGGAGGAGATCAAGCTGAGCACCCCCGGCGACGTCGAGGTGGTCTGGCTGTACCGGGGCGACCGCCCGGTCGGGCAGGCCCTGGTGGAGGCGGTGTGCTCCTTCGGCTTCCCGGCCGGGCGCGTCCAGGCGTTCGTGCACGGCGAGGCCGGGTTCGTCAAGCAGCTCCGCCGCCACCTGCGGGTCGGCCTGGGCATCCCGATGGCGCACCTGTCGATCTCCGGTTACTGGCGGGCCGGAGCGGACGACGAGTCGTGGCGCGCGGTCAAGAAGGACTGGAACAGGCAGGTCGAGGCCGAGGAAGCCGCCATCCTCACTTGATCTTCGTGACGTCGATCACGCGCAGGGTGTCCCCGACCGGGTAGGCGAGCAGCCTGCCGTCGTCGTCGAAACCGGGCCTCATGAGGCTGAATCCGCCCGCCGTACGCTTCGACGGGATGCCGAGGTCGGCGGAAGCCCCGGTGCGCAGGTCGAAGAGCACGACGCCGGCCGCTTGCCGGCCGTAGCGGACCGAGGCGACGTGGAAGCGATCCAGGGCGGGCGGCGTCCTGGCCATGCCGCCGGGCAGCTCCTGCTGCTGGGAGCCGTCGCGCATCCGGTGGAAGGCGGTCGCCCCGGAGCTGCCTACGCAGAGCGTCATGCCGCAGGCATGCACCCGTTCGCCGTCCCGTACCAGGGCCCGGTCGGTCTCGCCGGTCCGCAGGTTGCGGATCAGGCCGTAGTGCTCGCCTTCGTGCCCGCTGTACGGGCCGGGAGTGCCGATCCACGGCCAGGACAGCAGGTGCATGCCCGCCCCGTTCGCGACCGGCTCCACCTCACCGCCGCCGAGCGGGACCGTGAACACGCCCCCGGAGCGGGCGGAGAACGCGACCCGGTCACCGACGATCTCGACCTTGTCCACGCCGCGCTCGTCCAGCTCGCGGCTCCCGATGACCCGAGCCTCGCCGCCCGACAGGGGAGCCGCCCAGATCTGGGCGGTGCCGTCCTTGAGCTGCGTCCACCAGGCGACGTGCCCGCCTGCGGCGTCGAAGCCCGATGCGAACAGCACGGTCCCCTTGGGGGTCACCACGTGGGTGATCTCGCGCAGGGCGAGCGTGTCCAGGTCGTAGGCGTACAGGGCGTCGGTCTTCTCGAACGAGGCCCAGGTGGAGACGAGCAGGGTCCGGTCGTCGAGGAGGAGGATCGGCTGGATCTTCTTGCCGTCGGGCGTCCTGGCGGGAACCTCGCGCAGCGCCTCCGGCCACACCGATCCGATCGGCTCCGGCTTGACGTCGTAGGACGGGGCGTGGGACCGAGTCGGCGACACGGTCGGTGACGCGGGCGGCGACACTGCCGCCGTCGCCGTCGCGTCCGGGGTCACGGTGGCGGTGGGGTCTGCGGCCCTGTCGGCGGCTCTGTCGGCGGCGCGCAGGCCGCCCGCGACCCCGCCCGCGATCACCACGACTGCCGCGCCGGCGAGCAGCGCCTGCCTGCGCTGTCTGCGCCGCCGGTAGCGGGTCTCCACCTGGGAGGCGGCCGCCTCGGCGGGGAGTCCGGGCGCCTGGCCGGCGGCCTGCCGCAGCGTCCTGCGCAGGGTGTCCTCCACGTCGGGCGTCCGGTTCATCGCGCTCCCTCCCCGACCGCGCTCCACTCGGCGGGGACGGCGGCGCGCAGCTTGTCCAGCGCCCGCGACGCCTGGCTGCGCACGGTGCCGCGGGAGACGCCGAGCACCTTGGCGATCTCGGCGTCGTCGAGCTGCTCGTAGTAGCGCAGCACCAGGACGGCGCGCTGCTTGCGGGGCAGGCCGGCCAGCGCCAGCCACATGGCGCGCTCGTCGCCGCTGGGCAGCGCGTCGCGGTGCTCCCTGTCAGGTGGCTCCCAGGTGAGCTGTTCGCGTCTGCGGCGCCGCCAGGCCGCGATGTGCAGCCGTGCCATCGTGGTGCGCGCGTAGCTCTCGGGGTTGTCCTTCGAGCGCAGCCGCGGCCAGGCGGCCCGCACCTTGAGCAGCGCCTCCTGCACCAGGTCGGCGGCGTCGTGCGGGTTGCCCGCGAGCACGTAGCCGTAGCGCATCAGCGCCTCACCCCGCTCGGCGACGAACTCCGCGAATCGGGCGTCTCCATCCACCTGCTCCAGCCTTCCGTCGATTCCTTCCACCTCTCAGAGAAGGAACGCGGCCGATCCGTTGCACGGGCTGGCGGACATGGGTCGGCCGCGCCAGGCCGGGGAAGGTCTGGCGCGGCCGTTCGCCGGGGGGAACCACCCATGCCCTGGAGGTAACCGGCGAGCTCATGCGGTCAGTGGGCGAACTGCTCCTCCTCGGTCGACCCCTTGAGCGCGGTGGTCGAGGAGTCGGGCGAGATGGCCGTGCTGACCAGGTCGAAGTAGCCGGTGCCGACCTCGCGCTGGTGGCGGGTGGCGGTGTATCCGTGCGCCTCCGCGGCGAACTCCGCCTCCTGCAGGTCCACGTACGCGGTCATGCCGTCGGTCGCGTACCCCTGGGCGAGGTGGAACATCGAGTAGTTCAGCGAGTGGAACCCGGCGAGGGTGATGAACTGGAACTTGTACCCCATGTGCCCCAGCTCGCGCTGGAACTTGGCGATGGTGGAGTCGTCCAGGTGCTGCTTCCAGTTGAAGGAAGGCGAGCAGTTGTAGGCCAGCATCTGGTCCGGATACCGGGCCTTGATCGCCTCGGCGAACTCGCGGGCCACGTCCAGGTCGGGCGTGCCGGTCTCCATCCAGAGCAGGTCGGAGTGCGGGGCGTAGGCGAGGCCGCGGGCGATGCACGCCTCGATGCCGTTGCGCACCCGGTAGAAGCCTTCGGCGGTGCGCTCGCCGGTGCAGAACTCCTGGTCGCGCGGGTCCACGTCGCTGGTCAGGAGCGTCGCGGCCTGGGCGTCGGTCCGCGCGATGACCAGTGAGGGGACTCCCGCGACGTCCGCGGCGAGGCGGGCGGCGTTGAGGGTCTTGATGTGCTGGCCGGTCGGGATGAGCACCTTCCCGCCGAGGTGGCCGCACTTCTTCTCGGAGGCGAGCTGGTCCTCCCAGTGCACGCCCGCGGCGCCGGCGGCGATCATGCCCTTCATCAGCTCGAAGGCGTTGAGCACGCCGCCGAACCCCGCCTCGGCGTCGGCCACGATGGGCGCCAGCCAGTGCGGCGCGTCCTCCCGGCCCTCCGACCAGGTGATCTGGTCGGCGCGCAGCAGCGCGTTGTTGATGCGGCGCACCACGGCCGGCACGGAGTTGGCCGGGTAGAGGCTCTGGTCGGGGTAGGTCTGCGCCCCCAGGTTGGCGTCGGCGGCGACCTGCCAGCCGGACAGGTAGATGGCCTTCAGCCCGGCCTTCACCTGCTGCACGGCCTGGTTGCCGGTCAGCGCGCCGAGCGAGTGCACGTACTCCTCGGTGTGCAACAGGCTCCACAGCCGTTCGGCGCCGAGCCGGGCGAGCGTGTGCTCCTCCTGGACGCTGCCACGCAACCGGATCACGTCCTCGGCGCTGTAGGTGCGCTCGATGCCGGCCCAGCGCGGGTCGTTCTCCCACTCGTCCCGCAGCTGCTCGGCGGCTCCCTTGAGGCGATCGTTCATCGTTCACTCCTTTGTCGTCCCCTGGGGCGTATGCCGAGTCTGTGCCCCCGTGACCCCCGGCAACAGCCAGAACGGGAGAGAAAAACCTGCGAATTTCCGCCACACGCAACTACTGGCCGGTCTTCAGGGGAGAAAAAATCGAGAGTTTTCTCTATGGACTAGACCACTGGTCAGAGGTGGTGTGCCCGGCCTCACAGGGCTTGCGGGCGCCTCCCGTACGTCTAGAAGATGAGCGGAATTTCCGACTAAGATGCGTGCATGGCGTCCTTGCTGGGTGAAGAACCGCTGACTTTGACGCATGAGCTCGATCTCATCGCGTTCGGGCAACGCCTGCGCCACCTCCGCAAGCAGCGCGGGCTCACCCTCTCCGACCTGGGCGAACGGGTCAGCAGGGCGCCCAGTCAGCTCTCCCTGCTGGAGAACGGCAAGCGCGAGCCCAAGCTCTCCCTGCTCAAGTCGCTCGCCTCGGCGCTGAACGTGCCGGTCGAGGAGCTGCTGCGCCGCCAGCCGCCCAACCGCCGCGCCCAGCTGGAGATCGCCCTCGAAGAGGCCCAGCGCGACCCCATCTACGCCGACCTCGGGCTGCCGCGTCTCAAGGTCTCCGCCCGCGTGCCCAACGACGTGCTGGAACACATCCTCGGCCTCTACGGCGAGCTGCGCTCCCGCGAGGCGCGCGGCACCGCCACCCCCGAGGAGGCCAGGGCCGCCAACGCCGAGCTGCGCCGCCGCCAGCGCGAGCTGGGCAACTACTTCCCCGAGATCGAGCAGGCCGCCGCCGAGGCGCTCGGCGCCGTCGGCTACCGTGCCGGCGCCCTGTCGCAGAGCATGATCCAGAGCCTGGTGACGCACTTCGGCTACACCGTGCACACCGCCCAGGACCTGCCCCGGTCGGTGCGTTCCATCACCGACATGCGCAACCGCCGCATCTACGTCAAGCACGAGCAGCTCGGCATGCACACCCCGCGCACCATCCTGCTCCAGACGCTCGGCCACCTCGCGCTCGGCCACAACAAGCCCCGCGACTTCGCCGACTTCCTGCGCCAGCGCACCGAGGCCAACTACTTCGCCGCCGCCGTGCTCGTGCCGGAGAAGGCCGCCGCCGTCTACCTGCAGGAGGCCAAGGCCGACCGGGCGCTGTCGGTGGAGGACCTGCGCGACGTGTTCGCGGTCTCGTACGAGATGGCCGCCCACCGCTTCACCAACCTCGCCACCCACCACCTCGACCTGGTCTGCCACTTCGTCCGCAACGACGCCGGCGGCATCATCTACAAGGCGTACGAGAACGACGGCATCGTCTTCCCGGCCGACGAGCAGGGCGCCATCGAGGGGCAGCGGATGTGCCTGCAGTGGTCGGGCCGCCAGGTGTTCGCCTCGCCCGACCGCTTCTCCGTCTACTACCAGTACTCCGACTCGCCGACGGGCACCTACTTCTGCGTCGCGCACGTCGACCCGTCACGGGAGCGCGACTTCGCCATCACGCTCGGGGTGCCGTTCAAGGAGTCGCGCTGGTTCCGCGGCCGCGAGACCACCAACCGCACCAAGTCCACCTGCCCCAACGGCGACTGCTGCCGCCGCCCGCCCACCGCGCTGGCCGAGCGCTGGGAGGGCTACGCCTGGCCGTCGGCCCGCGCCAACTCGCACGTGCTCGCCGCCCTGCCGCCCGGCTCCTTCCCCGGCGTCGACGAGGCGGATGTTTACACATTCTTGGAGCGCCACGCCGTCACGGGTTGACCCTCGGAGGGCAGAACTCAGGGGATGAACGGGGGTGGTCGCATGCTGCCTGAAGTTCGGACCTGGTTGCGGCGCCGCACCACACGCACGACCGACTGGCCGGTGCGCGAGCTGGCCGAGGCGAAGGGCCGCACGTCTGTCAGCGTGGTTCTACCCGCGCGTGACGAACGCGACACCGTGGGTCACATCGTCGGCGTCATCCTCGACGAGCTGGGCGGCCTCGTGGACGAGGTCGTGGTCATCGACTCCTGCTCCACCGACGACACCGCCGCCGTCGCCGCCCGCGCCGGCGCCGAGGTGCACGCCCAGGACGCCATCCTGCCCGAGCTGGGCCCGCTCGACGGCAAGGGCGAGGCGCTGTGGAAGTCCCTCGCCGTCACCAGCGGCGACATCGTGGCGTTCGTCGACGCCGACATCCGCGGCTTCCAGTCGTCCCTGGTGAGCGGACTGCTCGGCCCGCTGCTCACCGACCGCAGCGTCGCCTACGCCAAGGGCTGCTACGACCGGCCGCTCGACGGCGCACCCAACGGCGGCGGACGCGTCACCGAACTGGTCGCCCGCCCGCTCATCAACCTCCACTGGCCCCAGCTCGCCGGGTTCGTCCAGCCGCTCGCCGGCGAGTACGCCGGCCGCCGCTCCGCGCTGGAGCGGGTGCCGTTCCTCACCCGGTACGGGGTCGAGCTCGGGCTGCTCGTCGACCTGCTCGACCTGGCGGGGCTGGACGCGTTCGCCCAGGTCGACCTGGGCTCCCGCGAGCACGCGCCGCAGTCGACCGAGGCCCTGGGCAACATGGCGGCCCAGATCATGCTGGCCGCCTACTCGCGGCTGCTCCGCCAGGGCAAGCTCGGCCGCTGCCACGACCTGTCGTCCTGCCTCGACCAGTTCCGCCGCTGCGCGGGCGGCCACCGGGTGGTCAGCAGCGACGTCTCCATCGCCGAACGACCCCCGATGCTGACACTGCGGTGAGGCAGGACGACGCCGGGTCCTACGTTCCGAAGGCCTTCACCTCCAGCAGGCCCACGGAGGACGAGCCGTTGCCGGTGAGCAGCACCCGCAGGCGGGTGGTGTTCACCGAGGAGAAGGTGACGGTGTTGTACTGGTTCTTGGCCAGCCCGTAGGCGCTCGCGCCCGGGACGTCCGCGTACGCGCTGCCGTTCCAGTACTGCAGCTTCCACGACGCCGGCATGTCGATGCCCTGCTCGTCGTCGAAGAAGTACACGTCGGCACGGTTGAGCGCCTGCGCCGACGACCAGGTGAGCTCCGCCCAGTGCTGGCCCGTCTCGGGCCAGGTGCCCCAGCGGGTGCCCTGGTTGGGGCCGGGGATGTTGGAGCTGGCCGGCTCGCCGCCGTCGTTGACGGCGGCGCAGCTCTCCCACGCCGAGGTGTAGGAGCAGGACGCGGTGGCCGACAGCGCCCGGTTGGCCGGAGGCTGGACGCCGCCCCGGTTGACCACCTTGAACTCGGTCAGGCCCACCTTGGACCCGGAGGCGTTCGCGGCCAGCATCCGCACCCGCTGGGCCGTGACCGGGGTGAACGTGACCTTGTTGAGGTTCGCCCGCGGGCTGCCGGGCGACTTGACCTGGCTGCTCACGGTCACCCAGGAGCTGCCGTTCCAGTACTGGATGTCGTAGGACGCGGGCGCCCGGTAGGTGCCACTGGCCGGCCGGCTGTCACGGAAGTGGAGCCAGACCTCGTTGAAGGTCTGCGGCGACCCGAAGTCGACCTCGTACCAGTCCTGGCTGTTGGGCGAGCCGCCCGCGCCCCAGAACGGCTCGTTGGTCGGCAGGCCGTCGCGCGCCCCGGCCACGCTGGTGCCGGACCCGGTGTGGGAGGCGGTGGCCGAGCCCATGGCGGCCAGGTTGGTGAGGCCGGCCGTCAGGTCGACGCCCGCCTTGGCGAGCATGTCCACCATGCGGGCGCCGGTGTGCGAGACCTGCGCGGGCGCCTGCATGCCGGACGCGGCGCTGCTGTAGAGGACGTTCGCCGAGGTGGTGACCGCGCCGGTGGCCGGGTTGTAGGTCAGCGGCGCCAGCCGGTCGATCGTCGCCCGGCGGACCCCGTTGACGTAGATGGAGTAGCCCTGGGGGATCCCGGCGTAGCGCACCACGCCGTCGGCCGGATCGTCCCAGACGATGGTCAGGTCGCTGTTGCGGTAGCGCAGGTTGTTGACGGTGAAGTGGGACCAGCCGATGTCGATCGGGCTCAGCTCCACCTGCGCGTCCGAACGCGGGCGCAGGCCCGCGACGTCCTCGATCACGGTCCAGTTGCTGCTGCCCAGGATGTTGTGGTGGATCCAGGAGCGGTACTGGATGCTGCTGCCGTTCCAGTCGGCCCAGAACTCGTTGGCGTCGGGCCACTGGGTGTTGCCGCCGACGTACTGCGCCCAGGCGTTCCAGTAGAGCAGCTTCTTGTACCAGGTGGCGTCGATCCACTCGTTGGGGTAGTTGCGCAGCACCGAGGAGAGCAGCCGGAACTGCACGGTCGAGTTGATCGTGGAGAAGTTGTTGCTGCCCGTGCCCGAGGCCGCCTTGTCACGCTGGTTGGCGGTGTAGAACGGGAAGATCGGATACTCGGCCGGGTCGTCGAACAGGCGCAGCGCCTGCCGGTAGGTGGCGGTGTTGGGCACGGCGCCCACCGCGAACGGGTAGTAGTTGTTGATCTCCTTCCACGGCACCCACTCGTTGGAGGAGACGTGCCGGTGCTCGAACAGCTGCCGGTTCGGGTTCCACAGCACGTTGACCAGCGCGTTGCCGATGTCGGTGGCCAGGGTGTTCATCTCGTTGGCCTTGGCGGTGTTGCCCAGCAGCGCGTACGCCTGCGCCGCGGCCTTCGCCCCGCTGTACTGGTAGGCGCCCTCGGCCCGGTCCAGCCAGCCGGAACGCCAGTGGAAGGAGACGGCGTCGGCGTCGTTGCCGGTCAGCGCGCCCCAGTCGTACTCGATGACCTTGTCGTTGTCGTGGTCGTAGAAGGACAGCTGCCCCTTGACGTCCTGCTCGGCGTAGCGGGCCAGGTTGCCCACGATGCCCGGCTGGCCGCCGTGGATCTGGTAGCTCTTCCACGCCGCCTCGGCGACGTACTGGGTGTAGCTGTTGGACCAGTTCTCCGGGTCGCCGGGGTTGTCGACGAACCGGCCGCTCTTCGAGGTCTGCCCGATCGACAGCCACGGCCCGTACGACCACACCGGGTCGCGCAGGTACTTCAGGTCGTCGATGTGCATCGGCTGGGTGAGCACGATCGCGTTGTTGTAGCCCAGCACCCCCTCCATGGACGTGGGGAACTGGAAGGTCTGCCCGGGGATGTCGGCGTCGAGGTGGTTGTAGCGCATCAGCCACCAGCGGTAGTAGACGTTCTTCTTGATCGCCGGCTCGGGCACGTCGATGTAGGGCACGTTGTCGGCCCACCACCGGTTGTACTCCCGCACGTGGGTGGCGAACGCGGTGGCGGGGGAGTGGCCGCGGTAGGCGTTGTACTCGGTGAGCGACCCCGGCAGCTCGTTGGTGACGAACCCCATCTGCACCTTGACCGTCACCGTCTGCCCGGCGGCCACGGTGACCGACCGGTTCAGCCCGCCGGAGCTGACGGTGAACCCGTCCCCGGACAGCCGCGGGTGGATCGTGGTCAGGTTGTTGTAGGCGTTGACCTGCCCGGTCAGCTCGCTGCCGCTGCCGGAGGTGGCGTAGGGCGAGGTGGCGCGCAGGTTCAGCGTCGCCGACGAGCCGCCGTTGTTGGTGACGGCCACGTTGGTGACCGCGACGTTCTCGTTGGTGATGAACTTGGTGACGTTGGCGACCAGCGAGCCGCTGGTGTGCACGCTCTTCCAGTGGCTGGGCGCCTGCCAGCGCTGGCCGGGCTGCTCGGTCCAGCTGCCGGAGCCCAGCGCGATGCTGTAGGCGCTCTGGTTGCTGATGCTCTCCCAGTACGCGACCTGCCCGCCGAACCCGATGACCGACGGGGTGTGCGTCTTCATGAACAGGGCGCGGCCCCGCGTCATCAGCCAGGTGCCCGCCGGGTCGTTGCCGGGCCTGGCCAGCAGCCGGTCCATCCAGAAGTCGGTGCCGGAGCTCTCGGCGTCGTAGATGGCCCGCATCATGTCGCCCGCGGTGTACGCGGCCGGCACGGCGGGGATCGCCGGGCCGCCGAAGGTCGGATAGCCGATGGTCTGGTCGGCCTGCGCCGGTGCGCCGGCCACGAGCGTCGCCGCGACCAGCAGCAGGGCGGTGAGGATCCGTCTCATGACAGCGCCCTCCATTCCAGGACACCGGTCGAGTAGCCGCTCTTCGAGGTGATGTTCAGCCGCAGCCGGGTGGTGGTGACCGCGTTGAATGTGGTGACGTTGAAGGTGTGCGGGGCGACGCCGCACGCCGACTGGCCGGGCACGTTCACGTACGCGCTGCCGTTCCAGTACTGCACCTGGCAGGAGGCGGGCAGGTCGATGCCCAGGTCGTCGTCGAACCAGTACGTCTCCACCCTGCTGACGCTCTGGGCGGTCGGCCACTGGTACTCGACCCACTGGGTGCCCTGCTGCGGCCAGTTGCCGTAGGCGCCGTGGCTGTGGTCGGCCGAACCGGTGGGCGCGTACCCGTCCTTGACGGCGCCGAGCGTCTCCCACGGGGAGACGTAAGAGGTGGACGGCGTCGCCGACAGGGCCAGGTTCTGCGAGCCTCCCGGCCCGGTCGTCTGGACGACCTTCTGCATGGTGCCGTCGGCGTTCCAGTAGAGCTTGTCGAGGGTGACGGAGCGGCGGAAGTTCCCGCCGCCGGGCGCGCCGGCGTTGTGGTACACCATGTACCACTGGCCCTTGAACTCGATGATCGCCGGGTGGTTCGTCGTCGAGCTGACCTGGTCGAGCACGACCCCGCGGTGCGTCCACGGCCCGAGCGGGTTGCTCGCGGTGGCGTACCGGATGCACGCGTAGTTCGGCGCCGAGCACCCGGAGTCGTTGGCGGCGTAGGCGAGGTAGTAGGTCCCGTTGCGCTTGAACATCCAGGGCGCCTCCCAGAAGTTCGACACGCCCTGCGGGGTGACGACGGGGCCGTCCAGGGTGACCATGTCCGGCCTGAGCTTGGCCGCGCGCAGCCCGTAGTACGAGCCCCAGTACATGTAGACCTGGCCGTCGTCGTCGGTGAACACGGTCGGGTCGATGTTCAGCGGGGACGAGTTCGGGGTGCTGTCGCTGATCAGCGGCCCGCCCTTGGCATCGGTGAACGGGCCGAGAGGGCTGTCGCCGACGGCCACGCCGATGTTCATCCAGCCGGGTCCGTTGCCGTTGACGGAGACGTACCAGTAGTAGCGGCCGTCGGCGCCGCGCTCGACCTCGCTGGCCCAGGCGTCCGCGCCGGCCCAGGGGAAGCTGGAGACCGAGAGGCGGGCGCCGTGGCCGGTGAAGGACGTGCCGTCGGTGGAGCTGAAGACGTGCCAGTCGCGCATGACGAAGTTGGTGCCGCCGGCCTGGGCCTCGTCACGCCCGGTGTAGAGGTACAGGGTGTCGCCCGCGACGAGGGCGGCCGGGTCGGCGGTGTAGATCGAGGTGGTGATCGGGGCCGCCGCGGAGGCGGGCGCGGCGAGGGCGGGGAGCAGGGCGACCGCGAACAGCGCGGCCAGGGCTCTTAATCGGGACATGGACGGGTCCTCCTACCTGGGGGGTTCTTGAGACGATCGTGTTAGCGCTAACATCACGGTTCGCCTCGTGGAGGGCAGGTGCGTTCTTGGTTCACCCGAGTGTTCGCGGCACCGCAGAAACCGTCAAGGCCCAAGTTTCGAGAAGTCATGTTCGAGCAGGTCAGAGGCTAGTGAAAGGTTTTCGAAGCTGCCTTCTTTCCAGGGCTGGCCCCTCTGCCGGAGGAAGCAATCAAGGGGGCTCAACAGCGGCTGGTGGACCGAAAACCTTTCACCGCGTTCAGGAGAAGGCCTTCACTTCCAGCAGCCCGACCGACGCCGGGCCGCTCTGCAGCGCGACCCTGAGCCTGGTCGTGCTGACAGGGTCGAACGTGACCCGGTTGTAGGCGTTCGGCGCCACCGGGTAGGTGCCGGGGATGTCGGCGTACCCGCTGCCCGTCCAGCGCTGGAGCTTCCAGGAGGTCGGCAGCCGCACGCCCCCGCCGTCGTCGAAGAAGTAGACCTCGGCGGAGCGGATCGTCTGGCTGCCTGGCCAGGTCAGCTCGGCCCACTGGGCGCCGGTCTGCGGCCAGGTGCCCCAGCGTTCCTCCTGTTCAGGAACGCGCGCCGCTGGGTCTACTACGAGATGGCAGGCGCCCGGTGACTCGCGGGCCGCGCCGGCTCCTGCTCTACCTGGCACTCCTGGCCGGCGCCGTACCGACGCTGCTCCCGTTCGTGTGGCTGGTGCGCAGCGCGCTCATGCGGGACGCCCAGATGTTCGTCGCCCCGCCGGAGTGGATCCCCTCGCCGTTCCAGTGGCCGAACTTCAGCGAGGCGCTCACCACCCAGCCCTTCGGCCGCTACTTCGTCAACACGCTGGTCATCGCCGTCGTCAGCGTGCTCGGCACGGTGCTGACCTGCTCGGTGGCCGCCTTCAGCTTCTCCCGGCTGCGCTGGCGTGGCCGCGACGTGGTCTTCGCGCTGCTGCTGACCGGCGTCATGCTGCCGTACGCGGTCACGCTCATCCCGACGTTCGTGATGTGGCAGCAACTCGGCGCGCTGGACACGATCGCGCCGCTCACCGTCCCGAGCTGGTTCGCCGGGGCGGGCGGGGGCGTGTTCAACGTCTTCCTGCTGCGGCAGTTCTTCCTGACGATCCCGTTCGAACTCGACGAGGCCGCCTACATCGACGGCGCCTCGCCCTGGCGGGTGTTCTGGACCGTCGTCATGCCGCTGTCCAGGCCCGCCATCATCGTGGTCACCATCTTCGCGTTCATCGGCACCTGGAACGACTTCCTCGGGCCGCTGCTCTACCTGCAGAGCGAGGAGAACTACACGCTGTCCCTGGGCCTGGCGTCGTTCCAGAGCATCTACCTGACGCAGTGGGGCTATCTCATGGCCGCCTCGGCGGCGGTGATCGCGCCGATCATCGCGCTGTTCTTCCTCCTGCAGCGGTACTTCATCGAGGGGGTCACGCTGACCGGGATCAAGAACTGAAGACGGTCGCGCGCCGCGGCCCGTCACGCCGGCCTGCGACTACTGGCCGGTAGCATACTGGCGTCGGGCCAGGCCTCACCGGAAGATCTCAGGGAGCGACCACATGAGCGGCTTCAGTCTGGACCTCAACCAGGACGTGATCGAGGTCCGGGACTGGGTGCACACCTTCGCCCGCGACGTGGTCCGCCCCGCCGGCGCCGAATGGGACGAGCGCGAGGAGACCCCCTGGCCGGTCATCCAGGAGGCGGCCAAGATCGGCCTCTACTCGCTCGACTTCTTCGCCACCCAGTGGTTCGAGGAAAGCGGCCTCGCGCTGCCCGTGGTGTTCGAGGAGCTGTTCTGGGGCGACGCCGGCATCGGCCTGTCGATCGTCGGCAGCTGCCTCGCCGCCGCGGCGCTGTCCGGCAGCGGCACGCCCGAGCAGGCGGGCCAGTGGCTGCCGGAGATGTTCGGCACGGAGAACGACGTCAAGCTGGGCGCCTTCTGCGCCTCCGAGCCCGACGCCGGCTCCGACGTCGGCGCCATCCGCACCAGAGCCGTGTACGACAACGGCGACTGGGTCATCGACGGCGTCAAGACCTGGGCCACCAACGGCGGCATCGCCGACGTGCACATCGTCGTCGCCTCCGTGGACCCCGGCCTCGGCACCCGCGGCCAGGCCTCCTTCATCATCCCGCCCGGCACCCCGGGCCTGTCCATGGGCCAGAAGTTCAGGAAACACGGCATCCGCGCCTCCCACACGGCCGAGGTCGTCCTCGACGGCGTCCGCGTACCCGGCTCGTGCCTGCTCGGCGGCAAGGAGAAACTGGACGCCCGCCTGGCCCGCGTCCGCAACGGCGAGCGCGCCGGCGAGCAGGCGGCGATGGGCACCTTCGAGACCACCCGCCCCACCGTCGCCGCCATGGCCGTCGGCATCGCCCGGGCCGCCTACGAGTACGCCCGCGACTACGCCCGCGAACGCGAGCAGTTCGGCCGCAAGATCGGCGAGAACCAGGCCATCGCCTTCCTGCTGGCGGACATGGCCACCCGGGTCGACATCGCCCGCCTGATGACCTGGCGCGCGGCCTGGATGGCCCGGCAGGGCAAGCGCTTCGAACAGGCCGAGGGCTCGATGTCGAAGCTGGTCGCGGGGGAGACGGCGGTGTGGGTGACCGAGCAGGCCATCCAGATCCTGGGCGGCGCGGGGTACACCCGCGAGCACCCGGTGGAGCGCTTCCACCGCGATGCCAAGATCTACACCATCTTCGAGGGGACGTCGGAGATCCAGCGGCTGATCATCGGGCGCGCGGTGACGGGCCTGCAGGTTCGCTGAACCCACCCGCTATTGGACGCCTCTCCTGGAGATCGGCTGAGGGCTCTGTTCCGTCGGAGGTTCGCGCCGGTATCGCGCGAAGATCGATTACGTCGACGTCCATGGCTACGGAGGGTGATCCCACGGCGTCTGCAGTCTTCACACCGAAGAGGTCACTGGTTCGATCCCAGTATCGCCCACCACATCGCAGCAGGTCAGAGGCCGGTTCTCCAATGGGTGACCGGCCTTCTCGCTGTCTGGACCGTCGTTGGACCGTGGCCCGGGTGGACCGTCACGGGATGGCAGGTCCCGGCACCCTCGCCGCGGTCCAGACGGTCCGCGATGTTCAACTGCCGGTCTTCGCTCGGGGCCTCTAGCCGTGAGCGTGGGTATCGGCGAGTGACCCTACACATAGGGATCTACAACGTAAAGTGGTCGCGGCCACTGACGACGCTTGGCCGATGTCGCTGAGGCACTCGCTGCCGCCCGAGGCCGGAGCCGTGTTCGGTGCGATGCCCGACACTACGCGGCGGCCTGGGCGAGCTGTTCGTCCCTCCCTCTGCACGGCTCCTCAATGGCTTCGACCTGCATCTCGGGGCGCCCACCACGAACGCGGGCAGCACCTGCAGTGATCCACAACTGATCCTCAAGATCGGCCGGCGAGCATGGCTCGTGTACGACGATCAAGGAGAGGGTCACATGAACAAAAAGCGCACGGCTGTAATGATCATGGCTGCGTTCTTCACCATCGGGGCAGCACAGGTCATCGGCGCCGGGTCTGCCGCAGCCGCGCCCCTGAACGGCGCAGGAGTGTCGTCGATCTACCCCGACCAAGACCCCATCGACTGCGATACCCATCCGCACCACTGCCGCTGATCCGGCGCTCGTCGGGCTCGACTAGGCACTGTCTCAAATTCGAGCACCGACGTGTCGGTGCCGTAGGCCCGGCCGGGAGTTCTACCGGCGGATTCCGACCCACCTGAGCGAGCCCCGCTCCGCTTCCGCGAGCCGGAAACGGGGCAGGGCTCTCGGCTGTCGGCGGCAGGGGAAGCCGACTGCATGATCGTGCAGGACCACCGGCACCCGGCATGGGAGCAGCAAGCGTAGCGGGCCCTCCGCCGCTCGATCGTGCGGGCGGTAACGTCCAGCTCCACTGCCTTGGCCTGCTGCCGCTCGGCCGAGCTCCGCCGTGACGGATCGAACTCCTTCCGTGGGACCGTATCGGTCGGAGCGTCCGGTGGCAGGCCGGTCTCCACCTCGACGATGGTCCGCCGCCAGCGTTCCGCCTCAGCCAGGACCTCGGCCCCGGCGCCGATGACCGCGAAGTCCGCCGCGGCCATCAAATGCCCCGCCAGCACCACCTGCTCGCCCGCCTCCGACGGCAGCCGGACCGACGTGTCGGCCAGCCCGACGACCTGATGCTCACTGCCGTCGAAGGAGACCCAGTTGCCCGGCCATCAGCCCCGTCGGCTCGCAGAACGGCTCGCGCAGCGCGCCGGCAATGCCCGGCAGTAGGTGGCGATGCCGACCACCTGCGGGTCGTAGTCCAACAACATCAGGTGATCGCGTTCTAGCCAGGACTCGTAACCGACGTGCCGGCCCATCGTCGCTGACCACCACCGGCCCGAAAGTGCTTCTGCCCCTTGTAGGAAGGGAAGCGCCGGACCGGCCGGCCGTCCTCGAAAATGCCAGACCGGCCGGTAGGGAGGCCGGACCCCGCCAGTACCGGCTGGTCCAGCAGCGTGGCCAACCGCAGCACCGAGAACCCGCCGTCCGGCCGCCGAGCCGGTTGAAGGTCGGCAAGTCCCCCAACCGCTTCGAGGATTCCGGCCGGCTCAAAGGTGTCGCGCATGCCATCGACGCCGCGCAGCGCCCCGGTTGGCCCTCAGGGGCGGGTACGGATCACGCGTCGTCGTTGCGAGGCGCGTCGAGGTGGGTGACGAGGTTGATGCCGCCGTCGACGTGGATCACCTCACCGGTGACGAAGGGGACCTTGGTGAGCGCCAGGACCATCGCTGCGACGTCGGATGGTTGCCCGAGCCGGCCCAGCGGTGTCATGGCCACGGTGCGCGCCGCCCGCGTGGTGAGGCTGTCCGAGGTCAGTCGGGTCTGGAGCGGCCCCGGGGCGATCGCGTTCACCCGGACGTCTGGACCCACGGCCTTGGCCAGCAGCCTCGTCAGGTGGTCGAGCGCGGCCTTGCTGACGGAGTACGGGATCGAGCTGCCGAGGGGGCGCGAGCCGCCCACCGAGGTGATGTTGATGATCTGGCTGCCGGGCTCCATGACCTTCACGGCGGCGACGGAGACCTGCCACGTCCCGACGACGTTGACGCCGAGGATCTGGTGCCAGTCGTCAGCGGTGATCGCATCCAGGTCGGCGTGGGGGACGGGTCGCGACACTCCGGCGTTGTTCACCAGCAGGTCGAGCCGGCCGTGCCGCTCCACGGTCGTCTCCACCAAGCGCACGGCGTCGGAGGGATCGGCGATGTCGGCCTGGACGTAGCTCGCCCCCGGGAGCCGGGCCGCGAGCCGCTCACCGGCGTCGACCGAGGTGGCCGAGTTCACCACGACGGTGAAGCCGTCTGCCGCGAGCGCATGGGCGATCCCTTCTCCGATCCCGGAGCTCGAGCCCGTCACGATGGCGACCCGTGGCGCGCTCACCGGGCGACTCGCTCGGCGACGGGCGCTTTCAGCGCGTTCACGATCGCCCGGCTTCCGCTGGCGAGGATCGAGGTGTCGTTGCTGACCACCACGTAGTCGTAGCCGCGGGCCAGCGCGGTCCGGGCCTCCTCACTCGTGGCGGAGGCGGTGCCGATGGGAACACCTGCCGCGGCGGCGGCCTCCAGCGCGGACGTGGCGAGCCGGTCCACCTCGTCGCGTCCCGCCGCGACGCCCATCGACATCGAGAGGTCGGCCGTCCCGACGAGCGCGGCACCGATGCCGTCGAGGGCCAGGATCTCCCTCGCGTTCCTGATCGCCGCCTCGCTCTCCAGCTGGACGACGCACAAAACCCGCTCGTTGCCGTACTCGAGGTAGTCCGCCCGTGGCAGCAGCCCCCAGCGACCCGCTCGGCTGGTGCCGCCGGACCCGCGGTCGCCGCGCGGCGGGAAGCGGGTGGCCCGTACGACCGCCCGGGCCTGCTGAGCCGTGTCGACGTGCGGCACGATCACACCGGCCGCGCCGGCGTCCAGGACCCGCTGGATCACGCTGAGGCCGTGGTCAGGCACCCTGACGAGCGGGTCCACGCCGAGGGCGCGGGCCGTCGCGATGTGGGTCGAGGCGGCGCCCAGGTCCAGTGTCGTGTGCTCGAGGTCGATGACCACGAAGTCGAAGCCCGCGTAGGCCATGATCTCGACGCTCTCGGGGCTGGCGAGCTTGATCCAGGTCCCGAGCGTGCCGTCGTTGATCCCGTTGCGTACTCGTGTCATGGCTCAGATCCCGCTGGTGGTGTCGGTGGGGGCGGCGGTCCAGAAGACCAGCCACTTGCCGAGCTGCACGACGACCGCGTGCAGTGCGATGCCGACGGCCGACAGCACGACGATCACCGCGAAGGTCCTGGCCACGTCCAGGGTGAAGTTGCTCGCCTGGATCAGGTAGCCCAGACCTGCGGAGCTGCCCACGAACTCCGCGACCACGGCGCCGGTCACGGACAGGATGACGGCGACCTCCAGTCCCGCGAAGATGTGCGGAAGCGCCGACGGGATCTGCAGGTGCCGCATGACCTGCATGCGGGACGCGCCGAAGGACCTGAGCATCTCGACCTGCTCGTAGGCGGCGGACCGGAATCCCAAGATGGCGTTGATGAGGAGGGGGAAGAACGCGATCAGGGCCACGGTCAGCACCTTCGAGCTGATCCCGATGCCGAACCAGACGATCAGCAGAGGCGCCATGGCGACCTTCGGGATGGTCTGGGTCAGGATGAGCAGCGGGAAGAGCACGCGCTCCACCGTCCGGAACTGGGTGATGAGCACCGCGGAGACCAGTGCCGAGCCGACCGCGATGCCGAACCCGATCAGGATCTCCTTCAGGGTGACGATCGAGTGGGTCATCAGGCTGCCGTCCTGGAAGCCGTCGACCAGGGAGCCGGCGACGGCCGTGGGCGCGGGGACGAGGATGTCGGAGACGTCGAGAATCTCCACGACGGCCTGCCAGACCACCAACAGCCCGATGAACACCAGCACGCTGTAGGTGATCTCCGGTACTCGGCGGCGTCGGGATCGGACCGGGGTGGCCGAGCTCGTGGGCGCCTCCACCGGCGCGGTCCCGCCGTCCGGGGCGGCGAGTGCCTCGCCGCCGGCTGCGTGGCGCTTGGTGTTGGTGGACATCAGGACTCCTAGTGGGCGCTGTGCTCGGAGTCGAGCAGCTTGCGGATCTTCAGGACGATCTCCCCGAACTCGGGCGTGTTGATGTTCTCGAGCCGCCGCGGTCGAGGGAGCGCGACCTCGACGACGTCCGCCAACCGGCCGGGTCGCGGTGTCATGACCACGACGCGGTCGGCGAGGAGCACCGCCTCGGGGATGCTGTGCGTCACGAACAGCACGGTCTTGCGGTCCTGGTCCCAGATCTTCAGCAGGTCCAGTCCCATCTGGTCGCGGGTCATCGCGTCGAGGGCGCCGAACGGCTCGTCCATGAGCAGGATGCGCGGGTCGTGCATCAGGGCGCGGCCGATCCCGACCCGCTGCTGCATCCCGCCGGACAGCTCGTTGGGGTACCGATCGCCGAACTCCTCCAGGCCGAGCATCACCAGCAGTTCGTCGGCCTTCGCGTGGGTCGCGGCGTCCCGGGCGCCGTGAAGGTCCGGAGACGTCAGCAGGTTCTTCCGCACGGTGCGCCATGGCAGCAGCAGCGGCTGCTGGAAGACCATCCCGAGCTGGTTGCGGTGGGTGTCCTCCGACGGCCCGAAGGCGACCTGTCCGGAGGTCTGGCGGGACAGGCCCATGATGATCCGCAGCAGCGTGCTCTTGCCGCAGCCGCTGGGGCCGACGATGGAGATGAACTCACCGGCTCGGACGCTGAGGGAGACGTCGTCGAGAGCCTGGACGGTCCCGCCGGACTTCGTCGGGTAGAGCATGGACAGCGAGTCCAGGCGGATCACGCAGTCGGTGTCGGTGCTGGTCGGCATGTCTGTCATTCCTCACCTGGTTCGAGCGCAGGCTGCCCGCGCCTTGGTCGTCGTGCGGGCAGCGATCAGTCGGCCGCCTCGGGCCACGTGCCGCCCATCTCCTTGGTCAGTCGCTTGCAGGCGGCCTTCAACGCCGTGGCCTCTCGGGAGTCCAGCGCCTCCGGCAGCATCCGCTCGGTGCCGACGGCCGCGATCGTGGCGCAGATCCCGGTCGCCGCGAACACCGGCGCCGCGACGACGCAGATGCCGCGGTGGTTGACGTGGCTGCTCATGCCGGCCTGCTGGATCGCCTCGATACGACGGCGAGTCTCGGTGCGCTGGGGCTCGGGGAGGCTGCCGGTGAGCCGGTCGGCGTGGAACTGGTCGGGGAGGAAGGCCAGGAAGACCTTGGCCTGCGAGGAGTCCAGGGCGAGCTGCGAGCCCACGCGCACTGTCACCAGGGTGGGATGCTCGGCCTCCTCCACCAGCGAGACCACCGGGCCGGAGGTGCCCCACAGCGACAGCACGGTGCTGACCTTGATCTCGAGCACGAGCTCGCGCATGTAGGCCGGCGCCTTCTGCATGATGCGCTGCTGTCCCAGCATGAAGCTGCCGAGCTGCAGGATCGACCGTCCGGGACGAACGAGTGCGGAGTCCTCCACACGCTCGAGCAGGCCGGAGCCGATCATCGAGCTGAAGTAGCGATGCACCGTGGTCCGGTTCAGACCGAGCCGGCGGGTGGCCTCCGCGACGGAGAGCTCCGGAGTCTCCGGACCGAACAGTCCGAGGATCTGCGCGGTCCGGCTCACCGCCTGGATGTCCTGCTCGCGAGCAGTCACTGGCTTGTCGAACTGGCGCTTCGTCATCGGCCCCCGCCTCGTTGAGTGTCCATAAAGAGTGCCCGTAGTTCGCAGTACGGACAGAGAGTAAGCGTGACCCACGTCTCGCTGCAAGATTTTCCTGCGAATTCGCGGAAGCCTTCCTCGAACGCACCCTATTGACAGACCGGATAGCGAACTCTCAGTCTGTGATGCGAACACCGCCGACGCCTGGAGACTTCGTGACTGCCACACCCGCCATCATCAAGCTGCTGAACGGCTGCGTTGACCTGCACTGCCATTCCGGCCCGAACCCGTTCCCCCGACGCATCGACCATGCCGAGGCCGGCAAGGACGGCGAGCGGCTCGGCATGCGGGGCGTGCTGGTGAAGTCCCACCACCACAACACGGTCATGGACCTGCTCGCGATGAGCGACCGGCTGGCCAAGATCAAGACCCCGGTCTTCGGCGGCATCACCCTGAACAGCATGATCGGCGGCATCAACCCCCAGGCGGTGGCCATGTGCCTGCGCATGGGGGGCAAGGCGGTGTGGTTCCCGACGTTCTCGGCCGGCCGGCACATCGAGTGCCATCCGGAGGGCGTCGGCTTCCCCACGGCGAGCGTCGAGGTGCCGTCGTCCAGGGTCGACATCCACCAGGAGAACGGCGAGCTGATCCCCGAGGTCCACGAGGTGCTCGACCTGGTCAAGGAGACCGGCGCGATGGTGACCGGCGGGCACATGGAGACCGAGTCGATCACCCAGTTGTTCGCCGCGGCCAAGGACAAGGGTGTCACCCGGATGCTGGTCAACCATCCCGACTACGTCATCGGCGCGGACGAGGCGAAGTGCCGTGAGCTCGTCGGCTACGGAGCGTTCGTCGAGCACGAGACCGGCTTCTACGACCCCGAGGGGACCAAGAAGTGGGACCCGAAGATCCTCATGGACTGGATCGAGAGGATCGGCCCGGAGCACACCGTGATCGCCTCCGACCTCGGTCAGAAGGACCGGCCGCTGCCGGTGGACTCCTACATCCGCGTCGCGACGGCGCTGCTGGACCTCGGCCTGGACGAGAGGTCGCTGCGGCAGATCTTCTGCGACAACCCGGCCTTCCTGCTCGGCCTGGACGACTGAACGACCACCCCCCACGACAGATGAGGACAGACGATGACCACCTTGGCCACCCCGCCCGACGTGGAGTTCTCCGACCTCGGTACGGGCGATCCCGACGAGACGACCCCTGGTGGATCGTCGACGTGGTACTTCCGCGGACACAACTTCGTGCTCGCCTACACGACGCTGGTCGCCGGCGACGTGCTGGAGCGGGATGACCAGCCTGACGAGTACGTCGCGATCCTCCCGTACGAGGAGTGCGGCGTCGTCATCCGTGCGTCGCGGGAGTCCGAGTCGGTCTCGGGCAAGGCCGTGGTGATGGTCCCGCCGGGCAGCAGCGCGATCGCCGGCGTCGACGACTGCACCGTCGTACGGCTGTTCAGCTCCCGGTCCGCCGACCTGCTGGACAAGGCGCGCAACCGGGACTCGTACGCCGATCCGCACCCGAACACCAAGCCGTTCGAGCCGTGGCCCGACCCGCCCAGGGGTTACCGCATCAAGGCTTACCGGCTGGCCGACCTGCAGGTGACGCAGGACGCCGTCCGCCCGGGCCAGATCGTGCGGTGCAGCACCTTCATGATCAACTTCCTGGCGCCCAGGATCGGCCCGCGCGATCCTGACACCCTCTCGCCGCACGACCACGACGACTTCGAGCAGTGCTCGCTCGCCGTGGAGGGTGAGTACGTCCACCACCTGCGGACCCCGTGGTCCAGGCGGCGCAGCGAGTGGCGCGAGGACCGGCACCTGAAGTGCGGCAGTCCTTCCGTGGCCGTGATCCCGCCGCCCATGATCCACACCAGCGAGGCCGTCGGTTCGGGGACCAACCAGCTGATCGACATCTTCTGCCCGCCGCGTCTGGACTTCTCCCTGACGCCGGGCCGAGTGCTCAACGAAGACACCTACCCCCTCCCCAACCAGTAAGAGGCAGGTTCCATCGTGAAGACCGGACGAGCGGTGAAAGTCGTCAGTGGTGCGGTCGCGGTCTTGTGCGCGGTCGTGACGCTGAGCGCGTGCGGTTCCGGCAGCGGATCCGACGCCTCGGCCAAGTCCGGCGGGCTGACGCCGGTGACGTTCGCGATGGCGTCCCCGAGCTGGAACGCCGGCTACGCGGTCATGGCCGTCGTGGAGGCCGAGGGCTTCTACGAGCAGGAGGGTCTGAAGGTCACGACCAACCTGTTCCCATCGGCCACCCAGGCAGCGCAGCAGGTCGCCGGCGGCGGGGCCGACCTCGGCCTCATGACGGTCGAGCCCGTGGCCATCGGGCACGACAAGGACCTGGACCTGGCCTACTTCAGCTCCTACTGGGCGAAGTGGATCTACAGCCTGCAGTTGCCGGACGGTTCGGACGTGAAGAGCATCGCCGACCTGAACGGCAAGAAGATCGGCGTCTCCGCGGTCGCGAGCTCCGGCGCGACGTTCGCCCGGACCGCGATGGAGCTCAACGGGCTGGGCCAGAACGGAGCCACGCTGGTGCCGATCGGCGCCGGTGCCCAGCAGATCAACGCCATCAAGAGCGGCCAGGTCGATGCGCTGGCGCTCTGGGACATCCAGTACCAGATCGTCAAGAACGCCGGCGTCACCCTGACGCCGCTTCCCGTCAAGGAGACGGCGGACGCGTGGGGCGGCGGCTTCGCGACGACCCGGAAGAACCTCGAGGCCAAGAAGGACGTCCTCGAACGGTTCGGCCGTGCGGTGGCGAAGGCGTTCGTCTTCGCCAAGGCCAACCCCGAGGCCGCGATCCGCGACCTGTGGAAGCTTTATCCGGAGACCCGCGGGTCGGAACCGGAGGAGAAGGCGCTGGCCGACGGGGTCAAGGTCCTCGAGGTACGCCTGGACGGACAGGGCTTCGACGACAAGACGCTGGGCCGGATCGACGAGGCGGCGTTCACCCGTTCGCTCGACTTCATGGCCTCGGCCGGACTCATCAAGAAGTTCCCGGCGAAGGAGATCTACACCGACGCGATGTTCAAGGCGTTCAACGAGTTCTCCTACGACGAGGTCGTCAAGCAAGCAGAGAGCGCCGGCTGAATGCGGCTGGGGGTCGCGCTCGACCTGAGCTCCCAGGAGCCGGTCCGCCCGCAGGTGGATCGCGCGGTGACGCTGCTCGCCCGCGCGGAGCGGCACGGTTTCGACTCCGCGTGGGTGGGTGAGAGCTATCACGCGGCGGCTCAGCCGTTCCACCTTCCGTCCGTCCTGATGGTCCTGGGGCATCTGGCCGGGCGGACGTCCCTGGCGCTGGGGTCGGCGGTGCTGCTCCTGCGCGCGTACAGTCCGGAGAAGCTGGCGTACGAGGCCGCGCTGCTCGACCAGCTGTGCGGCGGGAAGCTCACCCTCGGCCTCGGGCTCGGCGGCCCGGAGGTCGCCCACCGGGCCGGGCTGCCCGCGTCAGGTCCGGCCGGCGCGGCCTTCGACGCCACGCTGAAGTCGCTGCGCGACGCCTGGTCCGCCGACGAGCCGGTGGCGGTCCCGCCTCCGGTGCGGCGCGGCGGGCCGCGGATCCTGGTGGGCGGCAAGGTGGTTGCCTCGGCCCGTCGTGCCGCGACGCTCGCCGACGGATTCTATGGCGCGACGAACTACTGCGACGACCTGTTGACCAAGCAGTCGGCCGCCTACTGGTCGTGTCGCGGCGGACGGCCGGACGGGACGGAGGGAGTGGTCGCCACCACCAGGTTCTGCGTCGTCCACGAGGACGCCGCCACTGCCCGCGAGCTCGCCGCGCGCCACCTGAAGGCCGCGACCGGCTACTACACCGAGCGGGGCTTGTGGATGGGTGCGGACGGCCCTGCCGAGATCGAGCTTCCCATGGTGGGCACGCCCGGCGAGATCGACGCGACGATCGCCCGGTACGTCCGGGCGGGGGTCACGTCCGTCCAGCTGCGGGTCGCCCCGTTCGGCATGCCGCCGGAGGTCGCCCGCCACACACTCGACCTGGTCGGGCGGCACGTCCTCCCGCACTGGGACCACACGACATCCGCAAGCAAGCGAAGGACGCCTCCTGAGATGGGGCAGGAAGTGGAGACGCTCCGATGAGCAGCTCATTCGTGTACGCGTCGGTCCGGACCCCGTTCGGCCGGTTCAACGGAGCCTTGGCCGACACGAGGGCCGACGATCTGGCCGCGACTGCGTTGAAGGGACTTCTCGACCGCTCGCCGGGCCTGGATCCCGGCCTGGTCGACGACGTGTTCTGGGGCAACGCCAACGGCGCCGGCGAGGACAATCGCAACGTCGGCCGGATGGCCGTGCTGCTGGCGGGCATGCCCGTCTCGGTGACCGCCACCACGGTGAACCGGCTCTGCGGCTCGTCGCTGGACGCCGCCATGATGGCCGCACGCATGATCGAGGCCGGCGACGCGGAGATCGCGATCGCCGGAGGCGTGGAGTCGATGACGCGGGCGCCGTGGGTCCTGCCGAAGCCGTCGCGCCGGTTCCCGGCAGGCGACGTCACCGCCGTCTCCACGACGCTGGGCTGGCGTCTGGTGAACGAGCGGATGCCCGCCGAGTGGACGGCCTCGCTGGGCGAGTGCAACGAGCAGCTGCGGGAGAAGTTCTCGATCTCGCGTGAGCGGCAGGACGAGTTCGGCGCCCGCTCGCACCGCCTCGCGGCGGAGGCGTGGGCGAAGGGCTTCTACGACGACCTCGTGGTGCCCGTCCCCGGCGCCGACCTGGTCCAGGACGAGAGCATCCGTGCCGGCACCTCGCTCGAGGCGCTGGCGAAGCTGAAGCCGGCGTTCCGGCCCGACGGGACGATCACCGCCGGCAACTGCTCACCGTTGAACGACGGCGCGAGCGCGGTCCTGCTGGGCTCGGCGAGCGCAGCCGCGACCATCGGTCGTGACCCGGTCGCGCGGATCGCCGGTCGCGGCTGGGCGGCGCTGGTGCCGCAGCAGTTCGGCTACGCCCCGGTCGAGGCCGCGGGCGACGCGCTCGAGCGGGCGGGCATCACCTGGGACGACATCGGCGCTGTCGAGCTGAACGAGGCGTTCGCCGTCCAGTCGATCGCCTGTGTCGACGCCTGGCTGAAGCTCGGGCTGCGGGACGCCGAGCTCGTCAACGCCAAGGGCGGGGCGATCGCCATCGGGCATCCACTGGGCGCCTCGGGCGGGCGCATTCTCGGGACCCTCGCGGCGCGGCTCGTGGAGTCCGGTGAACGATGGGGCGTGGCGGCCATCTGCATCGGTGTGGGTCAGGGCTTGGCGGTCGTGCTGGAGAACGTCGCATGACGCTGCTCTGCACCTCTGCCGACGAGGCGGTCAGCGGCATCGCCGACGGCTCGACGGTGCTGGTCGGCGGCTTCGGCACGACCGGCATGCCGTTCGACCTGATCGACGCGTTGATCCGGCAGGGAGCGCGAGACCTCACCGTCGTGTCGAACAACGCGGGCAACGGGGACACCGGGCTCGCGGCGCTGCTCGCGGCCGGGCGGGTGAGCAAGATCGTGTGCTCGTTCCCCCGGCAGACGGACTCCTGGGTCTTCGACGAGCTGTACCGCAGCGGGAAGATCGAGCTCGAGGTCGCGCCGCAGGGGAACCTGGCCGAGCGCATGCGCGCCGCCGGAGCCGGGATCGGCGGGTTCTACACCCGCACCGGAGCCGGGACCCTCCTCGCGGAGGGAAAGGAGACCCGCGAGATCGACGGCCGGACGTACGTCCTGGAACTGCCCATCGCCGCCGACGTCGCGCTCATCAGCGCCCACACCGCGGACGCCTTCGGGAACCTCGTCTACCGCAAGACGGCACGCAACTTCGCTCCCGTCATGGCGACGGCCGCGACGACCACCGTCGTGCAGGTGCGGCACGTCGTCGAGCCGGGAGTGCTGGATCCTGAGGCCGTGGTCACCCCAGGCATCTACGTCGACCGGATCGTGCAGGTGTCGTCATGATCGCTCAGCACTCTGACCGCAGCCCTCTCGGGCGGGACGAGATGGCCCGGGTGCTCGCGCGCGACATTCCCCGCGGGGCGTACGTCAACCTCGGCATAGGTCAGCCCACGACCGTCGGCGATCACCTCCCCCCGGAGTCGGGGGTCATCCTCCACACCGAGAACGGCATGCTCGGCATGGGGCCGGCGGCGACGGGCGACGCGATCGATCCCGACCTGATCAATGCCGGCAAGTTCCCGGTGACCGAGCTGCCCGGCGCCTCGTACTTCCACCACGCCGACTCGTTCGCCATGATGCGAGGCGGCCACCTCGACCTGTGCGTCCTCGGCGCCTACCAGGTCTCGGCATCGGGGGATCTCGCCAACTGGCACACCGGCGAGCCCGACGCGATCCCGGCGGTCGGCGGGGCGATGGACCTCGCCGTGGGCGCCAAGCAGGTCTTCGTGCTGATGTCGCTGTTCACCAGGACCGGCGAGCCGAAGCTCGTCAGGGAATGCACGTATCCGCTCACCGCGCTGCGGTGCGTGGACCGGATTTATACGGACGTCGCCATATTCGAGATCACCGGAGGGGACCAGGTCCTCGTCCGGGAGACGTGGGGGATCTCGTTCCATGAGCTCCGCTCGCGACTCGACGTCCCGCTCGCCGCGGCGACACCATGAGGAGGTTGGAGAGCGACATGTCCACCAGACACCAGTTCTACATCGGGGGTGCGTGGGTCGATCCGGCCGCGCCGCGCACCTTGGGCGTCCTCGACCCCGCGACCGAGGAGACGTTCGCGGAGATCAGCCTCGGGACGGCCGAGGACGTCGACCGCGCGGTGGTGGCGGCGCGCGCGGCCTTCGCCGCGTACGCGCACGTCAGCGTGGAGCAACGGCTGGAGTACCTCGAGCGGATCATCTCCGGCTTCCGGGCTCGGCTGCCCGAGATCGCCCGGACGATGACGCGTGAGATGGGGGCGCCGATCACGTTCTCGACGGAACGCCAGGCCACGGTGGCGCTGTTCCACTTCGAGGAGGCGGCCCGCGTGCTCGCGGGCTACCGCTTCGAGGAGAAGATGGGAGCCGGGATCGTGCGGCGCGAGCCGATCGGCGTCTGCGGTCTCATCACGCCGTGGAACTGGCCGCTGAACCAGGTCGCGTCGAAGGTGGCCCCGGCCCTCGCCACGGGATGCACCGTGGTGCTCAAGCCGAGCGAGATCGCGCCGCTCAGCGCCATGGTGCTCGCCGAGGTCATCCACGACGCCGGGCTGCCGCCCGGCGTGTTCAACCTCGTCAACGGTGACGGTCCCACGGTGGGTGAGGCCATCGCGGCGCACCCCGGCATCGACATGGTCTCGCTCACCGGCTCGACCGGTGCCGGCATCAGGGTCTCCAAGCTCGCGGCCGACACGGTGAAGCGCGTCGCGCTCGAGCTCGGCGGCAAGTCGGCCAACATCATCCTGCCCGACGCGGACCTGGAGTCCGCGGTCGTCGCCGGGGTGCACTCGTGCTACACCAACGGCGGCCAGAACTGTCAGTCGCCCACGCGGATGCTCGTGCACCGCTCGCAGCGCGACGAGGCGTACGCCGCTGCGCGACGGGCGGTCGAGGAGGTCCGTCTCGGGGACCCGTTCGATCCGTCGACCACGATGGGGCCCGTGGTGAGCCAGGCGCAGCTGGAGAAGATCACCGCGCTCGTGCAGTCGGGGATCGACGAGGGCGCGACGCTCGTGGCCGGCGGCCCGGGACGCCCCGACGGGCTCGACAAGGGGTTCTACGTCCGCCCGACCGTGTTCGGCGACGTCACGCCGCAGATGCGGATCGCGCGCGAGGAGATCTTCGGCCCCGTGCTCTCGATCCTGCTCTACGAGACCGAGGACGAGGCCGTCGAGATCGCGAACGACACGCCGTACGGGCTGGCGGGCTTCGTGCAGTCGAAGGACCCCGACCGCGCCCGCAGGGTCGCCAACCGCATCCGTGCGGGCCGCGTCTACCTCAACGGCGCTCCGTTCGACCGCAGCCTGCCGTTCGGCGGCTACAAGCAGTCCGGGAACGGACGGGAGTTCGGGCGGTTCGGCTTCGAGGAGTACCTCGAGGTGAAGGCCGTGCTCGGCTATCCGCGGTGAACGAGAGGACGACATGGTGAACCCTGACCACAGCCGGCGGCTGGCAGTCCTCCTGGACCGCGAGGAGCTCTTCGACCTGGTGAGGCGGGAACGCTTCGCCCGCGACCAGCGACTCTTCGACATGATGCGTGACTGCTTCCACGACGACGCCTACGTCCGGACCACGTGGTACGAGGGACGCGGCGGCGAGGCCTACGTCGAGGCGACGAAGACGTGGATGGCGCGGACCGGGAACAGCAAGCACTGGGTCTTCCCCGCCTACGCGCGGGTCGAGGGCGACCGGGCGACCGTCGAGAGCCCGGCGAAGATCTTCAACCGGACCACGGTGAAGGGAGTGGAGGTCGATTTCCACGCCTACTGCCGCTTCTTCTCACGTGCGGTTCGGGACGAAGGACGGTGGAGGCTGATGACCTTCGAGGTCCTGATGGAGCGCGACGAGCTGCGCCCCGTCCACGCGGGTGAGGCGCTTCCGGTGGACGGGGCCCAGCTTGCCGGGCTTCGGCCGTCCTACCGGTTCCTCACCTGGATTCAGTCGACCCGCGGCGTGACGGTGAGCCAAGACCTGCTCGGCGACGACCGGCCGGCCGAGCTCGACGCGTTCCACCAGGGCGAGACCGCCTGGCTCGCCGGCACGGGCTAGCGGTCAGCGCCGCGGGCCCCGCTGCGACGGGCCCGGGCGTGCACGAGCCTGGGCGGGTCGAGCCGTAAATTCGCCCTGCACCTGCACCGCCGGCGTCGGCCAGGACGACGAGCCCGACATCGTCTCGGTCCCCGGCCGCGCGACCGCGGACCGAGCAGCCCGGCGTGTTCGGCCAGGTTCCAGCAGTTCTCGCGGTCGGTGTCGGCCGGCAGCCCGCGCACGTACGCATGCGCGGCGCGACGTGGTTCGATGCGGCCGAACCGACCGGCGGTCCGCGGCCACTGCACGATCTTCGGTTGTCTTCACCGACTCCGGACGATCTCGCGGTGGCCGTCGCCAGGTGACCCCTACGCCTCAGTACTAAGGCCCGTTCATACCCGACACGTGACGGTGACGGTCTCCTGGTCGGCGCAGGGGCATGCGGAGGGCATGGACGCGGAGACGGCGCGGCGGAACGGACCAGTGATCTGCGGCGCCCGCGCGACATCGGCGACAACCCCGGAGGTCGCGCTGCCGGCCGGCCGTTACGAGGACGACTGGACCCGGCTGTGGTGGGTGCGGGCTGACGGGAGTGCGGTGGTGGCGGTGGACGGCCGGGACCGGGCCGCCGTGCTGGACGCGCTCGTGCGTGAGTACGAGCAGTACCGCGAGCGCCGCCCCGCCGGGCCGGTGATCATCGTCCGGGTCACCCGCTGGTCGGGGTGGCGGTACCGGGACGAGCCTGAGCAGCCCGTGACGCCGGCTCGCCGCAGGCCGTCGCCCGACGGTGACCGTGCGAGGTGACCCGGGTGTCGTACGGCGCGCTCAGGAGACCTTGGCGGCGACGGCGCGGAAGGCGGCGAGCACCTCCTCCTGGTCGTGCGCGCCGGTCGACGTGGTGGACTTGACGATCACCACGTCGTGCTCCGGCGAGACGTAGATGTACTGTCCGCCGAACCCCGCCGCCATGAAGTCCCGCTCGCCGCCCAGCCACCAGTGCAGCCCGTACTTCGGGTTGACCTCGGACGGGCTGGTGGACGACTTCACCCACGATGCCGGGACCACCTGCTTGCCGTGGGCCTTGCCCTGGCGCAGGTAGAGCAGGCCGAAGCGGGCGTAGTCGCGGTCGGTGGCCTGGAAGCAGCAGTAGCCGAGGCTCTCGCCCTTGCCGTCACTGGAGATCTGGGCCGCGCCCGCCATGCCCGCGGGCTGCCAGATCTTCTTCTCGACGTAGCGGTGGTAGGGGGTGCCGGTCGCCTCGGTGATCACGCGGGCCAGGACGTACGAGTTCATGCTGTTGTACTCGAACTGGCTTCCGGGGGTCCAGTCGGGCTGCTGGCGGGCGGCCATCCGGGTGAGCGACTGGCCCTGGTTCGCGGCGATCTGCATCCGGGGGACGTCCTCGCGCTCGTCCCAGTCGGTGCCGGACGACATCCACAGCAGGTGCCGGATGGACACGTTGTTGTAGCCGGACTTGCGCAGTTCGGGCAGGTACTTGGTGACGGGCTCGTCGAGCGACCGGATGTGCCCCTCCCGCAGCGCGATGCCGAGCGCCGCCGAGGTGAAGGACTTGGCCATCGACCACGACTGGAAGCGGGTGTTCCGGTTCGCGTCGGTGTACCGCTCGTGGACGATCTTCTGACCACGCAGGACGAGGAATCCGTTGGTCTTCGTACGGGTGAGAAAGTCGTCGAGGGTGCGCCGCTCGCCCTGGTAGGTGTACGTGGCCGAGAGCGGCCGGTTGGCGTCGACCAGCTTGACCGGGTCGGCCGACGGCCGGATGACGTCGGCGGACGGGGCCGCGGGAGCGGCCAGGGTGAGCGCGATGAGGATGCTGCGCACGTCGCCTCCTGGAGTGGGTGATGGGACAGGGGCGATGATGGCGGGCGTCCTTGGCAAATCTCTGGCAGTCACTCCAGCCACGAGCGGGCGCGGCCGGTCCCGCCGGCCGTGGGCAGCCGGATCTCGAAGCGGGAGCCGGTCACGGTGGCGGCGCCGCCGTGCAGCTCGGCCTGCTGACGGACGAGCGTCAGGCCGAGGCCGGAGCCGGGACTGCCCGGACGGCGGCGGAACCGGGCGAACACGGCTTCACGCTCCCCGGCGGGGACGCCGGGGCCGCCGTCGGCGACGGTGAGGACGGCGGTCGCCCCGTCGAGGGCGAGTTCCACGGTGATCGGGGGCTCGCCGTGCCTGGCGGCGTTGTCGAGCAGGTTGCCGGCGATCAGCCGGAGCCCCTCGGCCCAGCCGCGCACGGTCACGCCGTCCGCCACGGACTCGATGATCGTCGTGCCGGGGTGGCGGCGGCGGGCCGAGGCCGCGGCTTCGCGCACGATGCCGCTCAGGTCGGCGGGGGCGGAGGTCGCGGGGTCGAGCAGCTCTCCGGCGGCGAGCTGGCGGAGCACGGTGATGAGCCGCTGGACGCGGGCGTGCTCGGCGGTCAGGTCGGCGACGAGTTCGTCGCGGTCGGCGGGGGTGAGGCCGGGGTGGTCGAGCTGGGCGAGGTTGGCGCCCATGCTGGTGAGCGGGGTGCGCAGCTCGTGCGCGGCGGTGGCGGCGAAGGCGCGGGCGGTGTCGAGCGCCTCGGCGGTGCGGGTCACCGCCGCGTCGCGCCGGTCCAGCAGGTCGTTGAGGACCCCGGCCAGGTGGTCGATCTCACCGACGCGGGACCCGGTGTCCAGCCGGATCCCCGTGCGGGCGGACGGCTCCGGCGGGGTGTCGAGGGCCGCGGCCTGCCGGCCGAGCCGGACGAGCGGTCGTACCGCGTACCGCCCGAGCGCCAGCCCGGCCGCCGCGCCCGCCGCGGCGCCGGCCAGCGTGACCGTCCACACCCGCCGGCGCAGCAGCGCGAGCTGGGCGTCGAGCCGTTCCCGCGGCTCGAACAGCCATAACCGGCTGCCCCGCCGCCCCAGGTCGGTGGCCACGTACCGCCACTCGCCCGCCCCTTCGGCGTGGTCGGCGGGGCCGTCGCCGGCGGGCGGGCGCGCGGGCACGTCGCCGATCGTCAGCGGTTCCGCGCCGTGGACGTGCACGTACGCGCCCGTACCGACCGCGGCGGCCAGCCGCCGCTCCATGAAGTCCGGCGGCACGGCGGGCGCGACGCGGGCCCGCCAGGCGTACGAGGTGGCCATCGGCCGGAGCGCGTTCAGCCGCGCCAGCAGCCGTTCGTCGCGCTCGGCACGCAGATCGGCGGAGACCAGGGCCAGCACCAGCAGCCCGGCCAGCGACACCATGAGCGGGACGAGCACGGCCAGGCAGAGCGCGAAGCGGGTGGACAGCTTCACGCCGCCGGCGCCCGCAGGACGAAGCCGACACCGCGGACGGTGTGCACCATGCGGGGCTCACCCAGCTTGCGCCGGAGGTAGCCGACGAAGGTGTCGACGGCGTTCTCGGTGACGTCGAAGTCGTAGCCCCAGACCCGCTCCAGCAGCACCTCGCGGGACAGCACCAGGCCGGCGTTGAGCGCCAGCACCTCCAGCAGGTCGAACTCGCGACGGGTCACCTCGACCTCGCGCCCGTGCATCGTCACCCTGCGCGCGGCCGGCTCGACGACCAGCGGCCCGACCCGTACCGCGGCGCCGGGGACGCGGCCGGCCCGGCGCAGCAGCGCGCGCAGCCGCAGCACCAGCTCGCCGAGGTCGAACGGCTTGACCACGTAGTCGTCGGCGCCCGCGGCGAGCCCGGCGACCCGGTCGGCCACGTCGTCCATGGCGGACAGCATGAGCACCGGCACGTCGGCCCCGCCGGACCGCAGGCGGGCGCACACTTCGATGCCGGACAGGCCGGGCATGGACACGTCGAGCACGACCGCGTCCGGCCTGCGGACGGCGACGAGCTCCAGCGCCCGCTGCCCGGAGCCGGCGGTGTCGACGCCGAACCCTTCCAGCCGCAGCCCGCGCCGCAGCGCCCGCAGGATCGCCGGGTCGTCATCGACCGCGAGGATCTGGTGACCGGCCAACGACACCTCCAGGGGGAACAGCCGAGGGGCCCAGATCCTACTTCGTCAGGTCTGGAGCACGAACAGGATGTTGGCCGCCGGGCCGGCGCCGCAACTCAGGTCGCCTGCGTGCACGACGCCCCGATCGTCGCCGTCGAAGCGAGCGTCACCCCAGGCCGTCAGAGCCGGACGGCGACAACTCCTGCGGTCGGCCGGCGTCTCCGGCCTCGAACCGGCTGGGGTCGATCAGCGGCGGTGTCGTCCACGTGGACCACACCCTATGAGGCGGCTACACGGCCGCCTTCGCGGCTGTCGCGTCCGGTGCGGCGGCCAGGCGGTGTTTGCGTCTGGGCATGCCGAAGGTCGGGTGCGAGGTGGCCCACAGCGCCATCCTGAGAATGACCGACTTGATCTGTGCGGGCTTCCGGCCGCCCTGGTACTTCGCCCTCGCTCGCCCTTCGTCGTCGACCGCCTGCCGGATCCCGTCCCGTCGCCCGAGGCTGATCTGGTTGTACGTGTAGACCAGCTTGGTGTGTGGGATCTTGCGGCCGGTCAGGCGTCCCACGATCGCCTCGATGGCCTGCCGGCTGGTGTAGCCGGCCGAGGCGCAGGACATCGGCAGCGGCCGGCCGTTGTCGCCGACGGCGCAGGCGCTGTCGCCGATGGCGTAGACGTCGGGGTGCGAGACCGACCGCATGGTGCGGTCGACGACGATCTGACCGGTCCCGGTGACCTTCAGCCCGGCGGCGGCGGCGACGGGGCTGACCGCGAACCCGGCCGTCCACACGGTCGCGTCGGAGGCCAGGGTGGTGCCGTCCGTGCACAGCACCCGCTCCGCTTCGACGGCTTCGACGCTGGTGTGCTCCAGGACGGTGATGCCCAGCCGGTCGCAGGCCTGCCGCAGGTGGCCGCGGGCTCCGGCCGAAAGCCGGGCGCCCAGCTGTCCGCGGGCGATGAGCGTCACCGACAGGCCGGGCCGGGATTCGGCGAGCTCGGTGGCGGTCTCGATGCCGGTCAGCCCGTCGCCGACGACCAGCACGTTCCCGCCTCCGCCCCGCGTGACCAGGCTGTCCAGGCGTTCGCGCAGGCGCAGCGCCGAGGGCCGGGCGGCGACGTCGAAGGCGTGCTCGGCCACGCCCGGCGCGCCTTCGACGTCACCGTGGCTGCCGAGCGCGTAGACAAGCGTGTCGTAGCCGAGTTCGCCGCCGGCGTCGGCCAGGGCGACGACCCGGCGCTCGGGGTCGACGGCGGTGACACGGGCCAGGCGCAGCCGTATCCCCGTGCCCGCGAAGACGTCGGCGAGGTTCGGAGTGTCGATCTCCTGACCGGCCGCCAACTGGGGCAGCCGCATGCGCTGGACGAATTCCGGCTCGGCGTTGACCACGGTGATCTCGAAGTCCGCCGGGGACAACCGACGGGCCAGGATCCCGGCCCCGTAGGCCCCGGCGTAGCCGGCGCCGAGGACGACGATGCGGTGCTTCATGTGGTGCTCCTGTCGGTTCGCTTGCTTGCGATGGATTGACTCGGCCCGGGTCACCGATCTTCTTGATCGAGGTTGCCGTGAGCCTGCGCCGAAAGGTCCTGCCAGTCGGCCCAGGTCTTGAGCCGGTCGGCGTAGACCTGCTGGAGGATCGGGTAGAAGCCCTGGCCGAAGAGCACCCGCAGGGGCGGGTCGTCGGAGTCGACGATCTTGAGGAGGGCCTGGGCCGCGGCGGCCGGGTCGCCGGCGGGTTGCTTTCCCGCGAACGCGGCGATGCGCCGGCGAAGGCCGTCGTAGATCGGGTCGGGCTCGGCCAGGTGGCCGTTGTCGAGGGGATCGGGGTTCTTGCCGCCCCTGGTGGCGAAACCGCCGGGCTCGATGACGGTCACCTTGATACCGAAGTCGGCGACCTCCTGGGCGAGGGATTCGTTCACGGCTTCCAAGGCCCACTTGGAGGCGCTGTAGGCGGCGCTGAGCGGCATGGCCATGAGCCCGGCGGCCGAGGACAGCTGGATGATGTGTCCCGAGCCCTGCTCGCGCAGGTAGGGCAGTGCGGCCTGGATCACCCACACCGCGCCGAACAGGTTGGTCTCCATCTGGTCGCGCAACTGCTGTTCGGTGATCTCCTCGACCGCGCCGACCTGGGCGTACCCGGCGTTGTTGATGATGACGTCGAGACGGCCGAAGTGCTCGGCGGCCCGCTTCACACCGTCGAGGACGACGGCCTTGTCGGTCACGTCCAGCTCCAGTGGAAGCACCGCGTCGCCGTAGCCGGCGACCAGCTCGTCAAGGCTTGCGGCGGTACGGGCGGTCGCGGCCACTTTGTCGCCGCGCGACAGGGCGGCCTCGACGAAGTGGCGGCCCAGGCCGCGAGACGAACCGGTGACGAACCAGACCTTGCTCATGATGTCTTTCCGTTCCTTGTGAGATGGCGGTTGCGCGGTCACCCCGCAGCGGGGCCAAGGTGATCGCTCAGGGAGTCGGCGCCCTGACGACCATGCGGCGTTCGCGCCCCGGATTTTGTGACAGTGCGGTGACGTGAGGTGTGTCACCCATCACGGGTGTCACACATCGGCGGGCGCCGGCGCCTTATGCATGGAGCAGCAGTCGCGAATGAGCGGGCAGGAGCCAGGTATGCGGGAGCGCGGGGACGCGACGACGGGCGCAGCCGAGCCGATGGCCGGTGGCGGCCGGATGGGCCCGGCCACCGAGGTGTTCCTCGCCCATCGCAACCTGCTGTTCACCGTCGCCTACGAGATGCTCGGTTCGGCGGCCGACGCCGAAGACGCCCTGCAGGAGACCTGGCTTCGGTGGGTCAAGGTCGACCTGGGACAGGTGTCCGACCAGCGCGCCTACCTGATACGGATCGCCACCCGGCGCTCGCTGGATCGGCTGCGCACCATGAGGCGTCTCAAGGAGGACTACGTCGGCTCCTGGTTGCCCGAGCCGCTGCTCACCGCGCCGGACGTGGCCGAGGACGTCGAACTGGCCGAGAGCGTGTCGATGGCGCTGATGCTCGTCCTGGAGACGCTGTCGCCGACCGAGCGGGCCGTCTTCGTGCTGCGCGAGGTCTTCGCCATCGGCTACGAGGAGATCGCGGCCGCCGTCGGCAAGACGCCGGGGACCGTACGCCAGATCGCGCACCGGGCCCGCCGGCACGTCGACGCCCGGCGTCCTCGCGAGGTGGTCTCCCCGGGCCAGGCCCGGGCGGCTCTGGAGTCGTTCCGGCGCGCGTTGGAGACCAGGGACCTGCAGGGCCTGCTCGACGTGCTCGCCCCTGAGGTCGTTCTGGTGAGCGACGGCGGCGGCGTCAAGCAGGCCGCGCCGCAGCCGATCACCGGCGCGGGCAAGGTGGCCCGCATGATCGTCAGCGGCCTCGGCAAGGCCCAGGTCACGCTCACCAGCGAGCCCACCGTGGTCAACGGCAACCCGGCGCTCCTCCTGCGCGTGGACGGCGAGATCGACGGCGTCATAGCAGCCCGGGTCGAGGACGCCCGCATCACCGGCCTCTACTACGTCCGCAACCCCGACAAGCTGACCCGCATCGCATCCGAGACCCCACTCACCCTGCGATGAACATCGGCGGAACAGCCCACACCGCCTCCGGCTTCATCCCGGACTTTTTACCAGGAGGTTCTTCATGACGAACAGCGTCGCCGGCGAACGCGCCGACCTGGAAGTGCCTGTCGAGCGTGGCTGCCCCTTCGCCCCGCCCGCCGCCTACGAACGGCTGCGCGAGCGGGCACCGATCAGCAGGGTCCGCCTGACCAGCGGCGGCGAGGCGTGGTGGGTGTCCGGGCACGAGGAAGGCCGTGCCGTCCTCGCCGACCCCCGCTTCTCCTGCGACAAGCGCAAGGACGGCTTCCCGCTCTTCACCCTCGATGCGGCGACCTTGCGGCAGCTCCGCAGCCAGCCGCCGTTGATGCTCGGCATGGACGGCGCGGAACACGCCGCGGCCCGCCGCCCGGTGATCGGCGAATTCACCGTCAGGCGGCTGGCCATGCTGCGCCCACGGATCCAGGACATCGTCGACCGCTTCATCGACGACCTGCTCGCCGCCGACCAGCAGCCGGTCGACCTGGTCCAGGCGCTGTCCCTGCCGGTGCCCTCCCTGGTGATCTGCGAACTGCTCGGCGTCCCCTACAGCGACCACGACTTCTTCCAAAGCCGCACCACCATGATGGTGAGCCGGACCTCCCTGGAGGACCGGCAGCGAGCCTTCGCCGAACTGCGCGCCTACATCGACGACCTGGTCACCCGCAAGGAGTCCGAACCCGGCGACGACCTGTTCAGCCGGCAGATCGCCCGGCAACGCCGGCAAGGCGCCCTCGATCACGCGGGCCTGGTGAGCCTGGCCTTCCTGCTGCTGACCGCCGGACACGAGACCACAGCGAACATGATCTCGCTCGGCGTGGTCGCACTGCTCACCCACCCACAGCAACTCGCCCTGATCACCGCCAATCCGGACAAGACGCCCATGGCCGTGGAGGAACTGCTGCGCTACTTCACCATCGCCGACGGAGTCACCTCCCGGGTGGCCACCGAAGACGTGGAGATCGGCGGGGCGCGTATCAAGGCCGGCGAGGGCGTCATCGTCTCGGCCCTGTCGGCCAACTGGGACCCGGCGGCGTTCAAGGACCCGGCCGAACTGGACGTCGAACGCGGGGCCCGCCACCACCTCGCCTTCGGCTTCGGCCCGCACCAGTGCCTCGGCCAGAACCTGGCCCGGATGGAACTGCAGATCGTCTTCGACACGCTGTTCCGCCGCGTCCCCGCCCTGCGGCTCGCCACACCGGCCGAGCACCTGCCGTTCAAGAGCGACGCCGTCGTCTACGGCGTCCACGAACTCCCGGTCACCTGGTGAGCAGGACACGGTGCGGATCACAGCCGGCACCGGACTCCGCGTCGGCTCCGGCCCATGCGTCCTGACCCAGCCGGGGCACCGTCCGGAACGCAGCCTCCACTCGCCCGGACTTGCCGAACAGGAGCGGGACGAAGGTGTCCGCTCCTGGGCCACACCCAGGAGCCGACACGCTCCTGGGTGTGGCCCAGGCAGAGCTCTGCAGGACGTACCCGCTGGCGGAGATGTGGTGGGTGCGGGCGTCGATGATGCGGTCGGTGGAGGTGAGCGGGGGGCGGTGACTCGCCCCGGCGATGGCGCCTTCGCGGACCGTCAGGCGCGGGTCCACTTCTGGTTGGCGCCGCCGTGGCAGGTCCAGATCTGCGTCCTGGTGCCGTTGGCGGTGCCGGCGCCGCTGACGTCCAGGCACTTGTTCGCGCCGACCGCGGTGATGCTGCCGTCGGCGTTGAGGCGCCACTTCTGGTTGTTCTGGCCGTTGCAGTCCCAGATGATCACCGCGCTGCCGTCGGCCGTCGCGGCCCCGTTCACGTCCAGGCACTTGCCGCCGTAGACCCGCAGCTCACCGGCGCTGGTCACGGTCCACTGCTGATTGGGCTGGCCGTTGCAGTCCCAGATCAGCGCCTGCGCGCCGTTCGCCTGGGAAGCGCCGTTGACGTCCAGGCACCGGTTCGACCCCACACCCCGCAGCGCGCCCGTGTCGGGCGGATTCGGGTCGCCGCCTCCCAGTTGCGTGAAGAAGTTCCAGACCACGGGCCTGGTCCAGGAGTTCTCGCCGGGTTCGAAGTCGCCAGGCCTCCCGTCCACGGGACCGGGGGTGTGGCCCGCGTCGAACGCCGCCCACGCCACCGGATACCCGGTCCGGCACCCCGAGTAGTAGGTGACGATGTGCGTCAGGCTGCCCTGCGCGGGCTCCTGCGGGTTCTGGGGTGTGCAGCCGTTGTTCCCGACGAACCTGTCACGTAGCGACCGGCCCGCGGAGATGTTGAGCACCGAATCCCTGAGGCCGTGCAGTCCGATGTACGCGACGGGCTCCGTGCCTCCGCTGCACCCGCTGAGCTGCGCGCCGGCGTAGACCGCCACCGCGCGGAAGACCGTCGCCCGGGCGCACGCGAGCGCGTAGCTCATGCCGCCGCCGTAGCTGAAGCCCAGGGCGAAGCGCTGTGCGGTGTCCACGCAGAGGTCCGCCTCGATCCTCCGGATCATGTCGTCGACGAAGGTGACGTCCTCACCGCCCGAGTTGGCCCAGCCGTTGTTGAGTCCCTGAGGCGCGACGAAGATCGCGGTGCCGTTCGACAGCGCCCTGAGCCCGTAATAGGACCACGGATAACCACTGGTTCCGCCCGAGTCGACGTCGTTGGCGGTGCCGCCGTTCCAGTGGAATCCGAAAATCAACCGGTAGGGGGTGGTGTTGTTGTAGCCGTCTGGAATTCTCAGGACGAAGCTTCGATTTCTGCCGTTCGTGGTAATCGATTGGGCGCCGCTTCTGAGCGTCGGGGTCTTGCCGCATCCCGCGGTGGGCGCGAGGGCGCTCTGTTGCGCGCGCGACGGGGTCGCGCTGTCGCCCAGCGCCGTCTGCCCCGTGGTCGGAACGACGAGCAGTGCCGCCGACGCGATGGCGGTGAGGAGGAGCCTGAACCTCGACATCACGCGATTTCCTTTGCCGTTGTGGTGGTGCCACACGTGAATGGGAAGTATGTGCCTCGCCTTGCGGGCGCCGGTGATATCAGGGTCGACGCCGCCACGTTCCGCCGATCGAAACCCGCCGACCGGCGCGCATCGGTCAGCTGGTCGGTAATTTCAGGTGTTAGCGCTAACGCAATAGCGCCGTAATCGGTCCCCCTTTCTTTCGGGCGGCTGATGGCGATGGTGCAGCGGAGCAAATATGACCGTGACAAGACCTGTCAAGGCCCGGCCCGCCCGACGTCGCGGGCCCTCGCCCGGGGAGATCCCGCCGCTCCTCCGCCTGACCAGGACAAGCCGCCGCGGCCACCCCTGATCTGCCGAGATGAAACTTTCAGATCGTCCGGATGCCCGAGCGGGGTGCCCGTGCTAGCGCTGCAGCCGTACGGGATCGGCCGTCCCGCTGCGGCGGACGATCCAGGCGTCGGTGATGTGGCGGAACATCGCCTCGGCGGCGCCGTCGGGATCGTGCGCGGCGATGCGTTCGTAGATGCGGCGGTGGCCGAGGTTCGACGCCACGCACAGGGCCCGCTCGGTCCTGCCCAGGTAGCGGGCGGTGTTGACGACCTGGCCTTCGAGTGACCGTACGACGCCACGAGCGATGCGGTTGCCCGAGGCCCGCATGATGGTGTCGTGGAAGGCGCGGTCGCTCTCGGCGTACGTGACCGGGTCGTCCACGAGCTCGTCCATGTGATCCACCAGTGCTCGTAGCTGATCTACGGTGTCCGGCCCGGCCAGGCGGGCGGCGACGTTGGCCATGTCGGACTCCAGCACGCGCCGGGTGACGACGAGGTCGTCGAGGATCGCCAGGCTCTCGTCCTCGGCGATGGTCGCGGTGAGGACGAGCTCGTCGAGCATGTCCCAGGTCGCCGGGGGAGTGACCATGGTGCCGGAGCCCTGGCGGACCTGCACCAGCCCTTTCTCCTGCAGGATCTTCACCGCCTCCCGCACGACGGTGCGGCTCACGGAGAAGGTCTCGCACAGCGCGGGCTCGGGGGGCAACGGTGTCCCCGGCGGGTGCACACCGCGCACGATGCGCTCCACCAGCTCGGCGGTAACCGCTCTGGCGAGACTCGCCGGGCGGCGTACCCAGGCCGGTGGCGCCGGGTCACTGCCGGCCGTTTCCCGCGATGCCGTCATGTCGCCTCCGGTGGCCTGGCAGGTGACAGCGTCACCGCGGTCAGTATACGCACGATCCCTTGCCGTGAGACGTCATACGAATTACGTTTGACCGCAGACGGCCTGATCCGGCGGCCGCTCCCGGAAAGCGGGCAGCGATGAAGCACCGAGCGTTATGGTCGGCCCTGATGGTCGCGGCACTGGCCGTGGCCGGCTGTGGAAGCGCGACCCGGACGGGCACCCCGTCCGGGGACTCGCAGCGGAAGCTCGTGGTCTGGGACTGGAAGTCCGGTGAACCGGCCGCCGCGGCCTACGTCGAGAAGGCGAAGGCGGACTTCGCCCAGCGGCATCCGGGGGTCACCGTCGAGTTCGTCGCCCAGCCGTACGACCAGTACTACACCCTGCTCGGCACGGCGAGCCAGTCGAACAAGGCGCCCGACGTCATGCTCTTCAACGGGGGTGGGCAGATCCGGGACCGGGCCGGCACGCTCCTTCCGCTGGACCGGTACGTGGCCGAGGACAGGAGCCGGCTGGCGGGCTGGGAAGCGTTCAGCGAGGACGGCAAGGTCTACGCCGCACCGGTGACCCTGCAGGGGCACCCGATCTACTACAACAAGACGCTCTACGAAGCGGCCGGCCTCGACCCGTCTGACCCGCCCAAGACCTGGAACGAGTTCGTCAGCGGCTGCGCCGCCATCAAGAAGGCGACCGGGGCCGCCTGCTTCGCGCTCGGGAACAAGGAAGGCTTCGGCATCCAGTTCTTCCTGTCGGGCCTCGGATCCGGGATCCTCACGCCCCGGGAGTACGACGACTGGATCGCCGGAAAGCGCGACTGGACCTCTCCCCACGTACGGCGGATCTTCGAGCTGTGGAAGGACGCCGGCGACAAGGGGCTGAACAACCGCGGCGCCAACTCCACCGCGATGTTCACCGACATCTTCACAGTCTTCGAGACCGGAAAGGCCGCTCACATCATCGGGCTGATGTCGGATATCGGGCACTGGAAGGACTTCGGAGAGTTCCTGCCGCCCGAGAAGATCGGCGTCATGCGGACCCCGGTCGTCACCGACGGAGCCACCCCGAGCCTTCCGTATGACGGCGGCATCGGCTACGCGGTCGCGAAGGGGACGAAAGATCCCGCACTGGCCGCCGATCTGGTGCGAGCCCTGACCTCGACCGACGCCTTGACGGCGTTCTACGCCGAGGCCGGCGCGATCACGTCCGACACCACGATCGACGTCTCGCGGGCCGGCCCGGCCGCCACCGCGATCGTCTCTGAGATCAGGACCGGCAGGCCCGCCCTGCACGTGGCGCTGTCGTCCAAGACCCTGGACCTGATGGGAAGGCTGTCCCAGCAGCTCCTGAGCGGGTCGGCCACCGTGGACGAGGCGGTGGAGCAGCTGGCCGCCTCCGACCGGACGGGCTGACCGCGTGCCGATCGGAGGCCCGTCGCCGCCGGCCCGGCCGGCCGGCGGAGCGGCCGTGAAGCGACGAGCCCGTACGGCAGCCGGCACGGTGCGCGCCGAGCGCCTCGCGCCCTACGTCCTGGTGGCCCCGGCCGTACTGATCATCGTGGCGCTGCGGCTGTGGCCGCTGGCCCTGGGGGTCAACTTCTCCTTCACGGGCGATGGCGAGTACAACGGAAGCTTCGTCGGGCCGGGCAACTACTTGGAGCTGGCCGGCGACCCGCTGTTCCACCTCTCGCTGCGCAACGTCGGGCTGCTGGTGCTGCTGCTTCCCCTGGCGGTGGCGATTCCGGGGCTGCTCGCGACCTTCATCTATCTGCGGGTGCCGGGCCACCGGGTCTACCGCAGCGTCTACTTCTTCCCGGCCGTGCTCTCACCGGTGATCGTCGGCGCGATCTTCAACCTGATGCTCGGGTACGAGGGCCCGTTGAACTCCGCCCTCGCGGCGATCGGCGCCGGCCCCGTCGACTGGCTGGGCGATCCGGGCATCGCCATGTTCACGGTGGTCGGCGTGCACATCTGGGCGACGTTCGGGATGGCCCTGGTGGTGTTCCTCGCGGGATTCAGCACCCTGGACGCCTCGCTGCTGGACGCCGCCCGCGTGGACGGCGCGTCACTCCGCCGGACCATCTGGCACGTGATCATCCCGAGCCTGACCCGCACCATTCAGTTCGTCTTCGTGACGACGATGATCGGAATGCTGACGTCCATGTTCGGCCTGCTCTTCGTCATGACCAGCGGGGGCCCGGAGGGGTCCACCTACCTGCCGGAGTATTACATCTGGCACCAGCAGGGACAGATGAACCGGCCGGCGCTCGCCTCGGCCGCCTCGACGGTTCTCTTCGTCGTCATGCTCGTGGTGGGGCTCCTGCAGATCACCCTGCTCCGTCGCGCCGGGAGGCAGGACTGATGCCCAGGACGCGTCCGGCCAGGTGGGTGGCCGCCGTTCCGATGGCCGCTCTCGCGCTGGCGACGATCTATCCTCTCGTGTTCACCGCCAACGTCGCGATGAAGACCCGCCGGGAGTACGTCCTCGACCGGTTCTCCCCGGCGGGCTCCCCGCGGTGGGACAACCTCGCCGAGGCGTGGGCCGGCGCCGGAATGGCGGGGTACTTCGTCAACTCGTTCATCGTCGTGGCGTGCGCCGTGGCCCTGCTGCTGCTGTTGGGGTCGATGGCGGGCTTCGCGCTGGCTCGGCTCCGGTTCCGCGGTTCCTCGATGATCTTCCTGGGTTGTCTCGCGGGACTGTTCGTCCCGTTCCAGGTGATCATGGTCCCGCTCACCAGGGTCATGGCCGACAGCGGGCTCATCGACACCTATCCGGGGCTGATCCTGGCCTACGTCGCCCAGTTCCTCCCGTTCACCGTCTTCCTGATGACGAGTCACTACAGGACCATTCCGGCGGAGATCGTCGACGCGGCCAGGATCGACGGCAACACGGTGTACGGCGTGTACCTTCGGATCATGCTCCCGCTGGGCGCCCCCGCGCTGCTGTCGGTCGGCATTCTCGACGCCCTGTTCTGCTGGAACGACGTGCTCATCGCCCTGCTCATGATGCCGTCGCCGGAGAACCGCACCCTCATGATCGGGGTCAATGCCCTGCGCGGGCAGTATTCCGGCGACATCCCCGTCTTCGCCTCGGGTGTCCTGATCGCCGCGGTGCCCGTGCTGATGATCTACCTATTCCTCCAGCGCCAGATCACCGACGGGATCACCGCCGGCTCCACGAAAGGCTGACATGCGGATCACTGGCTATCGCACCATGACGACGGTCCAGGAATGGGGTCGTCCCGTCGGTGACGTCAACGGTGTCTTCGCCGACGGAGTCGTCCCGGTGCCGCTCGTCATGGTGGACACCGACGAGGGGATCACCGGCGTCGGCCTCGGGCCGCACGTGGAGATCGAGACGGTCTTCGCCGCGATCGAGGGAGAGGATCCGCGCGGCGTGACGGCGCTCTACGACCGCATGCTGCGGCGGACCTTCAAGGCGGGCCACGCCGGGGCCGTGTTCGGCACGATCGGCGCGCTCGACACCGCCCTGTGGGACATCAAGGCGCGGGCGGCCGGTGAGCCGCTCTGGCGCCTGCTCGGCGGGCGCGACCGGGGGGTGCCCGCCTACGCCTCCGGCCTCGACATCGGCCTGTCCGACGACGAACTCGTCTCCGTCTACCAGGTCTACGCCGGGCACGGTCTGCGCGCGGCCAAGATCAAGGGCGGCCTCGACATCGAACGCGACCGGCACCGCCTCACGCTCGTACGGGAGGTCCTGACCGAGGCGGGGCGCGGAGCGCGGCCGGGCCTGATGCTCGACGTGAACGAGGCCTGGAACCGCAAGCAGGCGGTCCGGCACGTCTGCGAGCTCGAACGCACGCTGGATCTCACGTGGATCGAGGAGCCGGTGCGGCGGTGGGACGCCGACGGCCTGGCCGCGGTCGGCCGCGGGATCCGCGCCTCCGTCGCCACGGGGGAGAACCTCACCGGCCTTGAGCAGTTCCGCCCGCTGCTGGCCGCGGGCGCCGTGGACATCGTCCAGACGGCCGTCGTCTGGGGGGTGTCCCACTTTCTCCGGGTGTCCGCGCTCGCGCACGCCCACGACCTGCCGGTCAGCCCGATCGGCGCCACGCCCGTCGCGCTGCTGCACGCCGCGACGTCGGTGCCGAACCACCTGGCCAGCGAGCTGCAGGATCTGCACCCGCCGCTCGGGCTGTCGCTCGACCTGTACGTCGAGGACGGCGCGTTCGTCCTCGGCGACTCGCCGGGTCTGGGCATCACGGTCGATGAGCAGGCGATCAACGCGTTCGCCCGCAGTCCGGACACCAGGGCGGCCGAGGGCCCCCACATCCGGCCGGAGCACGCCGGGCGGCGGCTGCTGGCGGTCGACGACCGCTCACCCGCGACGCGGTCTCCGGGATGAGCCGGAGCCGGGCGCCCGCCCGGATCAGGGGGACGAGAAGAGACGCTGCTGGATCTCCTTGCGGTAGTCGTCGAGCGTGTTGTCGATGTGCAGGGCCGCGGACTGGGCGGCCGCTTCGGGGTCGCCGGCGCGGATGGCCTGGTAGATGGCGTCGTGCTCCTCCACGGCCTTGGCGGCGTGCCCGCCCACCGAGCCGCGCAGGCCGATGAGGCTCGACTGCGCCTGCAGCCTGCGGGCCTCCCGCACGCCGACCTGGAGGAACATGTTGTGCGAGGCGGCGGCGACAGCGGTGTGGAAGGCGTCGTCGCCCTCGTTGAACAGCTCCTCGCGTCCGGTCTCGTAGCCGCGGCGGCACAGGCCGGCCGCTTCTTCGATGGCCCTCAGCTCGGCGGGCGTGGCGCGCCGGGCGGCCAGCCGGCTGGTCTCCATCTCCTGCGTCCGGCGGAACTCGAACAGCATGTAGACGTGGTCGAGATCGGTCGGGAGGAAGAAGGCCCCCCAGCGCCCGGTGCCGAACATCCCCTCGTCGTCGGCCACGTACAGGCCGCGGCCCTTCTGGGCGCGTACGCGGCCGAGCGCGGAGAGGATCTTCACCGCCTCGCGCACCACGGTGCGGCTGGTGCCCAGTTGCCGGGCCAGCTCGTTCTCGGTCGGCATGCGGTCACCCGGACGCAGGCCGAGCCTGACGATCAGTTCCAGCACCTGCTCGGCGGCTACCTCGTAGCCCGGCCGGTATCCGCTCTCGCGCGGGGCCTCAGTCACCGTGCTTCCTCCTCGGCGTTCCCTGAAGAGTATGACGGAAGAGCCGACCCTCCACGCCTCCGGCGTCGCCCAATAAGTACGACACATATGAACGGTTCATCCGAGAGTCACGGGCGCAGACAAGCGTGGTCACCGGTGTTACCACTGGTGAAAGCGTAAAGCGGCGCCCCATGGTCGCACTCTCAGTGCGCGCATCGGGAAATAAGAAGGCTTAAGGGGTTGACGGGTATCCCTACTCCAAAGGTAATTAGGAGCGAGACCGGCGGTCCACGCCCGCTCGGCCCCGCAACGGCGTCACCTGCCTGACGAACAGGGCGTGACCTGGCCAAACGCCTACCCCCCGAAGGAACGACTGTGCACTTACCGCCACCCGTCACGATGCTCAGACCGGTCCTGATCGGCGTCGTCACCGCCGTGCTGGCCGCGGCGTTCGCCCTCGTCGCCCCCGCCACCCCGGCCCGCGCGGCCACCACGACCCTGTACGCGTCACCCGCCGGCACCGGCACCGGCTGCACCTCCAGCCAGCCGTGCTCGCTGGCCGCGGCGCAGACGGCGGTCCGTTCGCTGAACGCCGGGATGTCCGGTGACATCGTCGTGGAGCTGGCCGGCGGGGTGTATCGGCTGTCCTCGCCGCTCCGGCTGACCGCCGCCGACTCCGGCAACAACGGCTACGTCGTCAGATGGCAGGCCGCGGCGGGGGCCGTCCCGGTCATCAGCGGAGCCAGGGCGGTCACCGGATGGACCCTGGCCGACTCGGCGAGGAACATCTGGCGCGCCAACGTCGGGGCCGGGATCGACACCCGGCAGTTGTACGTCGACGGCGCGCTCGCCACCCGGGCGCGCACCGCCGTCAACCGGTCCGACTTCACCGCGAGCAGCACCGGGATGAGGTTCACCAGCAGCGCGCTGAGCTACCTGAACAACCTCGCCGACCAGGGCCGGGTGGAGATGGAGAGCGTCGGCTCCTTCACCGACCGGTACGCGCCGGTGCAGAGCATCAGCGGAAACCTCATCACGATGCGGCAGCCCGCCTGGAACAACAACAACTTCGGGTACGACACCTTCACCAGTCCGCACCGGGCGGGGCCGCTCCACCTGACCAACGCCTACGAGTTCCTCGACTCGCCGGGGGAGTGGTACCTCGCCCCCGCGACCGGCGCCCTGTCCTACATCCCGCTCCCCGGGCAGAACATGAGCCAGGTCAGCGTGGAGCTGCCGGTGCTCCAGTCGCTGGTGCACGTGGGGGGAACCTACGACGCGCCGGCGCACCACATCACCTTCAGCGGGATCACCTTCACCGGCACGAGCTGGCTCGGCCCCGGCGTCAACCAGGGCTACGCGGACCAGCAGACCGGCGCCTACATAGCGGGCAACTGGAGCTGGCCCGCCTTCACCTCCTGTCACCAGGGCTGCCGGCAGTTCGAGGCGACCCGGCCGAACTGGTACCAGATGCCGGCCGCCGTGCAGGTCTCCGCGGCGAACACCGTCACCTTCACCGACTCGCGCTTCGTCAACCTGGGACAGACGGCCATCGGCATCGGCAACGACGCCAACGCGCACGCCAGCGGTGTCGGCCTGGGCGCCGCCGGCATCACGGTCACCCGGTCGGAGATCGCCCGCAGCTCGGCCGGCGGCATCGTGGTCGGCGGCGTGCGCGCGGACGCCCACCACCCGAGTGACCAGCGGATGGTCAACCGGGACATCACCGTCAGCCACAACCGCATCCACGACCTCGGCCTGGACCACCGGGGCGTCGTCTCGGTCCTGTCCACCTACGTCACCGGCACCGACGTGTCCCACAACGAGGTCTACAACATGCCGTACACCGGCATGTCGATCGGGTACGGCTGGGGCGCCAACGAGCCGGGCGGCAGCACCCACTACGCCGACCGCGGCCTGTACGACTTCCAGCCGCGCTACACCACGCCCACCACCGCCTCCGGCAACCGGCTCGTCGGCAACTACGTGCACGACGTCATGCAGCAGATGACCGACGGCGGCTGTATCTACACGCTGTCGTGGAACCCGGGCGCGGTGATCAGCGACAACCACTGCCTGCGCACCAACGGCTGGTTCGGCATCTACTTCGACGAGGGTTCCCGGTACTACACCGTCAGGAACAACGTGCTGGCGAACACCGGCACCTGGGCCACCGCCAACTACTGGTACGGCGAGAACATGGGCGACTTCACCGTCACCGGCAACTGGTCGACCAACGGCAGCACCAACGTCACCAACGGCGACCGCGGCAACGTGGTGAACACCAACGTCACCGTCACCAACGGCGCCTGGCCGGCCGGCGCCCAGGCCGTGATCGCGTCCGCCGGGCCCGGGGGGCAGCCCTCGGGGGACACGGGCGCGTTCAGGGGAGTCGGGTCGAACCGGTGCCTGGACGTCAACGGCGCTTCCCAGGCGAACGGCGCGCAGGTGCTCATTTGGGACTGCAACGGCCAGCCCAACCAGCAGTGGACCGTGACCAGCGCGGGTGAGTTGCGGGTGTACGGCGGCAAGTGCCTGGACGTGAACGGGGCCGGGACGGCCGACGGCAGCGCGGTGATCATTTGGGACTGCAACGGCCAGAACAACCAGAAGTGGCGCCTCAACGCCGACGGCAGCATCACCGCGGTCGGCGCGAACAAGTGCCTGGACGTCAGCGGCGCCGGCACCGCCAACGGCACCAGGACGCAGATCTGGACCTGCCACGGCGGCGCCAACCAGAAGTGGACCCGCGCCTGACGGTCCCCGTCTCCACCGCGGCCCGAGGCGGAATCCCGGGCGCCTTGCCCTGACTGGTCTTCCTGTCGCAGGAGGGAACACCCATGTCCCGACGTCCGTGGCTCACCTTGCTGACCACGATGGCACTCGTCACTTCAGGAGCGCTCGCGCTCGACGCCTCCCCGGCGAACGCCCTCGACATCCCGCCGTCCGACTACCAGCAGGTGTCCCTCGCGTCAGGTGGCGCTGAGCTGGGTGAGGCGATGTCGCTGGCCGTGATGCCGAACCGGTCGGTGGTGCACACGGCGCGCGACGGCACGCTGCGTGTCACCGACGCCACCGGCGCCACGAAGGTGGCCGGCAGGCTCAACGTCTACACCCACGACGAGGAGGGCCTGCAGGGAGTGGCGGTCGACCCCGGCTTCGCGTCGAACCGGCACCTGTGGATCTACTACTCCCCGAGGCTGAGCACCCCGAACGGCGACGCGCCGAGCACCGGCACGCAGGCCCAGTTCGACCAGTGGAAGGGCGAGCTGTACCTGTCCCGGTTCACCCTCAAGGCGGACGACACTCTCGACATGGCCAGCGAGAAGGTGGTCCTCCGGGTCCAGAACGACCGCGGACAGTGCTGTCACGTGGGCGGGGACATCGACTTCGACGCCGCCGGCAACCTGTATCTGACCACCGGCGACGACACCAACCCGTTCGAGTCGAGCGGCTACTCCCCGCTGGACGAGCGGACCAACCGCAACCCGCAGTACGACGCCCAGCGCTCGTCCGCCAACACCAACGACCTGCGTGGCAAGCTCCTGCGCATCAAACCGCAGCCCGACGGCACCTACACGATCCCCGCCGGCAACCTGTTCCCGCCGGGCACGGCGAGGACCCGGCCGGAGATCTACGCGATGGGCTTCCGTAACCCGTTCCGGATGAGCGTGGACAAGGCGACCGGCATCGTCTACCTCGGCGACTACGGGCCGGACGCGGGCGTGACCTCCTCCAACCGCGGACCGAGCGGGCAGGTGGAGTTCGACCGCATCACCGGTCCGGGCAACTACGGCTGGCCGTACTGCACGGGCACGAACACCGCGAGCGAGACCTACAACGAATGGAACTTCGCCACCAACAGCACCGGTCCGAAGTACGACTGCGCGGGCGGCCCGGCCAACAACTCCTTCCGCAACACCGGCCTGGCCACGCTGCCTCCGGCCAAGCCGGCGTGGATCCGGTACGCGGGGGACGCCGGAAGCCCGCCGGAGTTCGGCTCCGGATCGGAGTCGCCGATGGGCGGCCCGGTCTACCGTTACGATCCCGGCCTGAACTCGGCCGTCAAGTTCCCCCAGTCGCTCGACGGACGGTACTTCGCCGGTGAATACGGCCGGCGCTGGATCAAGGCGATCGAGGTGAAGCAGGACGGCGCGTACGGCGAGATCTCGGCGTTCCCCTGGACAGGGACGCAGGTGATGGACATGGCCTTCGGTCCTGACGGAGCCCTCTACGTCCTCGACTACGGCACCGGGAACAACAACCAGGCGCTGTATCGCATCGAGTACATCGGCGGCGCCAACCGCAACCCGATCGCCAGGGCGTCCGCCGACAGGACGTCGGGACCGGCTCCGCTCGCGGTGAACTTCTCCTCGGCGGGCAGCTCGGATCCGGAGGGCGGCGCGCTGACCTACTCGTGGAACTTCGGCGACGGCACCACCTCCACGGCGGCGAACCCGGGCAAGACCTACACCACGAACGGCGCCTACACGGTGACGCTCACGGTCCGGGATCCGCAGGGTCTCACCGGCACGGCGAGCGTGATCGTGACCGTCGGCAACACCGCGCCGACGATCAGCCTCACCACCCCCGCCCACGGGCAGCCGTTCTCCTTCGGGGACACCGTGCCCTTCCAGGTCACCGTCAGCGACCCGGAGGACGGCACGATCGACTGCGGCGGCGTCACCGTCGCCTACTTCCTCGGTCATGACAGCCACCGCCACCAGATCACCTCCACGACCGGCTGCTCGGGCTCCATCGCGGTGCCGGTCGACGGCGAGCACGACGCCGCGGCCAACATCTACGGCGTCTTCGAGGCCTCCTACACCGACCGGGGCGGTCTGACCTCCACCAGCGCCCGTACGCTCCAGCCGCGGCACCGGCAGGCGGAGCACTTCGGCGCCCAGCAGGGCGTCCAGACGGCCGACCACGCCACCGCGGAAGGCGGCAAGACGGTCGGCTTCACCGACGACGGCGACTGGATCTCCTTCCAGCCGTACAGCCTGGGCGACGCGACCCGGATCACCGCCCGGGTGTCGTCGGCCGGCGCGGGCGGCAGGATCGAGGTGCGGGCGGGCTCGGCGACCGGCACGCTGCTGGGAACGGCGAACGTGGCGAGCACCGGCGGCTGGGACACCTTCACCGACGTCTCGGCGAACCTCAGCGGCGCGCCGGCCGGCACGACGACGTTGTACCTGGTCTTCCGCGGCCCGGCCGGACAGGGCTACCTGTTCGACGTGGACGCCTTCACCCTCGACACCGGCACCCCGCCCTCGGGGAGCACGAGCGCGTTCAAGGGCGTGGGGTCGAACCGGTGCCTGGACGTCAACGGCGCCTCCCAGGCGAACGGCGCCCTGGCGCAGCTCTGGGACTGCAACGGCCAGCCCAACCAGCAGTGGACCGCCACCAGCGCCGGTGAGCTGCGGGTCTACGGCGGCAAGTGCCTCGACGTGAACGGGGCCGGGACCGCGGACGGCACCGCGGTGATCATCTGGGACTGCAACGGCCAGAACAACCAGAAGTGGCGCCTCAACACCGACGGCAGCATCACCGCCGTCGGCGCGAACAAGTGCCTGGACGTCAACGGCACCGCCAACGGCACCAAGGCCCGCATCTGGACCTGCACCGGAGGAACCAACCAGCGCTGGACCCGCGTCTGAAAGGGACATCCCATGTTGCGACATCTGACCCCAGCCGCACCCGGGGGCGGCCGCAAGACCTCTGTACTGCGGCGCCTGTCAGTGGCGGTGGCCGCGATCACCGCCGCCGCGACGTTGATCCCCGCCATCCCCGCCCAGGCCGCCGCCTTCAAGGTGCTGGTGTTCTCCAAGACGGCCGGGTTCCGGCACGACTCGATCCCCGCCGGAATCCAGGCCATCCGCGAGCTGGGGGCGGCCAACGACTTCACCGTCGACGCCACCGAGGACTCGACCGCCTTCAACGCGGCCAACCTGGCCCAGTACCAGGCGGTGGTGTTCCTCAACACGACCGGTGACGTTCTCAACGACAACCAGCAGGCCGCCTTCCAGACGTACGTGGACGGCGGGGGCGGTTCCGTGGGCGTGCATTCGGCCGCGGACACCGAGTACAACTGGCCGTACTACGGGCAGCTCATGGGCGCCTGGTTCGCCAGTCACCCGGCCATCCAGCAGGCCACCGTACGGAACGAGGACCGGGCGCACGCCGCGACCGCGCACCTCGGGGCGACCTGGTCACGCACCGACGAGTGGTACAACTACCGCGCCAACCCCCGCCCCAACGTCCGCGTGCTGCAGAGCCTGGACGAGGGCAGCTACAGCGGCGGCAGCATGGGCGACCACCCCATCACCTGGTGCCACCCGCAGTCCGCCGGCCGCGCGTTCTACACCGGCCTGGGACACACCCAGGAGTCGTACGCCGATCCGGCCTTCCGCACGCTGCTGCTCGGCGGGATCCGGTACGCGGCCAGGGCCGCCAACGCCGACTGCCGCCCGGAGACCGGGTACACGACGTTGTACAACGGCTCGACCACGGGCTGGTCGCAGGCGGGGCCCGGGTCGTTCACCGGCAACGACGCCACGCTGACCTCCCAGGGCGGCATGGGGATGCTGTGGTACAACGCCAAGGAGTTCCGCTCCTACTCACTCAAGCTCGACTGGAAGCTGACCGGCGACTCCAACTCCGGCGTGATCGTCGGCTTCCCGGCCACCAGTGACCCCGGCGCGGCGCTCGACACCGGATACGAGGTGCAGATCGACGCGACCGACACCCCGGACAGGACCACCGGGGCGATCTACGGGTTCAAGGCCGCCGACCTCGCCGCCCGCGACGCGGCGCTGAACCCGCCGGGGCAGTGGAACACCTACGAGCTGCTGGTGGAGGGCGAGCGGCTGCAGGTCTTCCTGAACGGCAGCAAGATCAACGATTTCACCAACGCGGATCCGGCCCGCTCGCTCCAGCAGGGCCACATCGGCATCCAGAACCATGGGCCCGGCGACGTGGTGTCCTTCCGCAACATCCGCGTCAAGGAACTGACCAGCACACCGGGCGGTACGAGCGCGCTGCGGGGCGTGGCGTCGAACCGGTGCCTGGACGTCAGCGGCGCCTCGCAGGCCAACGGGGCGCAGGCGCAGCTCTGGGACTGTCACGGGCAGGCCAACCAGCAGTGGACCGCCACGAGCGCCGGTGAGCTGCGGGTCTACGGCGGCAAGTGCCTGGACGTGAACGGGGCCGGGAGCGCGGACGGCACCGCCGTGATCATCTGGAACTGCAACGGCCAGAACAACCAGAAGTGGCGCCTCAACGCCGACGGCACCATCACCGCCGTGGGCGCGAACAAGTGCCTGGACGTCAACGGCACCGCCAACGGCACCAGGGCGCGCATCTGGACCTGCACCGGAGGAACCAACCAGCGCTGGACCCGCGTCTGATCGGTCACCCGCCGGCGCGGCGATCCGCGCCGGCGGGCCTGTGCGCGGTCAGCGGCTCGTCCGGGCCAGGGCGGTCAGGAGTCCTTTGACCTCGGTCGCCTCGTAGAAGTCACGGTCGAAGGGGCCGATGATCAGCGGTCCGTCGTCGGGGAGATCGGGCAGCCGGCCGTGACTGCCCCGCACCGGCGCCGGGTCGAGCGGCACCACCCGCATCGTGTACCGGAAGCCCAGCTTCTTCCTGGCGAGCGCCGCCGCCGCGCGCAGCTTGACGAACGGATCGCCCGGGTCCATGAACAGCTCGGCGGGGTCGTAGCCGGGTTTGCGGTGGATGTCCACGAGCCTGGCGAAATCCGGGGCGCGGTCGTCGGAGAGCCAGTAGTAATAGGTGAACCAGGCGTCCGGCTCCGCCACCGCGACGAGCTCGCCGGCGCGTTCGTGGTCGAGCCCGTACTTCGCCTTCCCCGCCTGGTCGAGCACCTCGTCGACGCCGGACAACTCGGCGATGACGGCGCGGGTGCGGTCGAGGTCGCCGGGGTCGCGCACGTACACGTGGGCCACCTGGTGGTCGGCGACGGCGAAGGCCCGGGACGCCCACGGGTCGAGATACTCCATGCCGGCCTGGACGTAGACCTCCAGGAGACCTGCGGCGCGCAGCGCCCGGTTGATGTCCACTGGGCGGGACACCGGGGTGATGCCGTATTCGGAGAGCACGACGACCTCGGCGTCCTCGGCCAGGAGCGGAGCCAGCGCGGCGTCGACGGCCCGGGCGGCCGCGATCGCCTCAGGACCGGCGGGGCCGTACCGCTGGAGGTCGTAGTCGAGGTGGGGCACGTAGACCAGCAGCAGATCCGGCCGTTCGCGGGCCAGGATGCGGCGGGCCGCCGCGATGATCCATTCGCTGGAGGCGATCCCCGCGTTGGGTCCCCAGTAGGTGAACAGGGGGAACGGCCCCAGCGCGGCCTCCAGGTCGTCGTGGAGTGAGGGCGGGCGGGTGTAGCAGTCGGGCGACTTGCGGCCGTCGGCGTGGTAGACGGGGCGCGGGGTGACGAGCAGGTCGGCGGGCGCGCCCATCGCGTACCACCAGCAGACGTTGGCGGTGCGCAGGCCGGGCGCGGCGGTCCACAGCTGGTCGCCCTGGATGAGCGCGTTGTGCTGGCGCCACAGCAGCACCTCGCCGAGATCCCGGAAGTACCACCCGTTTCCCACGATGCCGTGGTCGCGGGGCATCGAACCGGTCAGCAGGGTGGCCTGCATCGAGCAGGTGACGGCGGGCAGCACGGGCCGCAGCGCGGCCGCCGAGCCCGCTTTCGCCACGTTCGGCATGTGCGCGAGCAGGCGCGGGGTGAGCCCGACGACATTGATCACGATCAGCGGTGCCATCACGTCTCCTTCAGCCCGAGGGCGGCCAGCTGCCCCCGCATCCAGTCGAGCTCGGCGGCGATGCCCTGCGCGACGTCGGCCGGCGCGCCGGGAAGCACGTGCCAGGTGTAGGTCTCCACCTCGACGTGCCTGGTCAGCGGACGCTCCCCGCCGAGCAGCGTCTCCAGCAGGCGCCGCAGGTAGGGGGCGCTGGTGGTGAGCGGAGGGGGCGGCGCGCCGTGCAGCGGGACGTGGAAGTGCACGCGCCAGCTCTCGTCCGCGGGCAGGCCGCCGGCCAGCGCCTCGCCCAGGTCGTCGGCGTATCCGGTGGCGGAGCGCGTCTGGTGGAGGAACCGGGCCTCGTCGAACGCGGCCAGCGCCCGCTGCGCCCCAGGCGGCGCCACCAGGGCGCACGACGCCTGGAGCTTCACGATCGGCAACCCGCTGTCGGCGCCCGCACCGGGCTCCTCGAAACCCACGGCCATGTGGCAGGCGTCCAGACAGAGGCCGAGGTGGTCGTGGTCCACGTCACTCAGCAGGGCGCGCGCCTGCGACGTCGTCTCGACGACGCAGCCGGGCTCCGGCTCGAAGCCCAGCCGGATCACCTTGCCGGTACGGCTCGCCAGCGCGCGCAGGCCCTGGGCGACCGCGTCGAGATGGGCCGTCACCGCCGCCGCCTTCGCCCTCGTCCACCCGGTCCGCCAGGCGAGGGGAAGGGTCGAGATCGTGCCCTCGGTGACGTCGTCCGGCAGCAGCGCGGTGAGGATCTCGGCGAGCCCGAGCGTGTAGCGCAGCCGGTCCGCGTCGGCCCAGTCAGGAGTGTAGACGCGGTACTTCACGACCTCGTCGTGGAAGCCGCGGTAGGGGAACCCGTTGAGGGTCACGACCTCCAGCCCGAGCGTGGTCAGCCGCTCGCGCAGCGCCGCGAGCTCCCCGGGCCGGGCGGTGAGGTCCGCGGCGGCGTGCTGGGACAGCCACAGCCCGAGCCCGAGCCGCTCGACGCCGAGCAGGCGCCTGACCCGCGCCGCGACGCCGGACAGCTGAGCGTGGATGCCGGGGAGATCCTCGGCGGCGTGGACGTTGGTGCAGTAGGACAGATGCACCGTCGAGCCGTCCGGATGGCGCAGCCGCATGGTCAGCCCCGCTTGATCGTGTTGCCGGCGTAGTCAGATCCGGATTCCGAGCCGGAACTGAGGTCGAGCCGGCCGCTCTGCCCGTAGAATGCGACCGGGTTGCGCCACAGGACCTGATCGACGTCGTCCCCGCCGAAGCCGGCCGCGAGCATGGCGTCGGCGACCTCGCGCGTCTTGAGCGGATCGCTCCGCCCCCAGTCGGCGGCCGAGTTCACCAGCATCCTGTCCGTGCCGTACTGCTTGAGCAGGGTCACCATCCGGTCCGGGTCCATCTTGGTGTCCGGGTAGATCGAGAACCCCATCCAGCAGCCCGAGTCCGCGACCATGCCGACGGTCAACTCGTTGAGGTGGTCGACGAGCACCAGCCCGGGGGGAATCCCGGCGGCCCGCACCACGTCGAGCGTCCGGCGGGTGCCCTCGGCCTTGTCCCGGTGCGGAGTGTGCACGAGCACCGGAAGATCATTGTCCTGGGCGAGCGCCAGCTGGGCCTCGAACGCCCGTTCCTCCTCAGGCGTCATCGAGTCGTAGCCGACCTCGCCGACCGCGACGACGGAGTCCTTCAGCAGGTATCGCGGCAACTCGGCCAGCACCGGCGCGCAGCGCGGATCGTTGGCCTCCTTGGGGTTGAGCGCGAGCGCGCAGTGGTGGCGGATGCCGTGCTGCGCGGCGCGGTAGGGCTCCCAGCCGAGCAGCGCGTCGAAGTAGTCGAGGAAGCTGCCCACGTTGGTCCGGGGCTGCCCCAGCCAGAAGGCGGGTTCGACGACGGCCCGGACCCCCGCGGCGTGCATGCGCCGGTAATCGTCGGTGGTCCGGGAGGTCATGTGGACGTGCGGGTCGAAGATGCGCATTCAGATCCTCTCCAGGACGTCACGCGGGACGGGGCGGCCGGCCGCCCGTAGCTCGGCCGCGTAGTCCGACAACATCCGGGCCAGCTCGGCGTCGAAGCGGCGGTCCAGCCCGGCCACCTCGTCCAGGGGGATCGACATGAAGACGCACTTGAGCACCCCTTGCCGGAAGGAGTGGTCGCCCAGCCACGCCGAGCCGTACGGGCCGAGGGCCGCGGCGACCAGCCGCGCGTCATTGGTGCGAAGCGCGTCCTCCACCAGCGCGACCGCCGTGCCGTCCAGGTCGAGCTCGTGCAGGACGGTCAGGATCGCCAGCCGCTCGCCGCTGTCGCCGGCCTCGTACAGGCTTCGGATCACCGCGGGGTCGCCGCGCAGCGCGCCGAGCAGCGCGCGCCGGGCGTCTGGACCGCCCCGCCGTCCGGCCTGCGGGAAGAGCCGGTGGATCGCGTGCGGGTCAGCCTCGACCTGCCGGACGGCCGAGGCCTGCCACTCCTGTGCGGGCTCCTTCATGTGCCCTCCTCAAGAAGTCGATCGATCGGCGGGCGACCTGCGGGGCCGCATGGCTGTGCCGGGCCAGTTCCACGGCCACCAGGCCCGGGTAGCCGCGCAGAGCGGCCAGCACCGGCACGAAGTCGATCTCACCCTCGCCGAACTCCAGGTGCTCGTGGACTCCCCGGCGCATGTCCTCGATCTGCACGTGCACGGTGTACGGCAGCGCCCGCCGGACACACGTGTCCAGGTCCTCCCGCTCCACGCAGTGACAGTGCCCGATGTCGAGGGTGAGACCGAACCGGGGATGGCCGCCGAGCATCGCCCGCAGCCGCTCGTAGCCGTCCAGGTCGGCGACCAGCATCCCGGGTTCGGGTTCGAATCCCAGCGTGACGCCCACCCGATCGGCCTCGTCGAGCAGCCGCGCGCACTGGCGGGCCAGTCGCGTGTACGCCTCCACCTCCGGCATGCCGTCGGGCCGGACGCCGCTCCACAGATGCACCACGGGAGCGCCCAGGTCTGCGGCGACGCGCATCGCCATGACCAGGAACTCCACTCTGCGTCCGGCGTCCTCGCTGATGAGGGTCGGATGGTGTTTGCGCAGCGGATCGAGGGTGTAGCGCCCGCCCGTCTCGACCACGGTGCCGAGGCCGAGGCGAGCGCAGATCCCGGCGATGCTGGACACCTCCGCGGCCAGCCCGGGGGAGAAGGGGTCGAGATGACCGTGGTCGAGCGTGATGGCCGCGCCCGTGTACCCCAGATCGGCCAGGACCGCGAGCGCCTCGGGGAGCCGGTGGCCGGCGAATCCGTTGGTGCAGTAGGCCCACTTCACGATGTCGCCAGCCGGGATGAGAGCCACCGCCCCACGGGGAGCGAACACAGCAGCGCGCCCGCCGTCGCGAACCGGCCGCCGCCCGCGACCGCCGCCGCCTGGAGCGGGATCAGGCCGAGGATGCTCAGCCGGACGGCCCGCCGTACGTTCTCGGGGTCGGGAAGGGTCCGTAACCCGGCCTGGACCGGGAGGGTGGAGGCGAGATAGCCGGCGATGAGGACGCCCGCCCCGGCCCGCGCGGCGGCTCCGCCCCGCGCGCAGGAGGCGGCCGCGAGCCCGGCCGCCACGGTGCTGGCCGCGACCGCGCGCCCGGCGGTCCCGGGTGCCGCCCCCGTCACCTCGGCGCGGCCCAGGACGCTGATCCCGTAGGTGTGCGCGCCTATCGCCAGCGCCGCCGGCAGGGCGGCCCTGGTCTGCTCGCCCGCGCCGAGAAGCACGTCGAGCACGCGGCAGGCCGCCATCGACGCCGGTCCCGCCGCCGTCCGTTTGAGACCCAGGTCGTAGGCCCACACCGCGCCGGCCAGCAGGCCGGCGACGGTGAGACCGCGACGGCCGCCGGCGAGGGCGGCGGTGGCCAGGCCCGCGCCGGTCAGGGCGGCCGCGAGCCCGAGCGCGGCGCCCGGGCGGACCCGGCCCGACGGGATCGGGCGCTCGGGACGCTCGACGGCGTCCGCCTCACGGTCCGCCCAGTCGTTGAGCGCCATTCCCGACCAATACATGAGCACCGACGCCAGGGCCAGGCCGGGTGCCGGACGCCGTCCCGCGGCGGCGGCCCCCGCGATGGTGTCCCCCGGCACCGACAGCGCGGCGGGTGCGCGGACCAGTTCGAGCAGCGCCCTCATGACAGCTCCTCGGCGAAGGCGCGCAGCCGGGCGTACTGCGCGGCCAGGGCGTGCTCGTCCGTCCCCAGCGGGCTCTTGAAGAAGTACCCGAGCTCGGGCAGGACGCCGTGCCGCCCTTTCTCGTGCGCGCGGGCGACCAGCCGGGCCAGGTCCAGGACGAGCGGGGCGGCGAGCGCCGAATCGCAGCCCTGCCAGGTGAACTGCAGCGTCATCCGGACGCCGAGGAAGCCCTCGAAGCTCACGTGGTCCCAGGCGGTCTTCCACTCCCCGAGATCCGGGACGTAGTCGATGTGCGTCTCACCCTCCACGGGTTCTCCCAGGACCCTCGTGACGACCTGGTCCTTGGAGAGCCGCTTGCTGGACCTGGCGGCCGGATCGGCGAGCGTCGCCCCGTCGCCGCCGCCGAGCAGGTTGAGCCCGGACCAGGAGCGGACCCGGAGCGCCCGGTCCGCGAACATGGGCGCCAGGGCGCTCTTCACCAGGGTCTCGCCGGTCTTGCCGTCGCGTCCCGCGTACGGCACGCCCCGCCGGGCGGCGAGTTCCGCCAGGGCGGGCAGGGTCGGCCCGGTGGAGGGGGTGAACTCCACATAGCCGCATCCCGCATGGAACGCCGCGTAGGCGTACAGCGAGCTCGGCGGCAGGACGTCGTCGCCCGCGGCGAGCCGCTCCTCCAGGTCGGCCAGCCTCTCGAACTCCGGGCGCGGATCCACCGGGGGCTCGGTCGACGACACGTTGATGACGACCACCCGGGCCAGCCCGTGCCGGGTGCGGAAGCCGGTGATGTCGTCGATCAGCCGGGTCGCGGCCGGTCCGTCGCCGGGGACGTGGCCCGGCTGGATCTCGGCGTCGGCGGCTTCCAGGTCGGACGCGAGCAGCCCCGGGAGGTCCGGTGAGATGACCTCCGCTCTGCCCAGTTGCTCGGCGCGCTTGCGTAAGGAGGTCTCGGCGATGTCATGTCCGCCGAAGACCAGGTCGGTCAGCGGAACCAGCTGCCCGGGAAAGCCGGCGGACTCGCTCACGCATCCACGAGGGGAGGCCGCTCCCGCCCTGATGGCCGCGGCGCCCACGATGGCAGTGGTCGCCACGGATCCTCGTGCCCCGATAAGCCACACACCGAGCTTGTCCATGAAAGCTCCATCGTGTCCGGGACTACCCCGCATGCGAAGGCATCCGGTAGGTGAGTCTTCGCGATGGTAAAAGGTATTTTCGTCGATGGTCAAGCATAAGTAGGCTCATCGTTGTCTTATGGTCTGCCGTCTATGGCCATCGCCGCCCGTTCGTCACGTCCCAAACCCGGGCAATTTAGGCGTACTGGCGACCAACTTTTGCTTGACCATCGATATAAGCCCGCTTAACATCCCGCACCATGAGCCATAGGCCTGAAAGTCGGCGGGGACGGCTGACCGGATGCTGAGCCTGCGCGGCATCGGCAAGAGCTTCCTGGGCGTGCGGGTGCTGTCCGGGGTGGACCTGGCCGTGACGGCCGGCGAGGTCCACGCCGTCGTCGGCGAGAACGGCGCCGGCAAATCCACCCTCATGAAGATCATCTGCGGGGTGCACGCGCCCGACGAGGGCACGATCGAGCTCGACGGCCGGCCCGTCTCCTTCGGCCATCCGCTCGACGCGCGGCGCTCCGGCATCGCGATCATCTACCAGGAGTTCAACCTGCTGCCCGAGCGCACCGTCGCCGAGAACGTGTTCCTCGGGCGCGAGCCCGTCAGGCGCGGCCTGGTCGACCGGGCCGCCATGGAGCAGGCGACCGCGCGGCTCCTCCACGAGCTAGGCGAGGAGGCCTTCGGCCCTCGCGACGCCGTGAAGCGCCTGCCGGTGGCCCAGCAGCAGATCGTCGAGATCGTCAAGGCGTTGTCGGTGAACGCGCGGCTCATCGTCATGGACGAGCCGACAGCGGCGCTCGCCGAGCACGAGGTCGAGTCGCTCTACCGGCTCATCGGGCGGCTGAGGGAACGCGGCGTCGCCGTCGTGTACATCTCCCACCGATTACGCGAGGTGTTCGATCTCGCCGACCGGGTCACCGTGCTCAAGGACGGCGCGCGCGTCACCACCCTCCCGATCGGTGAGGTGACCCCCGGCGAGCTGATCCGCCTGATGGTGGGCCGCGACCTCGGGACCTACTTCCCGCCCCGCTCGGCGGGCGCCGGCGAGGTACGCCTCAGCCTGCGAGCGGCCGGCAATCACCGGCTCCATGACATCGACCTGGAGCTGCGCGCCGGGGAGATCGTCGGCATCGCGGGCCTCCAGGGATCCGGCAGATCGGAGCTCGCCAGAGCGATCTTCGGCGCGGAGCCCTTCACCACGGGCGAGATGATCCCGTCGCGCCCGCGCTCGGTCCGGGAAGGCGTGGCCCTGGGCATCGGACTCGTGACCGAGGACCGCAAGGCCGAAGGGCTCGCGCTGCGCCAGTCCGTGCGCGACAACGTCCTGCTCGTCGCCCGCGCGGTGCGCGCCGGCGACCGCGCCGGCGTCCGTGACCTGCTCGAACGGGTACGCCTCTCGCCCGTACGCCGGGAACAGGAGGTCCGTTACCTGTCCGGCGGCAACCAGCAGAAGGTCGTGCTGGTCAAGTGGCTGACGATGGCGCCGCGGGTGCTGCTGTTCGACGAGCCGACCCGGGGGATCGACGTCGGGGCCAAGGCCACGATCCACGACCTGATGCGCGAACTGGCGAACGGCGGCATGGCCATCATGATGATCTCCTCCGAGCTGCCCGAGCTCATCGGCATGAGCGATCGCGTCGTCGTCCTGCGCGACGGCCGCGTGGCGGGCACGCTGCCCGCCGGTGCCTCCGAGGAGGCCGTCATGCGCCTGGCCGCGGGAGAGGCGGCCTGAATGCCCCTGCTCACGCGGCTGCGCGAACCCACGCAGGTGGTGTTCCTCGCGCTGCTCGGCCTGGTCGCGGTCGGCTGGGCCCTCGTCGCGCTCGACGGCGGCCAGTTCCTCACCCTGGAGAGCGTCGTCGGGATCCAGCAGCGTTCCGCGGCCCTCGGCATCGTGGCGATCGGGCAGACGCTGGCGATCCTGGCCGGGTCGCTCGACCTGTCGGTGGCGTACCTGATCAGCCTGGCCTCGCTGGTCGCGGCGGAGATCATGGCGGGCCAGGACGGGAACATCGGGCCGGCGGTCGCCGCGGTGCTGGCCATCAGCGCTCTGGTGGGGCTGGTCAACGGGCTGGTCATCACCGGGCTCCGGGTGCACGCCTTCATCGCCACGCTCGGAGTCGCCCTGATCATCAAAGGCGTCGTCGACCACCTGTACGACGGGCCCGCGGGCAAGGTGCCCGAGTCGTTCCAGGTCCTCGGCTACTCCCGGATCGGGCCGATCCCCGTCTCCGCGCTGCTCTGGGCGGGCGTGGCCGTGCTGGCCTGGTTCCTGCTGAGCAGGACCCGGCTCGGATACCGCATCTACGCGGTCGGCGGGAACGAGGAGGTCGCCCGCCTGTCCGGCATCCGCACCGGCCGGGTCATCGTGCTCACCCACGTGCTGTGCTCCGTCTGCGCCGGCATCGCGGGCCTGCTGCTGGCCGGCAGGCTCGGCGCCGGGGCCCCCACGGTGGGCACCGACGGCGGCTACGACCTCGAGTCCATCGCCGCCGTCGTGCTCGGCGGGACCGCGCTGGCCGGCGGCAAGGGCGGCGTCGCCGGAACCGTGGGCGGAGTCCTGCTGCTGGCCGTCCTGGACACCGTCTTCAACCAGCTCGAGGTCAACTCCTTCGTCAAGGACGTGGTCCGCGGCGTGGTCATCGTCGTCGCGGTGGCCGTCTACGCCCGGCGTACCGTGGGACGGCCCGCATGAGGCGGGCCCTTCCCATCCTCGCGGTCCTCGTGGCGCTGCTCACCGCGATCGCCCTGGTCAACCCCCACTTCCTGGAGCCCGCCGGATTCCTGGCGTTCCTCAAACGGGCCGCGCCGCTGGTGATCCTCGCCGCGGGACAGTATTTCGTCATCGTCTCCGGCGAGTTCGACCTGTCGGTCGGCTCGCTGGTGACGGCCGAGGTGGTGATCGCCGCACGCCTCATCGACGGCGACGAGTCCGCCACCTGGCCGGTCCTCGTCCTGCTGATCGTCATCGGGCTGCTCGTCGGGCTGGTCAACGGCGTGGCCACCACCAAGCTGCGGGTGCCGTCGTTCATCGTGACGCTCGGCATGCTGCTCATCCTGTCCGGGGCGGTGTTCCTGTGGACCGGTGGCGCGCCGCGCGGCGCGCTGTCGGAGGGCTTCCGCGTCTTCGGCCGCGGCGGCCTCGGGCCGGTGCCGTGGTCGGTGCTGATCCTCGTGGCCCTGGGCGCGGCGGCGATCCGGCTCATGCGCGCCGACTTCGGCAAGACGCTGATGGCCGCCGGCGACAACGAGCGTGCCGCGGCGCTGTCCGGGGTCCGGGTCGACCGGGTCAAGATCTTCGCTTTCATGCTCTCCGGCCTGGCGGCGGCCGTCGCGGCGATCCTGCTCGGCGGTTTCGCCGGCGTCTCGGCCCAGGTCGGTCAGGGGCTGGAGTTCTCCGCCATCACCGCCGTCGTCCTCGGCGGCGTGGCGCTCGGCGGCGGCCGCGGCTCCGTGCCGGCCGCCATGGCCGGGGCCGTCACGCTGGAGGCGCTGTTCACCCTGCTCAACCTGTACGGAATCTCGGGGGCGCTGGAGTTCACCGTGCAGGGCGTCATCATCATCGCCGCGGTCGCGGCAGGAGCCATCCGGCTTCCCTGGAAGCCCACCCCCCGAAGAGGAGACGCACATGCCGCGTCCTGAGGCCGCAATCGCAGTATTGGCCGCGCTGGTTCTCGCCGGCTGCACCACCGACAGGCCGACGGCCACCACCCAGCCCGCCGCACCCGCCACGAGCGCTCAGGGCTCCGGCACGGGCACGCAGTCGAAGTTCTTCGTGCAGGCGGATTTCGACGCCCAGCTGGCCATGCGCTCCCAGACACCTCAGGGCCCCGCGGCCAAGCCCTGGGAGCAGGCCATCGACCCGAAGATGATCGACACGGCACAGTACAAGAAGGACGGGCCGTACCACCTGTGCTTCTCCAACGCGGCGGTCAACAACCCCTGGCGCCAGGTCGGATGGAAGACGATGCAGGCCGAGGTGGCCCTGCACGAGGAGATCGAAGAGTTCACCGCGCTGGACGCCGAGGGCAAGGACGACAAGCAGATCTCCGACATCGCCGAGCTGCAGGCCAAGGGCTGCGACGCGCTGATCGTCTCGCCGAACACCACGGCGACGCTCACCCCCGCCGTGACGGCCGCCTGCGCGAAGGTGCCCGTCATCGTGTTCGACCGGGGCGTGGAAACGGACTGCCCGGTGACGTTCATCAAGCCCATCGGCGGCTACGCCTTCGGCGCCGACGCCGCCGAGTTCCTGACCGAGAAGGTGCCGGAGGGCGGGAAGGTGCTGGCGCTGCGCATACTGCCTGGCGTCGACGTGCTGGAGACCCGCTGGTCGGCGGCGAAGGTGGTCTTCGACAGGAGCCGCCTCCAGGTGGTGGGGGTGGAGTTCACCGACGGTGACGCCGCCAAGACCAAGAGCATCGTCAGCGACTACATCCAGCGGCACGGCACGATCGACGGTGTCTGGATGGACGCGGGCGCCACGGCGGTTGCCGCGATCGAGGCGTTCGAGGACGCCGGCCTGCCGGTGCCGCCGATCAACGGCGAGGACCAGCAGGACTTCCTGCAGAAGTGGAAGGACGCCGGTCTCACCGCCGTCGCGCCCACGTACCCGACCTACCAGTGGCGCACCCCGATCATCGCCGCTCTGAAGATCCTCAAGGGCGAGGAGGTGCCGGAGAGGTGGAACCTGCCGCAGCCCAAGGTCACCGGCGACAACCTGGCGGACTACCTCCAGCCCGACATGCCGCCGCTGCACTACGCGCTCTGCGGTTGTGAGGACCTGCCCGGGTTCCCGGAGGCCTGGGGCGGGAAGAAGGGCTGATCGGCCCCCTCCCGAGCCGACGACGAAGAGGGACGCCATGTTCTCCATCGGAGTGAACACCTGGGTCTGGGTCTCCCCGCTGACCGACGACGAACTGGCGCGGCTCGCGCCCCGCATCGCCCGGTGGGGCTTCGACGTCATCGAGCTGCCCGTCGAGCGGCCCGGCGACTGGAACCCGGACAAGGCCGCGGTTGTGCTGGCCGAGCACGGGCTGGCCGCGTCCGTGGTGCTGGTCATGCCGCCGGGGCGCGAGCTCGTGGCCGCGTCCCCGGGGACCGTCCGCGACACCCAGGACTATCTGCGGCACTGCGTCGACGTGGCGGTGACCGTCGGCTCCCCGGTGATCGGGGGGCCGGCGTACGCCTCGGTCGGCCGTACGTGGCGGCTCTCGCCGGACGAACGCCGGGGGGTCTACGCCGAGTTGCGCGAGCATCTGCGGCCTGTCCTGGACCATGCGGCCCAGCGCGGGGTGAAGCTCGCCGTCGAGCCGCTCAACAGGTACGAGACCAGCCTCGTCAACACGGTCGAGCAGGCGCTCGAGGCGCTGCCCGAGGACTGCCACCTGGCGCTCGACGTCTACCACATGAACATCGAGGAGAAGGACCCCGCCCAGGCGGTGCGGCTGGCGGCGGATCGCATCGCGCACGTGCAGGTGTGCGGCACCGATCGCGGCACGCCGGGAGCCGACCGCTTCGACTGGCCGGGCTTCTCCCGGGCCCTGCGCGACACCGGCTATCGGGGGCCGCTCGTCATCGAGTCGTTCACCGCGCACAACCGGACCATCGCCACCGCGGCCTCCGTCTGGCGGCCCCTCGCGGAGAGCCAGGACAGGCTGGCCGTGGACGGCCTCGCCTACCTTCGGACCCTGTGATTGAAAGTTTCATACTTATCCTGCTGGGTGGAAGCGGGTGCGGTAGCGACCTTCGGCGCGTTGACCTGCTGTTATCGATGGGCACTCGCCGGATAGGTGGACAGGGCCGGTTTCCCAACTCTGAATAAGCAGGCTTAATGGGTCTGTGGCGAGGCGACACGCCTCACGTCCTCCCTCGTCATCCTCCGACTCCGACCTGTTGCCGGCACCCCCCAGGAGATCCTTCATGCGAAGATCACGCCTGTTCCCCGCCTTGGTCGCAGCCCTGTCAGGGCTGTTGATGTCCTTGTCGCCGCAGCTGGCGCAGGCGGCCGCGCCGTTCAGGGTGCTGCTGTTCACCGAGACGGCGAGCGGCGCCTACCGGCACGACTCCATCCCCGCGGGTGTCGCGATGTTCCAGCAGCTGGCGGCCGACCACGACTTCCAGCTCGACCACAGCGAGAACTCCGCCGTCTTCACGCCCGCGACCCTGAACACCTACGACGCGGTGATCATGCTCCAGACCAGCGGCATGGTGTGGGACAACGACGCCCAGCGTCAGGCCTTCCAGGCCTACGTGCGCGCCGGCCACGGCGTCGTCGCGATCCACAACGCCACCGACATGAACATCGAGACGCAGTTCCCCTGGTGGGACCAGGTCGTCCTGGCGGGCGCCCACATGACCGCGCACTCGTCGATCCTCCAGGGCACCGCCAAGGTGGCCGACAAGGCCCACCCCTCCACGGCCGGGCTGCCCGACCGGTGGGTGCGGGCGGAGGAGTGGTACAACTTCGACAAGAACATGCGGGGCTCGGTGCACGTGCTGGTGACCGCGGACGAGACCACGTACGACGCGGGGCCGAGCAAGATGGGCGTCGACCACCCGATCTCCTGGTGTCACAACCCGGAGGGCGGCCGGGTGTGGGCCACCGCGATGGGCCACCAGGCGTCCTCCTACGCGGAGCCCCTGTTCCGGCAGCACCTGCTGGGCGGCGTGCGGTGGGCGGCGGGCGATGCGCCGGGTGACTGCGGCGGCACGGTCGCGGCCCGGTTCCAGAAGGTGACCCTCGACGGCGCACCGGACCAGCCGATGGAGCTCGACGTGGCCGCCGACGGCAGGGTCTTCTACATCTCGCGCTCCGGCAAGGTGAACATGATCCCCGCCAACGGCGGGGGCACGCGCGTCATCGGCACCCTGCCGGTGTACGACGGCGGTGAGGACGGCGGCATCGGGCTGGCGCTGGATCCGAGCTTCGCCACCAACGGCTGGATCTACGTCAACTACTCGCCGTTGAACGGCGGTGAGGTGAACCGGGTGTCGAGGTTCACCTTCAACGGGACCAGCCTCGACCTGGCGAGCGAGAAGAAGATCATCGAGGTTCCGGCGTACCGCAACGTCGACGAGCCCGGCCACACGGGCGGCTACCTCGCGTTCGGGCCGGGCGGGAACCTTTACATCGGTCCGGGTGACGACACCAATCCCAACGGGTCCAGCGGATACGCCCCGATCGACGAGCGGCCCGGCAGGGAGCATTACGACGCTCAGCGGTCCTCGGCCAACACCAACGACCTGCGCGGCAAGATCCTGCGCATCCACCCCGAGCCCGGCGGCACCTACACGATCCCGTCCGGCAACCTGTTCGCGCCCGGCACCGCCAAGACCCGGCCGGAGATCTACGCGATGGGCTTCCGCAACCCGTTCCGCTTCTCGGTCGACAAGGTGACGGGCTGGATCTCGGTGGGCGACTACGGACCGGACGCGGGCGCCGCGAACCCCGGCCGCGGTCCCGAGGGCACCGTCGAGTGGAACCTGATCAAGCAGCCCGGCTTCTACGGCTGGCCGTACTGCGTCGGCGACAACCTCCCGTTCAACGACTACAACTTCGCCACCAACACCTCCGGCCCGAAGTTCACCTGCTCGGCACCGGTCAACGACTCGCCCAACAACACCGGCCTGACCAACCTGCCCGCGGCCAAGCCCGCCACCGTGTGGTACGACTACCATGCCTCGGCCCAGTTCCCCGAGATCAACTGCTGCGGCGGCGCCGCCCCGATGGGCGGCCCGTTCTACCGCCATGACCCGGCCAGCGGTTCGGACCGGAAGTTCCCCGCGTACTTCGACGGCACGCCGTTCTTCTACGAATGGAGCCGCAACTTCGTCAAGGAGTTCCGCCTCGACTCCTCGGGCAACCTTCTGAAGATCAACCCGTTCGTGGCGCAGATCGCCCCGCGCGCGCCGATCGACATGAAGTTCGGGCCGGACGGCGCCCTGTACATGGCCGACTGGGGCAACGGCTTCGGCCACGCGAACACCGATGACAGCATCTACCGGGTCGACTACGTGGCCGGGAACCGCGCGCCCCTGGCCAAGGCGAGCGCCGACCCCGACTCGGGCACGGCACCGCTGGTGGTGGCGTTCTCCTCGGCCGGCTCAACCGACCCCGACGGCGACGCGATCACCTACGCGTGGGACTTCGGCGACGGCGGGACCTCCACCGGCGCCAACCCCTCTCACACCTACACCGCCAACGGCACCTTCACGGCCAGGCTGACCGTACGGGACTCCGGCGGGAAGACGGGCAGCGTCACGGTGCCCATCGTCGTCGGCAACACCCGTCCCGGGGTGACCTTCTCGGCCCCGCCCGACGGCGGGTTCATCGACTTCGGCGACCAGGTGGACTACACGGTGAACGTCACCGACGCCGAGGACGGCGCCGCCGACTGCACCAAGGTCAACGTGATCACGGCGCTCGGCCATGACCAGCACGCCCACGACACCGGCCAGTACACCGGTTGCTCCGGGACGGTCACGACCACCGCCTCCGGCCATGACGAGGCCTCCAACGTCTACTACGTCCTGTCCGCCGACTACACCGACAGCGGCGGCCTGAAGGGCTCCGCCGGCCTCACCCTGCAACCGAAACACAAGCAGGCCGAGCACTTCACCGGCTCGTCCGGCATCCGCGTCATCGACGAGTCCGGAGCCGAAGGCGGCAGGCGCATCGGCGACATCTCCAACAACGACTGGATCTCCTTCAGCCCGATCAACCTGTCCGGGATCGACACGGTGTCCTTCCGCGTCTCGGCGCCGTCCAGCACCGGCGCGTCCATCGAACTGCGCGCCGACTCGCCGACCGGAGCCCTCCTCGCCTCCAGCCCCGTGCCGGCGACCGGGGGATGGAACACCTACGTGTCGCTGTCCCCGGTGCGGGTCACCGACCCCGGTGGCACCCGCAATGTCCACGTGGTGTTCAAGGCGCCGTCCGCGAACGCGTTCGACCTGGACTCCGTCACCTTCAACGGCACGGGCGTCGGGCAGGGCGACGGCCCGCCCCCGGGCGGCACGAGCGCGCTGCGGGGTGTGGCGTCGAACCGGTGCCTGGACGTCAACGGCGCCTCCCAGGCCAACGGCGCGCAGGTGCTGATCTGGGACTGCAACGGCCAGGCGAACCAGCAGTGGACCGTCACCAGTGCCGGTGAGCTGCGGGTGTACGGCGGCAAGTGCCTGGACGTGAACGGGGCCGGGACGGCCGACGGGACCGCGGTGATCATCTGGGACTGCAACGGCCAGAACAACCAGAAGTGGCGGCTCAACGCCGACGGCAGCATCGCCGCGGTCGGCGCGAACAAGTGCCTGGACGTCAACGGCACCGCCAACGGCACCAGGGCACGCATCTGGACCTGCACCGGCGGCGCCAACCAGAAGTGGACCCGCGTCTGATCTCCGCGCGACGCCCGCGTGAGCCGGGGACCGACCACCACTCCGTAGGAAACGGGATGCGAGATGTCTGATCTATCACGAAGGCAAGTCCTCAGATTCGGCGCCGCCGGAGCCGGAGCCTTCATGCTGCCGCCGGCATGGACCGCCGCCGCCCGGGCCGCCTCGGCGCCCCCTCCGGAGGTGAGCGCCGCGAACGATCTGGCCCTCTGGTACGACGAGAGCGCCGGCACGGACTGGCTGCGGGCGCTCCCGATCGGCAACGGCCGCCTGGGCGCCATGGTGTTCGGCAACGTCGACACCGAGCGGTTGCAGCTCAACGAGGACACCGTCTGGGCCGGTGGACCGTACGACCAGAGCAACCCCCGAGGGGCGGCGGCGCTGGGCCAGATCCGGCAGCTGGTCTTCCAGAACCAGTGGAGCCAGGCCCAGACGATGATCGACCAGAACATGCGGGGAAACCCGGTGGGACAGCTGGCCTACCAGACCGTCGGTGATCTGCGGCTCGGCCTCGGCAGCGCCGCCGGGGTCGCGGAGTACAACCGTCATCTGGATCTCACCACGGCCACCACCGCCGTGTCCTATCTGCAGAACGGCGTCCGGTACCGGCGCGAGGTGCTCGCGAGCGCGCCCGATCAGGTGATCGCCGTCCGCCTGACCGCCGACAGGCCGGGCTCGATCACGTTCTCCGCGACCTTCGGCAGCCCGCAACGAGCGACGCGCTCCAGCCCGGACGGGACCACGGTCGCGCTCGACGGCATCTCGGGCGACATGGAGGGAGTGGCCGGCTCGGTCCGCTATCTGGCGCTGGCGCGGGCCGTCGCCGAGGGCGGCAGCGTCAGCAGTTCCGGCGGCACCCTGCAGGTCAGGTCCGCCAACAGCGTGACGCTGCTGGTCTCCATCGGCACCAGTTACCGTAACTTCCGCGACGTCGGCGGCGACTACCAGGGCATCGCCCGGCGCCATCTCGACGCCGCCACCGGCAGGACCTACGACGACCTGCGCGGCCGGCACGTCGCCGACTACCAGCGGTTGTTCGGGCGCACCACGCTCGACCTCGGCCGCACCGCGGCAGCCGACCAGCCGACCGACGTGCGGATCGCGCAGCACGCGAACACCGACGACCCGCAGTTCTCCGCGCTGCTGTTCCAGTACGGCCGATATCTGCTGATCTCCTCCTCCCGGCCGGGCACGCAGCCGGCCAACCTCCAGGGCATCTGGAACGACTCGCTCACCCCGGCCTGGGACTCGAAATACACCATCAACGCGAACCTGCCGATGAACTACTGGCCGGCCGACACGACGAACCTGTCCGAGTGCTACGAACCGGTGTTCGCGATGCTCGACGAGCTCGCGGTCAGCGGCGCCCGGACGGCCCGCGTCCAGTACGACGCCGGCGGTTGGGTGACCCATCACAACACCGACGCGTGGCGGGGGACGTCGGTCGTCGACGGGGCGTTCTGGGGCATGTGGCAGACCGGCGGAGCGTGGCTGGCCACCCTCGTCTGGGACCACTACGGTTTCACCGGCGACCTGGAGTTCCTCCGGCGCTACTACCCCGCGATGAAAGGCGCCGCGCAGTTCTTCCTGGAGACCCTCGTGCAGGAACCTCAGCTCGGGTATCTGGTCACCAACCCGTCGAACTCTCCAGAACTGGCCCACCACGCGGGCGTCAGCGTCTGCGCCGGCCCCACCATGGACAACCAGATCCTGCGCGACCTGTTCAACGGCTGCGCCCAGGCCTCGCAGGCGCTCGGCGTCGACGCCGACTTCCGGGCGCGGGTCCTGGCCGCCCGGGACCGGTTACCGCCGATGAAGATCGGCTCGCGCGGCAACATCCAGGAGTGGCTGTACGACTGGGTCGAGACCGAGCCCGCCCACCGGCACATCTCCCACCTCTACGGCCTGCACCCCAGCAACCAGATCACCAAGCGCGGCACCCCGGCGCTGTACACCGCCGCCCGGCGCACCCTCGAACTCCGCGGGGACGACGGGACCGGCTGGTCCCTGGCCTGGAAGATCAACTACTGGGCGCGGATGGAGGAGGGCGGCCGCGCGCACACGCTGCTCCGCCTCCTGGTGACGACGGCCCGGCTGGCGCCGAACATGTTCGACCTGCACCCGCCGTTCCAGATCGACGGCAACTTCGGCGCCACGTCCGGCATCGCCGAGATGCTGCTGCAGAGCCACAACGGCGAGCTGCACGTGCTGCCGGCGCTGCCGCCGGCCTGGCCGGACGGCACGGTGCGGGGTCTCCGAGGACGAGGCGGCCACACCGTGGACGCGACCTGGAGCTCCGGCGGGGCCACCGAGATCCTCCTGAGGTTCGACCGTGGCGGGACGGTCAACGTGCGCGCCCGGATCTTCGCCGGGACCTACCAGGTGGTCGACACCACGACCGGCGATGCCGTCAGCGTCGCCAAACCTGAGAACGACGTCATCAGACTGACCGGTCAAGCCGGTCGTACGTACCGCATGACCGGGTCCGGCCCCGCGCCCGCGAGCCACGTGCGGATCACCAACGCGACCACCGGCCTGGTGCTGGACAGCGGCGGGAACGTCGCCTCCGGGTCGAACCTCAAGCAGTGGAACTGGGACGGCAGCACCAACCTGCAGTGGCAGCTCGTGGACCTGGGCGGAGGCTGGTACCGCATCGTCAACCGCACCAACGCCATGGTCATCGACAGCTGGGGCAACACCGCCAACGGCGCCAACGCCCGGCAGGCGGCCTGGAACGGCGGCGCCAACCAGCAGTGGCGACTCAACAGCACGGGCAACGGCCGCCACCAGATCATCAACCGGGGCACCGGCACCGCCCTGGACGGCATGGGCAACAGCACCGCCGGCTCCACCGTCGCCCTGTGGACGCCGAACAGCAGCACCAACAACCAGTGGACGATCATGAGCACCTGACCGTCCATCCCCGTCCGTGGCACGGTGCGCGGTTGGCGGCTATGCCGTGCTGCGCTACGGTATGCGCGGAGTGCCGGGAAGCCTGGTCGGCGGCGTCTTCAGCCGTACGACTCCACGGGGGCTCCCTGATGCGTGGCTCATGGCCTGCTGCCCAGCAGCCGGCGAGGGCGGGTAACCGGAAGGCACGGCGCCGGCCCGCGGTGCCGGGCCGCGGCCGGCACCCGGCGGTGATGATCTCGGTGGGATTCGGGACCGCTGTGCTGATCGGCACGCTGCTGCTCGGCCTCCCGCTGGCCACCACCGAGGGCGACTCCTCCCACTGGCTCACCGCGCTGTTCACCGCCACCTCGGCCGTCTGCGTGACCGGCCTGATCGTGGTGGACACCGAAACGCACTGGTCGGTGTTCGGCGAGGTGGTGATCGTCTTTCTCATCCAGGTGGGCGGTCTGGGCATCATGACACTGGCCACGCTGATCATCGTGATGATCTCGGGCCGGATCGGCCTGCGCGCCCGCCTGTCGGCCCAGTTGGAGACCAAATCGGTGGTCGCCGCCGACCTTCGCCGGGTTCTGCGGAAGGTGGTGATGTTCAGCATCGTCTGCGAGGCCGCCGTCGCGGTGGTCCTCACGGTCCGCTTCGTCACCGGATACGGCGAGCCGCTCGGCCGGGCAGCCTACCTGGGCCTCTTTCACTCGGTGTCGGCCTTCAACAATGCCGGCTTCGCCCTGTGGCCCGACAGTCTGATGCGCTTCGTCGCGGATCCGTGGATCTGCCTGCCCGTGGCACTGGCTGTCGTCGTCGGCGGGCTCGGCTACCCCGTCGTCTTCGAACTCCTGCGGACCTGGCGGCATCCGGGCCGCTGGTCGATCCTGACCCGGGTCACCGTCGGCTTGAGCGTGGTCCTCCTCGGCGGCGGTACGTTGACGTTCCTGGCGATCGAGTGGCACAACCCCGCCACGATGGGCCCGCTGGATGATTCCGGCAAGCTGCTGGCGGCCTTCTTCGCCGCCGTCATGCCACGCTCCGGGGGCTTCAACTCCATCGACATCGGCCAGATGAACCCCTCCTCCTGGCTGCTCACCGACGTGCTGATGTTCATCGGCGGCGGCAGCGCCGGCACCGCGGGCGGGATCAAGGTCACCACGTTCGGGTTCCTGGTGTTCGCCATCTGGTCGGAGCTGCGCGGCGAGCACCAGGTCAACATCGGCCACCGCCGCCTGCCGTCCACCACCCAGCGTCAGGCGCTGTCCATCAGCTTGATCGGCGCCATCCTGGTCACGTTCTCCACCTGGCTCATGCTGATGATCTCTCCGCACAGTCTCGACCAGGTGCTGTTCGAGGTGATCTCGGCCTTCTCCACCAACGGCCTGTCCACCGGCATCACCGCCGACACCACGCTGGCCGGGCATGTGCTGCTCAGCGTGCTGATGTTCATCGGGCGCATCGGCCCGCTGACGCTGGGCTCCGCGCTCGCCCTGAAGCAGCGCACTCGTCGTTACGAGCTGCCGGAGGAGAAGGTGATCGTCGGCTGACACCAGGCACCGGTCACAGCAGGTTCACAGGGTCAGATCGCGGCGGCGGAGTCCGTACAGACCCACCGCGGCCAAGCCTGCCGCCACGACGGTGAGCCCGGCCAGCGTGCCCGGTCCGGGGCTGGCCAGCGTGGAGTAATGGACGTGGGCGAACGGGGAGATCATGAAGAGCGAGTCGTTCACCAGGCCGACCTCCCAGGCGACTTCGAGGGCGATGGTCAGGACCAGGGCGGTCCACCCCACGACCGCTCCGGCCCGCCGGAACAGCCCGAACGCCGCCACGGCGATCCCGGCCATCACCCAGATGCCGGGCAGGATGACCGTGGTGAGGGCCAACCCGCCGGCGAAGTCGCCGCTGCCGAGGCCCAGCGCGAGGCCGGCGATCACCAGCATGGCGACGGGGACCGTCACCGCGAACAGGAGATGGGCAGCCGCCCACCGGGTCCGGCTCACCGGGCCGGACAGGAAAAGCTCGGTGGCCTCGTCGCCGCGCAGGCGCAGCACCGTCATGATCGCGTACAGGGAGACGGAGAACACCGCCAGCTCGTACACGACGAGCTTGAAGAAGATCCGCGCGGGATCGTCCTCTCCCGTGCGCCCGGCCCAGTAGTCCAGCGCTCCGCTCTGACCGAACGTCTCGACGGCGGTCTGCCCGCCGAGCCCGAGCCCCGCGCCGATGAAGGCGGCGCCCACGATCCACGCCAGTGCCGAGCCCCGGTGCGTCCGCCAGGCCAGCCCGAGCGGTCCGCGCAGGCCGGCCGGCGCGCGGGCGGGGCCGAGGCGGGGCGGCAGGAGACCGGCGCCGAGGTCGCGGCGGGCCGACAGCGCGTAGGCCGCCGAGGCCATGGCCGCGACGAATGCCGCGACCAGCGCGAACACCCACCACTGCTCGCCGCCGAAGGCGCGCGCCCGCAGGAACCAGCCGTTCGGTACGAGCCAGCCCAGCCATTCCATCCCGGGGCCGCCCAGGTCGCTGACGCCCCGGAGGAGGTAAGCCGCGAAGAACACGGTGAAGGCCGCGGCTCCGGCCACGCGGGCGCTCTGGGTCAGCTGCACGGCCACCGCGGCCAGCGCGGCACCGACCCAGCCACCCGACGCGGCGGTCAGGCCCCAGGCGAGGGAGCCGGCCGGAGGGAGCCCGGCGCTCACGCCGACCACCGCGATCAGTGCGGCGAGCACCAGGTTCGCGCCCAGCACGACGGTGAGGGCGGCGGTCAGCGGGGCGCGCCGTCCCACGGCGGCCGAGCCGACGAGCTCCCGCCGCCCTTGCTCCTCGTCGGAGCGGGTGTGCTTGACCAGGAGGGCGATGCTGGCCAGGGCGGCGAAGATGGTGGTGGCGGCGGCCCGCTGCTGGGCGGCGGCGGCGCCCACGCTGTCGCCGTACGCGGGTCCCTGCAGCAGGAGGATCACGGGGTTCCGCGCGATCTCCTCGACGTAGTGCAGGACCGCGTCCCGGGTGGGGAGCAGTTGCCGGATGGTGGTCACCGTGGTGGCGACGAAGAGGGCGACGGACAGGATCCACAGCGGCTGCCAGACGCGGTCGCGGCGCAGGATCAGCCGGATCAGCGCTGTCGTGTTCATCGGTAGTGCCTCATGAACAGCTCTTCGAGAGTGGGCGGCTGGGCGGTGATGTCGCGCACGCCGTACTGCGCCAGGTGGGCCAGCACGTCGCCGATGTGGTCGGTGTCGGCCTGGAAACGCACCCGGCCGCCGTCCGTGCTCAGGTCGTGGACATGGGGGAGCCCGCCGGCCGGGACCCTGGCGAGTTCGGCCGTGACGGAGACGCGTGTGAGATGGCGCAGCTGCGCGAGGGTGCCGGCCTCCACGATGCGGCCGTCGCGGATGATGCTCACCCGGTCGCAGAGCGCCTCGACCTCGGCGAGGATGTGACTGGAGAGCAGGACCGTGCGGCCCTTGCGCCGTTCTTCCGCGACGACCTCACGGAAGATCGCCTCCATCAGCGGATCGAGGCCGGAGGTCGGCTCGTCCAGCAGGAGCAGCTCCACCTCGGAGGCGAGCGCGGCGATCAGCGCGACCTTCTGCCGGTTGCCCTTGGAGTAGGTCCGGGCCTTCTTACGAGGATCCAGGGCGAAACGCTCGATCAGCTCGTCGCGCCGCCTGGCGTCGGTGCGGCCGCGCAGCCGGCCGAGCAGGTCGATCACCTCGCCGCCGGACAGGCTCGGCCAGAGGGTGACGTCGCCGGGGACGTAGGCGAGCCGCCGGTGCAGCTCGACGGCGTCGGCCCAGGGGTCGCCGCCGAGCAGCCGGACCTGGCCGCCGTCCTTGCGCAGCAGGCCGAGGAGGATGCGCAGGGTCGTGGTCTTGCCGGCGCCGTTGGGGCCGAGGAAGCCGTGCACCTCTCCTTCCCGCACGGTCATGTCCAGGCCGTCCAGCGCGCGGACCCGGCCGAACTCCTTGGTCAGCCCGTGGATCTCGATCACGTCAGTCACGGGGGTGCTCCTTCATGTGGTGATCGGTGACGGCCTGGCGGACCTGGTCTCCGGGTCCCGAGGTGATCCACTGCCCCAGGTGCGCGTAGACGTCGGCCATGGCGATGCCGAGCCGGGGCAGATTCGTCCTGCTCAGCGCGTCGACGCCCATCCGGCGGGACAGGTGCGCGTGGAGCACGATCGTGCTGAGGTGCATCGCCGCCATCACGGCGGCGCGTTCGCGCACCTTGGACTCGTGCGGGGGGAAGTCGTCCGGCCAGTTCTCCATGAGGAACCGCTCGGCGGCGTCGGCGCCTTCGTCGAACAACACCGCCGCCACGCCCCAGCCCTCGGCCAGGGCCCGGGCGAGGTAGCGGACGCTGAGCTCGTTGGCCTCGTACATGCCCTGGATGACGTCGGGGGTGACCTCGACGCCGTCCTGGACCTGGCCCGCGGCGCCCATCATGGCGGCACGGACGTGCGCGTCGCAGGCCTCCCGCAGCCCTTCCTTGGAGCCGAAATGATGCTGCACCAGGCCGACCGAGACACCGGCGGCATCGGCGACGGCCTTCAGCGTCGCCCCCTTGAAACCGCGTTCGGCGAACTCCGCCAGGGCCGCGTCGCGGATCCGCGCGCGAGCGGTCAGATCCTCGGGCGGTCGATCATAGGCTGAACACATGACCCGGATACTATATGGAAATATTGTTTCCGGCAAGATCGTATTGTCCTGAAGCCGGCGGGCCGATCCGGTCAGCCGATGATCATCCTTTCCTCCGGCAGTTCGTAGCGGCGTGTGCGTTCCTTCAGCGCCAGCGCGGAGCCGAGCGTCACCGGGCCGATGCGGCCGACGAACATGAGCACGGTCAGCAGCAGGTGCCCGGCGGGTGTGACGGCAGCGGTGATGCCGGTGGACAGCCCGACCGTGCCGAACGCGGAGACGACCTCGAACAGCACCTGATCCAGGGTGTGCGGGGTGAGCACGAGCAGCACGTAGGTGGACACGGCGACCAGGCCCATGCTCATCGCGGCGATGGTGATCGCCTGGCGTTGCGTGGCCGACGTCAGCTGCCGGTGGCCGATGGTGACCCGCGGCTCGCCGCGCATCTCGGCCCAGACGACGAACGCCAGCACGCCGAAGGTGGTGACCTTGATGCCGCCGGCCGTGCCGGCGGTGCCTCCGCCGATGAACATCAGCACGTCGGTGACCAGCAAGCTGGAAGGGGTCATGGAAGCGATGTCGAGGCTGTTGAAGCCGGCGGTACGAGGCATCACGGCGGTGAAGAAGCCGGCCAGCACCTTGTCGTCATCGCTCAACGCCCCCAGCGTCCTGGGGTTGCTCCACTCGGCGGCCAGGAAGACCAGGGTGCCGATCAGGAGCAGGATGACGGTCATGCCGACGGTGATGCGGGTCAGAAGCGACCACCGGCCGGGGTGCCGCCACGAGCGGCGCAGCTCGAACAGCACCGGGAAGCCGAGCCCGCCCACGACGACTGCGGCGGCGATGGTCAGGCAGATCCACGGATCGGCGGCGAACCGGGTCAGACTGTCCGGCCACAGCGCGAATCCGGCGTTGTTGAAGGCCGACACGGCGTGGAAGACGCCCAGGTAGAGCGCCCGGCCGAACGGCTCGCCGTACCCGAGAAGAAACCGCAGGGTGAGGATGACGGCGACGACCGCCTCACTGAACAGGCTGAACAGCACCACGTTCCGCACGATGCGCCGCAGATCGCCGGCGGTGAGTGACTTGGTCTCGGCCTGGGCGAACAGCCGGGCGCGCAGCCCCAGCCGCCCGGAGATCAGCAGGGTGAACACGGTGGCCAGGGTCATGATGCCCAGACCGCCCACCTGGATCAGCAGGGCGATCACCGCCTCGCCGAACGCCGACCAATGTCCGCCCGTGTCGACGATCACCAGGCCGGTCACGCACACCGCCGAGGTCGCGGTGAACAGCGCAGTGATCCAGTCGGTGGGTTCCGCCGAGGCGCTGGCCAGGGGAGAGGACAACAGTACGGTGCCGACGAGCACCGCGGCCGCGAAACCAGTCGTGATCACCTGTGCCGGGTGCTGGAACCGGCCCAGCAGAGCCGCGACCGGTCCGCCGCGCCTCACCACGTTTCCCGGCGCAGGTAGCGGACCGTCCCGGATTTCCTCTCCCGTTTCGTGGTCTTCACGTTCACCGCTCCAGACTTCACCTTGAGAACAGCGGAATCACGTCGAACGCTGGGGAAGGCTCGGCCCGCATTCGTCGTGTCGCTGTGTACCTGGCCTCTATGGCGGCGATCGGGTTCGGTTCCGGACGCCAGGGGCATACCGACCAACGGAATCCCCACATCGCCGCTCCCCGACAAGCGGTGCAGGAAGGACCTTCATGATCGGCTTTATTGTCGCAGGGCTCATCATCGGCGCTCTCGCGCGGCTCATCAAGCCGGGCAAGCAGAACCTCGGCCTGCTGGCGACCCTGCTGCTGGGCCTGGTGGGCTCGTTGATCGGCGGCACCGTGGCCAGCCTGCTCGGCACCGGCGACATCTTCGAGCTCAATGTGCTCGGTTTCGTCGTGGCTGTCATCGCCGCGGTGGCCTTGGTGGGCACCGCGGAGGCCATCGTCGGCTCAAGGCGCCGGCGAGAGGTGCGATGATCGCAGCAGGCTCTCCGCCGCGTTCGGCGATCGCGCATGCGTTGCCTCGTCAACCGCCGTCGTGCGCGGAGCTTCTTCGACCGGCCTGTACGAGCGCGGCCATGATGCCGGCCCGCTCGACCCGTGGCCGGCTCAGCCGCGGCAGGCGGTCAGCGCGGCCAGGATGACCTCCACCAGCCGCGCCAGGACACCGGGATCCAGCGGCTCCGAGGGCTGCCACGGCGTCCGGGGACGCAGGTAGGCCAGGCCGATCAGGCAGTCGGTGGCCAGGTCGAGGTCGAGGTCGGCGGGCAGTTCGCCGCGGTCGACGGCGCGCTGCAGCAGCTCTGTGGCGGCGGCGCGGCGGGGCAGCTCGGCCGTGGTGTGCATGGCCGCCGCCAGTCGCGGGTTGCGGGTCGCCTCGGCGGTCAGGTCGGTGAGGATCCGCATGGCGCGGGTGTCGGCGCGCAGCGCCGAGGTGTGGCGGACGAAGCCGGCGACGTCCTCGTACAGGGTGCCCGTGTCGGGAAGGGGCACGGCCTGGTCGGCGAGTTCGGTGAGAAGGTCCAGCACCAGGGGCTCCTTGGAAGACCAGCGCCGGTAGATGGCCGCCTTGCCGACGCCGGCCCGGCGGGCGACGGCGTCCATGGACATGCGGGCGTATCCGTGGTCGGTCAGCTCCGCCAGGGCGGCCTCGATGATCGCGCCGGTGACCTCTTGGCGCAGGACGGCCGCGCCGGCGGGCCTGCGGCTGGAGTCGGACATGCGCGACATTCTCCCATGAGACGGAACGGTTGCGTTCCATTGTAGGCGGGCCGTACCGTGGAAGGGCCGGAACGGAATCGTTCCGTTCTAAGGGAGATGTCATGAACGAATCCACGGATGTCCTGGTCGTCGGCGCCGGGCCGGCCGGGCTGGCGCTGGCCTGCGGCCTGCTGCTGCACGGCGTGCGGGTGCGCGTGGTGGACCAGGCGGCGGGGCCGGCGACCACGTCGCGGGCCAACCTCCTGCACGCCAGGGGCGTCGAGGTGCTCGACCGGCTGGGCGCGCTCGGTGACCTGCCCGAACGCTCGGCCCAGGGGCTGGTGCTCACCACCTACATCGGGGGCCGGCCGGTGATGCGGATCCGCTTCGGCGACCCGATCCTCGGCACTCCCCGGCCCGCGCTGGTGCTGCCCCAGACCGAGATCGAGGCCGCGCTCCGCCGCCGGTTCGCCGAGCTGGGCGGCGGCGTGGAATGGGGGACCGGACTGGTCGACGCACGCCAGGACGGGGACGGCGTCACGGCCGTGCTCGGCGGCGGGCGGACCGTACGCGCGAGCTGGCTGGCCGGCTGCGACGGCGCGCACAGCACGGTACGCAAGCTGGCCGGCATCGGATTTCCCGGCGCGCCCCTGACCGACCAGTGGCTGCTGGCCGACGGTCACGCCGGCTTCGGCCTCGGCCGCGAGGGCGGGCACGGCTGGGCTCATCCCGACGGGCCGCTGTTCGTCATGCCGATGCCCTCGCCCGGCGGCACGGGCGACGACCTGTGGCGGCTGATGGCCTACCTGCCGGGCGCCACCGACGAGAAGCTGGACGAGGCCGAGATCCTGGAGGCGTTCCGGCGCGTCGTGGGCGAGCGCGCGGGGCTCGCGGGTGAACAGCTCAAGGACCTCGTCTGGGCCTCGATGTTCCGGGTCCACCGGCGGCTGGCGACCGGCTACCGGCAAGGGCGCGTCCTGCTGGCCGGTGACGCGGCCCACATCCACAGCCCGATGGGCGGCCAGGGCATGGTCACCGGGATGGGCGACGCCGAGAACCTCGCCTGGAAGCTCGCGCTGGTCGTCCACGGCCGCGCCGGCCACCGGCTGCTGGACACCTACCAGGCCGAGCGCCGCCCGCTCGCCGCCGAGGTGCTCCGCTCCACCAGCGCGACCGCCCGGTTGCAGATCGGCGACAGCCCGCTGCTGCGTCTGCTGATCAGGTGGGTGCTGGTGCCCCTGTTCAACCGGCCGGCGGTGCAGCGCCGGGGAACCATGGCCGCCTCCCAGCTCGGGGTGACCTACCGTCGCGGCCCGCTGGCCGGTCGCGGATCGCGGCTGGGACGCCGGCCGCGGCCGGGTGACCGGGTCGCCGATCTCGCGTGCGCCGGCACGCGGCTGCACGCCGAGCTGGGCGGGCGCTGGGCTCTGCTGGCCACCGGCCCGGGCGCGCGGCTCTGCGAACCACAGGTGAGCGACTCGCTGGGTGACCGCGTCGTCACTCTCACACCGGACGGCTGGCGCGATGACGAGGTGTGGCTGGTGCGCCCGGACGCCCATCTGGCCTGGCGCGGCCGTCCCGGCTCGGACGGCCTCGGACGCTGGCTGCGGCGCGCGTCGATACACCCCGAGCCATAGGTCGTCGCCGTGGTGCCGCCGAAGACATCGCGCGGTTGTCGCGGATCGTGGCGAGGCGTTCCTGGCGGCAGGCCGAGGCTGGGCGCTCGCGCCGGCCGGCGGGCTTATGTCAGGCGCTCTGCTGGTGCCAGCGGTGCAGCAGGGCGGGGAGCTCGCCGAGCAGGAACGCGTAGAAGTCGCGCATCTGGGTCAGGCGCTGATGGGCGGGGTTGCCGCTTTCTGTGGCGGCGATCCCGGCGGCCGCGGCCTGGAGCATGGCCTGAATGACGGTGTTCTGGCTGGTGAACAGGGTGGCCCAGGCGTCGTCGCGGAGCCGGTAGTGCTCGCGGCGGCTGCCCGGCGCGGGCAGGCGTTCGATCAGGCCGACCGTCAGCAGGGATTTGATCGCGCCGGAGACCGAGCCCGCGCTGGCCTCCAGCCGGTCGGCGATCTCGCCGGCGGTGACGCTTTCCTGGTCGGTGAACAGGAAGACCGCGAGGGTGCGCGCGGACATGCGTTGCATCCCGCCTTCGATCAGGGTCAGGGCCAGCCGTTCGGCCGCCTGCCACTGCTCATGCCTGTCGTTCACGTGTGCCTCCTTGCGGAAGCAGGATATCGAACACACCATGTCTTCGGAAATTTCTGAAAAGTCGGTATAGTGTTGGCATCGGCCTCCGCGGGAGGTTCGATGGTGTGCCGGGAAGCCTGGTCGGCGATGTGACATCCAATTCCACGTCGATAGGGAGTTGACCGGCTATGACCCTGCTCAGTCGTGTGTACGGCGTGCGGCCCACCCTGCGTCACCGGGTGCGGGTGCGGCGGAACGTGGAGATCCCGGCCGCCGACGGTGTGCGGCTGCTCGCCACGCACTACTATCCGGCCGGTCAGCGCCAGGCTCCCTTGGTGCTGCTGCGCGGCCCGTACGGCCGCGGCAACGTCCTGGACCGGCTTCCTGCGCTGCTGGCCGAGCGTGGTTACCAGGTGCTGTTCCAGAGCCTGCGCGGCACGGCCGGTTCCGGCGGCCGCTTCGACGGCTTCGTCATCGACCCGGCCGACGGCGACGGCACGCTGAGCTGGCTGCGCGCCCAGCCGTGGTTCGGCGGCCAACTGGCCACCTGGGGCGCCAGCTACCTCGGCTTCACGCAGTGGGAACTGGCCGCCCGCGACATCCCGGAGTGGAAGATCGCGCTCATCCAGGACGCGCCGTCGTCGTTGGCCGAAGGCTTCATGTACCCCGGCGGGGCCTTCGCGACCGGGAACGCGCTGGGCTGGGTGCAGCTGGTGGAGCGGATGTTCACCGGCGGCTACCGCATCGCCCGCCAGATGGCCGGCATGGTGGGCGCCGCCCGGCGGCTGTCGAAGGCCACGCTCGCCCTCCCGTTGCAGGAGGCCGACCAGGCCCTGACCGGGCACCCCGTGCCATGGTTCCGGGACTGGGTCCGGCACGAGGCGAGCCAGGAGTACTGGGCGAGCACCGACCACCGCGCCAACACCCCGCGCATGCCGCCGGTGGTGCACTTGCAGGGCGGCTGGCACGACTGCTTCCTGCCGGGGATGCTGGCGGACTACGCCGCCCTGGTGGCCGCCGGGCGCCAGGTGCGGCTCCTGGTCGGCCCATGGGGGCACGGCCGCGGGCTCTACACGCGCCAGGGGCTGGCCGACGCACTGGCCTCGCTGGACGCCGTGCTGCTCGGACGGCAGGCGCCCACCGGTGTACGCCTGTTCGTCACCGGGGCGGACCACTGGCGCGACCTGGCCGCGTGGCCGCCCCCGCACGAGCCGACCCCCTGGTTCCTGCATCCAGCCGGTGGGCTCAGCCGTACCCCGCACGAGGGTCAGGCCGCACCCAGCCGCTACCGCTACGACCCCGCCGACCCGACCCCGACCATCGGCGGCACGCAGGCGGGCATGTCGGTCGGGACGCAGGACAACCGCGCCGTCGAGGCCAGAGCCGACGTGCTGACCTTCACGACCGCGCCCCTGCCCGACCACGTCGAGGCCGTCGGCCCGGTCCGCGTGCGGTTGCACGCGCGCTCGGCCAACCCGAACGTCGACTACTTCGCCCGCCTGTGTGACGTGGACGAGCGCGGCCGGTCGATGAACGTGTGCGACGGGATCGTGCGCCTGCGCGAGCCGGGCGACATCCGTACGGTCGAGGTCACCCTGTGGCCGATGGCCCACCGGTTCCAGCGCGGCCATCGCATCCGGCTGCAGGTCTCCAGCGGCGCACACCCGCGCTTCGGCCGGAACCCCGGCATCGGCGAGCCGCTCGCGACCGGGACGGGCCTGCGCGCGTCCGAGCACGAGATCTTCCACGACCACCTGCGCCCATCAGCCCTTTTCCTGCCCCTCACCCCAGGAGCGTCATGAAACTGCTTGTTCTCGGCGGCACCCACCACGTGGGCCGCGCCGTCGTGGAGACGGCACTGGAGCGCGGTGACGATGTGAGCACGCTCAACCGCGGCCTCAGCCGTGACCCCGCGCCCGGCGTGCGGGCGCTGCTCGCCGACCGCACCGACCCCGAGGCTGTCCGGCGGGCGCTGGGCGGCCAGGAGTGGGACGCGGTCATCGACACCTGGGCCTGGGCGCCCAGAGTGGTGCGCGACACCGCCCGCCTGCTGTCCGGCAGGGCAGGGCACTACGGTTACGTCTCCAGTCGCGGCGTGCACCGCTGGCCCTGGCCCGCGGGCGCCGACGAGCAGGCGCCCCTGGTCGACGGCGACCCCGCCGGCACCGACGATGCCGACTACGCCGCGGCCAAGCGCGGCGGCGAACTCGCCGTCCTCGAATCCTTCCCCGAGACGGCGCTGCTGGCCAGAGCCGGGATGATCCTCGGCCCGTACGAGGACGTCGGCCGCATCCCGTGGTGGCTGCGCCGCCTGGAGAAGGGCGGCAAGGTCCTCGCGCCCGCCCCCGCCCGGACGCCCCTGCAGTACATCGACGTCCGGGACCTGGCCACCTGGCTGCTCCAGTCCGCCGAATGCGGCCTGAGCGGCGCCTTCACCGCGACCGGCCCGCCAGGCGCGATCACCCTCGGCGACCTGCTCACCACGGCCCTGGACGTCACCGGGTTCGACACCGAGCTCGTGTGGGCGGAGCCGGACCTGCTCCTGCGGCACGGCCTGCCGCTCGGCATGGAGTTCGGGCTACGGCTGCCCGACGGCAGCGTGCCGAGCGGCATGCACGACGCCGACGTCAGCGCTGCCCTGGCCGAAGGCCTCACCACCCGCCCCTTGCGCGAGACCCTCGCCGACACCTGGACCTGGCTGCGGGCCGAAGGCGATCCGGCACCCCGCGCGGACGCCCCTTCCCCCGACACCTGGCTGGACGCCACCGCCGAACAGCGGCTACTCGACCATCTCGCCTCCTGAGGAAGCACACCTTTCATGCGCGCCATCATCATCGGAGCCGGCATCGCCGGCCTGGCCACTGCTCTGCGCCTGCACCAGATCGGCTGGGACACCCTCATCGTCGAACGCGCTCCCGCCCGCCGCGGCGGGGGCTACGCCGTCACCTTCGGCGGCATCGGCTACGACGCCGCCGAACGCATGGGCATCCTGCCCGGTCTGCTCGACAAGGGCTTCATCACCGACGAACTCGTCTACCACAAGCCGAACGGCGACCGCCGCTTCTCCCTCGACCGTGCCACCATCGCCGCCACCACCGGCCGCCGCTCGATCACCATCCTGCGCGGCGACCTCGAAGCCGTCCTGTACGAGAAGGTCGAGGGCGGTGAGGGTGGCGCCGAAATCCGCTTCGGCGCCACCCTCACCGCCGTCGACCAGGACGAGCACACCGTACGCGTGACCTTGACCGACGGCACAGAGGAGGAAGGCGATCTGCTGATCGGCGCGGACGGCCTGCACTCGGCCACCCGCGCCCTGCTGTTCGGCCCGGAAGAGGACTTCCTGCTCGACCTGGAGCACAAGGTCGCCGTCTACATGCTCGACAAGCGCCCTGCCTCCATCGCCACCGGCGCCACCGGCACCCTGTCCTCCGGCGGCCGCACCGCCGCGGTCATCAGCATCCCCGACGGCCGCAACGTCGCCTTCTTCGGCTACCGCGCCGACCACGCCCGCCCCGGCGAGGACGTGACCACCGAACTGCGGCGCGTCTACGGCGACCTCGGCTGGGTCATCCCCGAAGCCCTGGCCGGACTTCAGCGGGCCGAGTCGGTCTACTTCGACACCATCAGCCAGGTCGTCGCGCCGTCCTGGAGCAAAGGCCGGGTGGTCCTGCTCGGCGACGCCGCCTGGTGCGTCACCCTGTTCGCCGGATACGGCTCCTCCCTGGCCGTCGGCGGCGCCGACCGCCTCGGCACCGAACTGGCGGCCCACCCCGGCGACGTCCCCGCCGCGCTGGCCGCGTGGGAGGGCGTCATCCGGCCCGAAGCCGAGCGCAAGCAGAAGCTCGGCCGCCGCGTCAAAGGCGTCTACGCCCCGACCAGCCCGCTGCTGCTGTGGCTGAGCTTGCTGCCCCTGCGGCTGGCCTCCCTGCCCCTGGTCCGCCGCTACATGATCCGGCGCTTCATCGAAGGCTGACCATCGGTCCATCTGGCCAACGGAAGATCACACCGCTTGCGGCCGGCGTTCGCGTGGGACCGCTCGTCTCAAGGCCGGGGCCAAGCCGGCGGAGGCGGTGAACTGACGGCCGGTATCGCCGCGTCCATGGTGTCGAAGATCGGCAGGTGAGCTTCCAGGCCAGTGATGCGCAGCCATCGTGTGACCGGTGCGCCGGGATGCAGGAAGGCCATGGCCACACCTGCTCGCTGCAGGCGTTGGTGGGCTGTGATCAGGCTGGCAAGCCCGGAGGAGTCGAGGAAGGCCAGAGCCGACAGATCGATCAGCACCGGCATCTTCGCGTCGGTTGCCAGGTGCGCGTCCAGCCACGATCGCCATCTGGTCATGTTGTCCCAGCTCAAGTCTCCGGCGAGCCTGACGACGAGCACGCCGTGCTCTTCGGCGACGCCCACGATGAGCGCGCTGTCGTTCATGCCGAATCCTCGCGTCGGCCGCCCGGCGGACGCGAAACGTCCTGTGAGGGCCCGGCGGAACACCGGACGACACCGCGGCTTCCTGATGGCGATACGGGCGGGTGGAGCCTGCTCGGATGGGCCGCCGCCGGCGGCAGAGCATCCACAGGGATCCCGGGGAAGGGGATGAACCAATCCCGTGCGCGCATATCGAGGACCTCTGATTTCGGTCGGCGACAACAATTGCCGACCAGGCTTCCCGGCGCACCAATTGTGAGCGTAGCAAACGGTTACAGTCGGCAGAAGTGATGCCGTTATCGGACCAGTGGTGTCATCAAGCTCCACCCGCGAGCGGCTCAGGTGCGCTTTCGCAGGGTGTCGAGGAGCGCGGGCAGGAGGGTCGCGTCCTCGTGCGGGCCGAGATGACCCACGCCCGGCACATTCACCACGTTGGTATCCAGCAGGGCGAGCGCAGGCCCGTGAAGGCGGGCGGGCGGATAGAAACAATCCTCCTGACCGGTGGCCACCACCACGGGGGTGCCCCGCCAGCGGCTCACGAGGGGCGCGGGGAGCGGCGACGGAGCCAAGCTGGTACGACTGTGCCGGGCGACCAGGGTCATCCACTCCGCCAGCCGGTGATCCGAGCCGTCCGTCTCGTGCGCTCGGCCGCTCATGTGACGCAGCAGCGCCTGACTGCGCTCGACGGTCGGAACGGTCAGCCAGGGCAGCGTGACCCTGATCAGCGCGGGAGTCAGGCGGGCCCGGCTCAGACCGGCCGCGGACACCAGTAGCAGGCCGCTGATGTGCGGCCCCGGGTGCGCCGCCAGGGCTACCGCCGCTCCCAGCGAGTGACCCACGACCACGACGGGTCCGCTGTCCAACTGGTCGACTATCTCTCCGACCCAGCGGCCGTAGCCGGCCAGGCGTCCCCGCCCGGGTCGACGTGCCGTGCTCAGGCCCGGCTGGCCCGGCAGGTCCACCATGATCACCTGGTGGCCGGGGAGCAGAGCCTCGGCCACCTCCAGCGAGGTCGCGGCACAGAAATTGGTGCCCGGCAGCAACACCACGCCGCGGCCCTGGCCGGCGCTGACGACCGCCGTGGTGCCCAAACTGGTCTCCAGGGTGTCGAGCCGGTGTCGCACTGTCCAAGAGCGCAGCCGGTCACGGCACCAGTCGCGCACTTCCCGCTCGCCCGCGGGTGAGGTGTAAATGGTGGGGGAGGCCACAGAGGGAGCCCTTCCTCGCAGGTGGGTCGATCATCTGCCGACCAGGCTTCCCGGCTCACCAACCCCGAGCCTCTCGTGAGCGAGGCCAAGGCACGATGTCACCCTGGCAAAGATCCACGCCACCCGCAACAAGCATGCTGTTAGTTGCGAGATTGATCCGAACAAGTGGACCATGAGGGGAAACAGCCAGGGCTGGTGGAGCGGTTCCGGGTGCGCGGCGAGCGGCGCGACCGCTACCGGCTCGCCGAGGACGTCTTCGCCCGCGCGTTCCGCGCCAAGATGGCCGGGGTCGCGAGCTTCCACGCGCTGGCGGAGCAAGGGCTCGAAGCGGTGGGCGGCGACCCTGAACGGCGCCGGCGGCTGGAACTCATGCGCGACATGGCCGCAGGCCGCAGGGCACCGGCCGCAGCATCGTCGACGCCGAGGCCATCACCGACGCAGGCCTGCGACGCCGGCCGTTCGACCACGGCCTCCGCCACGGCCGATCCAGGCGACCGGTTGCGAGGTCGGCGCGAACCCAAGAACAAGCGTCACCAGCGCCACGCGAGTCATCCGTCCGACGGAGGGACGGTGACACGTTGGACATCACGGTGGGCAGCGCGGCGGTTGGCGTGCAGGCTCGTGATCGTGACGGTCGTCAGGGCCACGACGATGACGCCGAGTGAGACCAGGGTGGGGATGTCCGGGACTGCGGGCCAGACGCTGTGCGCCCAGTTCAGGACGAGTTTGACGCCGATGAACCCCAGGATGACGCTGAGCCCGTGATTGAGGTGCCGCAGCTTCTCCAGCACGCCCAGCAGCACGAAGTACAGCGCCCGCAGGCCCAGCAGGGCGAAGGCGTTGGTGACGAAGACGAGGAACGGGTCTTCGGTGACGCCGTACACCGCGGGCACCGAGTCGACCGCGAAGACGATGTCGGTTGCGAAGACGGCCACGATGGCAAGCGCCAGCGGCGTCAGGGCCAACCGGCCGCCCTGGCGGACCATCAGGCGCGAGCCGCGGTAGTCGGCGGTGACCGGCATGAAGCGCCGCAGCACATGGATGGTGCGCATGGAGGAGATGTCGACCTGCTGCTGAGTGCCGTGCAGCGCGTCTCTGAGGATCTTCCCTGCGGTGATGATCAGGATCACGCCGAACAGCAGGAACGCCCAGGTGCCGCTGGCCAGCGCGGCCGCGCCCAGGGCGATGAAGATCGCGCGCAGCGCCAATGCCCCGATGATCCCGTACAGCAGGACCCGCTGGGCCAGCTCACCGGGCACCGCGAAGGCCGACAGCAGCAGCATGAACACGAAGAGGTTGTCCACCGACAACGACTTCTCCACCAGGTAACCGGTGTAGAAGCCCACCGAGGCCTGCAGCCCGAACGCGCGCCACACGTAGACGCCGAACAGCAGGGGCAGCGTCAGGTAGAAGACCGACCAGCCGACCGCCTCACGCATCCGTACCTCGTGCGGGCGCCGGGTCAGCACGAAATCCGCGCCCAGCAGCAGCGCAAGGCCGCCAACGGTGGTCGCCCACAGCTGCGGCGAGCCGATCGATTCCAGAGGGGCAGCCGTCATCAGCCCTATGGGGACGGGCATGGAACCTCCTCGGACCGGCCGGGCCTTTCGAGGTCTCCTTCGCCCACGACCGTGCGGGCGGCCGCCCGGGGACGAAGTCACGCCCGTACTGACCGGGCCGGCTCTTGGGAAGTACTCCCCTCGCCCTTCCAGGCTAGGCACACCGGTCCGGTCTGTTCCACTTCGGCGGCTCCCGCGTTGATCGTCAAGCGTTTGACCGGCGCCGCAAGCTGGGCCGATAGTGGAAGAAAGGGGAGTACCCGCCGTCGGACATCCCGGTCGTCATCACGGTCTGCACGCCTGGACAGGCCCGGCGGGATGGCCCTCCGGCCGCAGCCTGGCCGACGCGGCTGCAGAGGCGGAGGGTGCGGGAAGACCTTCGTCCTCGTGGCGACACCTCCAGGCGAGGCCCAAGAGGAGTCCTCATGTCGATCACCGTGCTGCTGGAGATCCTGGCGGGCGTCCTGCTGATCTTCTCTGCGCTCGTGGCTGCCGCTGCGCTCTGGGTTCCACCGCCGCGGTCCCGCGCCGCCGTTCGCCGCCGTGCCGCCTCTCGCACCCCGCCTGTCGAGGACCGCCCGGAGCGGCCGGGGGGCGCCGCTATGACGGGTAGCGGCACGTACCCTCAGTACGAGGCGCGACCAAACTTGGCTACGAGGTGTCGACACTGATCGCCGCCCGGAGTGCGGCGAGGACATCACCTCAGCGGTGGATCAGCGCACCGTTGCAGTACGTCTCTCAGGCTGCGGATCACTGCGCACCCCACCGCTTCACCAGGTGACGTGGAGAGCCTTCGGGCCGGCGTCGACCCCGTCGCGGACCCACTCGACGCTCTCGGCCGGGCCTGCCAGGCGCAACCCGGGCAGTTGCCGGGCCAGCGCTCCGATCACGGCCGCGACCTCGAGGCGGGCCAGTGGCGCGCCGAGGCAGTAGTGCACGCCGTGCCCGAACACCAGTGACGGGCTCGATGTCCGGTCCGGTACGAAGGCGTCGGGATCGGCGAAGTGCCGGGGATCGCGGTGTGCGGCCTCGAGGCGTACCAGCACCAGGTCACCGGCTCGGATCCGGGTCCCGGCCAGCTCGACGTCGGTCTGGGCGAAGCGGGGGAAGGGCTCGCCTGTCTGTCCGGACTGCAGGCGCAGCACCTCCTCGACGGTCGCGCCCAGCCGCTCGGAGGCCGTGGCCAGGCGTCCCTCGCGCAGCAGCCTGAGCACGGCCGCGGAGATGGCGTTGCGGGCCGACAGGTATCCGGCGGAGACGATGGTGGCGGTCATGGCGACGAGCTCGCTGTCGCTGAGCCTGCCGTCCTCGGCGTCCCGTACGGTGATCAGGGAGCTGAGCAGGTCATCGCCGAGGTCCTCGCGCCTCGCCTCGACCAGGGTCGCGGCGTACGCCGACAGGCTCTCCCACGCCTGCGCGCCCTGGGCCATCTCCTCCTCGCCGCCGAAGACGAAGTCGACGCCGCCGGCGGCACCGGCGACGGCCTGGAAGTGCTCGCGGTCGGCGATCTCCACCCCGAGCAGCTCGCTGATCGCCGCGATGGACACGGGCCCCGCCACGTCCGCGACGAGTTCGGCGGGCGGCCCGCCCCGGGCGATCGCGGCCACGTGGTCGTCCGCGAGCCGCTCGATCCGATCACGCAGCGCCTCGATCCCGCGCGGCCCGAACGCCTTCGACACCAGCCGCCTCAGCCGCCCGTGCGCCTCGCCGTCCTGGAAGAGCGTGTCGTTCCCGGGATGCGCGGTCCCGGGAGGGGCGAGCCCGAACCTCTGGTCCGCCAGGACGGCGGCGACGGCGTCGTAGGAGGTGACGAGCCAGGCGGGGCCGCCGCTGGGTGTCTTCACCTGGGCGATGGGGGTGGTCTCGCGCATGGCCGCGTACTCGGGAGGGGGTGTGAAGGGGTCGGGGCGGTCGTACGGGAGGGTCATCGCCTTCGGCGCCTTTCTTCGACGGGCAGCGGGTGTTCGCTCGCCTGGTGCCAGTCAAGATGTTGACGTCGCGGCAAGGTCAAGCCGATGGGATTCCGGGCTCTCCTGACGAACCCGCCACAGGCGCCGAATCACCGCGATCACGGCGATGACGGCGTTGCTGGCCGTAGGCTTGATCGGCTTCTTCGCCGACCCGCTGCACCTGCCGTCGGGCGTCCTGGGGGTGTTGGATCAGCGGGCGAGCGTGATCAGCATGTTCGTCGGTGCGGTCGGCGAGCCTCTCACCGGCCACGCGTTTCCTGTGTGCGCTGTGGCGTTCCACCCCGACGGTGATCTCTTGGCTGCCGTCGCCCACCACACGATCCGGCTGTACAGCCCCGCGCCGTCCCACGACTGAACAACCAGGAGCACCGGTGGGGGCGTCACCAAAATGCGGCTCGGCCGTCACGGAACCGGGGGGCGATCCCGGCGTCGAGCAGCATGAGCACCCCCGGCGTGTCACCGTGCTGGGCGCGGGCGTACAGCTCCCGCCGCGGCAGCCGAGCGGCCCGTTGAAACTGCACATACCGTGCCTCTTCTCGTGTGCGCCTCCTTTATCTAACGTCGCGTTGTCGGTGTAGATCACTGCTGCGAAGGACACACGATGGCGCAACCCCCCGCATCCGTCGGCTTACCCGCCGACACCGGCCTGGCCCGTGACGACTACGCGCTCGAACGCGTCCCCGCCTCCGCCCGCTACGGCTGGACCACCATCGCCGTGCAGCGGTTCGGTCTGCTGTCGGCGCTGTCGCAGTTCCTGCTCGGCGCCACCCTCGGCATGGGCATGACCTTCTGGCAGGCCGTCCTGGCCGTCACCCTCGGCGCCGTCATCCTCGAGGTCGTCGCGATCGCGCTGGGCATCGCCGGCATGCGCGAGGGCCTGTCGACCAGCCTGCTGGCCCGCTGGGCCGGGTTCGGCCGCTACGGCTCCGGCCTGGTCGGCCTGGTGATCGCGGTCAGCCTGCTCGGCTGGTTCGGCGTGCAGACCGCCGTGCTCGCCCAGGGCGTCTCCTCCCTGCTCGGCGGCTCACCGGCGTGGATCTGGGCGATCGCCGGCGGCCTGGCGATCACCGCGATCGTCGTGCACGGCTTCGCGGGGATGGCCTGGACCGCGTGGATCACCGTCCCGGCCTTCCTGGCGCTGGCGGGCTGGGCCATCGGCGTGGAGCTCGCCGAACGGCCGCTCGGCGAGCTGATCGCCTCCCAGCCCGCGGGGCCGGCGATGAGCCTGGCCCAGGGCGCCACCCTGGTCGCCGGCGGGTTCATCGTCGGCGCCGTCATCTCGCCCGACATGTGCCGCTTCAACCGCAACGCCGCCGACGTCGTCAAGCAGACCATCCTGGGCATCTCGCTCGGCGAGTACGTGCTCGCCCTGGTCGGCGTCCTGCTCGCGCACGCGCTGCGCACCGGCGACGTGGTCACCATCGTCACCACCACCTCCGGCACCGTCGGCGTGCTCGTGCTGATCACCGCCACCGCCAAGGTCAACGACTGGAACCTGTACGCCGCCAGCCTGGGCGTCACCAACACCCTGCACACCGCGTTCGGGGTGAAGGCCGGGCGCGCCGCCGTCACCGTGGTGCTGGGGATCGTCGGCACCGCGCTGGCCGCCCTCGGCATGGCAGACCACCTGGTGGACTTCCTGGTCCTGCTGGGGGTGGCCATCCCGCCCATCGCCGGGATCATGGTCGCCGAGTACTTCGTGGTGCGCACCTGGCGCGCCGACCTCGACAGCTCGCGCGAGCGCGGAGAGCTGCCCGCCCACGCGCCCGGGTGGATCCCGGCCGCGCTGGTCGCCTGGGTGGCCGCCGCGCTGATCGGCCACTTCGTCGCCGCGGGCATCCCGGCGCTCAACGCCCTGCTGGCGGCCTTCGTCCTGTACGCGGTCGCCGGCCGGCTCGGCCTGACCGGCGCGGCCCGGCCGTCGACGTCATGACCCGGATCCCCGGGAAGGAGCACGCGGCTGTGCGCATAGGGATCGACGTGGGCGGCACCCATACCGACGCCGTCCTCCTGGACCAGGACATGAACGTCGTGGCCGGCATCAAGACGGCCACCACGGCCGACGTCACCGGCGGCGTCGTCACGGCGCTGTCCACGCTGCTGGAAGGCAGCCGTCTCGATCGCGGCCGGATCTCCGCCGTCATGATCGGCACCACCCACTTCACCAACGCCCTCGTCACCCGCCGCCGGCTGGCCCGCACCGGCGTGGTCCGGCTCGCGCTGCCCGCCACCGCCGCGCTGCCGCCCACCTCCGCCTGGCCGGCCGAGCTGGTCGACGCCGTCCGCCCGGTGGTGCGTCTGTGCCACGGCGGCCACGAGTTCGACGGCCGGCCCATCTCCCCGCTCGATCCCGACGAGCTCAAGCGGGTCGCCGCCGACCTGGCCGCCCACGACATCACCACCGTGGCGATCAGCTCCGTCTTCTCCCCGGTCACCGCCGAGGCCGAGCTGGCCGCCGCCGACATCCTGCGCGCCGAGCTGCCCCACCTGCGTGTCAGCCTCTCCCACCAGATCGGCCGCATCCGCATGCTGGAACGGGAGAACGCCACCGTCGTCAACGCCTGCCTGCTCGACCTGGCCGACGAGATCGTCGACGCGTTCGCCGCCGCGCTGGCCGCCGTCGGCGTGCGCGCCCCGCTGTTCCTGTCGCAGAACGACGGCACGCTCATGGACGCCGAGTACACCCGCCGCTACCCGGTCAGGACGTTCGCCAGCGGCCCCACCAACAGCATGCGCGGCGCCGCGTTCCTGGCCGGGCTGGCCGACGCCGCGGTGGTCGACATCGGCGGCACCACCACCGACGTCGGCGTGCTGACCGGTGGCTACCCCCGCCAGGCCGGCACCGACGTCGACATCGCCGGGGTGCGCACCAACTTCCGCATGCCGGACGTGGTCTCCGTCGGCCTGGGCGGCGGCAGCCGCGTCACCCGGCGGCCGGAGCTGCGGATCGGCCCCGACTCGGTCGGCTACCAGCTGACCGAGCAGGCGCTGGTCTTCGGCGGCCGTACCCTGACCGCCACGGATCTCGCCGTCGCCGCCGGGCTGGCCGAGGTCGGCGATCGCTCGCTGGTGCGCGGCCTGGACCGTGACCTCGTCCGGCGCGGCGCCGCCTGGATGGCGGACCGGGTGGCCGGACTGGTGGATCAGATGCGGCTGAGCGCCGAGCCGCTGCCGGTCGTCATCGTCGGCGGCGGCGCCGTCCTCATGCCCGCCGAGCTCCCCGGCGTGCCCGAGGTGCGCATCCCCGGCCACCACGGCGTCGCCAACGCCATCGGCGCCGCCATCGGGCAGATCGGCGGCGAGGTCGACCGGCTGTTCCTCATCGGCTCCAAGCTGACCCGCGACGACGTGCTGGACCAGGCCCGCGCCGAGGCGACCGACCTGGCCGTCTCAGCCGGGGCGGTGCCCTCCAGCGTCGAGATCGTCCACGTCGACGAGATCCACGTGAACTACCTGCCGGGCAACGCCGTCCGTGTCATCGTGCGCGCCGTCGGCGACCTGGACCTCGGCCGCGCCCGTACTCCCGAGGAGGATCCGCAGTGGGCTACGACCTGACCCCGCAGGGCCTGCACGACCTGGCCGAAGGCGCCGCGGTGCTGGGCACCGGAGGCGGCGGCGACCCGTACATCGGCCGGCTCCTGGTGGAGCGGGAGATGGCCGCCGGTCGCAGGGTGCGCGTCATCGGCGCCGACGAGCTGCCCGACGACGCGCTGGTGCTGCCGTCGTCGATGATGGGGGCGCCGACCGTGTTCGTGGAGAAGCTGCCCTCCGGCGGCGGCAACGTGGCCGCCTTCCGCGCTCTGGAAGAGCACCTCGGCCGCCGGGCGCACGCCGTCATGCCGACCGAGTGCGGCGGGCTCAACAGCATGATCCCGCTGATGCTCGGCGCCCAGCTCGGCCTGCCCGTGGTCGACGCCGACGGCATGGGCCGCGCCTTCCCCGAACTGCAGATGCAGACCTTCGGCGTGCTGGGCGTGTCCGGCTCGCCCATGGCCATCGCCTCCGACCACGGCGATGTCTGCGTCATCACCGCCGGCGACAACAAGCGCATGGAACAGCTGGCCAGGGCGCTGACCATCCAGATGGGCGGCGCCTCCTACATCAGCGACTACCCCATGGACACCGCCGAGGTCCGCCGTACCTCCGTGCACGGCACGCTGTCGCTGTGCCGCGACATCGGCCGCACGCTGCGCGAGGCCCGCGCCGCGCACGCCGACCCCTTCGACGCGCTCACCGCCATGCTCGCCGGCACCATCTACAGCCTGGGTGTCGTGCTGTTCCGCGGCAAGGTCGTGGACGTCGAGCGCCGCACCGTCGACGGTTTCGCCCGCGGCAGGGCCCGCCTGCGGGCCGCGGACGATCCCGGCGACGTCCTGGAGATCACCTTCCAGAACGAGCACCTCGTCGCCCGCCGGGACGGTCGCGTCCTCGCCATCGTCCCCGACTTGATCTGCACCCTGGCCACCGAGACCGGCGCGCCCGTCCCCACCGAGTCGCTCGCCTACGGCCAGCGGCTGACCGTGTTCGCCATCTCCACGCCGCCGATCATGCGTACGCCGGACGCGCTGGCCTGTTTCGGCCCGGCAGGCTTCGGCCTGACCGACCCGTACGTCCCGCTGGAGAACCTCCTGCCCGGAAGCCTCGCGAAGACCCCCGCACCCTAGGCGCCTTCCTGCTGGGTCGCGCGGGCACGCAGGCCCAGCAGGACATCGACGGCCAGGAAGGCGAGCAGCGACAGGCCCATCAGGGGCAGGAACCAGCCCACAGCCACGACGAGGAGGATCAGCGGTACGAGGACCGCCCAGCCCAGCCGGTGCGAGCCGCCGCGCGGATACGGCTCGCCGAAACCGCGCGTGGGACGACGCTGCCACCACATCCGGTACCCGAGCACGATGAGCGTGATCGCCCCGGCGGCGAGCAGCATCAGCACGATCTGGTTGGCCAGGCCGAACAGCAGGCCCATGTGCCCGTCGATGCCCCACTGGGTGAGCTTGGCGGCGAGGTTGTAGTCGCTGAAGCGCAGCACGGCGGTGACCTGACCGGAGCCGGCGTCGACGGCGACCTGGTCGAGGCGCTGCGGAACCGTCTTGTCGATCTCCTTGATCACGTAGGGTGCGCCCGGCTCGGCGGGCCACACGATCTCCAGCGGGCCCGACAGGCCTTCGCCCGCCCCGGCCCGGGCGACCTGATCGACGCTCACGGCCGTGCCGCCGTGCCGGTGGACCCCCTCACCGGCATGGGCGGCGTGGTCGCCGGAGGACGTGGTGACCGCCGGCGTGGTCCAGCCGAGCGCGGTACGCACCTCGCCGACGTTCTCCCCGGCGTACATGGACCAGGTCAGGCCGGTCGCCGACAGGAAGAGCAGGCCCAGCACCGCCCACAGGCCGACGGAGCCGTGCCAGGACAGGCGCCGGCGCGCTCCCGGCAACGACCGGTCGGGCGCGAGCAGGCCGCGCAGGCGGCGGGTGCTGCGGCGCCTGGTGACCCAGAGCGTCAGGCCGCCCAGGGCGACGACCCACAACCAGCTGGCCGCCAGCTCGCTGTAGAGCCGCCCCGGCTCGCCCAGGTGCAGGTGACGGTGGAGGTTGGAGATCCAGGCGCGGACCGGGAGCGCGCCCGAGCCGCCGTAGCTGTCCAGGGTGCCGCGCACCTGACCCGTGTACGGATCGACGAAGACGGCCAGCTGAGTGCTTTCCGGCAGGCCGGGCACGTCCATCAGGACGCGGGTGCTCGCGTCCGCCGCTTCCGGGGTGCGCACCGCGGTGACCTTCCCGTCAGGACGCGCGGCCTGCGCGGCGGCGACCTGCTGGCTCAGCGGCAGACGCTGCTCGCCGACGGGAACGGTCAGCTCGTGGCGGTGCGCGACCTGCTCGATCTGGAAGGAGGCGGCGTACAGCAGGCCGGTGGAGGCGGCGACGAGCAGGAAGGGAGCGATGAGGATCCCGGCGTAGAAGTGCAGGCGAAGGATCAGCGGCTTGAGCGCGGTCCAGGCCGACGCCCGGCGGGGGGACGGGTCGGGGCCGGCGGTGGGGCGGGTGTCAGTAGAGGTCACGAGAGTCTCCGTTACGGGCGCGCGCCACGACAGGTGCGTGCCGCCGCGAGATGAGGTGTTCGTCCGCGCGTCGGCGCGGCAGGGAGACGGGGGTGGCGGCAGCGGCCGGCCACGACCGTGAAGCGGGCTACGGCCCGATCAGAGAGCGGCAGCCAACAAGGGAGGCCCGCGGCGGCGCAGGCTGGAGGCCAGCAGGAGCCGCAGCCGGGCATGCTCGTGATGCGCCAGAGGGCGGCGCGGCAGGCGTGCGGTGACCGGCGAGACGGCGAGCAGCAGGCCGGCCCAGAGCACGCTCAGCGACGTGACGGCCAGGTGCGCGATCATGGCCAGGGCGGTCTCGCCGCGTTCCAGCCACCACGACGACAGCAGAGCCACCGCCACATGGACCAGGACCATGCCCACCCCGGTGCCGCCGTGGGCGTGGGCGAGGGGGACGGCGGACGCCTCGGCGCCGGCGCTGAACAGGTGGTGCACGCAGTACTGGGCGGCGAAGCACGCGGCGAGCAGCGCGCCCCGGCCGTGCTGGCGGGCACCGATGGCGTAGGCTCCGCCCCAGGTCAGCCCCACCGCCGCGGCCAGGAACCCGGGCCGTACGGCCGCGCCCCCGGCCAGCACGTGCACGACGGCCGACACCAGCACGCAGACCACGGCGAACACCGTGGCACGCGACGCACGCAGGAAGGGCCGGCCGACATGCACCCGCACATCGTTCCCTGGGGGCACACCGCCGACACCCCGGAACCCGTCCGGCGTGGTGCTCGGCGAGGATGTCGCAGGCCGCGGGATCGCCTGCCGTGAACCTTTCACCCGCGGCGAGAGGACTCCGTGCCGAGACGCGCGTCCTCAGTCTTGGGGCGGGGCGCGGCGCAGGAGGTACGTGTCCATGATCCAGCCCTTGCGGGCCCGGGCCTCGGCGCGGAGCTCGCGGATGCGGTCGCCCACTTAAGTCACCGGCATCTCGTCGGGCGTGCCCCGATAGACGGCGAAGTCGTCGAGGCCGGTGAAGGAGCAGTGGGCGTCCAGCATGACGACCGTGTCGTCGGCGGTGGGGCCTTCCGCGGCCAGGCGGCGTAGCCGCTTCACCCGTAGGAGTGTAGGCACTGGTGAGCGGATGAACGCGACCGGACCATGCCAGAAGCGTCGATATACGATGTTGGTCGCCATCGCCTGAGGAGGGTCGTGAATCTGGTCGAGCAGGGGGACGGTTTCGCCGCGTTCTGGCAGGAGCGGCATCTGTGCACGCTCGCCACCGCGCGTCCCGGCGGGCCCCCGCACGTGGTGCCGGTGGGCGCGACCCTGGATCTGGAGACCGCCACCGCCCGGGTGATCACCTCGGGGTCCTCGTACAAGGCCCGGCTCATCGGCGAGGCCGGCGCGCTCGTGGCGCTGTGCCAGGTGGACGGCCGCCGCTGGTCCACGCTGGAGGGCCGGGCCGTGGTGCGGACCGAGCCGGAGTGGGTGGCCGACGCCGAACGCCGCTACGCCGCCCGCTACAAGCCGCCTCGCCCGAACCCGTCCAGGGTCGTCCTGGAGATCGAGGTCACCCGCGTGCTGGGCAACGTGTGATCACCGTCGTCGGCGTCGGCGCGGACGGCCGGGACGGACTGCCCGCCGACTCGCGGCGCACGGTGGAGGCGGCGGAGGTGCTCATGGGCGCCCCCAGGCAGCTCGATCTCGTCCCCGCCTCCGCGGCTGAGCGGGGCCGCGATGCCGGTGACCGTGTGGTCGGTCATCAGGAAGGATGAGCCGTGACCGTCTACTTCATCGGGGCAGGCCCGGGGGCCGCCGACCTGATCACGCTGCGCGGCCTGCGGCGGCTCCAGACGTCGCCGGTGTGCCTGTACGCGGGCTCGCTGGTGCCGCGCGAGCTGCTCGACTCGTGCCCGGTCGGCGCACGGCTGGTGAACACGGCGGACCTGACGCTCGACGAGATCGTCGCGGAGCTGGTCGCCGCGCACCGGGCCGGACTCGACGTGGCGCGGCTGCACTCCGGCGATCCGTCGGTGTTCAGCGCCGTGGCCGAGCAGATGCGCCGCCTGGACGCGCTGGAGGTGCCGTACGACGTGGTGCCGGGGGTGCCGGCCTTCGCCGCGGCGGCCGCCGCGCTGGGCAGGGAGCTCACCGTCCCCGGCGTCGGCCAGACGATCATCCTGACCCGCACGTCGGCCAGGGCGACGCCGATGCCCGACGGCGAGGACCTGTCCACGCTCGGGGCGAGCGGGGCGACGATGGTGCTCCATCTGGCCGTGCAGCGGATCGACGCCGTGGTGGCGGAGCTGCTGCCCTCGTACGGGCCGGACTGCCCGGTGGCGGTGGTGGCGCGGGCGAGCAGGGCGGACGAGGTGATCCTGCGCGGGACGCTGGCGGACATCGCCGGGCAGGTACACGAGGCCGGGATCCGCCGCACGGCGGTGATCGTCGTCGGGCGGGTGCTGTCGGCGTCGGAGTTCCCCGACAGCCACCTCTACAGCGCGAACCGGGCCAGGACGTGAGGCGGATCCTCATCCTGGGCGGCACGGCGGAGGCGCGGGCCCGCGACAGAGGACACGGGCACCGGCCCGACCTGCCGGAAGAGCTGGTGGCGCGGGTGCCTACTACGCCTTCGCCTGGGACATGCTGCCCAGGAAGCTGGACGAGCAGAGCGCGGCGCTGCTGGACAACCTCGACGCCGCGAAGGTCTTCGGCGGCACCCCGGTGAGTGCGCGCTGATCAACCCTTGAGGTGGTCGCGCTCACCAGCGAGGCTTCACGCCTGCCTCACCGACGTCAGAGGGCTTGGGGAGCGGGAACGTGGCCTCCACCTGCGTCCCCGGCCCGGTCAGAGGCGCCTGGGTGATCCGGCAGGTGCCGCCCAGCTCCGCGGCGCGCTCGCGCATCGAGGCGAAGCCGACGCCGGAGCGCTGGTGGCCGGTGAGCCCTTTGCCGTCGTCGCGCACCCGTACGACCAGCGCGTGTTCCGAGCAGGCCAGCGTGACGATGATCCGGGTGGCGTCGGCGTGCTTGCGCACGTTGGTCAGCGCCTCCTGCGCGATCCGATACGCCGCCACCTCCACGGCAGCCGGCAGGTCGCGGGTCTCGCCCTCCACCTCGACCTGGACGGGCGGGCCGGGCTCCGCGGCGAGCGCGCGCACCGCCCCGAGCAGACCCAGGTCATCCAGGCTGGGCGGGCGCAGGCCGTAGACCAGCTCGCGGACCTCCTGGCTGACCGAGTCCATGCTGCCGCGCAGGTCCCGCAGCATCCGGTCGGCGGTGGACGGCACCTCGCGCAGGCGCAGCTGGGCCATGGTCAGGGACATCGACATGTTGGTGAGCGCCTGGCCGAGGCCGTCGTGCAGGTCGCGGCGGAGCCTGCGCCGCTCCTCCTCACGGGCGTTCAGGATGTTCTCCCTGGAGCGTTGCAGGTCGGCCGTCATCAGTACGGCGTGCGCGACGTCGGCGACGTGGACGGTCGCCGTGCTGATCAGCCGTTCGGTGTAGGCGGCGGAGAAACGGCGCGGCCCTGGCGGCCCGATCAGCATCCGGCCCACCGGCTCGCCGTGCCACACCAGCGGCACGGCCCGCGGGTCCGGACCGATCGTCCCCAGCTCCACCCGCATGCCCGCGGCGCCGGCCTCGGTGCCGGCCTCTGTGCCGGCCTCTGTGCCGACCTCGACGACGACGCCGGTCACGCCCAGGCCGTCGTGCACCACGGCCGTGACGGCGGCCAGCGCGTTCACCGGCTCGGTCTCGCCGACCTCGCGCGCCAGTCTCCTGGCCAGTTCCTCCGGCTGGCCGTGCCTGCCGTACAGCATCACGTCGGTGAGGCGGCGCAGACGCGTGCGCAGCGGCTGGAAGAACACGCCCGTCACCAGCGCGGCGGCCAGCCCCGCCACCTGGTCGTAGCCCGACACCAGCAGCGCGGCCAGGGCGCCGGTGCCGAAGTAGGCCCCGCCGACCGCGGCGATCAGGCCGGTCGCGATGACGGTCCGGCTGATGACGGTGTCGATGCCGTACAGCCGGTACTGCAGCACCGCGAACGCGATCGTCACCGGAAGCAGCCCGGTCCAGATCGTCGCAGGCAGCCAATAGGCCTCGCCGAGCAGCACGAACACCGTGTAGACGACGAACGCGCTCAGCGGCCAGGCGATCTGCCTGCGCGCCGCCGGGGACGCGTGCCGCAGCCGTACCAGCAGGGAGATCAGGGCGAGCACCACACACGCGTTGATCAGCAGAGTCAGCGAGCGCGTCAGCACCCCCTGGTAGGGAGCCAGGGCCTCGATCGCCAGCGGATTCGGGATGACCTCCGGCCAGCGGTAGGTGCTCGCGGGCGGCGTCGGCCGCGCGATGGTGCGCACGCCCTCGACGACGGTCGCGGCCACACCGGTGATCGCCACCGGCAGCCAGCGGCGGGAGGGCAGGCGATCGTCCGGTGAGAGCAGCGGCGTCAGGATCCCCAGCGCGCAGGCCCCGACGATCCAGCCCACGACGGCCAGGATGCGCAGCCATCCGGCGCTCTCCAGGTCGCCGGCCGACGCCTGCGCGAACTGCAGCCCGGTCACCATCACGTTGACCGCGCAGCCGAGGCCGCCGGCACACATCAGCCAGGCCAGCTTCAGACGGGGACGGTGCGCGATCAGGAATGCGCCGATCAGCGGGAACGTCAGGCCCGCGCCGTGGTCGGGCGCCAGGGGCGGCCACGGCGACCACTCCTCGGGCAGCGATAACTGGATCGCGGTGCCGGCCACGGTCAGCGACACCGACAGCACGGCCAGCACGACGGACACCCACGCCCGCACCCGGCCCGCGCCCGGCGCGCCGCCCCCGTCTGCCTTCACTGCTCGCATCCCCTGCCCCGCGGAACTCTCAGCGCCCGTCGGCGAACCGACCAGGCGTCCGCGAGCATCAGCGTAGAACGCTATCCGGCGCGCATGGCCGCTGACCAGGCACGTGCCCGGCGGTTCAGGCGAAGGCGGCGTGCGGTGCGCTGGTGCCCTCCGGCACGCGGACCGGCCCGGACGCGCTGGGCCGGACGTCGACGTCGAAGATCGCGGTCGGCAGGTACACGGTGGCGCAGGAGTTGGGGATGTCCACCACCCCCGACAGCCGGCCCTCGATCGGGGCGGCGCCGAGCAGCAGGTATGCCTGCTCGGGGCTGTAGCCGAACGTCGTCAGGTAGTCGATCGCGTGCAGGCAGGCCCGCTGGTAGGCCAGTTGCGAGTCGAGGTAGCGCTGCTCGCCGTCCAGCGTGACGGAGATCCCGGAGAACGCCAGCCACTCGCTGTACTGGGGGGCGGTGCGGCCCGGCATGAAGATGGTGTTCTCGCCGACGCGGTACGTCCGCATGCCGTCCTTGATGAGGTCGACGTGCAGGTCGACGAAGCCGCCCATCTCGATGGCGCCGCAGAAGGTGATCTCGCCGTCGCCCTGGGAGAAGTGCAGGTCGCCGAGCGACAGGTTCGCCCCGGGCACGAACACCGGATAGAAGACGCGGGAGCCCTGGGTGAGGTTCTTGATGTCCTGGTTGCCGCCGTTCTCCCGGGGCGGCGCGGTGCGGGCGGCCTCGCCGGCGATCCTGTCGAACGCGGACGAGGACACCGATCCGAGGATGGCGTCCTGCGGCTCCGGTGGCAGGGCCAGCGCCGGCACTCTCGCCGGGTCGGTGGCGATCAGCGCGCCCTCCCGCTGGTTCCACTTCGCCAGCAGCTCCGCCGACGGCGCGGTGCCCATGAGCCCGATGTGGGTGATGCCGGTGAACGACACCGCCGGGATGTGGCGCGAGGTGGCTTCCTGTCCGCGGAAGTCCCAGATCGCCTTGTAGGCGTCGGGGAACTGGTCGGTGAGGAACGAGCCGCCGTTCTTCTTGGCGAAGATGCCGGTGTAACCCCAGCCCTGGCCCGCCAGGGGGCCGCTGTCCTCCTGGGGGATGGGTCCCACGTCGAGGATGTCCACGATCAGCAGGTCGCCCGGCTCGGCTCCCTCCACCGCGAACGGGCCGCTGAGCGCGTGCACCTTCGTCAGCGGGGCGTCACGGATGTCCTCGGCGGAGTCGTCGTTGTGGATCGCGCCGTCGAACCACTCCCGGCAGTGGACCCGGAAGCTGTCGCCCGGTTTGACCCGCGCCACCGGCGGGATCTCGGGATGCCAGCGGTTGTGACCGATCTTGGCCTGGTCGGTGAACTTCTTGGTCGAGTCGAGCGGGAAGATCAGCTCTGGCACGGCTGGATCCTTTCGGCACAGGGACGGTCACGGACGCGGCAGGCGACCGGTGGCGGGATGGACGGGCACCGCGGCCGGGGCGCGGCGCGGCGGCAGGGACGTGACGACCTCGGGCTCGGAGGCGCTGCGCTCCGCCCGCCGCAACCGGGCCGCCAGGGCGGCCGGAGTGCGCGCCAGCATCGGCGCCGAGAACATCCGCGTCGAGGTCGCGCCGCAGTCCGGGCACCGCACCGCGGCGGGTGCGGTGCCGATCGGAAAGGCGACCTCGATGTCGCGACAATGCGGACAGCGATAGCCGTATGTCGCCATAGAAGGTGCCCCCCGCGTTTTCGAACAAAAGCCCCAGGCCACGACGTCTTATCGACGTGACCTGGGGAAACAACCTCAGAAACGGATATACGCAACTTAACGTGTGAATGAGCTGCAATCGATCGCACTTCTGCCAAGCTTGCTCGCGGAGTAAGGCAGGTCGCCGAATACCTAGGCAAAACCCATGCCACGTACCTCCCGTATGTTCATGGCTGATCGACGGGAGTACGTTGCGGAGCCGCGCCTGGTGAGAGCAAGATCGGTACGTGAGCGAGAACGACGGGGCCCAGGCGCATCCCGCGCTGGCCGGTGGCGCGCTGTACCTGGATTACAACGCCACCACCCCGGTCGACCCCGAGGCGCTGCGGGCGGCGCTGCCCTACCTGACGACGCACTTCGGCAACCCCTCCAGCGGCCATTCCTACGCCGGTGAGCCGCGCCGGGCCGTGGAGCGCGCCCGCGGCCAGGTGGCCGGACTGCTCGGCGCCCAACCCGGTGAGATCGTGTTCACGAGCGGCGGGTCCGAAGCCGACACGCTGGCCGTCCGCGGCGCCGCCCTCGGCTCCCCGGGGCGGCAGGTCGTCACCCTGGCCACCGAGCATCCGGCGGTGCTGCGCTCCTGCGAGAGCCTGCGCGCGGACGGGTTCACCGTGACGCGGGTGCCGGTGGACCCGCACGGCCGCGTCGACCCGGACGTGCTCCGCGCCGCCGTCCAGGAGCGGCAGACCGCCCTGGTCTCGATCGCCTACGGCAACAGCGAGACCGGCACCCTGCAGCCGATCGCCGAGCTGGCCGCCGTCGCGCACGAGTCGGGGGCCCTGTTCCACACGGACGCCGCGCAGGCCGCCGGGAAGGTGCCCCTCGACGTGTCCGCCCTCGGCGTGGACCTGCTGACGATGGCCGGTCACAAGATGTACGCGCCCAAGGGCGTGGGCGCCCTCTACGTGCGCTCCGGCACCCGGCTCCATCCGCTCATCCACGGCGGCGGCCAGGAGGGCGGGCTGCGGGCCGGCACGGAGAACGTCGCCCTGGTCGCCGCCCTCGGCAGGGCCGCCGAGCTGGCCCGGCTCGAACTGCCCGGCAGCGCCGTACGGCTGGCCGCCCTGCGCGACCTGTTGCACGCCGAACTGGAGGCCCGGTTGCCCGGCCGGGTCCACCTCAACGGTCACCCGGCCGAACGGCTGCCGGGGACGCTGAACGTGAGCATCGACGGCGTCGGAGGCCGGGCCCTGCTGGCCGCGGTCCCCGGCATCGCCGCCGCCACCGGATCGGCCTGCCACGAAGGCGTCGACGCCCCCTCGCCCGTGCTGCTCGCCATGGGCCTGCCGGCCGGGCGGGCGTCCGAGGCGGTGCGGCTGTCCCTGGGCCGGTGGAGCACCGAGCGGGAGGTGCGGCGGGCGGCGCAATTGATCGCCGACGCGGCGCGTGAGACGTCACGTCCGCGGACGTGACCGGTCCGTCCGAGAGTCGCTGGAATACGCTCCCCGAAACCGGGCATGGATCGCACCATGGCAGGAAGGGGATGGCCGGCCCGCTGGCCGGTGATCCGGCAGCTCAGAGGCCAGGACGGCAGAGGCGACGCGGCACGGTCGCGCCGCACCGACGCCCTGCGCCCGCGCACCGAGGACGCCGCCACGGTGGCCCGGTCCATCTGCCCCTACTGCGCGGTCGGCTGCGGCCAGCTCGTCTACGTCGAGGGCGGCAAGGTCACCCAGATCGAGGGCGACCCCGACTCCCCGATCTCCCGGGGACGGCTCTGCCCCAAGGGGGCGGCCAGCAAGCAGCTCGTCACCCATCCGGGACGCCAGACCCAGGTGCTCTACCGCAGGCCGTACGGCACCGGCTGGGAGCGGCTCGACCTGGACACCGCGATGGAGATGATCGCCGACCGGGTGGTGCGCACCCGGCGGGAGACCTGGGAGGAGACCCACGAGGGCAAGGTCGTGCGCCGCACGATGGGCATCGCCAGTCTGGGCGGGGCGACGCTCGACAACGAAGAGAACTACCTGATGAAGAAGCTCTACACCGCCCTCGGCGCCATCCAGGTGGAGAACCAGGCGCGTATTTGACACTCCTCCACCGTCCCCGGTCTGGGGACCAGCTTCGGGCGTGGCGGCGCGACGACCTTCCAGCAGGATCTGGCGGAGGCGGACTGCATCGTCATCCAGGGCTCCAACATGGCCGAGTGCCACCCCGTCGGGTTCCAGTGGGTGATGGAGGCCAAGGCGCGCGGGGCGAAGGTCTTCCACGTGGACCCGCGGTTCACGCGTACCAGCGCGCTGGCCGACCGGCACCTGCCGATCCGCGCGGGCAGCGACATCGTGCTGCTCGGCGCGCTGATCAACCACGTGCTGGAGAACGAGCTGGACTTCCGGGAGTACGTGCTGGCGTACACCAACGCCGCCTCCCTCGTGTCCGAGGACTTCCGCGACACCGAGGACCTCGACGGCCTGTTTTCCGGCTGGGACCCGGAGACGGCCACGTACGACCCGAGGAACTGGGCGTACGAGTCCACGCCTGAGGGCCACCCATCCGAGCAGGCGGAGGGCGGAGCCCGGCACGCCAAGACGGCTGGACCGGACACCTACGGCGCGCGCGGGGCCGGCGCGCACCCCAGGCCGCCCACGGACCCGACGCTGACCCACCCGCGCTGCGTCTACCAGATCGTGAAGCGGCACTTCGCCCGCTACACCCCGGAGCTGGTCGAACAGCTCTGCGGCATCCCGCGTGACGACTTCACCGAACTGGCCGAGGCCATCACCGCGAACTCCGGCCGCGAGCGCACCACCGCCTGGGTCTACTCCGTCGGCTGGACCCAGCACAGCGTCGGCGCGCAGTACATCCGCACGGCCTCGATCCTGCAGCTCCTGCTGGGCAACATGGGACGGCCTGGCGGCGGCATCCTGGCGCTGCGCGGCCACGCCAGCATTCAGGGCTCGACCGACATCCCGACGCTGTTCAACCTCCTGCCGGGCTACCTGGACATGCCGGACGCCGGGCGGCACGAAGGCCTGGACCACTACCTGGAGCTGGAGGGCGGCAGCACGGGCTTCTGGGGCAACCGGCGCGCCTACCTGGTGAGCCTGCTGAAGGCGTGGTGGGGCGAGGCCGCCACCGAGGAGAACGACTTCTGCTTCGGCCACCTGCCGCGCATGACCGGCGACCACGGCCACTACACCACCGTGATGAACCAGATCGACGGCACGGTGAAGGGCTACTTCGTGGTGGGGGAGAACCCCGTGGTCGGCTCCTCCGGCGGCCGGGCGCAGCGCCTCGGCCTGGCGAACCTCGACTGGCTCGTGGTCCGTGACCTGGCCCTGGTGGAGACCGCCACGTTCTGGCTGGACGGCCCGGAGCTGGAGACGGGCGAACTGCGCACCGAGGACATCGGCACCGAGGTGTTCTTCCTGCCCGCCGCGAGCCACGTGGAGAAGGAGGGCACGTTCACCAACACCCAGCGGCTCCTCCAGTGGCGGGAGAAGGCGGTCGACCCGTCCGGCGACTGCCGCAGCGAGCTGTGGTTCTACTACCACCTCGGCAAGCTCATCAGGCGGCGGCTGACCGACGACGAGATCGACCGGCCGGTGCGCGAGCTGACCTGGGACTATCCGGAGCTCGGCGTGCACGGAGAGCCCTCGGCCGCGGCCGTGCTCCGCGAGATCAACGGGGTCGGCCCCGACGGGCGGGCGCTGTCGTCCACCAGCCAGCTCCGCGCCGACGGCTCCACGACCTGCGGCTGCTGGATCTACTGCGGGGTGTACGCCGACGAGGTCAACCAGGCCGCCCGCCGCCGACCCCGCCGGGAACAGACCGCGGTGGCGCCCGAATGGGGCTGGGCGTGGCCGGCCAACCGGCGCATCCTGTACAACCGGGCCTCCGCCGATCCCGAGGGCCGCCCGTGGAGCGAGCGCAAGGCGTACGTGTGGTGGGACGCCGAGCGCGGCGAGTGGACCGGCCACGACGTGCCCGACTGCGAGATCGGCAAGCCGCCCGGTTACGTGCCGCCCGAGGGCGCCTTCGCCCAGGACGCGCTCGCCGGGACCGACCCGTTCATCATGCAGTCCGACGGCAAGGGCTGGCTGTACGTGCCGCTCGGGCTCGTCGACGGCCCGCTGCCCGCCCACTACGAGCCGCACGAGTCTCCGGTCGCCAACCCCCTGTACGCCCAGCAGGCCAACCCGGCACGCCACACCTACAACCGGCCGGAGAGCCCGTACAACGCGCCGGACGGACGCTTCCCCTACGTGCTGACGACGTACAGGCTGACCGAGCACCACACGGCGGGCGCGATGAGCCGGCCGCTGGCCTACCTCGCCGAGCTGCAGCCGGAGCTGTTCTGCGAGGTGTCGCCGCGGCTCGCCGCCGAAGCGGGGCTGACCAACGGCGGCTGGGCCACGATCGTGACCAGCCGTGCCGTGGTGGAGGCCAGGGTGCTGGTCACCGGGCGGATGCGGCCGCTGCGCCTCGGGGGCGTGATCGTCCACCAGGTCGGCCTGCCGTACCACTGGGGGTGGGGCGGAGGCGGCCTGGTCACCGGTGACGTCACCAACGACCTGACGCCGCTGGTCCTCGATCCGAACGTCTACATCCAGGAAGGCAAGGCGATGACCTGTGACGTGCGGCCGGGGCGCCGGCCCAGGGGCCCGGCGGCGCTCGACCTGCTGGAGAGGTACCGCCGTGGCTGAGCGGATGGGGTTCTTCACCGACACGAGCGTGTGCATCGGCTGCAAGGCGTGCGAGGTGGCCTGCAAGGAGTGGAACCAGATCCCCGACGACGGCTTCGTCTTCGAGGCCACCTCCTACGACAACACCGGCATGCTGGGGGCGAGCACCTGGCGGCACGTCGCGTTCATCGAGCAGTCACGGCCGGTGGCCGTCGGCGGTGACGAGGGCGTGGACCGGTGGCTGATGTCCTCCGACGTGTGCAAGCACTGCACGCGCGCCGCCTGCCTGGACGTGTGCCCGACCGGGGCGCTGTTCCGGACCGAGTTCGACACGGTGGTGGTGCAGGCCGACATCTGCAACGGGTGCGGCTACTGCGTGCCCGCCTGCCCGTACGGCGTGATCGACCGGCGGGAGGGCGACGGGCGGGCCTGGAAGTGCACGATGTGCTACGACCGCCAGCGCGGCGGCCTCGAACCCGCCTGTTCCAAGGCGTGCCCCACCGACTCGATCCAGTTCGGCCCGCTCGACGAGCTGCGGGAGCGCGCCGAGCAGCGGGTGGCCCGGCTGCGCGCCGACGGGAACGAGCAGGCCCGCCTGTACGGGGAGAGCCCCGATGACGGGGTGGGCGGGACGGGGGCGTTCTTCCTGCTGCTGGACGAGCCCGAGGTGTACGGCCTGCCGCCGGACCCGGTGGTGACCACCCGCGACCTGCCCGCCATGTGGGGCTGGGCGGGCGCGGCCGCGCTGTCGGCGGCCGGCGCCGTGGCTCTGGCGTTCCTGCGTACGGGGGAGCGGCGGTGAGGCGGGAACGGGCCATGGTGCCGGAGGCGGAGTTCCGGTCCTACTACGGCCGCCCGGTGATCAAGCCGCCCATCTGGCATGAACCCCACATGCCGACATATCTGTATCTGGGAGGTGTGTCGGGAATATCGTCCTCGATGGCCGTGATGGCCCGGCTGACCGGCCGGACCCGCCTCGACCGCACCGCCCGCGTCGCGGCGGCGGCCGGGGCGGCCCTGGGCGCCGGGCTGCTCTCCGCCGAGCTGGGCAGGCCCGAACGGTTCCTCAACATGTTCCGCGTCTTCAAGCTCACCTCGCCGATGAGCGTCGGCTCGTGGATCCTCGCCGCGCACGGCGGGCTGTCGGCCGCCGCCCTGGCCGGTGACCTGACCGGCATCCTGCCGGCCGCCGGTGACGCGGCGCTGCTGGCCACCGCGGTGACCGGGCCGCTGACCGCCACCTACACCGCCGTCCTGGTCGCCGACACCGCCGTGCCCGCCTGGCACGAGGCGTACCGGGAGCTGCCGTTCCTGTTCGCGGGCAGCGCGATGGCCGCCGCCGGGGCGGCCGGGATGCTCGGCACGCCGCCGGCCCACGCCGGTCCCGCCCGCGCGGTGGCCGCGCTCGGGGCGGGCGTGGAGACGGTCGCGGGGCAGCTGATGGAGCGCCGGCTCGGGTTCCTGGGGGAGCCGTACCAGGTGGGACGGGCGGGCCGGCTCATGCGCGCCGCGCGCGTCCTGACGGCCGGCGGCGGGCTGCTCGCCGTGGTCGCCGGACGCAGCCGCGCACTCAACGCCGTGTCCGGCCTCGCCCTCACGGCGGGCTCGCTGTGCACCCGCTTCGGCATCCTCGCGGCGGGCCGCGCCTCCGCCGCCGACCCCAAGTACACCGTCGTCCCCCAACGCCGGCGCCTCGACGAGGCCTCCTGAAGCCGGATCCCGGCCGGGCGCGCCGGGTCGCCGGATGGCCCTCACCGATTTTCAGGAGGCCGAGGTCCTCGGCCCGGCGGGTTCGATTCCCGCCCGCTTCCGCTTATGTTCGGGAATATGGATCGACGCAGGCGGGTGCCACGCACCGACGCCGTGCTCGCCGACTCGCGCCTGGTGGAGGCGGGCGGGCGGCTGGGCCGGTCGGTGGTCAAGGCCGCGGTGGCGGCGGCGCAGGAGCGGGCCCGGCAGGGCGAGATCGCCCCCGAGGAGGTGGCCGACGCGGCGGTGACGGCGCTCCCGGCCCGCGCGGCGAGCCTGCGTCCGGTCGTCAACGCCACCGGCGTGCTGATCCACACCAACCTCGGCCGGGCGCCGCTGTCGGCGGCGGCCGTCGAGGCGATGACCGCCGCCGCCGGGTCCGCCGACGTGGAGTTCGACCTGGCGACGGGCGCCCGGTCGCGGCGGGGCCGGGGCACGCTGGAGGCGCTCGCCGGCGCCGTGCCGGTGGCGCAGGACGTGCACGTCGTGAACAACAACGCCGCCGCCCTCGTCCTGGTCGCCACCGCGCTCGCCGCCGGGCGGGAGATCGTGATCAGCCGGGGCGAGCTGGTCGAGATCGGCGACGGGTTCCGCATCCCCGACCTGCTCGCCTCCACCGGGGCGCGGTTGCGCGAGGTGGGCACCACCAACCGCACCTCCGTCCGCGACTACGCCGACGCGGTGGGGCCGGCGACGGGGTTCGTGCTCAAGGTCCACCCGTCGAACTTCCGGATCGAGGGCTTCACCGGCTCGGCCGAGGTGCCGGAGCTGACCGGGCTCGGCGTGCCCGTCGTGGTGGACATCGGCTCCGGCCTGCTGGCCCGTGAGCCGCTGCTGCCCGCAGAACCCGACGCCGCCACCATGATCGAGGCGGGCGCTGACCTGGTGACGGCCAGCGGCGACAAACTGCTCGGCGGGCCGCAGGCGGGCCTCCTGCTGGGCCGGTGCGACCTGGTCGAACGCTGCCGCCGGCACCCGCTCGCCCGCGCGCTGCGGGTCGACAAGCTCACGCTCGCCGCGCTGGAGGCGACGCTGCGCGGTCCCGTCCCGCCGGTCCGGCGGGCGCTGCACGCCGATCCGGCCGTGCTGGAGAGGCGCGCCGCCGCCCTGGCCGGTCGCCTGGCCGGCGCCGGGATCGACGCCCTGGTGGTGCCGAGCGAGGCCGCCGTCGGCGGCGGCGGCGCGCCCGGCGTGCTGCTGCCGAGCGCGGCCGTGAGCCTGCCCGAACGGTTCGCCGTCCCGCTGCGGACGGGCGATCCGCCGGTCGTCGGCCGGATCGAGGGCGCTCAGCTGCTGCTGGACCTGCGTGCCGTCCCGCCCGAACGCGACGACGACGTGGCGCGCGCGGTGCTGGCGGTCGCGGAGGTGGTGGGCTGATGCACGTCGTGGCCACCGCGGGTCACGTCGACCACGGCAAGTCCACCCTGGTACGGGCACTCACCGGCATGGAACCAGACCGGCTGGACGAGGAACGCCGGCGCGGCCTCACCATCGAGCTCGGGTACGCGTGGACGGACCTCCCATCCGGAGAGCCGCTCGCGTTCGTGGACGTCCCAGGTCATGAGCGGTTCCTCGGCACGATGCTCGCGGGGGTCGGGCCCGTACCGGCCGTGGTGTTCGTGGTGGCGGCCGACGAGGGGTGGATGCCGCAGTCGGAGGAGCACCTGGTGGCCCTGGAGGCCCTCGGGGTACGGCACTGCCTGCTGGTGGTGACCCGCTCGGACCTCGCCGACCCGGCCCCGGCGATCGAGCGGTCCCGCGCCCGCCTGGACGAGGCACTCGGGAAGCCGGGCGGTGGGGTGGCGGCGGTCGCCGTGAGCGGGCGCACCGGTCAGGGGCTGGACGAACTGCGGCGGGCGCTGGACCGGCTGGTGGCCGGGCTGCCCCGGCCGGATCCGGGGGCGGCGGTCCGGTTGTGGATCGACCGGACGTTCAGCGTGACCGGCAGTGGGACGGTGGTGACCGGGACGCTGCCCGCCGGGACGGTGTCGGTGGGCGACGAGCTGCTGCTCGACGGCGAGCCGGTGCGGGTCAGGGGCCTGGAGTCGTTGAAGCGGACGCGGGACACGGTGTCCGGGGTCGCCCGGGTGGCGGTCAACCTGCGCGGGCAGGACCTCCCCGAGCGCGGGCAGGCGCTCGTCGCACCGGGCGGGTGGACGTACACGGAGTCGGTGGACGTACGCGTCGCGCCCGTCGGGGCGCAGCCGCAAGAGGATCCCGGCCTACCTCGGCGGCTGACCGTCCACGTGGGGTCGGCGGCCGTGACGGCCGAGGCGCGGCACCTCGGCGGCCGCTTCGTACGGCTGCGCCTGGACCGGCCGGTGCCGCTGCATCTCGGCGACGTGCTGCTGCTGCGCGACCCCGGGCGTGACCGGTCCGAGGTGCGGGTGCTCGCCGGGGCGGCCGTCCTCGACGTGCGCCCCCGGGCCCTGCGCGGCCGGGGCGCCGGCAGAGAGCGAGCCGCCCAGCTGGAAACGGCCCTCCCCAAGCCCGACCCCGCCGGGCTCGACGCGGCGTTCGCGTTGCGGGTGCATCGGCTGCTGCGGGCCGCCGACCTGCGGGCCATGGGGCCGGCGCCCGAGGTTCCCGGGGTGGCGGGGGAGTGGCACGCCGATCCGGACTACTGGGAGGAGTCGCGGAGGCGGCTGGGCGAGGCGGCGCGGCGGTACGCGGAGCGCAATCCCCTGGAGCCGGCCATGCCGGTCGAGGCGGCCCGGCGCGCGCTGGGGCTGCCGGATCGGCGGCTGGTCGCGGCGCTGGTAGGGCCGCCGCTCACCCTCGCCGGCGGGCGGATCGTGGCGAGGCCGGCGGGGCTGCCGGGGCCGGTCGCGCTGGCGGTGGAGCGGGTGCAGCGGGAGCTGGCGGCGCGGCCGTTCCAGGCGCCGGAGGCGGGGCGGCTGGCCGAGCTGGGGCTGGGCCCGAAGGAGCTGGCGGCGGCCGTGCGGGCGGGGAGCCTGCTGCGGGTGGGCGAGGGGATCGTGCTGCTGCCGGGAGCCGACGGGCGGGCGGCCGAGGTGCTCAGCCGGCTGCCGCAGCCGTTCACGGTCAGCCAGGCCAGACGCGCGCTCGGCACCACCCGCCGGGTCGCCGTGCCGCTGCTCGAACACCTCGACAGGGCCGGTCTCACCGAGCGGCTGGACGAGGTGCGCCGCCGCTGCGGATGACTCCGCTTAGGGGCCTGGACCTGGGTATATATATTGGGAAATCAGGGGGATTGTGAACCATCGTCATCTGGGGGTTGCGATGGTCGGAGACCTTCCACGGCGGCTCGTCGCGGAAGCCATCGGGACAATGCTGCTGGTGATCTTCGGTCCGGGATCCGTGGTGGCCGCGTTGCTCATGGGCAACGGTGAACTTTCCTACGCCGCGCTCGGCTTCATCTCGTTGTCGTTCGCCGTGGTCGTCGCGCTCGTCATCTACGCCTTCGGCACCACGTCGGGCGCGCACATCAACCCGGCCGTCACCCTCGCCCTGGCGGCGGGCCGCAGGTTCCCGTGGGCGGAGGTGCCACCGTACATCGTGGCGCAGCTCATCGGGGCGTTCGCCGGCGGTCTGCTCATCGTGGGCGGCTTCGGCCGCCGGGCCGCCGACCTGGGCACCGGGCTCACCGCTCTCGGTGAGGGCGTGAGCTATGGGCAGGGCATCCTGCTGGAGGTGATGGGCACGTTCCTGCTGATGCTCACCATCATGGCGATGGCCGTGGACCGCCGGGCGCCGAGCGGCTGGGCGGGGTGGATCATCGGCATGGCCGTCGCCTGCGAGATCTTCGTGATCGGCCCCATGACGGGCGGCTCCGTCAACCCCGCCCGCACCTTCGGCCCGTACCTGACGACGAGCGTGTTCGGCGGTGACACGCCATGGTCGGAGTTCGGCGTCTACATCATCGGCCCGGTCGTCGGAGCCGTACTCGCCGTGCTCGTGTACGACCAGGTGGCGCGCCCGGCGCGCGAGCTGCCCGAGGCGGCCGAGCAGGGGACCGCCGGGGAGATCACCGGCACCCGGCGGCCGGGTGACGAGGAGGACCTCGCGCGGGACGTCCCGGTGGCCCGGAGCTCTCGCGACGACCTGGTACGCGACCGCCCGGCGCACGGCCCACGCCGCCGCCCCGGCCCCGGGGGTGATCGATGACCACGTGACCACCCGCCATTCGCACCCCGTACAAGGGAGAGGGCACGTCATGTCAGGTAACAGAGGAGTCTCCTACGAGGGCCCCGGCAAGGTCGAGGTACGCGTGACCGACTATCCCGACTACGAACTCAAGGACGGTCCGGGCGTCAACCCGGCCAACGTGGGCCGCAAACTGCCCCACGCGGCGATACTCAAGTCGGTCGCGACCAACATCTGCGGAAGCGACCAGCACATGGTCCGAGGCCGTACCACGGCCCCGACGGGCCTCATCCTCGGTCACGAGATCACCGGCGAGGTGGTCGACACCGGCCCCGACGTCGAGTACGTCAAGAACGGCGACCTCGTGTCCGTGCCGTTCAACATCTCCTGCGGCCGCTGCCGCAACTGTAAGGAACGCAAGACCGGCATCTGCGAGAACGTCAACCCGGACCGGCCCGGCTCCGCCTACGGCTACGTCGACATGGGCGGCTGGGTGGGCGGCCAGGCGGAGTACGTCCTGGTGCCGTACGCCGACTGGAACCTGCTGAAGTTCCCGGACAAGGACCAGGCGATGGAGAAGATGCTCGACCTGGCCATGCTCTCGGACATCTTCCCGACGGGGTTCCACGGCTGTGTGAGCGCCGGGGTGGGGCCGGGCTCGACCGTCTACATCGCCGGGGCCGGACCGGTCGGGCTCGCCGCGGCGAGTTCGGCGTTCCTGCTCGGCGCCGCCGTCGTCATCGTCGGCGACCTGAACAAGGACCGTCTGGAGCAGGCCAGGAGCTTCGGCTGCGAGACCGTCAACGTGGCCGAGGGCGAGCCGAAGGACCAGATCGAGCAGATCCTCGGCGAGCCCGAGGTGGACTGCGCCGTGGACGCCGTCGGCTTCGAGGCCCGCGGCCACGGCAAGGAGGCGGAGAAGGAGCAGCCCGCGACCGTGCTCAACACGGTGATGGACGTCACCCGGGCGGGTGGCGCGCTCGGCATCCCGGGACTCTACGTGACCGGTGACCCCGGCGCGGCGGACGAGGCGGCCAAGCAGGGCTCGCTGTCGATCCAGATCGGTCTCGGCTGGGCCAAGTCGCTCAGTTTCGTCACCGGCCAGTGCCCGGTCATGCGGTACAACCGCCAGCTCATGCAGGCGATCCTGCATGACCGCGTGCAGATCGCCAAGGCGGTCAACGCCACCCCGATCTCGCTGGACGACGCCCCGCGCGGCTACCACGAGTTCGACGAGGGCGCGGCGCGCAAGTACGTGATCGACCCGCACGGCATGCTCGCGTCCAGGTGACCATGCGCCGCGAGCGGCGCGAGCCGTCGCTCGCGGTCCCCCGGGCCGTCACCAGGCCGGGTCCATCACCGTCTCGGGCGCGATGGGCAGGCCGCGGACCCGGCGGCCGGTCGCGTGGAAGACGGCGTTGGCGATGGCGGCGGCCACCCCGACCTGACCGATCTCCCCGACCCCCTTGACGCCGAGCGGGCCGACGACCTCGTCGCGCACCTCGACGAGGTCGACCGTGACCTCGGGCGCGTCGGCGTTGACCGGCACGAGGTACTCGCCCAGGTTCGCCGCGGCCCAGCGGCCCGTGCGCGGGTCCGCGTGGTTGCCTTCCAGGAGAGCCTGGCCCAGGCCCCAGAGCATGCCGCCCAACAGCTGGCTGCGGGCCAGGAGCGGGTTGAGCACCCGTCCGGGCGCGAACGCGCCGCTCAGCCGGCGGACGCGGACGAGGCCGAACTCCGGGTCCACGGCGACCTCGGCGAACTGGGCGCCGAAGGTGAGCAGGCCGTGCGGCGTGTCCAGCGGCGGCGGACGCCACGTGCCCGTCGCCTCCGCGTCGGACAGGTGGTGGCGTTCGAGCAGCTCACGGTACGTGTCGGCGGCGCCGGGACGTTCGGCGGAGGACAGGCGCCCGGCGGCCACGGTCACCGACGCGGGGGCGACGCCGTGCAGCGGTGACGCCTCGTCACCCACCGCCAGCGCGACGAGCTGCTCGCGCAGCGCGGTGCCGGCGGCGTGGACGGCGGAGCTGACCATGCCCGCGCCGGTCGAGCCCACCGCCGCCGTGCTGTTGGGCAGATCGGTGTCGCCGGCCTGGACCTGCAGGTCGGCGAGGGTGACACCGAGCGCGTCCGCTCCGACCTGGGTGGCGATGGTGAGCACGCCGGTGCCGATCTCCTGCGTCGAGGTCTGCACGACCGCGCTGCCGTCGGCGAAGAGACGGGCCCGGGCGCGCTGGGGCGGCATGAACAACGCCACCGGGTACGCCGCGGCCGCCATCCCGGTGCCGATCAGCCAGTCTCCGTCGGACCGCGTGCGCGGGGCCGGGTCACGCCCGGACCAGCCGAATCGTTCGGCGCCGAGGCGGAGGCACTCCTCCAGCCCGCCGCTGGACCACGGGTTGCCGTGCGGGTCGGTCCGCGCGTGGTTGAGCAGCCGCAGGTCGAGCGGGTCGATCCCGAGCCGGTAGGCCAGCTCGTCCATCGTCGCCTCAAGGGTGAAGACGCCGAGGGTCTCACCGGGGCCCCGGGTGAAGGTCGGCGTCATGGTGTTGCCCCTGATGAGGCGGTGCACGCCGAGGTAGTCGCCGCACGCGTACAGCTGCGACGAGACGCCGGTCGCGGGCTCGGCCCAGTCGTCGAACGGCGAGGTGACCGACAGCTTCTCGTGCCGGATCGCGGTCAGCCGGCCGTCCCGGGTGGCGCCGAGCGCCATGCTCTGCTCCTGCTCCTCGCGGTGCCCCGTCGAGGTGAACATCTGCGGCCGGGTGAGCATCAGCTTCACCGGCCGGCCGACGTGCCGCGCGGCCATGGCGGTGAGCGTCGTGTGCGGCCACACCATCGCCTTGGAGCCGAACGCGCCGCCGACGAAGGACGTGATGACCCGGACGCGGGAGACGGGCAGGCCGAGCAGGTGGGCCACGGTCTGCTGGGTGGCCCGCACGCCCATGGTCGACTCGTACAACGTCAGGTCGTCGCCGTCCCAGACGGCGACCGTCGACGGCGCCTCAAGGGCGTTGTGGTGGTTGGCCGCCATCCGATAGCGGGCCTCCACCCGCACGTCGGCCCGGGCCAGGCCGGCTTCGGCGTCGCCGCGCTCCTCGCGCCCCGGCAGCAGCCCGCCGAACAGGCGCTCCGCCTCGTACGACCGGCCGCGCCCCTGCTCGATCGTGGCGGTCGCCTGGACGACGTCGTACGAGACGCGCACCAGCGAAGCCGCGTACCGGGCCTGCTCGTACGTCTCGGCGACGACCAGGGCCACCGGCTGTCCCGCGTAGTGCACGACGGTGTCCTGCATCGGGAAGAAGCTCTCGCCGGGCGCGGTCAGGCCCGCCAGCGACGGCAGCAGGCGCGGCGGCGCGGCGATCCTCGGCAGGTTCTCGTGGGTGAGCACCGCGAGGACGCCCTCCGCCGCGTGCGCCGCGGCGGTGTCCATCGCGGACACCCGGCCGGCGGCGACGGACGCGCCGACGATCGCGAGATGCGCCGCCCCCGGCGGCGAGATCTCCGCTGAATACCGCGCGGCGCCGGTCACCTTCGCCGGGCCGTCCACCCGCGTGACCGGCGTGCCGACCGTGGTCATGGCCGGGCTCCCCTCAGGCTGTGGGTCAGACCGCGCACCACCGCGCGGCGCGCGAGCTCGACCTTGAACGCGTTGTACCGGCGAGGCACGGCGGCGTCGAGTTCGAGCGCGGCGGCCCGCCGGAAGGCCGCCTCGTCCGCCGGGCCGCCGACGAGCGCCGCCTCCGCCCGCCTCGCCCGCCAGGGCTTCGTGCCGACCCCGCCCAGAGCGAGCCGGACGCCGGTGACGATCCCGTCCTCCGCCTCCACGGCCGCCGCGACCGAGACGAGGGCGAACTCGTACGACTGCCGGTCGCGGAACTTGAGGTAGACCGAGCCGCGGCCGAGCGGCTCGCCGGGAACGTCGATCCCGACGATCAGCTCGCCGTGCGCCAGCGGGTGCTCGACCTCGGGCGTGTCGCCGGGAAGAAGGAAGAAGTCGTCGGCCGCGATCGCGCGCTCGCCGCCGGGCCCCGCCGTCCGGATGACGGCGTCGAACGCCACCAGCGCGACGGCGACGTCCGACGGGTGGGTGGCGATGCAGCGCTCGCTGGTGCCGAGGATCGCGTGGCCCCGGTTCAGCCCGTCGAGCGCCGAGCAGCCCGTCCCCGGTTCGCGCTTGTTGCACGGCGAGACGCCGTCGCGCAGGTAGGGGCAGCGGGTGCGCTGGCAGAGGTTGCCCCCCATCGTCGCCATGTTCCGCAGCTGCTCGGAGGCGCCCAGCAGCAGCGCCCGGGAGATCGCCGGGAAGCGGCGGACGACGATCGGCGCCCGCGCGACGTCGGTCATGCGGGCGAGCGCGCCGATGCGCAGGCCGCCGCCGGGACGGTCCTCGACGGCCGTCAGCGGCAGGTCGTTGATGTCCACCAGGTGGCCGGAGCGGGAGACGCCCGCCCGGATCAGGTCCACCTCGTTGGTCCCGCCGGCCAGGAAGGCGCTCGCGGGACTCGCCGCCGCCAGGGCGATCGCGTCGCCGACGTCCCTGGCCCTGCTGTAGGTGAGCGGCCTCATGACGCGCCTCCCGCGCCGTCGCGGACCTGCCGGATGGCGGCGCGGATGTTCGGGTACGCCGCGCAGCGGCAGAGGTTGCCGCTCATGAACTCGGCGATGTCCTCGTCGGTGGCGGCGTTGCCCTCCTCGATGAGCTTGACCGCGGACATGATCTGTCCTGGGGTGCAGTAGCCGCACTGGAAGGCGTCGTTCTCGACGAAGGCCCGCTGCATCGGGTGCGGCCCGTCGTCGCCGGCGAGCCCTTCGATCGTGGTGATCTCGCGGCCCGCGGCGGTGACGGCCAGCATCAGGCAGGCGAGCACCCGCCGGCCGTCGGACCACACGGTGCAGGCCCCGCAGGTGCCCTGGTCGCAGCCCTTCTTGGTGCCGGTCAGGCCGAGGTGCTCGCGCAACGCGTCGAGCAGGCTCACGCGCGGCTCGACCTGGAGGACCCGGGGCCTGCCGTTGATCCTCAGCGACACCGGGACGCTCTCCGGCCCCTGGATGACGCGCGGGCGGCGATCGGTATCGGACATGGTCTTCCCTTCCCCTGGCCGCTGGCCTGTCCTTCCCTACCCGGCGAAGGTACGGAGGAGCTGAGGCGAGGGCTTGGGCCGGGTAAACCCGGGCGCCCCGCCCCGGCCTTCCCGTTTTCGGAAGCGGGGCGGGGGAAGCCTGACACCTACGTGGAAGAGGGGATTCACCATGCGTGGAGCAGTTCTGTACGCTCCGGGCGACGTCCGCGTCGAGGACCGTCCCGACCCGGTGATCGTCGAGCCCACCGACGCGATCATCCGGCTCTCGGCGACCTGCGTCTGCGGATCCGATCTGTGGCCCTACCGGGGGGTCGAGAAGCTCGACGGGGCGGCTCCCATGGGGCACGAGTACGTCGGCGTCGTGGAGGAGGTCGGCGGCCAGGTCACCACCATCAGGCCGGGTCAGTTCGTGGTCGGCTCGTTCTGGGCCTCCGACAACACCTGCGAGATCTGCCGGGCGGGCTACCAGAGCGGCTGCGTCCACCGGGTGCTCATGGGCTCGATCGGCACCCAGTCCGAGCTGGCGCGGATACCGCTCGCCGACGGCACGCTCGTCGCGACCCCCGGCATGCCGGACGCCGATCTGGTGCCGAGCCTGCTGGCCGCCTCCGACGTGCTGGGCACCGGCTGGTTCGGCGCCGTCGCCGCCGCGGCCGGGCCGGGCAAGACCGTCGTGGTCGTCGGTGACGGCGCCGTCGGATTGTGCGGGATCCTCGCGGCCGGGCAGCTCGGGGCCGAGCGGGTCATCGCGATGAGCCGGCACGCGCCCCGGCAGGAGCTGGCCCGCCGGTTCGGCGCCACGGACATCGTCACCGAACGCGGCGACGAAGGGGTGGCCCGGATCAAGGAGCTGACGGGCGGGCTCGGCGCGCACAGCGTCATCGAGGCGGTCGGCACCCAGGAGTCGATGACGCAGGCCATCCGCTCCACCCGCCCCGGCGGCCACGTCGGCTTCGTCGGCGTCTCCCACGACGTCGCGCTGCAGGGCGACGAGCTGTTCTTCTCACTCGTGCACCTGCACGGCGGGCCGGCGCCGGTGCGGCAGTATCTTCCCGAGCTGATCGGGCTGATCTGCGACAGGAAGATCGATCCCGGCCAGGTCTTCGACCTGACCCTGCCACTGGACCAGGCCGCGGAGGGCTACCGGGCGATGGACGAGCGCCGCGCGATCAAGGCACTCCTCCTGCCCTGACTACAGGTTGGTGCGGGCGTCCAGGGCGAGCCCTTCGTCGATCGCCTCCGCTGGAACGTCCCTGAGTCCCAGGTGGTCCTTGGCGATCTGCCCGAGGGTGGGCAGGCTGTCGCGGGCCGGCCAGGTCTCGGGCTTCCACAGCGACGACCGCAGGAACGCCTTCGCGCAGTGCATGTAGAGCTCCTCGACGTCCACGAGCACCGCCAGCCGGGGCCGCCTGCCCCGGGCCACCAGGTCGTCGAAGAACGGCGCGTCCGACACGAGGGTGGCGCGGCCGTTGACCCTCAGGGTCTCGTTCATCCCCGGCACGATGAACAGCAGCCCGACGTGGGGGTTGCGCAGCACGTTGCGGAAGCTGTCGACGCGGTGGTTGCCGGGCCGGTCGGCGAGCGCCAGGCGGTGGTCGTCGAGGACCAGCACCGACCCGGCCGGGTCGCCGCGCGGCGAGACGTCGCACGTCCCGTCGGGGTTCGAGGTCGCCAGCAGCACGAGCGGCGAGTGGGCGATGATCGCGCGGGCGTGCTCGTCGATCCGGCCGATGTCCTTGTCCCAGATGCCCTGCGACGGCTCCGGCACGATCTCCCGGAGCTCGGCCTCGGTCGTCACCGTACGGATCTCAGAAGCGTGATGCACCGCCTCAATATAGTGGTGGGCACGCCGCCCGCAGCCCCCGGCCTGTACGTGAGCATCCCCGGGTGGATCACCCTCCACGGATGCTTTACCGTGGAGGGCAACGAGGGGAGTACTTCCCAAGCGTCGAACCCGGTCAGTACGGACCTGTGGCGGGTCCCCGGGCGGCCGCCCGCGTCAAGCGGGTGAAGGAGACCTCGAACGGCTCAGCGTTCGAGGAGGATGCATGCCCGCCACGTCAGTCTTGGCTGCCGTCGAACTGCAGACGATCGCCTCACCCCAGCTGTGGGCGATCACCATCGCGGGGCTGGTCGCCCTGCTCGTGCTCGACTTCGTCGTCACGCGGCGCCCGCACGAGGTGCGGATGCGCGAGGCGGCCGGCTGGTCGATCTTCTACCTGGCCCTTCCCGTGGTGTTCGGGTTCGGCCTGTGGGCGTGGGCCGGCTCCACCGTGGCGGTGGAGTTCTTCACCGGCTACGTCGTGGAGAAGTCGCTGTCGGTGGACAACCTGTTCGTGTTCATGCTGCTGCTGGGCGCCTTCGCGGTGCCCGCCGCGCTGGCCCAGCGTGTCCTGCTCTACGGGATCATCGGGGCGCTGGTGCTGCGGGCCGTCTTCATCGCGCTCGGAGCCGCCGCCCTGCAGAGCGGCACGTGGGCGTTCCTGCTGTTCGGCGCGATCCTCGTGCTGACGGCCGGGAAGGTCTTCAAGGACGCGGCGAGCGGCAGGGAGCAGGAGGTCGACATCTCCTCCATCCGCTCGATCCGGCTGCTGCGCCGGTTCGTGCCGGTGACCGACGACTACCGGGGCTCGCGGCTCGTCGTCAGGGAGGCCGGGCGGTACGCGCTGACCCCGCTGGCGCTGGCCATCGTGGCGGTCTTCGCCACGGACATCGTGTTCGCCGTCGACTCCGTGCCCGCCGTCTACGGCGTCACCGAGGACCCGTTCCTGGTGTTCGCCACCAACGCCTTCGCCCTGCTCGGCCTGCGGGCGCTCTACTTCGTGCTGCAGGGAGCCCTCAGCAAGCTCCGCTACCTCAACCACGGGCTCGCCCTCATCCTGGCGTTCATCGGCGTCAAGCTCGTCCTGCACTGGGCGCACGGCATCTGGCCGCAGGTCCCCGAGATCCCGACCCTCGCCTCGCTGGGCGTCATCGTCACGGTCCTGCTCACCGTCACGCTCACCAGCGTGCGCGCCAACCAGCGCGACGAGCGCCGCGCCGGAGAACGCCCGGACCGGTGACCCGACGTATGCCCAGGTCAGCAGGGTTGTCCGGTTTGTCGCCCCGAAGGTGGGGGTAGCCCGGCAACCGTGCCCGACGCCCGCGACCTCGACGTGCTCGTCCCGACCAGGGACCGTCCCGTGCTGGTCACCCTGGCCGGCCTGGCGGCGCGGCGCGTGACCGGCGCCCGCGTGGTGATCTCCGACCGGTCGCGGGCGCCCGTCGCGCACGACCCGCCGGCGGAGTCCGCGTACGCGGACGTGGTGGCGCGGTTGCGGGTGAGGGAGCGGTACGGGGGAGCGGGCCGGGCCTACCGTCTGGAGCCGCCGACGACCGTCCTGGAACAGCCGTGAGCACGGTCGCCGGGGTGCGGCGGATCGCGGTGCTGCGCGCCAACGCGCTCGGCGACTTCCTGCTGGCGCTGCCCGGCGTCGAGGCGATCAGGAACGCCTACCCGGACGCCGAGCTCACGCTGCTCGCCCTGCCGTGGCACGCCGACTTCCTGGCCGGGCGGCCGGGCCCGGTGGACAAGGTGATCGCGCTCCCGCCGATCACCGGGGTGTCCACCTCCGAGGACGGCCACCGGGCGCCTGCCGGGCTGCTGGAGCGGCTGCGGGAGTCGCGCTTCGACCTGGCGGTGCAGATCCACGGCGGCGGGCGCTACTCCAACCCGTTCGTGCGGGCGCTCGGCGCGGGGACGACGGCCGGGCTCCGCGCCCCGGACGCGCCGCCGCTGGACCGATGGGTACGGTACATCCACTTCCAGCACGAGACGATGCGGTATCTGGAGGTCGCGGCACTGGTGGGCGGCCACACCAGCCTGACCGAGCCGCGCCTGACCGTGACGGCGCGCGACCGGGCGGAGCTGGGCGAGCTGCCGGAAGGGCTGGTCGCGATACATCCGGGGGCCAACGACCCGAGGCGGCGGTGGCCGCCGGAGCGCTTCGCCGCGGTGGCGGACCGGCTGGGCCGGCCGGTCGTGGTCACCGGGTCGCGGGCGGAGCGCGACCTGGTGGCCAGGGTGGCCGGGGCGATGCGGCGGCCACCGGCCGCGGTCGCCGGGGAGCTGAGCGTGGGCGGGCTGGCCGCGCTGTACGAGCGGTGCGATCTGCTGGTGGCCAACGACACCGGGCCACGCCACCTGGCGGCCGCGGTGGGGACGGCGACGGTGGCGGTCTACTGGTGCGGCAACCTGATCAACGCCGGCCCGCTCTCCCGCCACCGCCACCGGCCGCTGGTGTCGTGGACGCCCGCCTGCCCGGTCTGCGGCGCGGGCGGGCTCGACCCGCACGCCGGTCGGTGCGCGCACGAGGTGTCATGGGTGACCGACGTGCCGGTGGACGCGGTCGCGGAGGAGGCCGGGGACCTGCTGAAGTGACCCCGCGGTCCGGCGGTCACCCGGCTCCGTGGATGTGCAGGCGGTTCGTCAGCCAGTCCACCACCTTGGTCACGAAGCTGATCCGGTTGCCGATCCGCCGGATCTCGTGGCCCTCGTCCTCGAAGAAGAGGTGGTCGCACGGCACGCCGCGGGCCGTGGCCGCGTCGACGACCTGTTCGGCCTCGTACAGCGGCACGTTGGTGTCGTGCGCCCCGTGCACGACCAGCAGCGGGGCGGCCAGCCGGTCGAACGCGCGCAGCGGCGACAGGGCGCGCAGCAGCTCGCGGTCGGTCTCCGGGTGTCCGTACTCGCTGATCGCGGCCGCGGCGATCCACGGCTCGCTGCGGGCGTAGAACGTCTCGAAGTCGGCGATGCCGCTCACGGTCACGCCCGCGCGGAAGAGCCCCGGATGGGTGACGAGCGCGGCCAGCGTCAGATAGCCGCCGTAGGACCAGCCCATGCAGGCGATCCGGTCCCGCGCGGCGGCGCCGGTGCGCACCAGTTCGGCCACGCAGTCGGCCACGTCGTCGACGGCGCGGAAGCGCAGCTCGCGGTCGTCCGCCTGCCGGAAGGCGCGCCCGTATCCGCCGGAGCCGCGCACGTTCGGGGCGAGCACGCCGATCCCGGCGGCCAGCAGGTTCTGGTAGAGGGGGTTGAACGTGGGACGCTCCTGGTCCTCGGGGCCGCCGTGCAGGAACACCAGGAACGGAGCCGGCCCCAGCACGTGCGGCGGCCGGTAGAGCCAGGCGGCCAGGACGAGGCCGTCGCGGGCGGGGAAGCGCACCAGCTCCGCACCCGCCGCCGTGGCCAGCCGGCCGGCGCCCGCGACCCGCCGGTAGCCGCCCCGGTCCAGGTCGCACAGCAGCACGTGCGAGGGGTCGCCGGGGCTCTCCGCGGCGAGGACGGCCAGGGTGCCGTCCCAGCTGATCCTGGCGGAGGTCACCACGTCGGCGGGCGGCGGCGGCAGCGGCCTGGGCTGCTCGGTCCCCAGCTCCAGCACGTCCAGCCCGGAGCGGCCGTGCTCGTTCCACACCAGCAGCGCGCGGCGCCCGTCCGCGCTCAGCGCGAACCGGTCCAGCTCGGCGTCCGGCCGCTCGGCCAGCACGACCGCGTCCGCGCCCTGCCGCACCGCCAGCAGCGCGGCCCGGTCGCGGCCGGCGTCGGAGACCACGTACGCGGTGCGGCCGTCGGGGGAGAGGGCGCCGGCGTCGGTGGATCCCGGCAGTCCGGGCAGCAGCGGCCGCTCCCCGCTCGGCAGGTGCGCGCCCAGCGCCTCGGCGACGAGGGTCGCCACGTACATGTGCCGCCGTCCGCGCGGGCCCCGCCGCAGCAGCATCGTGGCGTGGTCGCGGCTGATGGCCGCCGGCCACATCAACCGGCCCGCGGCGATGACCTGACGCCCGCCCGTGGCGGCGTCGGCCAGCACGGCGTGGGTGTGGCCGGCGGCCGACGTCTCGGCGACCAGCACCTCCTCGCCCCGCCCCGTCCATCGGACCAGCGCGGCCGACCCTCCGGCGGGCGCGGAGAGCAGGCGCAGGTCGCCGCCGTGCGGCCGCACCGTCCAGACCTGGGCGTGCTCGCCGCCGCCCGGAGCCAGCAGCACGGCCAGCCGGGCACCGGTCGGCGCCCAGCTCACGTCGACGGCGGGCTGCGGCCCGGTGTCCACGACCCACGCCTCGGCGTCCTCGCCGACCGGCTGGATCCACACCCGGGGAGAGCCGTCCCTGTCGCTGACGAAGGCGACGGCGCTGTCGTCCGGGGCCAGGGCGGGCGCCAGGCAGCTCCACGCGGTCAGGCTGGCGGCCGACGGCAGGTGCGACAGGCCGCCGATGATCTCCGGCGTCATCCGAGGTGGGCCTGCAGCCACAGTTCCAGCAGGCCGAGCTGCCACAGCGTATTCACCCCTGTCGCCGCCCTGTCGCGGCCGGGGTCGGCGAGCAGCCGGTCGACGTAGTCCCGCCGGAACAGGCCGCGGTCGCGGGCGGCCCGGCTGGTGAGCGCGTCGCGGACGAGGTCGAGGAGCCGCCCTTCGACGTGCCGGATCGCCGGCACCGGGAAGTAGCCCTTGGGCCGGTCGACGACCTCGGCGGGCAGCATCCGGCGGGCGGCGTCCTTGAGCACGCCCTTGCCGCCGCCGGCCAGCTTGAGCTCGGCCGGGCAGGCCGCGGCCAGCTCGACCAGCTCGTGGTCGAGGAACGGCGTGCGCGCCTCCAGGCCGTGCGCCATCGTCATGTTGTCGAGCCGCTTGACCGGGTCGTCGACCATCATGGCGGTGGTCTCCAGGCGCAGCACGGCGTCCAGCGCGGTGTCCGCGCCCGGCCTGGCGAGGTGGGCGCGGACGAGGTCGCCGCTGACGTCGGAGCCCAGCAGGTGATCGGGCGCGAGGATACGCGCCAGGTCGTGGTGCGGGCGGTCCCTGAACGCCTCCAGGTACGTGTCCGCGGCCCGCTCGCGCGGCACCCCGGCCAGCGGCGGGAACCAGTCGTAGCCGGCGAACACCTCGTCGGCGCCCTGGCCCGACTGCACGACTTGACGTGCCCGGCGACCTCCCGCGACAGCAGGTGGAAGGCGACGCAGTCGTGGCTGACCATCGGCTCGCTCATCGCGTGCACCGCCTGCTCCACCCCCTGCGCCAGGCGGGAGTCCGGGACGCGGATGCGGTGGTGGTCGGTGCCGAAGCGCCGGGCCACCAGGTCGGAGTAGGCGAACTCGTCGCCCTGCTCGCCGCCGGCCGGCTCGAACCCGATGCTGAACGTGGCCAGCTCCCGCTGCCCCTGCTCGGCCAGCAGCGCCACGATCAGGCTGGAGTCCAGCCCGCCGGACAGCAGCACGCCCACCGGCACGTCGGCGACCATGCGCCTGCGCACCGCCGTGCGCAGCGCGTCGAGGACGGCACGGCGCCACTCGCCGTCGTCCGCCGGCGCCGCCGGGCGCCGGTGGCGGGGCTCCCAGTAGCGGTGCTCGGTGCTCGTGCCGTCCGCCTCGATCACCCGTACGGTGGCCGCGGGCAGCTTGCGGACCCCGGCCAGGATGGTGCGCTCGCCGGGCACCAGCGAGTGGAAGGTCATGTAGTGGTGCAGGGCGACCGGGTCGATGCCGGTGTCCACCCCGCCGGCGGCCAGCAGGGCGGGCAGCGACGAGGCGAACCGCAGCCGCCGGCCGTCCTCGGACAGATACAGGGGCTTGATGCCGAGCCGGTCGCGGCCCAGGGTGAGCCTGCCGCCGCCGCGTTCGGCGACCGCGAACGCGAACATGCCGGTGAAGTGGTCCACGCATCCGGCGCCCCACCGGTGGAACGCCTTCACCAGCACCTCGGTGTCGGAGCCGGACTGGAAGCGGTAGCCCGCGCGGCGCAGCTCGGCGCGCAGCTCCCGATAGTTGTAGAGGCAGCCGTTGAACACCGCAGCCAGGCCCAGCTCGGCGTCGACCATGGGCTGGGCCGCCTTCTCCGACAGGTCGATGATCTTCAAGCGGCGGTGGCCGAGCGCGATGGGCCCGTGCGACCACAGGCCGGAGCCGTCGGGCCCGCGGTCGCGCATGGCCTCGGTCATCCGGCCCACGGCGCCGAGGTCCGCCTCCGCGTCGTCGAAGCGGATCTCACCACTCAGCCCGCACATCGTCCCTCCCTTTCAGGACGCCGCGGACCGGTACGGCGGGGAGTCGCCGAGGGGCCGGTTCCACTCGCAGGCCCGGGTCTCGGCCAGCAGCAGGTCCACGACGTCGGCCAGCCGCCCCCGGCGGGCGAACGCCTGGCGCTGGCGCGCCGCCGAGCTGCCCCGCGCCAGCGCCTCCCGCGTCAGCCCGGAGACGAGCTCCCAGTCCGCCGACTCCTCCAGCTGCGGCCGCAGGCCCTCGACCAGGCGCCGGATCACGACGGGCGCGGCCCGCGGCACGCCTCCCACCGGGTCGATGAGCTCGCCCTCCAGCCCGGACCGCGCCGCCTGCCACGTCGCCGCTCGCACCGCTTCCAGGTGCACCTCGCGCTCCACGCCCTGGCGCACCGCCTCCAGCTCCCTGGCCACCAGCGCCCGGAACAGTCCCGCGATCAGCACGATGTCCTCAAGCCGGGGGCAGGAGTCGCAGATCCGCAGCTCGACCGTGGGCACATGCTGCGAAGGCCGGATGTCGTAGTAGATCATCCCGGGATCGCTGATGACCCCCGACCGGATGAGCTCCTTGATCATCTCCTTGTACTCGGCGGCGGAGTCGTACTTCGCGATGGGACCGGCGGTGGGCCAGCGCCGCCACACCAGGCTGCGGTAGCTGGCGTATCCGGTGTCGTCGCCGTCCCAGTAGGGCGAGCTGGCCGACAGCGCCAGCAGCGGCGGCAGCCACGGCGTCAGCCGGTGCGCGACGGTGACGGCCAGGTCCGGATCGTCCACTTCCGCGTGTACGTGGGTGCCGCAGATCAGCTGCTCACGGGTGAGCTGCTGGTAGTCGCTGAGCATCTGCTCGTAGCGGGGGTCCGGGGAGACCTTCAGCTCGTGCATGTCCACCAGCGGAGGGCTGCCCGCCGCGCTGATCCCCAGGCCCGCCTCGTCGGCCAGCCCGATCAGCCGCCCCCGCAGGTCGCCCAGGTCCCGCGCCAGGTCGTCCAGCCGCAGGAAGGGCGAGCTGTTGGACTCCACCATCGAACGCTGCAGCTCGTGGGTGAAGCGATCGGGCGGCAACTGCTCCAGCAGCAGATCGGCGTGCCCGGTCAGGCGCCGGGTGTCCAGGGAGACCACATGGAACTCCTCCTCGACCCCCACCCGGATCGATCCCGCGTCACCCGCCACCAGTACCTCCTTCGTGCCCGTATGACATGCCCCCTCCCCTGAAAAAGGCCTTCCTCACGTGGGATCGATCACTGTGCGCGGTCCGCGTCCGGGCGGTGTTCCGCCGGGTCCTCCGCGACTTTGCCGGTCGTCGGCAACGTTCGCGCCGGGAGACTGCGGGGCGCCGTCGTTGTCCGCCGTCATGCCCGTACACCAGCCTTGATGTGAAAACCGTTTCCCATCTGGAGGGCCATGACCGACGCCGGACGCCGCCATCTCTTCGGCCGCGGCTCGTGGGCGGAAGCCCGCCGCATCGCCGACATCCTGCGCAAGGAGACCATCGGAGGAGCTCTCCTGCTGGGCGGCGCGGCGCTGGCCCTGATCTGGGCGAACTCGCCCTGGTCGGGGGTGTACGAGGCGATCCGCGGCTTCACCGTCGGCCCCGCCTCCCTGCATCTGCGCCTCGACCTGGCGACCTGGGCGGCCGACGGGCTGCTTGCCGTCTTCTTCTTCGTCGCCGGGCTCGAACTGAAACGGGAGTTCGTCGCGGGCGACCTGCGCCAGGTGAGGCGGGCCGCGGTGCCGGTCGCGGCGGCCTTCGGCGGGGTCGTCGTCCCCGCCGCGGTCTACCTGCTGGCCACCAGGAACGTCGACGGAGCCGCGGCCGGGTGGGCGATCCCCACGGCCACCGACATCGCCTTCGCGCTGGCGGTGCTCGCGGTCCTCGGCACGTTCCTGCCCCCGGCGCTGCGGACCTTCCTGCTCACCCTGGCCGTGGTCGACGACCTGATGGCCATCGTCATCATCGCCGTCTTCTACACCGGTGACCTGGCGCCGGTCCCGTTGCTCGCGGCCCTGGTCCCGCTGGCGGTCTTCGCGGTGCTGGTACGGCGCGGGGTCCGCTCCTGGTGGCTGCTGCTGCCCCTGGCGTTCGCGGTCTGGGCGCTGGTGCACGCCTCCGGGGTCCACGCCACGGTCGCGGGCGTGCTCCTCGCCTTCGCGGTGCCCGTCGTCCGCGGCGAAGGCCGGGGGCCGGCCGAGCACTTCGAGCGCCGCTTCCGGCCGCTGTCGGCGGGGGTGGCGGTGCCGCTGTTCGCGTTCCTGTCGGCCGGTGTGCACCTCGGCGGGCTGAACGGCCTCGCGACCGCGCTCACCGACCCGGTCGCCGTGGGAGTCGTCGCCGGCCTCGTCGCCGGCAAGCCGATCGGGATCATGGCCGCCACCTGGCTGGTGGCCCGGTTCACCCGCGCCCAGCTCGACGAAGGGCTGAGCTGGCTCGACGTGCTGGGCCTGTCGATCCTGGCCGGGATCGGCTTCACGGTGTCGCTGCTCATTGGCGAGCTGGCCTTCGGGGCCGGCGGCGACCACGTCAAGCTGGCGGTGCTGGCAGGCTCGGTCACCGCCGCCCTGCTGGCCGCGGTGATCCTGCGCCTGCGCAACCGGGCCTACCGGCGCATCCACGAAGCCGACGACCGCGACGCCGCGCGCCAGGTTGGAACGCTACAGTGACGCTTGCCGGACCTCGGCAATCCAGAGCGCGGGCCTTCGGGGGAGAGCCGCACCGTGACCGTACCCGAATTCGACCTCGAGGAGATCGCCGCACGCGCGAGCGCCGACGCGGGCGGCGTGCCCGCCCGCTGGCTGGGCGAGTACCTGCCGCTGCTGGCCCAGGTGAGCAGGACCCAGGGGCATCTCGACGGCGCGGCGCTGGCGCGCATGCGCGAGTGCGGTGAGACGGCGGCACGCGACGGCATCCCGCTGCGCGCCGTCATCGACGTCCACCTGAGCGCCACCTGGCTGGCCTGGCCGACGCTGCCGGGGATCGTCGGCGCGCGGCGGGCGCAGGAGCTGCGGTCCGCGGGGGAGGCGATCTTCCGGGCCGCCGACCGGTCGGCCGGCGCGCTGGTCGAGGGGTACGAGGGAGCCCAGCGGCTGGAGATCCGCCGGGAGGAGGCCGTACGCCGGGAGTTCGTCGACGACCTGCTCCAGGGGCGCGGGGACCTCGGCACGGTGGTCGAACGCGCGGGGCGCTTCGGGCTGCGCCTGGCGGCCGCCCACCTCGTCTGCGTCGCCGAGGCCGGCCGCCCCTTCCACGACGGCGGCCCCGTCGCCCGCCATGTCGAGGCCGCGATGGACGTACGGGACGTGCTGATCGCCACCAAGGACGGCCTGCTGGTGTGCGTGGCCCCCGGTCACGCGGACGGCGTGAGCGAGGCGTTCGCCGCGCGCGTGCGGCAGGCGCTGGGCGGGGAGGAGTCGCTGCGCGTCGGGGTCGGCCGCGCGCACGAGGGGCCCGGCGGGGTGGTGCGCTCCTTCGATGAGGCGCGCAGCGTGGTGGAGTTCGGCCGCCTCCTGGAGCTGGAGCAGGAGGTGCTGTACGCGTCCGAGCTGCTCGTCCTTCAGGTGCTGCTGCGGGACAGGGCGGCGATCGCCGAGCTCGTCGAGGCCGTGCTCGGCCCGTTGCGGGCCGCCAGAGGAGGGCCCGCCACCCTGCTGGAAACGCTGTTCGCCTACTTCGCCAGCGGCGCCGTCGCCACCGCGACGGCGAGCCGCCTGCACGTGGGCGTCCGCACGGTGACCTACCGCCTCGGCCGGATCCAGCGACTCACCGGCTACGACCTCGGCCAGCCCATCCAGCGGCACGCCCTGGAGACGGCCACCCTGGGCGCCCGCCTCCTGGGCTGGCCCGGCGCGCAGTCCTCTCCTGGAACGTAGCCTGGGAGGGTGATCCTCGAATTCTTTCTCGGGTTACTGGGCGCGATCTTAGGCAGCCCCCCACATCGGTGGACGATGCCACGCGCGAGGTCGAACGCCGACGGGTCGGTGACCGTTCCCGGCGCCGTCCACGGCTTCACCTCGATCGACCGTGAGAACGGCTGGATCGGCGGCTGGCTGACGATCTCGGACGAGAAGGTGGTCCACACCATCGACAGGGAGGTCAAGGTCCTCCGCAGGACCGTCCCGCTGGAGGGGACCACCTTCGAGATCCGGGCGAAACCGGACGCGCAATACGTGACCATCGCCCTCACCACGGCCGACGGCCGGGACTTCAAGATCAACTTCGACCGGTTCTACGACCAGGCGCTCGCCCGGTTCGGGTGAGTCGGTGCCGCGCGGCCGGGTTCTGTGTGGCGCACGGTCTCCGGCGACGCTGTTAGCGTTATCACTGCGTGTCCGCATGAAAGTACGCCGACTGCCACCGCCAGTCAAGGGCGTTGACCGTTGTCATGTTTCGTGTCTATATTCCCCTCGACCCCTGGCGCACGGTCTCCTCCACCCCCCACCAGGAGAGGACCCATCGTGCGCCCAGCCATCACCGTCATGGCGGCCGTCGTCACCCTGCTGCTCAACACCACTCCCGCGCTGGCCTACCCGCCGCCCGGCCAGGTCGCCGGTGACACGGTCGTGCACGACCCGACGATGATCCGCACCCCGTTCGGCTACGTCCTGTACTCCACCCACGGCCACCTGGAGGCCCGCACCTCCGCCGACGGGGTCACGTTCACCCGCGCCGGCGACGCGTTCGACACGCCGCCCGCCTGGTGGAGCACGTACTCGGCCGAGAACGACCCCTGGGCCCCCGACATCTCCCATGAACGCGGGAAATACCTGATGTACTACGCCGTCTCCAGCTTCGGCAGCAACCACTCGGCCATCGGCCTGGCCACCAGCCGCACCGGCCGCCCGGGAAGCTGGACCGACCGCGGCATCGTGTACGCCACGGAGCTCGGCATGGACCACAACGCCATCGACCCCAACCTGCTCGTCGACCGCGAGGGCCGCTGGTGGCTGAGCTTCGGCTCGTACTGGACCGGCGTCCGCATGATCCGCCTCGACCCCCGTACCGGACTGCGGCACGAGAAGGACCGCACCCTGTACCACCTCGCCACCCGCCCCGACGCGCCGTACGCGGTCGAGGCGCCGGACATCGTCGAGCGCGGCGGCTACTACTACCTGTTCGCCTCCTACGACCGCTGCTGCGCGGGCCTGGACAGCACGTACAAGATCAAGGTCGGCCGCTCGACCAGCCCGACCGGCCCGTACACCGGCCGCGACGGGCAGCCGATGATGACCGGCGGCGGCACCCTGCTGCTGGAGACCCACGGCCGCTTCGTCGGCCCCGGCGGCCAGAGCGTCATGCGCGACCGCGGCCGCGACGTGCTCGTCTACCACTACTACGACGGCGACGACGGCGGCACACCCAAGCTCGGGCTCAACCGGCTCGCCTGGGACGCCGACGGCTGGCCGCACGTGAGCTGACGATTTACCGTCGGCATACCGGTGGTCACTAGGCTGACGGCCCTCCATCGTCTGATCTTGAAGGACCCCCGTGACCCGTCTGGCGCTCGTGACCCTCGCCGCCCTCCTGCCGGCGCTCATCCCCGGCGTCGTCCACGCCGACGTCCCCGGTGTGCGGGGGACGGAAGGCAACCTCATCAGGGAGGAGGCGCCACGGGACGACGGGATCAGGCACATGGACACCAAGGCGATGATCGCGGCCCTGAAGGCTCTCGACGCGAACACGTACGTCTATCCGATGGCCGGTGACAACGTGCACTGGGAGGACCTGCGCGAGGAGTTCCTGCCGGCCGCCGCCGACGCCGGGATCAAGGTGTGGGTGATGGTGTACTCGCCGAGCCAGCAGGGCTGCTGCGTCTCCCGTCCGTTCAAGCACGACTACGTGGCCTGGTCCCGCGAGCTCGCCACCCTCTCCAAGACTCACCCGAACCTGGCCGGCTGGACCGTGGACGACTACGCCTACGACATCGGGAAGACCTTCACCCTCGCGTACGTCCGCCAGATGAGGGACGCCGCCAAGGCGGTCAACCCGGCGTTCACGTTCAACCCGACCGTCTACTACAAGCAGTTCACCGACGACTTCATCGCCCAGCAGATCCCGCTCCTGGACGGCGTGATCTTCCCGTTCAGGGACTCGCCGCACCGCGACACCTCCTGGTCGTGGAGCCTGTCCTACCAGGTCAAGCAGCTCGCCCAGCGCCTTCCCGGCACCGACGTCTACGTGATGCCGTACGCGCACCCGCTGAGCCACGCCGCGCAGAAGCCCACGGTGTCCTACGTCGAGACGATCACGAAGCAGGCGCTCGACCTCGTCCGCGCGGGAGAGGCCGCGGGCGTCATCCAGTACAAGCTCCCGCTCATGCCCCGCGACGCCAACTGGACGCGCCCCGCGACCGACGACCTCTCCCGCACCGGCGACGGACGGTTGAGCTTCGTCGTCGAGTCCGGCACTCCGACCAAGGCCGGGATGTGGTGTGGCGCCGAGCGCACGGTCCAGCTGACGCCCGGAGCGACCAAGCGCACGGTCACCTTCTACCACCGGGACGGCCGCGGCTCCGAGAGCCCGGCCGGCTACCACAAGAAGCAGCTTCTCGTGGACGGGAAACTGGTGTGGCAGCGGGACGTCACCGCCGACGCCAAGAACACGTGGACCAAGGCCACGATCGACCTGACGGACCAGCTGGCCGGGCGGACGAGCGCGAAGCTCCAGTGGCGGCTGTTCGAGCTCAAGGGCGTGACGAACTACTTCGTCGACGTGAGCGTGGACGACATCGCGCTGACCGGCATCCAGCTGAGCGACCCCGGCGTCGAGAACGCCGCCACCTGGACGTCCGGCCTGTCACGTAACGGCGGCCCGGTCTACTGCTCCGCCCAGGTCTACCACCGGGACTACGGCGCCGACCTGCGCGAGCGCCTCGCCGGGCTGTACGGCGGCTAGCCTGCGCCCGGGACGCGGAGATCGTTTACCGCTAGGTTGGCCTCATGGCCATGTCTGCGATCGCGTACCCGTCGTGACGTCCTTCGGCGAGGCCGCCCTGCTGCGGGCCTGCCGGGCCGGCCAGGTCGTGCGGGCGTCACGCGGGGAAGAGCTCGTCGTCGACGCCGATCTCGTGCGCAAGGTGTGCCGGCGGGACCCGGCGGAGATCGACCCCCGCGGCCTGGTGATCGAGGGGGCCAGGATCACGGGCGGGCTCGACCTGACGGGGATGGCGGTCACCTTCCCGCTCCGTTTCGTCAGGTGCGTGTTCGACGAGCCCCTCGACCTGGACGGCGCCGACCTCCACCTGCTGGCGCTCGACGGCTGCGCGGTCCCCGGCCTGCTGGCCAACGGCCTGCGCGTACGGCGGGACCTGGATTTGTCCAGGTCCCGCATCACCGGCGACCTCCGGACTCCCGCCAGCACCTCGTCAACCGCGGCCGTCTGGCTGTGCGAGTCGGAGATCGGCGGGCGCCTGCTCTGCCTGGACACGCTCATCGAGTCCGAGGGCCGGGCGATCCAGGCGGATCGCATCAGGGTCGGCGGGACGATCCGGCTGCTGCACCGGTTCGAGGCGCGCGGCGCGCTGCGGCTGATCGGCGCGCGGGTCGAGGGGTCGCTGGACCTGACCGGCGCCAGCCTCACCCGCCCCCAGCAGGACCTGGCGCTGGACCTGGGGGACGCCGAGATCGGCGGCAGCGTGTTCCTCATCGACGACCAGACCGGCAGGCGCCCGCTGGTCCGCGGCCGGATCGATCTCGGCAACACCCGCATCTCCGGACATGTCCTGATCCGTAATGCCACCATCGACCCCACAGGCCCGGTGACCGGCGTCAACTACACCAGCGGCCGCAGCACCGGCACCGCCATCAGCGCCCCCGGACTCGTCGTCGGCGGACCCCTCGGCATCGAGGGCGAGTGCAGGATCAGCGGCGGCGTGGACCTGAGCATGGGATCCTTCAGCACCATCCAGATCAGCCGCGAGAGCGTCTTCACCGTCCCCGGCGGCCGCGCCCTCGACCTGACCAACGCCGAGCTGCGGTCGAGACTCCTCATCGAGGAGGGCGCGACCGTCGAGGGCACGCTCCGCCTGGCCGGCGCCCACATCCGGGGCGACCTCACGTTGCGGGGCACCCGCTGGAGCCACCCGGAGGAGACCTCCGTCATCTCCGCCCAGGGCGCCGTGATCGACGGCATGGTCAACATGCGGGAGGTGAAGACCGAGGGAGGCCGGCTCGGCTTCCGCGCCGCGACGGTCGGCGGCGTGGTCAACGTCCGCAACGCCCGCTTACACAACCCCGGCGGCCAGGCGCTCTCCCTCGAACAGGCCCTCATCCGGGGCCCGATCCTGCTCAGCGCCGGCTTCACCGCGGACGGCGAGGTCGTGCTCAACCGGTGCGCCGCGGAAGGCCGGCTCGACTGCGACGACGGCACCTTCACCGCCGGCATCAAGGCCGTGTCGGCCACCACGCGCGAGGGCATGCGCCTGCGCTGGGCCGAAGTGCCGCCGCACGTCGACCTGACCGGCGCGGCCACCACGGTCCTCGCCGACGACGTGACCCGGTGGCCGTCCGACACGGCGATCTCCGGCTTCGTCTACGACCGCTTCGACGACGCCTGGGACTGGCGGCAGCGCCGCGACTGGCTCCGGTCCATGACCTCGTACGACGCGAGCCCGTACGAGCAGGCGGCCCGGGTCTTCCGCCAGCACGGCCGCCCGGTCGAAGCCGAGCACCTGCTCATGGAACTGCGCCGCCGGGCGCCCCGGCGCGGCTGGATCAGGGACACCATCGACGCCCTCTACGGCCTCACCGTCGGCTACGGCTACCGCCCCGGACGCGTGCTCTGGCTGCTCGGCGCCCTGCTCGTCCTCGTCTACGCCATGCTGCTCACCCCCGTCGTGCAGGAGACCCTGCGCGCCACCGACCCGCGCGGCAACGTGTACGCGGCGGACGGCCGCCTGGTCACCGTCGAGGCGGCGACCCCGGAGGACGACAGCACCGTCACCGTGTCCCGCCGGGATCCCCGGCCAGGTCCGTGCGGTGACGGCCAGGTGCGCTGCTTCGACCCGCTCTTCTACACCGTCGACACCGTCGTCCCGCTCCTGTCGCTGGGCCAGCGGGCGACGTGGTACCCGGAGACGCGCACCGGCGGCGGCTCGCTGGTGTCGGGGCTGCTCAACGTGGCCGGCCTGCTGGGATGGCTGCTGTCCACGGTGGTCGTGCTCTCCTTCGCCAGGCTGGCCAGGCCGGCGTGACGATCGACACAACCGGCGCCGTGGGCGGGAGCCCCGCCCACCGCGCCGGAGCTGTCACTCAGGCCAGGGCCCGCTTGAGCGCCTCGATGCGCCGGGCCCAGATCCGCAGGGATAGCGGGGCCTCGGCGGCGAACGTCTCGGAGGCGTGGTAGCTGCCCGGGTTGACGTGCAGTTCGGTCGGGACGCCCGCCTGCATGAGTCGCTGTGCGAAGGCGATGTCCTCGTCCCGGAAGAGATCGACGGTGCCGACGTCGATGTAGGCCGGCGGGAGGCCGGTCAGGTCCTCGGCGCGTGTCGGGGCGGCGTACTGGTCGGCGTCCTTGCCGCCGAGGTACCAGGCCCAGGCTTCGATGTTGCCCGCCCGGTCCCAGATGCCGATGTCGGTGATCTCGTGGCTGGACGGCGTCTCGTTCCGGTCGTCGATCATCGGGTAGATCGGCATCATGAAGGAGATCGCGGGTCCGCCGCGGTCGCGTGCCAGCAGCGCCGTGCCGATGGTCAGCCCGCCGCCGGCGCTGGCGCCGTAGATCGCCAGCCGTTCCGGGTCGATGCCCAGGTCGGCGGCGTTCTTCGCGGTCCACGCCAGGCCGGCGTAGCAGTCCTCGACCGGGGCGGGATGGGGGTGCTCGGGGGCGAGGCGGTACTCGACGGAGACCACGACGGCGCCGACCTGGTCGCAGATCATCGTCGCGTTGGCGTCCTCACCGGCGACGTCGCCGAGGATCATGCCACCGCCATGGATGTAGTAGATGCCGGGCAGGGTACCGGACGCGTTGACCGGCCGGTAGATCCGCACGGTGATGTCGGGTTCCCCGTCGGGGCCGGGGACGGTCCGGTCCTCCTTGGTGACGTTCGGGTTGTCCGGCACCTCGATCGCGCTCATCATGCCCTGGACGGCGGCTCGGCGCTGGACGATGTCGGGGATGGCGTTGAAGCCGCCGGGCATCATGCCGAGCAGCGCGTCCAGGGGGATGCGGCTTTCCGGGTCTATCAGGTCACGACGGGACATCGAGCCCTCCATGGGGGTCATGAATCCGGTGGTCTGGAGTGGGTGTTCTTGTGGTCCCGGCGGGCTCAGACGGAGAGGGCGAAGCCCTTGTAGCCCTGGGCGGCGATCTCGTCACACGTCTTGCGGTACTCGCCGACACCGCCGGCGTAGGGCATGAAGACCTGCGGCTTGCCGGGCACGTTGGCCCCCATGTACCAGGAGTTCGCCTTGGGGTAGAGGGTGGCGTCGGCGATCAGGTTGACATGGTCCACCCAGGCGTCCTCGGCTTCCTGGGTGGGCTCGATCGTGGTGAGGCCCTGGTGGTCGAGATACGCGATCGCGTCGGTCACCCAGTCGACGTGCTGCTCGATCGAGACGACCATGTTCGAGAGCACCGACGGGCTGCCCGGACCGGTGATCATGAACAGGTTCGGGTAGCCCGCGGAACTGATCCCCAGGTACGTGCGAGGGCCGGCGCTCCAGGCCTCGTCGAGCGGCGCCCCGCCCCTGCCCCGGATGTCGACGCTCGTCAGCGCGCCCGTCATCGCGTCGAACCCTGTCGCGTAGACGATCACGTCGAACTCGTACGCCTGGTCCGAGGTGCGGATGCCCCTCTCGGTGATCTCCACGATGGGGGTGCGCCGCAGGTTGACCAGGTGCACGTTCTCCCGGTTGTACGTCTCGTAGTAGCCGGTGTCCAGACAGGGGCGCTTGGTCCCGACGGGATATTCGGGACACAGGTCCGCGGCGGTCCGCGGGTCCTCGACGATCTGGTGGATCTTGCGGTGGATGAACCGCTTGGCCGTGTCGTTGGCCGCCTGGTCGATGCTGAGATCGGCGTACGCGGTCAGCAGGTTGACCAGGCTGCCGCTCTCCCAGGCCCGCTCGAAGGTGGCGTCGCGCTCCTCGTCGGAGACCTCCAGGGCGGACTTCGTCGGGATCGGCGTGGGGACACCGAATCCCGACTCCTTCTGGGCCTGGCGGAACGTCCGGTAGTTCGCCTTCATGGCGGCGATCTCGTCCGGGCGCAGGCTGCGGTTGCGCGCCGGGAGGCTGTAGGCGGGGGTGCGCTGGAAGACGGTGAGCTGCGCGGCCTGCTCGGCGATGACGGGGATCGACTGCACGCCGGAGGACCCCGTACCGATGATCCCGACCCGCAGCCCGGTGAAGTCCACGCCCTCATGCGGCCAGTGCGCGGTGTGGTAGGTGGCGCCCGCGAAGCGGTCGAGCCCGGGGATCTCCGGCAGCTTCGAGGCCGACAGGCAGCCGGTGGCCATGACGAGGAAGCGGGCGGTGACGGCGTCCCCGTGCTCGGTTCGCACCCGCCAGGTCCGGCCCTGCTCGTCGTACGCGGCGGCGTTCACGCGTGTCCGGAAGAAGATGTCCCGGCGCAGGTCGAACCGGTCGGCGACGTGCCGCGCGTACCGCAGGATCTCCGGCTGGGTCGGGTAGCGCTCCTGCCACTCGTACTCCTGCTCGAGGTCCTCCGAGAACGAGTACGAGTACGCCAGGCTCTCCACGTCCACCCGGGCACCGGGATAGCGGTTCCAGTACCAGGTGCCGCCGACGTCGGTGCCCGCTTCGAAGGCGACCGCGGACAGGTTCATCTCCCGGAGCTTGTGCAGCAGGTACATGCCCGAGAAGCCCGCGCCCACGACGACGACGTCGACGGAGGAGGGCACGGCGCGCGAGGCGGGCTGAGAGTCAGAGGGGGGTGCGGACATGCGTCCTCCTGGGGGGTGGTGGAAGTGATGCCTCGACAGGTGCCGGGCGGATGCCGTGTCCACGGGGGCCGCCCGGCCATGAGGGTGCTCGTCATCGCCCCGCGGTCACGGAGTGATGAGCTCAGGAGGGTGGATCCGGGGGAGGAGGCGGCGGGCCCTGGTGTGGCGCGGCCGCTTCGGTGAACGAGCTGGCCCCTGTTCGCGCGGCACGCGGTGCCGCGAGCGGGGAGGACCCTGCACTTTCGTGATCAGGGGTTGAACATCACGCATGTCATCTGAAGTAGCTCGAATGTAAAATGCATTCTGCATTCCGTCAACAGTCTCCGGATCCACGAGGTGAGAGCCCGTCCCGACGGGAAACCCGCCGGTGGGGGCCGGACCGGACTGGTCAGGAACTCGTAGGATGGCCGCGTCAGATCCCTCCGAGCGAGAGCGCCGCCATGTCCTTTGCGGTACCGCTGACGCGGAAAGAAGCGGTCCTGCGTCAACTGCGAGACGAGATCATCACCGGACGGTTGAAGCCGGGCGCGGCGATCAAGGACGCGGAGATCGCGGCCCGGCTCGGCGTGAGCATCACCCCGGTACGGGAGGCGGTCACCCAACTCGCCGCCGAAGGTCTGATCGACATCTCGCCGAACCGGACACGGCAGGTCACCCAGGTGACCCAGAAGAGCGCGCTCGAGCTCATCGACGTGATGATGGTGCTGGCCTGCGCGGGTTTCGAGTGGGGCGTCGACAACCTCACCGACGAGCACCTCGCCGCCCTGCGCGGCAAACTCGACGACTTCGCCGAGGGACTGCGCCACGGCAACGCGACGGTCGCCGCCGCCGCGGGAGCCGACTTCAGCACGGTGGTCATCCTGGCGAGCGGCAACCGCGAGCTACAGACCCATGTCGACCTGGTCGTCACGCGCACCCTGCGGGTGCTCGCCCTCACCGCCGAGAGCGAGGTGTGGAACGTGTGGCTGGACGGCTACCGCGAGGTCCTCGAACTCCTCGAACGCGGCGACCGCTCCGGGGCCGCCGGACGCTACCGGCAGATCTACCGTGACTACCGCCGGCGGGTGGAGGCCATGCTGTTCGACGAGGATCACTGACGCTTCGCCGGCGCGGCGATCGCCTGCCTGACGGCGCCGAGCAGGCTCGACGCCCGCGTGTCAGGCACCCCCTCCCGGACGCGGTTCATCACGTACCCGAACGCCAGCCCGCTCTCCGGGTCGGCGAAGCCGATCGAGCCGCCCATGCCGCCGAAGCCGAACGCGGCAGGGGAGTACCAGTACGCGTCCGGGGTGGGCAGGCCGAAGCCCGTGCCGATGCGGACGGGCACGCGCAGGACGCGGTCGACGCCGGCGACCTGTTCCGCGGTCGCGGCGGCGAGGGTGGCGGGGGCGAGGACGCGGTGCCCGTCCACGTCGCCGATGAGGGCGGCGTAGAAGCGGGCCAGGGCGCGGGCGGTGCAGATGCCGTTGGTGGCGGGGATCTCGGCGGCCTGCTCCGCCGGGTCGTTGTGGTCCAGCGCGGGCTGGACGAGGGTCATCGCGCGTACGGTCAGCGACTCGGGATCGGCGTAGGCGGCCATCACCTCGCGCATGGGCTCCGGGATGGAGTCCAGGTCGATCGCGGCGGGGTCGAAGCCGCCCGGATCGGTGAGGATGCGGCTGACCCGGTGGTGCTCTGACGGCGGCAGGCCGATCCACAGGTCCAGGCCGAGCGGCGCGGCGATCTCCTCGGCGAGGAACGCGCCGACGCTCCGGCCGCTCACCCTGCGGACGACCTCGCCGACGAGCCATCCGTACGTGAGCGCGTGGTATCCGTGCCCGGTGCCCGGCTCCCAGTACGGCCGCTGGGCGGCCAGCGCCTTCACCACGGGTTCCCAGGCGATCACCTCGGCCGGGGTGACCGGCTCGTCGAGCGCGGGCAGACCGGCCTGGTGGGTGAGCAGCCACCGGACCGGGACGCGCTCCTTGCCGCCCGCCGCGAACTCGGGCCAGTAACGGGCCACGGGAGCGTCGAGATCGAGCTCACCCCGCTGGGCCAGCAGGAGGGCGCAGGTCGCCGTGACCGCCTTGGTGGTGGAGTAGACGACCTGAAGGGTGTCGCGCTCCCATCGGCGGCCGGTCGCGGGGTCGGCGATCCCGCCCCACAGATCGACGACCTGGCGTCCGTGCAGATACACGCTGACCGCCGCGCCGACCTCCTGCCCGGAGGCCAGGTTGGCCGCGAACGCGTCACGTACCGCTTCGAACCCCGGTGCGGTCAGCCCACTGATTTCGGGCATGCGTCATCCCTTTCCAGTCCGTGGAAGAAGGTCAGCGGCGGAATTTCTCGACGAGCCAGGCGCACAGCTCCGGCTCGCTCATCTCGGGGAACTCCGCCGCGAACGTGGCCAGTGCGCGGAGCGCCTCGTCGCGGTCCAGGCCGAGGGCCATCGCCGCCTTGAGATACTCCTGACGCGCGGCGGTGGGACGCCCGCCACCGGACCCGCGCCCCGGCAGCCCCGCACGCCATCGGCGGATCTCCTCCAGCCGATCGGCCCGCCAGCCCGGCGTCTCGTCGACTTCGACGTCCGGCTCGGGGAACGCGTGCTCGGAGCCCGCCGGATAGCGCGTGCGCCACTTGTGCACGGCGTGCCGGCTGACTCCCAGGGCCTCGGCGACGCCGAGGACACCGAGGTAGCGCTCGGTCATGGGCGCACCAGCTCGTCCCTTCCGGCCTCCTTCGCGGATCTCCAGTATTACCCACGTCCGGCGCCCCGCCCCTCGAGGCGCCGGAAACATTGTCTCTCTTGGAGACGACGTTGGCAACCCGTCGCTCATATGCCGAGGGGCCGCCCGTTCTCCCTGTCGGAGACGGACGGCCCCTTCCGCGTGCCGTCAGCAGATGTCCGCGCCGTCGAAGTTGCGCGGGCCCCGCGCGACCTTGGAGGAGATGGTCCGGCCCGGATCGACGGTGGAGCAGTCGCCGTCGGTGCCCCGCGCCCACTTGATCTTCAGTCGTAGTCGGTAGCGGCAGTCGTTGCGGGCGTAACCCGTCTTGGTGACGATGCCCTTGGTCTGCCAGACGGCCACGCACGAGGGCGCGTTGCCCGCCGGAACCGCGGCCACGGCGGGCGTCGCGAGAGTGAGGAGGCATCCGGCGGCGGTGCAGGCGAGGAAGGTGCTCTTGAGGAGGCGCACGGGGTCCCTTTCGATTGGAGAGATGGAACCCTTCGATTTGTAGTTGACTGATTACTTTAAGTCAACATGTGAATCATGATCTGGAGGCCACCCGTGCATGACGCCGCCGCGCGGCTTCCGTACCGGCGGCGGCGCCGCGGGCGATTCGTCAGGCGAGGGCCCTGCGGAGGGCGTCGATCCGCTGGTCCCAGATGCGCCGGGAAAGGGCGGCGTCCGGGGCGAAGTTCTCCGAGGCGTGGTAGCTGCCCGGGTTCACGTGCAGTTCGGTCGGGACACCCGCCTGCATGAGGCGCTGCGCGAAGGCGATGTCCTCGTCCCTGAACAGGTCGACGGTGCCGACGTCGATGTAGGCCGGGGGCAGACCGGTCAGATCCTCGGCGCGGGCCGGGGCGGCGTACTGGTCGGCGTCCTTGCCGCCGAGGTACCAGGCCCAAGCTTCGATGTTGCCCGCCCGGTCCCACAGGCCGACGTCGGTGATCTCCTGGCTGGACGGCGTCTCGTTCCGGTCGTCGATCATCGGATAGATCGGCATCATGAAGGAGATCGCCGGCCCGCCGCGGTCACGTGCCAGCAGCGCCGTGCCGATGGCCAGCCCGCCGCCGGCGCTGCCGCCGTAGAGGGCCAGCCGCGCGGGGTCCAGGCCCAGGTCGGCGGCGTTCTTCACGGTCCACGCCAGGCCGGCGTAGCAGTCCTCGACCGGGGCGGGATGCGGATGCTCGGGGGCCAGCCGGTACTCGACGGAGACCACGACGGCGCCGACCCGGTCACAGATCATCGTGGCGGTGGCGTCCTCACCGGCGATGTCGCCGAGGATCATGCCGCCACCATGGATGTAGTAGACGCCGGGCAACTGCCCCGCCGCGTCGGCCGGGCGGTAGATCCGCACGGCGATGTCAGGCTCGCCGTCGGGGCCGGGGATGGTCCGGTCCTCCTTGACGACGTTCGGGTTGTCGGGCACCTCCATGGCGCCCAGCAGGCCTGAGACGACGGCCCGGCGCTGGACGATGTCGGGGATGGTGTTGAAGCCGCCGGGCAGCATGCCGAGCAGCGCGTCCAGCGGGCCACGGCTCTCGGGGTCTATCAGGTCGCGGGGGGTCATCACGGCCTCCAGGGTTCCGATGGTGGATTCAGCGTGCTGGCACGGAGGCCCCAGTTCAAGAGGGCGGCCGCCGTCAGGGAACGGCCCCGGCGTGCGCGGTCAGGAAGTCGTGGACGAGCCGGTCGTACCTCGGCCGGTCGACGTTCCACGCCTCGGTGTGGTCACCGCCGGGGAACTCCTCGTACCGGATGTCCCAGCCCAGACGCGGCCCGGCGGCGGCGAGCTCCCGGGAGGAGCCCACCGGGACCTCGGTGTCGTCGTCCGTGTGGATCAGCAGGAGCGGAGGCCTGACGGCGGGCGGATGACGGATCAGGTGAAGGGCGTCCTGGTCGACGCCGATCCGCCATTCCACCACCCGGCTGGAGAGCCATCCGGCGAAGGCGGGCATGCCGAACCGGGCGGCGTTCCACTCGCTCACGCGCTCCAGATCGTACGGGGGCGCGTCCATGATGACCGCGGAGACGAGGTCCGCCAGCGGCGATCGCGCCAGGAACTGGCCGGCCACGACGCCTCCCATGGACGTGCCGTAGAGGACGACGCGCCGCGCCCCCAGGCCCCGCGCCGTGCGGACGGCCGCCTCCAGGTCCCGCCACTCCGTGTCGCCCAGATGGATCAGCCCGTCTGGGGAGGCCGGGGCGCCCTCGTCGTTGCGGTAGGTGATGGCCAGGAACGGCATGCCGAGCCGGTGCACGACGGGAAGCACCTTCTGGACGGCCTTGCGCCTGGCGTTCTGGCCGTGGACGGCGACGAACCAGGTGGTGCCGTCGCCGGGGACGTGCCAGGCGGGCGCCGGACCGAGCTCGGTCGGCACCGTGATCTCGGAGTAGTCCAGGCCCCACGCCACCTCCGGATCCCCGGGAGGGGCCACGTTGAGGCTGCCGGAGGTGCCGATGGACGGGACCGCGCCGTCCAGCACCGCGCGGGTCACCTTGCCGCCGCCCCGTGACGTCACCTCGCCGAGCATGGTGCCGGCGCCGCTCCATTCCAGCCAGTACGTGCCGGGCTTGCGCGTCGCCGGCGTGTCGGCCAGGGTCACGGTACGGTCGCCGGAGGCCAGCACCATGACGTCTCCCGCCCCCCAGCGCCGCACCTTGATCGCCTGGTCGCTCCCGAACCAGGCGCTGTAACCCAGCCCGGCGACCAGGACCGCCAGGGCAACACCGGCCGCGATCCACGCCCGCCGTCTCCAGCGGCGCGGCCTACGCTCGGACGCCATCGAGGACCCTCCTCGTCGCACGCGTGCACAGAGCCCGGAACTCGTCCTCGGCCAGCCCGATACGGCCGCCGAGATAGAGCTGCACCAGGCCCTGGGCGGTGGCCGTCACCGTCATCGCGACCTCCAGCGGATCGTCCGGGCGCAGCAGGCCGTCACGCATGCCCTCCTCGGCCAAGGTGACGATCTTCGTGAACGACGGTGAGGCTCCGTCCCTGAAGCCGTCAGGGAACCGCCGCGCCCGTTCACGCCGATCGGTGATGAGGAAGCGGTACAGGTGCGGCGACCCGAGGGCGAAGTCGAGAAAGTCGTCCAGCAGGCCCAGCGCACGCGCTTCCCAGTCGCCGTCGCGCCCGCCCCAGCTCGCCCCGAGTTCGCGGAGAGCGCGATCGGCCACGGCGGCCAGGAGCGCCTCACGGTTCGGGTAGTGCTTGTAGATCGCCATGGCCGTGATGCCGACGGCGTCAGCCACCCGCCGCATGGTCACGGCCTCGACGCCCTCGGTCTCGAGGATGGCGCGCGCGGCCTCGGCGACCCGGTCCGCCGTCTTCATTGACATGTGTACAACGTATACCAGGAAGGTTTACCGCGTATACCTCATGCGACGCTTCAGGGGCCTGTGTCCCTCAAGATCGGAGGCTGGGTCGGACCGTCAGCGAAGGAAGACCTCGTCCAGATGCCACTCCAGGGCTTCCCGCTGCGGCCGGTCCGGCCGCTGGCGAGAGAGGGCGATCTGGTGCCCGGCCCGCTCGTAGAACTGGCGGCCATTGCCGAACTCCTCGCGCAATCGAGGGCTGACCAGCAGCTTGTACGACGGATCGACGGCGAGGTAGCCGCGGTCGTACAAGGTGTGCACGTCGGAGCGGAGCAGCAGTCCGTTGTCGAGCCGGTGTTCGCCGCCTCGGTGGACGGGCCGGATGTGCGCGGCCTGCAGAACGGGACGGATCTTGTCGCCGGTGATGGCGCAGCGCCGGTCGTAGGCGTCCAGGACCACGGCCTTGAACGCCTGCTGGCCGAGTCGTTGCGGCACCAGGCGGGGATCGCCGAACACCGGGCCGCCGAGATGCCACGGCTCGCTCAGGTCGATCTCCACATGGCCGCCGAGGAGCCGGGTGACGACGTCGTGGAAGAACCGGGCGTCCGGATGGGTGGCGAGATCGTACCCCTTGCCCTGGACGATGTTGGCGGCGAACGCCGGGGGAGGGCCGGCGTCGGCGTCGAGAGGGAAGAAGCAGGTGTCCCGAAGTAAGACGCAGCCGATCACGGGGTCGTCAGCTGGCGAGATCGGTTCTCTTCGATAGTGGCCGACTCGGGCACGCATCTCATGGAGGGTGGAGGCGCCGTTGGCCTCGCCGAAGATCTCCCAGGCTTCGGAGACGCGCAGCTTGACGAAACGGGCGAAGAAGCCGCCGCCGACTACCCGGTTGTGTGGGTGGTGGGTTTTGAACAGGAACGGCTCGCCCGGCCGGAGGACCTTGAACTCGCCCTTTCCCGAGGGCCGCCAGAAGTTCGCCTCGGTCAGGGCGGGGCGTGCCGCGAGGAAGCGATACCAGTCACCGTCGGTGACTCCGACGTACGCCTTCACGGGCCGATTGTGCACCGAGATGATCTGTCCGCGCCAGTGGGTGCCGGCGAGAGAGTAGCTGATCGGAGACGTCCAGGAGTGATTTTCCTAAGTGAGTGTTTGAGATCGATGATCTTCGTCAGTCGCAGACGATTCTGGCTTGTCGCCGAACAGGACCCCTGTGAGTGAGACGGCGGGCCATA